>NZ_JAFCTR010000015.1:0-142850 GCF_049896125.1 Pararhizobium sp. DWP1-1-3
GCCACGATAGCCCAATACAATCCGACACTCGGCGAAAGCCGAATGCAGAGATAGCGCGGGGTGGAGCAGCCCGGTAGCTCGTCAGGCTCATAACCTGAAGGCCGCAGGTTCAAATCCTGCCCCCGCAACCAAATTGATACCAAAAACACACAAAAAGCCCGCCATCCGGAAACGGAGGCGGGCTTTGCTGCGTTCAGAGGGATGGATCAGGGCTCCCGCTACCGCTTGCATCGATGCGAGCGCACTCTCGGCTCTGACATCAAACAGCCTATCGACCGCGTCGCGTTAGCCAACCTCTACTCGATCGAAACGCTCGCGCAGAATGTCTGCGGGGCTGAGAAATCCTATTGCAGGCTGATCGCATCCTTCAGATAGGCTGCGATATCCGACGAATTGTCGGCTCGATGACGCAATTCGGTGGTGATTTGCTCCAGCGCCAGATCCAGACAATAGACGGTCTGATGGGCGTCAAGAAGCGCGGCACTTTCTTTCGCGAAGACGATCAGACGCGTTATGGCGTGAAACTCTTCGATCTCATTCTCTGTCGAGGCGTCAATCTCGTTCGAAGCAAGGGTGGCGTATGCTGACATGTTCGGCTCCGCAATGATTTGCAGCGACATTAATCTTAGCCGAAGCAAACTTCGCGTGACGCGGGCGTGACACACTTCAAGATAGATGGCCGGGATCTTTCGCCATGAGATGGTGTTTCAGCATGTCGTTCCAAAGGGTTGTGCGCTGGAATTCCCAGTCCGGTTTGGTCGCCGATCGCTGCGCGTCGAGCCGTGACATGATGGCGACAAGCTCCATTGCATCTGCCCGCTTCTGATTGACCCGGCAGGTCTGCAAGGCGATGCTGATTGACGTGCTTCTGTCAGCCCTGATGTTGGGCGTGCGCTTGAGGATAGATCGCCATGTCCGGGCCTTGAAGAATATCGCCTCCGCCGTGGCCTGCAGCTGAATGGCTTCGGCTGAGGATAGGAGCTGCCCTTCCAGCAAAAGGTCAAGCGTGGCGGTGACATTGACCAATGGCTCGCTCAGCGGCAGCCATCCAAGCTCGGCGGGGCCATGAATCTGCGCCACATCGGAATCGTCTACACGAATGCCTTCCAGGTAATCCTTGAAAATACGTCCGACACCGATCATCCCGAATGAATGGCACTCCGCCGCGCGCAACGCACCCATGCTGGCAGCGCCGAGAACTGTTGCTCCGGCACTGAGAGCGTAGAGTATTTCCTTATGCCAGACCGGCGCGGTATATTCGAAGGCTCCATCGACAATGCCGATCACAGTGGCTCCCCCTTCCACCGCGCGAAAAATGTCGCCCTGACCAGCAGGCCCGCGAACTGTGATATTGGCGTCATGGACTTGCGCCTTCGGCAGGGTCGGCCCGGCAAACAGAAGCTTCATCCGAAGGACCCCTTGGCCAGGGCGCGTGGGCCAAACCTTTGGGCGCGGCGGCCTTCCGGATTCTCCAATTGTGGAGCGAGGATTTTTGCCACGGCAAACGGCCAGGCAGGGGCGCTGAGCGGCACGGCAATGATCGGCCCAAGCACCATTCGCTTCAGAGTGGCAAGGATTTCGCCGCCATCGCCGGCCGGCGGCCTACTGCAATCGCGCCTATAAGCGGTGGATGGAACCGCTGGGTCCGACCTCAAAAGGTTACGGATTTCTTCCGGCAACGGCCGGCTGTAGATCGGCGGATAGATATCGTCCCTGCCGCCGCTGATGAATGTCATGCGCGACTGCACCGCTTCAGTGATCGCACGAATCATGGCCCTGTCCGCCGAGGGATGGGTCCCTGCTCCATGGTTCACCTCGACAAAACGCGGGCTGCGGGCGGAAAGCACCTCGGCGGGAGCGATAAGCGCGTTGAAGGAGGGTACAGCGATATCACTGGTCATATCGAACAATCGCAGCACGAACCCGGCCGCCTCGATGCGGGCAGTCAGCGATGAAAGCTCCGGCTGGTCAACGGAACGTGGGTCGATACGCGACGATTGCCGAAGTCTGGCGCTCGACACCTGCCACAGAACATAGGCATCCCGCTCTATGCGCTCGTTCAACCCATGAAAAAAAGCTTCGCCCAAGGTGTTTCCCGACGCCAGACCGTCGGACGACTGCCAATATCTGCAATCGATCAGCGTGCGGTCGAGGGTCACAGCATCGAGCGGCACGTGGATGTGGTCTCCTGAAATCAGGTCTGTTCCGACGACCCAGGAGATCGGTTCTTCGTCATGCGCCGGTGACCGGCCCGCCGCTATCAGGCATGATAGGGTGTGGAACCGCTTGCCCGCGCGTCTTAGAACGCTTGCCGAGGTATTGACGCTATCGACATGCGGACTTGCCGCAACGACCCTCTCCAGAGATTCCATCACTGCTGAAGTTCTCGCCTCGTCGTCCGTGAGACCCTTTCCCTGCGCAACAACAATGGATTTCGCGTTGGGTGTGTAAGCACACCAGACTGGAATGCCGATGTGATCGAGGCCCGTATGGCGGGCAACACGTGTTATGCCGAAGCCAGGAAGGAGGGACGACACGCGCTTGTAAGTCTCAGCTGGACTGTAAGCCCTGTCGCTCCCTCCTTTTTCATCGACCATCAGGCGTCGAAAAGTCCGGCTGATACGGATGCGGCGGCAGAAACGGCAACGGCGAAATCGACACCCTTTATCACCGTGCCCCCCGAGACGCGCAGTTGGTTTGCCGAGTCAAGCGATCCCGTCACACCGGTTAGCTCCTTAATTGTTCCTGCATCCACGTCGGCCAAGTAGAGTTTTTTGTCTCCCGGAAATCCGATTACAACGACCTTGGACATTTCATTCTCCCTCTCTGTTGAATTTTCAATAGCCGGCCTTCATCAGGCCCTCGCGATACATGTCCTTCTGCCAGGTCTCCCTGATCGGGACCACAGCGAGCCATTTTTGCAGATCGAATTGCGGGTTGGCTTCGCGATCCTTCCGGCGATAGTGATGCGCCCGCTTGGTGTCGCCAAGCATGGCCCAGCTTGCTGCCAACAATCTGTGCGCGGACGCCTGATTGGACATGCTGTGTATGCGGGAAACGGCTTTGTCGAAGGCGCCGACGAAGTAGCTGGCGCCGGCTGCACACCAGAAATATTCATCCGGTCCAAGTGGGTTCAAAGAGATGGCGCGTTCTATTTTTTCCAGCCCTTCCATGGGCTTGGAGGCATGGATGAGCGCGTCGGCGTAGCTATAGATGGCGTCCGCGTAATGGGGGCTCAGTTCCTCCGCCCGGGCCAGCGCTTCGAGGCTCTCATCCAGTTTGCCAAGATAGAGTTTTGCCATGCCTAGTTCTTTGTAGCCATAGGCGATATCGGGATTGCATTCGATTGCCGATCGCGCGCTTTCCTCCGCTTTCCGCAGCAGTTCGGGATCTCCCCGAGCAGTCAAAACCCATTCGATGGAATAGGTCTTGGCAAGACCGCTGAAGGCATGCGAGAAATCGATATTATGATTGAGGGCTTCCCTGAATGTCTTGCGGGCGCTTCGAACCGATGGCAATGTTAGCCGGCTCATTTGCTGCACGCCGGAAAGATATCGCTGGTAAGCATCGGGATGAAACGCATAGTCGCTGAGCGCTCCCTCGTTGCGTTTCAGCTCGGCAAGAATTCGATCTTTGACAACGTCCGCCAGAGCCTTCCGATGAAAAGACAGAAGTCCGTCGCTGATTTCGAAGCGGTCGGCATAGATCACGTGGTCTGAGGGAACGAAGATGATTTGAACGAAGAGCCCGTCATCGGTCAGTTTCGTATCAATCACATAGGAGATATCGTGCTTGTTGAGCAGGAGAACCTTGTCGTCGCTGGAGCGAATACGCTCGGCTGTGTAGGGCGCGATGACCGAAAGACTGCGAAGGGCACATAACCCGATCGCGACGTCGTCGACCAAGGCACTCGCTTTTTGAAGGGCGAGGCCAGAAGCTGGCGGCACGCCGATTGGAGGCAGAAGTGCCACGCGGGGCAGTTTCGATGCGCCGAATGCCCATTCGCTATCCGACGCGGTGCGCTGCTCAACGGTTGCGAATATAGGTTTGGGCTCGCCCGGTCGTTCGGCCAGTTGCGATGGCGGCTCTGCCGAAAGCGTTCTGCGCACGACCTGATCGTCCGGCCAATGCTCCAGAATCAGGAAAGCGGCTTGTCTTGCCGCCGAGGCTTCCGCAGCTGTCGAACCCCCTGCTGATCGTTCAAGCAATCTTTCACGCAGCAATTCCAGGTAGGTACGGCGCTGTGACTGCAGCCATCGGCCGGCCGAGCCCTCTACATCATCGAATTCGGCAAGAAAGGTCCGGCTCATCAGTTCGACGAGAGAAGACAAGGGTGTCTTTACCGCCTTTATCGCATCCGCATCGCAATTGAGCTGCCGATGGTCGAGGCGAAGATGTGTGGGCGATATGGTCAAAGCCGGCCCATGCGCTGTCCGCAGGCGTGAAATCAGCTTCCTGAGGTTTGTAAATGCTAGGGCGCGATCCTCGTTGCCCCACAAAAGCTCGGCTGCTTCGTCACGGCAGATTTCGGCGCTGGTGCCTGTCGCCAGATAAGCGATAAGGAACAGCCCCTTGCGAGGATACCGGCACTCCTGTCCGGCAGCATCAAGCAGGCGCAACCTACCGAATGTCTGCAGGAACATGGGGTTCACCGTGGAGTGGGGGAGGTAACGCGCTCAGTGTCTGCCGCCTGAACAATCCCGTCGTCAGCGTTTGCCAGCGCTTTCGTCAAGGTGATGATGGACTGGCGAACCTGCTTGCTCTTGATGGAGGTGAAGGCACGATTGAGCGTCACGCCATCGCGCGAGAGCAGGAACGTTCCGATTTCATCCACCTCCCTTACCAGTCCATCCGGCACCACAGGCTCGTGGTCCTCGAAGAAGTAGCCGATAGGAACATTGAGCACCAACGCTGCAGCTTGCAATTTGCTGGCACTGACGCGGTTGGTGCCCTTTTCATATTTTTGAATCTGCTGGAAGGTGATGCCCAGACGGTCACCCAGTTTTTCCTGACTCAATCCCAAAACAAGCCGTCGCGACCTCAAGCGATTGCCGACATGAATATCGATTTGATGAGGTTCGCTCTTTGCCAAGTTCCATTCTCCTGTCGCTGCCAAGATTTCATCATGTGTTGGCACTTCGCAGCATGCCAATTTTTGCTCGAAATGCAACATTCGCCAGCGTCTTGAGGGTACGGAATCTCAATTCTGCGGTCGCCTGTGCTTCACAGCCATTACGCGACCAGTGAACGCGGAAATTTCGTGCAATGACTGGCGCCAAATTAAGCAAAACAGATGATTTTACGGTTGCGTTGCCCGTTTCAGACAGCTGCCGAGTGCCGTGTTGTGGTCGCTGTAAAATAGGTGTCGAAGCGTGCGGCGATGAGACGGACGAAGGGGCGGCCTTTGGCTGTGACTTCAAACCCGTCATTGCGCCATTGGCACAACGCATCGCCTTCCATTGCCGCTAGTTGTTTGGCGTGCATCACGACATCGCCGGCGAGAGTGCCGAAACGGCGTTCGGCTTCGCCGCTGGAAAAACGGAAATCGCACATCAGCTTTTCGATTACCCACCGACGGACGGGGTCGTCGTCCGATAGTGCAATGCCGCGGACGGTGGCAAAACCGTTGTCTTCAATGCGGCGCATGTAGTCGCCGGTCGCTGGCGTGTTCTGCAGATAGCCTTGTTCAAACTGGCTGATGGCCGAGGGGCCAAGCCCGATGATCGTGTCGCACCGGTCGGCGGAATAGCCCTGGAAATTGCGCCTGAGGCGGCCCTGTTGCGATGCCAGCGTCAAGGCATCGCCGGGCAGCGCGAAGTGGTCTATGCCGATCGCCTGGTATCCGGCCTCGAGGGCGAGCGCCCGCACGGCTTCCGACTGCGCGTAACGCTCCGTCCCCTCCGGCAGCCATTCATCCCTGATCTGCGTCTGGTGCTTCTTCATCCAGGGCACATGGGCATAGCCGAACAGCGCCATGCGATCGGGCGCCAGTTGCATCGACCGGCGCAATGTCACGGTGGCGCTTTCGACGGTTTGGTGGGGCAGGCCGTAGAGCAGGTCGAGATTGACGGAATTGACCCCGCGAGCACGCGCACCGTCAACGACATAGGCCGTCTGCTCAAAGCTTTGCAGCCGGTTGATCGCCTTCTGCACGCGTGGATCGAAATCCTGGATGCCGAGGCTGGCCCGGGTCATACCGAATGACGCCAGAGCGTCGAGCCGTTGCTCATCCATGTCGTTCGGATCGATCTCGATGCTGATTTCCGCATCCGGCAGGACATGGAAGGCGTCACGCAGATGCTTGCCGAGCGCGATCAGGTCGTCAGGCCGCAGCATTGTCGGAGAGCCGCCGCCCAGATGGATGGCGCCGGCCGGTACGCGTCCGTCGAGAAGCCGGCCGACGGTTGCGATTTCCGCGTGGAGAACCTGGAGATAGTCGCTGACCGGCTCGTATCGCAATGTCTGCTTGGTATGGCAGGCACAAAACCAGCACAGCCGGTCGCAGAACGGGATGTGCAGGTAGACCGATACGGGCTTGTCCGTCGGTAGCGTCGATATCCACTGCCTTGCGGTCTCAGGCCCGAGGCCGGAGTGGAAATGCGGCGCGGTCGGATAGCTGGTATAGCGGGGCACCTTCGCATCAAGCATCGTTGCCGTTGGCAGCATGGGCGTCGTCCGATCTGGGTCGTTCAGGGCCATGGACCCAATAGGATCGGCCTTCGCGGGCAGCCTGTCTCTATTCTCCGCTCGTCGCTTTGATCTGGATCAAGGCGTGTCTCTTCGCTTCCTCCGAGAAGGAGGCAGGGGACCGCTGCGCGCGGTCCGACATCTGATTGATGCGGGGACGACGAGATGAAATACGGATCGGCGATCATCGGCACCGGCATAGCGGCGTTTTTCGCGCTGCTTGCTGCCGGCCTTGCCAAGGACGAGCTGTTCGCAAACCACATGGGCATTCTGGTGATCGTGCTGATCGGGACGGTTGTTGTCTTGATGCGCCGGGCGTCATTTGCACCGCAGCCGGCGGTCGATATGTCCGCCTACATGGACGGTCCAATCCGCTACGGCGTGATCGCCACCGTGTTCTGGTGTGTCGTCGGCCTTTTGGTCGGCGTCGTCATTGCGCTGCAGCTGGCCTATCCGGATCTCAATGTCGAGCCATTCCTGTCCTTCGGGCGCGTGCGGCCGCTGCATACCTCGGCCGTCGTCTTCGCCTTCGGTGGCAATGCGTTGATCGCGACCTCGTTCTACGTCGTCCAACGCACCAGCCGTGCCCGGCTGTTCGGTGGCGATCTCGCCTGGTTCGTCTTCTGGGGCTATCAGCTGTTCATTGTCATGGCCGCCACCGGCTATCTGCTCGGTATTACCCAGGGCCGCGAATATGCGGAGCCGGAATGGTATGTCGATCTCTGGCTGACGATCGTCTGGGTCTGTTACCTCATCGTCTTCCTCGGCACGATCCTGCGCCGTAAAGAGCCGCATATCTACGTCGCCAACTGGTTCTACCTGTCCTTCATCGTCACCGTGGCGATGCTGCACATCGTCAACAACCTGGCTGTTCCGGTGTCGATCACCGGCTCGAAAAGCTACTCGGCCTTCGCAGGCGTGCAGGATGCGCTAACTCAGTGGTGGTACGGCCATAACGCGGTGGGCTTCTTCCTGACCGCAGGCTTCCTCGGCATGATGTATTATTTCGTGCCGAAGCAGGCCAACCGGCCGGTCTATTCCTACCGGCTGTCGATTATCCATTTCTGGGCACTGATCTTCCTCTATATCTGGGCCGGCCCGCACCATCTCCACTATACCGCACTGCCGGACTGGGCGCAGACGCTTGGCATGGTCTTTTCCATCATGCTGTGGATGCCCTCTTGGGGCGGCATGATCAACGGCCTGATGACGCTGTCCGGCGCCTGGGACAAGATCCGCACCGATCCGATCATCCGCATGATGGTCGCGGCCATTGCCTTCTACGGCATGTCGACCTTCGAAGGCCCGATGATGTCGATCAAAGCGGTCAATTCGCTCAGCCATTATACCGACTGGACCATCGGCCACGTGCATTCCGGTGCACTCGGCTGGGTCGGCATGATCACCTTCGGCGCCATCTATTTCCTCGTGCCAAAGCTGTGGAACCGCGAGCGGCTCTATTCGGTCCGCATGGTCACCTGGCACTTCTGGTTCGCCACGCTCGGCCTCGTCGTCTACGCCGCCGTCATGTGGGTCTCGGGCATCCAGCAAGGTCTGATGTGGCGCGAATACGATCAGCAGGGCTTCCTCGTCTACTCCTTCGCCGAAACCGTCGAGGCGATGCACCTCTACTATGTCGTGCGTGCGCTGGGTGGAGCTCTCTATCTCGTCGGCGGCCTGATCATGGCTTGGAACGTCACAATGACCATCCTCGGATATCAGCGCGACGAACAGGAAATCGGTGGCGCCGTGCTCGCTCCGCAAGCGGCCGAATAAGGAAAGAAGACCATGGGTATCCTGGACAAACACGCGATCCTCGAGCGCAATGCGACGCTTCTGCTGATCGGCTCGTTTCTGGTCGTCAGCATCGGTGGAATCGTCGAGATCGCACCGCTGTTCTATCTCGAAAACACCATCGAGAAGGTGGAGGGCATGCGGCCCTACTCGCCGCTGGAACTCACCGGCCGCAACATCTATATCCGCGAGGGCTGCTACGCCTGCCATAGCCAGATGATCCGGCCCTTCCGCGACGAGGTCGAGCGCTACGGCCATTACAGTCTGGCGGCGGAATCGATGTACGACCACCCATTCCAGTGGGGGTCGAAGCGCACCGGCCCGGACCTTGCCCGTGTTGGCAACCGCTACTCCAACGAATGGCACGTCCAGCACCTGACAGAGCCGCGTGATGTCGTGCCGGAATCGATGATGCCGAGCTATGCCTTCCTGAAAAGCAAGCCGCTGCCGGTCAAGGATTTCGCCACTCATCTGAAGGCCAATGCCGCCGTCGGCGTGCCCTATAGCCAAGAGATGATCGACAATGCCGACGCCGACCTGCGCGCTCAGGCCGATCCGGCGGTGGACACGTCAGGCATCGAGCGTCGCTACCCGAAAGCCCGCATCGGCGATTTCGACGGCAATCCGCAAGCGATCACCGAGATGGATGCGCTCGTCGCCTACCTGCAGATGCTCGGCACGCTGGTGGATTTCAAGACCTACGACGAAGCCGGCAGCGATCGCTGAGAAGGAGAACCCCATGGAATATCAACAATTGCGGACCTTCGCCGACAGCTGGGGTCTTCTGGCGATGGCGCTGTTCTTTGTCGGCACATTGATCTTTGCGTTCCGCCCCGGCAGCCGAAAATCCGCCGACGAGGCCGCACAAATCCCGCTCAAGGACGATTGATATGCACGATCCTCATAAAGATCCTAATCTGGACGAGCTGTCGGGCGTATCGACGACCGGCCACGAGTGGGATGGCATCAAGGAACTCAACAATCCGTTGCCGCGCTGGTGGGTACTGACCTTCTACGCCTGCATCGTCTGGGCGCTTGGCTATACCGTCTTTTATCCGGCCTGGCCGTTGCTGACTTCGGCAACCACGGGTGTGCTTGGCTATTCGAGCCGCGCGGACGTGCGCACTGAACTTGCCGCTGCCGAAGCGGCCCGCTCGGGCTATGCCGCCGCGATCAAGGCTGCGGACATGCAGCAGATTCTTGCCGACGAGACGCTGCGCACGGTCGCCACGGCCGCCGGCAATGCGGCCTTCAAGGTCAACTGCATCCAGTGCCACGGATCAGGGGCGCAAGGGTCGAAAGGCTTCCCGAACCTCAACGACGACGACTGGCTCTGGGGCGGAACACCGCAGCAGATCCTGACGACGATCACCCACGGGGTTCGCGCGCCGGAAGACGCCGATACGCATGTCAGCGAGATGCCCGCCTTCGCCGATATTCTGAAACCCGCCGAGATCGCGTCTGTCGCTACGTTTGTGGCCGATTTGCCGAGAGGCACCGGCTTTCCAGCGGAAGCGACGCCAGGGGCGCAGATATTCGCCCAGAACTGCGCCAGCTGCCATGGCGATCGTGGCGAGGGCAACCAGGAAATGGGCGCCCCCAATCTCGCCGATACCCTATCGCTGCTGGTGGACGGCGAGGAAGCGGTCGCCGCGCAAATCCGCGCTCCGAAACACGGCGTCATGCCCGCATGGGGTGATCGCCTTGGTGACGTTACGGTCAAGGAACTCGCGGCCTACGTCTATTCGCTTGGCGGCGGCAAATAGACTTCGCGATCCGGTCGCTTGACCTCGATCAAGGAGATTGGCGCCGCTGAGTGCCAGTCTCCATTCAGACGAGTGGCCGGCTTTGCCGGCATCATGCCCCGGGCGGCTGGAATGCTGGAAAAATGGATATCGAGAGACTGGACGCCGAGGCGGTCAATTCGCAGAAACAGCGGCAGGTGCTCTATGCGCCACGCAAGAAGATCTTCCCGAAGCGGGCCTCGGGAGGATTTCGCCGTTTCAAATGGCTGGTGATGGCGATCACGCTCGGCATCTACTATCTGGTGCCATGGCTGCGCTGGGATCGCGGCGGCTATGCACCCGACCAGGCGGTGCTGATCGATATTGCCAACCGGCGCTTCTATTTCTTTTTCATCGAAATCTGGCCGCAGGAGTTTTTCTACGTCGCCGGTTTGCTGGTCATGGCCGGGCTCGGCCTGTTCCTGCTGACCTCGACCGTCGGGCGTGCCTGGTGTGGCTACACCTGTCCGCAAACCGTCTGGGTCGATCTGTTTCTGGTCGTCGAACGGGCGATCGAAGGCGACCGCAACGCCCGCATCAAGCTCGACAAGGAACCCTATTCGCTGCGCAAACTGATGTTGCGAACCGCAAAGCACGCGATCTGGCTGCTGATAGCCGTGGCGACGGGCGGCGCGTGGATCTTCTATTTCGCTGATGCGCCCACATTGCTCGTCGATGTCTTCACCGGCCAAGCGGCCTTCGTCGCCTACAGTACTATCGCTTTCCTGACGGCGACGACCTACGTCTTCGGCGGGCTGATGCGCGAGCAGGTCTGCACCTATATGTGCCCCTGGCCGCGCATTCAGGCGGCGATGCTCGACGAAGCGTCGCTGACGGTGACCTATAATCACTGGCGCGGCGAGCCGCGTTCGCGTCATGCCAAGAAGTCGGCAGCGCAGGGTGCGGTCGTCGGCGATTGCGTCGACTGCAATGCCTGTGTCGCCGTCTGCCCGATGGGGATCGATATCCGCGACGGCCAGCAGCTGGAGTGCATCACCTGCGCGCTGTGCATCGACGCCTGCGACGGGGTGATGGACAAGCTCGGCCGGGAGCGCGGCCTGATCTCCTACACGACGCTCAACGACTACAATGCCAACATGGCGCTGGCGACCGCCGGAGGCACGCAGCCGATCGATCCGGCGCGTGTGCGCACAGCCGACGGCAAGCTTGCCGCGACGCTGCGCCATATCAGCCTCGCCTCTTTCCTGCGGCTAAGAACGCTGCTCTATGCGGCACTCTGGTCGCTGATCGGTGTCGGCCTCGTCTACGCTTTGGTGACGCGCGAGCGGCTCGACGTCAATGTCCTGCATGACCGCAATCCGCAATTCGTCATGCTGTCGGACGGCTCTGTGCGCAACGGTTACACGCTGAAGATCCTCAACATGATCGCCAAACCGCGCGTTATGGCTGTGCGGATCGAAGGCCTGCCGCAGAGCTCTGTCGCGATCGCCGGTATCGAGGCTCGGAGTGACGGATCCTTTCTCGTTCCGGTCGAGCCGGATCGCCTGCGCAGCCTGAAGGTCTTCGTCACTCAGCCGCGTCACGCCAGCACGGATCAGGTGCAGACATTCCGGTTCGTCATCGAGGATACGCAAGGCCCCGAGACGAAGACCCACACGGCAACATTTCAGACGCCGGGGAGTTCGAAATGAAACAGGCCCGCGAATTTACCGGCCGTCACATGCTGATGATCATGCTCGCCTTCTTCGGCGTCATCATCGCCGTCAATGTCGTTATGGCGCGGTTCGCCGTGACCAGCTGGACGGGACTGGTGGTCGAGAATTCCTACGTCGCGAGCCAGCAGTTCAACGAGAAGATGGTGGCAGTGCGAACGCAGAACGATCTTGGCTGGGTGCCGAAGCTCGACATCGCTGCCGGAAAAATCACCTTCACGCTGATCGACCGCAATGGAAATCCGGTCAGGATGTCGGGCGGCAAGGCAACCTTCCAGCATCCGACATTCGAGGCGGCGGACTGGTCGGTCACACTGCAGCCATCCGGCAACGGCCAGCTCAGCGCGTCCTCTGATGTTTCTCCCGGGGTCTGGGTCGTCAATCTGGAGATCGACGGCGGACTTGCCATGCCCTATCGCCACAGCGAGCGTGTCCTCGTCAGGGATGGGGCACGCCAATGAGCTGCTGTGCCGTCGGCAATGCATCCATGCTCGAGCTGGAGGCGGAGCGCCAGGCGATGCCGCCGGCAGATGAAATCCGCCTGCTTAGCCACGGGCTTGGCGATGGCTTGCGGCAGACCAACCTGTCCGTACCCAATGTGCATTGCGCTGCCTGCATCGGCAAGATCGAACGGGCGCTGAGCAAGCTTGATGGTGTCGAGAATGCCCGTGTCAATCTTTCCACCCGGCGGGTCTCGATCCGCTGGCGCGACAACGCAGTTCCGGATTTTTGCGGCGTGTTGTACCGGCTCGGCTATCCGGCACACCTGTTTTCCGAGGAGGATGGGAAAAGTGATCGCACACGGTCCGAGCTGATCCGGGCGGTTGCTGTCTGTGGTTTTTCGACTGCCAACATCATGCTCCTGTCAGTCTCCGTCTGGTCGGGAGCGGAGGGTGCAACGCGCGACATGTTCCATTGGGTTTCGGCCCTGATCGCGCTGCCGGCGCTCCTGTTGGGCGGCGGCATCTTCTTCCGCTCGGCGGCATCTGCGCTCCGGCATGGCCGCACCAACATGGACGTACCCATCGCCGTCGGTATTTCGCTCGCTTTTGGCATGAGCCTCTATGAGACCATCAACCACGGCCCACACGCCTATTTCGATGCAGTCGCCTCGTTGCTGTTCTTCCTGCTGATCGGCCGCGTGCTCGATCACGTCATGAGGGAGAAGGCGCGCTCGGCCGTTAGCAGTCTTGTGCGGATGACGCCGGCCGGAGCGGTGGTGCTCGGACCAGATGGAGCCCGCGAATATATGCCGCTTGCGCGCATCGAGCCTGGAATGCAGGTGTTCATCGCGGCGGGCGATCGCATTCCGGTGGATGCCGTCGTCCGCCAAGGCCTCTCCGAGCTCGACTGCTCGCTGGTGACGGGGGAAAGCGATCCGCGACCGGTGAAAGTCGGCGATGTCATCAGCGCCGGTACGCTCAACCTGACAGGGCCTCTGACGATCGCAGTCACCGCAGCTGCGGAAGCCTCATTCCTTGCCGAAGTCATCCGTTTGATGGAAGCGGCTGAAGCCGGACGTGGCCTCTACCGGCGCATCGCCGATCGCGCAGCGAGCTACTATGCGCCAGCGGTGCATTTGACTGCGTTTCTGACAGGGGTCGGCTGGCTGCTGGTTTCGGGCGATTGGCACAAGGCCATCACCATCGCGATCGCCGTCTTGATCATCACCTGCCCGTGCGCACTCGGATTGGCGGTTCCGATCGTTCAGGTCGTCGCCGCGCGCCGCTTGTTCGAGCGCGGCATCATGGTCAAGGACGGGTCTGCCATGGAGCGGCTTGCCGAAGCCGATGTCGCGGTTTTCGACAAGACCGGAACCCTGACGCTGGGCAATTTGAGCCTCGCCGGTAGCGACGTGCGAGATGAGACAGCCCTCGCCATCGCCGTCTCCCTTGCCGGATATTCAAGCCATCCCGCCTCCCGCGCCATCTGGAAGGCGCATCCAGGCCTCCATTATCCGGATGTCATAGTTGACCAGGTCACCGAACATCCCGGCCTCGGTATCGAGGCGACAATTGGCGGCAAGACCTATCGTCTCGGGCGCAGTGCCTGGGCAGGGCCAGAAGAGCAAGGTTTGCAAAGCTCCACAACGGTGCTTTCGCAAGACGGGATCATCATCGCCCGCTTCACCTTCAGCGACAGGCTTCGCCCGGATGCAGCTTCAACCATCAGGCGTTTGCAGCAGAGCGGCATGCCTGTCGAACTGCTCTCGGGCGATACGAAGGCATCCGTACAATCCGTGGCGAAAATCTTGAAGATCGAACGCTATGGCGCCGGGCTGCTGCCTGCCGTCAAGCTCAAGCACCTGCAGGCTTTGGTGCAGGAGGGCCGGCGGCCATTGATGGTCGGGGATGGGCTCAACGATGCGCCGGCACTCACTGCAGCACATGTCTCCATGGCGCCTGCGACGGCCGCCGACGTTGGCCGCAACGCCGCCGATTTCGTCTTTCTGCGCGAATCTCTGAGCGCCGTCGTCGTCGCACTGGACGTTTCGCGCAGGGCGGGCCGGCTGATCCGGCAGAATCTGGCTCTGGCGATCGGCTATAATGCTTTTGCCGTCCCAATTGCCGTTCTTGGCTATGTGACGCCGCTCGTTGCGGCCATCGCCATGTCGGCATCTTCACTGCTGGTGATCGCCAATGCCCTACGGTTGAATAGCGGCGCTGCCGATTTCGACGAAACGTCATCATCATCTGTCACCGCCCTGGAGGGCCAGCCCCGATGAGATCGCTGATCTATCTCATGCCGGTTGCCATCCTGCTTGGATCGGCCGGGCTCGGCGCCTTCATCTGGTCGCTGAAAAGCGGCCAGTACGAAGATTTGGACGGTGCGGCACAACGCATACTGCTTGATGACGATCGTTCGGAGGATGCGGACGACAGCGGCTCGGCTTGATCGAGGTCAAGGCGTCATTGGACGTGCGAGTGTTTCATCATGCAGAGGAACCGGCGGCACGTTTGCTGCAGTACGGTCGGATGCCTGGCCGGGGAGGCCATTTTTGGACGCGAATCTGCGGGCTGGGCCAGAGTTGTGAGCGGAGTTCATCCGGCGGTTGAACTGTTGCAGCGTGCGCTGCGGGATCAGGCGGTGCTGTGCGACGCGCTGGAAAGTGTTGCAGACCGGCTGCCGGACAAGGTCGCGCACGGTGAATGCCTGCACCTGCGCCGGGCGATCCCGCCGATCCTGACGGCCGTCCACCGGCTGGAAGAGGAGGTCATCCTCCCATGGATCAGGCAGCCTTGGCGAACGCCGGCCGGCTTGCCGGAAATCCTCGACCAGATCCGCTACGAGCAGATCGAGGAAGAGTGTTACGCCGAAGAACTCTGCGAGGCTTTGCGCGCCTATGGCACGGGGCTCTGCAAGCCATCGCCGGAAACGCTCGGCTACATGCTGCGTGGCTATTTCGATTGCGCCAGGCGGCGCATCCGGTTTGACTGCACCGTTCTGCTGCCGATGCTTTCCGCCGGCCCTGGGGCTACCTTGGCGGTTTAACCGCAGCGCGCCTTCAGGCGGTTGAGGCTCGGGATCGAGATCTGGCGGTTTGCAACGACGGAAATCACCCCGTCGGTTCGCAGCTTGGTGATCTGGCGCGATACCGTCTCGATCGTCAGGCCGAGAAACTCGGCGATATCGATACGCGACAGAGGCAGATCGAACGCGGTGCTGTCGCGTGCTTCGGGGCCGGTCGATGGGTCGATGTGGCCGGCGATGAGATAAAGCAGGCTCGCGACCTTTTCCGCTGCGGTCTTTTGCCCAAGCGTGACCATCCAGTCCCTGGCCTCGTCAAGCTCGCGCAGAACCTGGCTGAAAAGCCGCTGTTCCATCTGCGGATACTCGGCCACCAGCCGTTCGAAGGCCGCGCGCGGAACTTCGCAGAGCTCGACATCGGATGCGGCTTCCGCCGTCACGGCGTTTTCGCGGCCAAACAACCGGCCGAGGAAATCCGGCGCGAACTGGAGGCCGACAACCTGTTGGCGGCCGTTTTCGAGTACTTTGGTCAGTTTGACGACACCACGCATGACGTTGGCATAGGACTGGATCGGGGTTTCCTCTCCGGCCAGCAATTTGCCTGCTTCATGCCGGGTCATGCGGGTGTGCTTTGCCATGGCAAGCAATTGCCCGGCGTCCAACGCACCGCACAATCCCTTGTGACGCACTTCGCAGCTTCGACAGAGGAGGGGTGTGTCTGAGTTATGGATATCGATACGGGCGGCTTCTGACAGTTGGGTTCCCCAATGCGTGGTCAAATCTGCAACTAAAGCACGACTAGCAGATTTTGCTCGTCTCTGCCGCTGTGAAGTGGGGTAGCGGCACGGACCTTTCGTCGCGGGCCGCTGCTGTGGTGCTGCTCCCCGGTAGGCCGTGTATTCTGCACGGGCAGGTGAGGATCCGCTGACACCAGAACCGGCCGGGATGATCCTTTCGATTCTAAACAGAATTTAATTCTGGCGAGGTGATTGTTGACACCGTGTTGCCCGGTTCAAGGTCATTTATGACCGTCAATAGTCGCATAATTCTAGCGTTCGAGAAAAGCGTTGTTCCCATTGAAGGAAAACGACATGCGGTACCCGAATTCTCTCCTTTTCGTCTTTGCCGTTGCCGCAGGTGTTTTTCTTGGGCGTGCCGAACTCAGCCCCTATTTGCCTGACAGGGTCGCACGCTTTCTGTCGATCGATTCCGCCGAAAGCAAAACGAGCGGTGACGCCGGTCGGCCGAAGAACGCAGCCGGGCACCGCAATGCAGTGACTGTAAACACGACAACGGCAAAAGCCGGTTCGTTGCCGGTGACGCGCAGTTCGCTCGGAATCATCGTTCCGTTCGCGTCCACGGCCCTGTCCAGTCCGGCGTCGGGCACCGTCGCGCGGATCTTGGTCAAGGACGGTGCCGACGTCACGGCCGGTACTTTGCTGGTGCAGCTCGACGACCGCACGATCAATGCAAATATAGCGCGGGACACCGCGACGCTTGCCAAGGACCAGGCGGCACTCGACGAGGCCAATACAAACCTGAAACGGGTGGAGGCGCTGAGCAATGACGGCGCAGAAACCCGTCAGCAATATGATGATGCAGTTGCGGCCGCAAAACAGGCACAGGCCGCAATCGGCGTCGATAATGCCACGCTTGCAGCCGACAAGGTCGCGCTGACGCAGACGCAGATTCGCGCACCCTTCGACGGCAAGCTGGGAGTGATCCTGTTGTCACCCGGTGCCTATGTCGCGCCGGGTCAAGATATCGTCACGCTGACGCAGATGAAGCCGGTCTATGCGGAGTTTACGTTACCCGAAACGGATCTCGATCTCGCCCGGCAGGCGCTTGCAGGCGGGCAGCTCAATGTCAGAATTTCTCCGACATTGTCCCAGGATAAGACGACGGGAGAGACCGGGCCGATCGTGTTCATCGACAACGCGGTGGATGCCCCCTCCGGCACGTTCAAGATGCGGGCGCGCCTTGAAAATTCGGGCGGTACATTCTGGCCGGGTCAGTCGCTGAGTGTCACTGTCACCGCCGGCGAACAGAAGAATTTGGTCCTCGTGCCGTCCGTCTCCGTGCAGCCGCAGAGCGATGGAGCTGTCTGCTACGTCGTCAAGCAGGACAAGACCGTCGAAGTGCGCAAGGTGAAGGTCGCTTTTGCCGTCGGGGACACGACCGGTATCTCCGCTGGCCTCAAGGAGGGCGAGATCGTGGTGACCGAGGGGCAGGCGGGGCTGGTGGACGGAACGCATGTGGAGGTCGTGTCGGCCCCGGCGGCCGCACCTGAGACGGTGGCTGAAAGCGGGGCCGAAGCCGGAGCGGTCGAATGAACATCGCCGAAATCTTCATCCGGCGTCCGGTCGCGACGATCCTCTTGATCGTCGGTGTTCTGCTCGCAGGCGCTTCCGCCTATACGAACCTGCCTGTCGCCGCCCTGCCGCAGGCCGATTTCCCAACCATCAACGTCTCGGCACAGCTCGCCGGTGCCTCGCCGGACACGATGGCCAGTTCCGTCGCCACGCCCTTGATCAAGCAGTTCGAGACGATCGCCGGGATTGATACGATCAGCGCCAGTTCGTCACTCGGCAATACCCAGATCACCATCCAGTTCGATCTTTCGCGCGATATCGATGCGGCTGCCGCCGACGTCCAGGCAGCGATTGCCAGAGCTCAACGGCAATTGCCGGACAATCTCACCGCGCCACCGAGCTATCGCAAGGCAAACCCGGCCGATGCGGCGGTGCTGATCCTGGCTCTGACCGGTGACGGCGCCTCGCTGACGAAAATGGACGACGTCGCGGAAAATATCGTTTCGCCGTCGCTCTCGACGATCTCCGGTGTGGCGCAGGCGCAGGTCTATGGTGCCAAGACCTATGCCGTGCGGATCGAGGTCGATCCACACAAGCTGGAGGCCCGTGGTCTTTCCCTTGACGGACTGGCGACGACGGTTGCTGCCGCCAATGATCAGTCCCCCGTCGGTACCTTGCAAAACAAGGCGCAGGCGCTGACCGTCGATGTGGCGACGCAGCGCAGCGATGCTGAAGCGTTCCGAACCCTGATCATCGCCCAGCCGGGCGGCCGTATCGTGCGGCTGGACGATGTCGCCGATGTCGTGGACAGCGCTTCCATCGTCAACCAGGGAAGCTGGCTTGATGGAAAGCCGGCCATTGCGCTGGCAGTACAACGCCAGCCGGGCGCCAATACCGTGGCGGTGGTCGACGCCATTCTGGCAAAGGTCCCGGAACTTCAGGCCAATCTTCCGGCGAACATGCACATCAACATCGTTAACGACGCTTCAGTGTCGATCCGCGCCGCAGTGTCCGATGTCGAGACGACGCTGATGATTACCATCGGCCTCGTTGTCCTTGTCATCTATCTCTTCCTCCGGCGGGTTGCGGCCACGCTTATTCCAGCGCTCGCCGTACCGCTGTCGCTGGTGGCGACATTGGGCGCCATGCATGCGCTCGGCTTCTCGATCGACAATATCTCGCTTTTAGGGCTCACCCTTTCGGTCGGGCTCGTCGTCGATGATGCCATTGTCATGCTGGAGAATATCGTCCGCAAGGTGGAGGAAGGCATGGCGCCGCTTGAGGCGGCGATCGAAGGTAGCCGGGAGGTCACCGGCACCATTATTTCGATGTCGATTTCGCTGGTCGCCGTCTTCCTGCCGATCCTGTTGATGGGCGGCATCGTCGGGCGCGTGCTCAACGAGTTCGGCGTCGTCGTCACATTGGCAATCCTGGCTTCGGCGACGGTGTCGCTGACCGTGACCCCGATGCTTGCGGCCCGGCTGCCGCACCGGGATACGCAGCAGCTGAAGCGCCAAGGGGGATTCGACAGGGTAACAGCTGCCTACGGCCGGGCCGTCGGCTGGTGCCTGAGCCATCGCGCAATTGTCATGCTGGTGTTCGCCGCCACGTTTGTTGCGTCCGGATGGATGTTTGCCAGCCTGCCGCGCAGCTTTTTCCCCTCCGAGGATATTGGTATCCTGACGATCTCGACGCAGGCCCGCCAGGATATATCCTATCAGGCGATGAGCGCATTGCAGGCCCGCGCTGCGGCCATCGTCTCCAGCGATCCGAGCGTCGCGCATGTGACCTCGACACTCGGTGCCGGACCTGGCGGATCGGCGCTCAATTCCGGGTCGCTTCTGGTTCAGCTGAAACCGCGCACCACGCGTCCTCCGCTTGATACGACCCTGCAAGCCTTGCGCCATTCGCTCTCGCAGATCGCCGGATTGAAGACCTTCATCACGCCCCAGCAGAGCCTGCGTTTTGGTGGGCGCAGCACCCAGAGCCTGTTTCAAGTCGTCCTGCAATCGATCGATGCTGCGGCGGCACGGCAATGGTCGCAAACGCTCGGTGATGCGATGCGGGCTGATACCGCCCATTTTGTTGACGTTGCCACCGACCTGCAGAACAATGCGCTTCAGGCCCATGTCACCGTCGATAATGACCGGGCAAACAGCCTCGGAATTTCGTCCCAGGCACTGCGCACGACGCTGGAGGCGGCATTCGGCAGCTATGTTGTCACCCAGATCCAGACCACCGGCAACAGCTATGACGTTATCATCGAATATGATCAGTCGCTGGATTGGAACGAGCAGTCCCTGTCGGCAATCCGGATCGCTTCGGCATCCGGGACGCTTGTTCCGTTGTCCAGCTTTGCCCGCGTGACACGTGAAGCAGGGCCGGTTACCGTCAACCAGACGGGGCAGCTGACCGCCGTCACCCTGTCGTTCAATCTGCCGAAAGGCGTGTCACTCGGCACAGCGACCGCGCGCGTCGATGCGCTCAAGCAGCAGATCAATCTTCCTGCAGCTGTGACGACGAACTATGCCGGGGCCGCCCAGATTTTCGAGCAGGCCAGCGGCAATACCGGGTTGTTGATCGGCGCAGCCGTCCTGATCATCTATGTCGTACTGGGCGTCTTCTACGAGAGTTTCCTGCACCCGCTGACCATTCTCTCCGGCCTGCCCTCCGCAGCGTTCGGAGCGCTGCTGACCTTGAAGATTTTCGGCTTCGATCTGTCGATCATTGCCCTGGTCGGTTTGCTGATGCTGATCGGGATCGTCAAGAAGAATGCGATCATGATGATCGATGTCGCACTGACGCTGCAGCGCGACGAGCATCACGAAACGCACGAAGCCATCCATCTGGCCGCCGTGCGCCGTTTCCGGCCGATCATGATGACGACGTTCTGCGCACTCCTCGGCGCGTTGCCGGTGGCGATCGGAACCGGCGCCAGCTCGGAATTGCGCCAACCGCTCGGGGTTGCGGTTGTTGGCGGGCTTCTGCTCAGCCAGGTGCTGACGCTGTTCATCACGCCGGTCATCTTCGTCGAGATCGAACGGTTGTCCGCCTTTGCCCGGTCGCTCTGGTCACGCAAGGGCGTGGCGGCGCCAGCGGAGTAACTTCTCGGAGGCGAGTATCGGTGAGTGTTCTTGCCTGTCAGTAGGTCAATCACTTGGGCCGCACCAGCCAGGCAGATGTTTTGCTGACTTGGTTCTGGCAAGTTTGAGGGCGGCGATCTCGGCGTCCTTGAAATCTCTGCGCAGCAATTTCGCATCGATGCGGTTTCTCAAGAAATCTGCCCACATGAACTCGCTGAATGGCGTGTTGTCCTTGGCATAGCCGCCCGCGCCGCGAAGTGCGCCGGCCAGCGACCGGTAGGGATCGTCGATAAGGCCGGCCACGGATTTCGGCAGGCTGTTATGCGGCTGCCGCTCGCCTGCGGCATCGAACGGATAGGACCAGCGATAGTGATCCATCACTGACCAGAACTCCGTTTTGCCGAGATCGCTGAGATCGGCAACGACGCTGGTCAGGACATGCGCGACGCCTTCTTCCTGCAAAGCCCTGACGAGATGATGGTGATCGATCAGATAGGCATGCTTCTTCCAGCCGATGACGACTGGAACCATATGACGGCCGAGAAAATCGGCGCCGTCATGTCCGGAAATCTCGCGCCATTCCAGGCTTTTGCAGGCCACTTCGCGAAAGCCGACCGTCATTTGCGTCGGCCGCAGGCTCGCAATCGCCACGGGTTGCAGATGGGGTTCGTAGGTTTGCGTCATGGGGCATCTCCGGTGCTTGATGCTTGGGACAGAACGGCTGAAACGGCATCATCCACGCTGACGCTGCAACGCCCGGCAAGCTCAGGCGCTGCGGCCATGATCAGATCGCGGGCCCGGTCGTGCACACGGGCATATTGCGCGCGCTTGCCGGAGGCCTTGACCGTCGCATCGAATTCCAACAGGGCGTCGAGCGCCGTGCTGTCGAGATCAAAACTCTCCTCCAGGCTGACGACCACGCAATCGCTGTCGCGTTCCGCACGAACGTGGGTGGCGATCGTGTTCAAAACGGCATCCGCATTGGCGAAAAACAGGGGCTGCGCCGGCCGCCAGACGGTGACCCCGGAAACTGAGACCGCGTCGGCATGGCGGGCGATATCGACAAAATCGTGGCCCCTGCGAGCCTTCCGAGACGGGCCACATAAGGCGATGCCATGCGTCTGAGCAGTGCTGCCAACGACAACGCGATCGCGACCAGCATGCCATCGAGAACCCCGAACACCAGCACGCCGAGTGCAGCACCCAGCGCGATGTAACCATCGCGTTTCAGCCGCCACAGGCGCAACAACGGCATCGGGTCGAGTGCATGGGTCAATGCGGCGATCACCACTGCCGCCAGCACGGGCTGGGGAAGAAGGGCGACAGGTCCGGAAGCAAAAATGATCATCAGTGCCAGGCCGAGCGCTGCGAAGACGGCGGTCGCCCGGCTTTGTGCGCCTGCCGCCTCGCTGGCAGCACCTGCCGAAAACCCGGCCCCGACCGGCATGCCCTGGACGACGGCGCTGGCAAGATTTGCCAGGCCAAGGGCCCCCAGCTCCCGATTCGCTTCCACGGGCTCATTGTGGCGCAGCGAGAACGAGCGGATGGTGCCCCAGGACTCTGCAAAGAGAATCAGCACCAGCGGCAGCACGAAAGGCATGAGTGTGATGATTTCGGACCACTGGCGTGACGAGAAATCCGGCCAAGTGGGCAGAAGCGGGATAGAGCCGACAAGGGCAACACTGCGGTGGGAAAGATCAAAGATGGCCGAGACGGCAATGCCGCCGCAGAGCACCAGAAACGCACCGGGAAGGAAAGGAACGCGGCGGAGCCCAATCAGGGCCACAAGGGCTGTTGAGCCGACAAGAATACTCGGCAGATGCCAACGTGGCACCGAGGAAACCAAGCCCGTAACGAGGTGCAGAATGTCGGATGCATTGACCGGCACCCCGGCCAGAACCGGTATCTGGCGCAAGATGATGGTGATCGCCAGCCCGAACGCGAAACCGCGCAGCACGGGCCTTGAGATGAAACCTGCGAGATTTCCGAGCCGGACCGTCGATGCGAACAGGAAGAGAGCGCCGACGAGTGCGACCAGGACCGTGGCGAGCAACGCCTTGTCGTCGACTGTACCCGGTAGCGTCAGCAGTGTCGCGGCAAGGATGGCGGCAGAGGAGGAGGTCGGGCTGACAATTGCAAAGCGGCTTCGCCCAACTAGCCCATAGGCGAGGCAGCCGGCAATGGCAGCGCAGATCGCCCGCTGCGGCGGCAAGCCGGCAATCCCGGCATAGGCGACAGCTTCGGGCAGCATCAATCCCGCTACCGATAGACCCGCGATCCAGTCTCCTTTGCGCATTGCGGGCCGGTTCTCCTGTGCTTTCACGACAAGGATGGTACCACAGGTTGCCTTGCATCCGGCTTTACCCTGCAACACGTCCTAAGACGGTCACCAGAGCCTGGCCGTCGTGCTTGCGGCGCGGGTACTGCGGCATCCAGGAGAGGATTGTCCTGCAAAATACAATCAATTTCATGTGCATCCGTCAACATCATTGACGACCGAACAATCAATGGTCCGCGCCAGGTTTCGAAATGGATTAGAGTTTAGGTTTTGGCGCACCGGACCGCGGTGATGGTCCGTCGCGGCTGACGTATACATGCCAGCCCCAAGCATGCAGCCTGCGCTGCATGCTTGGGGCTGGCAGGCCGTTTATGCCATGCGGCGAATGTTGGCTTGAAGCTGCTGAGCCTGATTTTGCAGGACAGCGTAGCGAGCTGCCGGTATCGCACCGTTGTTGCGATCAGCTACTGCCATCGCTTCGTGGCGTATCCAGGTATCGTCAGCCTTGAGGCGCTGATATTCAGCACGCGTGAGAAGACCCCGTGCCCTATCAGCATTCATACTTTGATTGTCAGCACGAAGCTCACTGAGAATTGTATTCAGTCGTGATCCGGAAACATAACCGACGGTATAGGCGGGAACAACAAAGGTCGGGGTCGCACTGTCATCCGTGGTGATGTCATCGTCCCCAAGCAATGAACGGTCCTGACGACCGTCGGAGTGGCGATCAAAATCATGACCGTGATCATGGCTGGGATCGCCGTGGGAGCCGGCGAAAGCAACACCGATGGATGCCGAGATGAAAAGTGCGGACATTGTTGCGGTTTTTGCAAAAGAGAACATTTGCGTTACCTCTGATATAAAGACGTTTTTCACACGTCTCTTGATAGGAAGCCATCTTATAGTGTCGCGTCACGGCCCGATCGCCGCCGGCAATACATGACTTCGCTGAGAAATATACTGCTCGACGCGAATAAGATCATGTTAAATTAAAGTAATATTCAGATTTTTCCCATCGCCATAATTTCGATCGATTATGGGAAAGGTGATCTCGCACAAGTATCGGCAAACTGGCCGGTGGCGGGAAACGGCAAAGGGTCAGCCTGCCGTGGTGCTCCCAAGGCACACCCGTGGTTGGTTCTCCAACACTGTTTAGCCGTCCCGACTATTCGGCTGGTTCAATATTTTTACGCGGTGATCAACACGGTGGATCCAGCCGAGGCTGCCAGATGAACGCGCGCCCTCCCAAAAATCCCTATGAGATTTTTATATCTCTCCCCGGCGCCCCGTCTCGAACGCTAATGCCGTTCGGCGGCATATTGAGCGTGAAATTCAGGCCCCGGATCTTGCATCGCGCATGATCGGACGGGGCCTCTTTCGCGTCGCCGCCCTCCTTTGAAGAGGAGGGAAAGATGAAATTCAACAAAGGAGCCTGAATCGATGATGGATATTGTCTTGATCGGGATCGGTGTTTTGTTTTTTGCGCTGTCGTTTGCCTATACGCGGGCCTGCGACCGTCTCTAATTCGAAGGATTCAGAGAAATGCTTGTCGATTATGTGCTCGGAGCCGGCGTGACCGTGTTTCTCCTCGCCTATCTGACCTACGCCCTCATTCGCCCTGAGCGCTTCTAACAACGCCAGGTTCGGAAAGTTATTGCCATGACACTCAACGGATGGATCCAGATCCTCATCTTCTGCGGGATCGTCATTTTGCTCATCAAGCCGCTCGGCGCCTATATGACGCGCGTCTTCGGTGGCGAGCGCACATTGCTGTCGCCTCTTTTTGCCCCGATCGAACGCGGCCTTTACCGGCTGTCCGGCACCAGCGAGAACGAAGAGCAACACTGGACGAGTTATGTGTTCTCCCTGCTTCTGTTCAATCTCGCCGGCTTTGCCATTCTCTATGCGCTGCAGCGGTTTCAGGGCTTCCTGCCGTTCAACCCTGCGGGCATGACGGCTGTCGGGCCTGAGCTTTCGTTCAATACCGCTACCAGTTTCGTCGCCAACACCAACTGGCAGAATTATGGTGGCGAAAGCACGATGTCCTATCTCGTGCAGATGGCCGGTCTGACGGTGCAGAATTTTGCTTCCGCCGCAACCGGCATGGCCATCGCCGTTGCGCTCATCCGTGGTTTCGCGCGCGCTTCCGGAAAGTCGATCGGTAATTTCTGGGTCGATATGACCCGCGCCACGCTCTACATCCTTCTGCCAATCTGCATCGTTCTGACGATTGCCTATGTCTATCTTGGCGTACCGCAGACGCTCGGCGCCTACATGACGGCTACGACGATCGAGGGTGCGCAGCAAACCATCGCGCTTGGCCCGGTCGCCTCGCAATTGGCAATCAAGATGCTCGGCACCAATGGCGGCGGCTTCTTCAATGCCAACTCCGCGCATCCCTTTGAAAATCCGGATGCGATCTCCAACCTCATCCAGATGGTGTCGATCTTCGCCATCGGCGCAGCCTTCACCAATGTCTTCGGCCGCATGGTCGGAAACCAGCGCCAGGGCTGGGCAATCTTCGCCGCGATGGGCGTGCTCTTCCTCGCCGGTGTCACGGTGACCTACTGGGCCGAAGCTGCGGGCAATCCGCTGGTTCATGCCATGGGTATCGATGGCGGCAACATGGAGGGTAAAGAAGTCCGGTTCGGCATCGTCCTGTCGTCATTGTTCGCAGTCGTGACGACGGCCGCCTCCTGTGGGGCCGTCAATGCCATGCACGGTTCGTTCACCGCATTGGGTGGCCTGATCCCGCTGATCAACATGGAACTGGGTGAAGTCATCATCGGCGGCGTTGGCGCCGGCTTGTACGGCATCCTGATGTTCGTCATCCTGACGGTGTTCGTCGCCGGCCTGATGGTTGGCCGCACGCCGGAATATCTCGGCAAGAAGATCGAGGCTAAGGAAGTCAAGATGGCCGTTCTCGCCATCCTCATCCTGCCAGCAACCATGCTTGGTTTCACCGCGGTCTCCGTCCTCCTGCCGACAGGCGTGGCGTCGATCGGAAATCCAGGACCGCACGGGTTCTCGGAAATCCTCTATGCCTATACCTCGGCTGCCGCCAACAACGGCTCGGCCTTCGGCGGTCTCACCGGCAACACGCCCTGGTATAATATCACGCTTGGCATCGCCATGCTGATGGGCCGTTTCCTGGTGATCATCCCGGCGCTCGCCATTGCCGGTTCGCTGGTGATGAAGAAGACGGCGCCGGCTTCGGCAGGGACGTTCCCGACCCATGGCCCGCTCTTCGTCGGCCTTTTGTGCGGCGTCATCCTGATCGTTGGTGGCTTGACCTTCTTCCCGGCGCTGGCGCTCGGGCCGATCGTCGAGCACCTGGCGATGATATCAGGTCAAACCTTCTAGGTGCCGTGATGAACCGCTTGTTCCAGCAGAAGTTCAAAAGGCTCCTCAACCCTCGCGACTGTGATCCGCCGCGAGCGGCGCCCCCGCAGGCCACCAGCATCATCATCGCCTTCATGCTGGTCCTGCTGGTGATTGGCGGTCTTGCCCACGCTTTTACCGAATTGTTCCACGGCTGACGCGGTCGCCGTGATGTCACAAACAAAAGAAACTGGAGTTCTCTTATGAGCCAGTCCAAATCTGCGAGCCTGATGGACTCTCGCATCCTCATTCCGGCGATCGGCTCGGCTTTCGTCAAGCTTGATCCACGCACCCTTGCCAAGAACCCGGTGATGTTCGTCGTCGCTGTCGTCTCGACGCTGACAACCGTTCTGTTCCTGCGCGATCTCGTCACCGGTAGCGGCAACCTCGCCTTCTCGCTGCAGCTCAATATCTGGCTGTGGTTCACGGTGCTGTTTGCCAATTTTGCCGAAGCGGTTGCCGAAGGCCGGGGCAAGGCGCAGGCCGAATCGCTGCGCAAGACCCGTACCGAAACACAGGCTAAGCTTCTGACCGGAACGGATCTGAAGAGCTTCAAGATGGTATCCGGCACGACCCTCAAGGTCGGCGATATCGTTCTCGTTGAAGCCAGCGATATCATTCCGTCCGATGGAGAAGTCATCGAAGGGGTCGCTTCCGTCAACGAAGCCGCGATCACCGGCGAATCGGCGCCCGTCATCCGCGAATCCGGCGGCGACCGTTCGGCCGTCACTGGCGGCACGCAGGTCCTGTCGGACTGGATCCGGGTGCGCATCAGCGCCGCTGCCGGCTCCACCTTCATCGACCGGATGATTTCCCTAGTCGAAGGCGCCGAACGCCAGAAGACGCCCAACGAGATCGCCCTCAATATCCTTCTCGCCGGCATGACGCTGATCTTCGTTCTGGCCGTTGTGACGATCCCGAGCCTTGCCACCTATGCCGGCGGCTCCATACCTGTAATTGTACTCGTCGCCCTGTTCGTGACGCTGATCCCGACCACCATCGGCGCGCTTCTCTCGGCCATCGGCATTGCCGGCATGGACCGCCTGGTGCGCTTCAATGTTCTGGCCATGTCCGGCCGCGCCGTCGAGGCCGCCGGTGACATTGATACCTTGCTGCTCGACAAGACCGGCACGATCACGCTCGGCAACCGCCAGGCAACCGAGCTCCGCCCGGTTTCCGGCGTGTCGCAGCAGGATCTTGCCGATGCCGCGCAGCTGGCTTCGCTTGCCGATGAGACGCCGGAAGGCCGCTCCATCGTCGTGCTGGCCAAGGAGAAATACGGCATCCGCGCCCGCGACATGGCACAGCTGCACGCGACCTTCGTGCCGTTTACGGCGCAGAGCCGCATGAGCGGTGTCGATATCGAGGGCTCGTCGATCCGCAAGGGTGCTGTCGATGCGGTCCTGAGCTATGTCGCCAGCCAGAACACGGCGGCACGTCCTGACACAGTTCGCGAGATCCAGGCCATTGCCGACGAGATCGCCAAATCGGGTGGCACGCCGCTCGCCGTCGTGCGTGACGGCCGCCTGATGGGCGTTGTCCACCTGAAGGATATCGTCAAGGGCGGTATCCGCGAACGGTTTGCCGAACTGCGCCGCATGGGTATCCGCACGGTGATGATCACCGGCGACAACCCGATGACGGCGGCGGCCATCGCTGCCGAAGCCGGCGTCGATGATTTCCTGGCCCAGGCAACGCCGGAAAACAAGCTGTCGCTGATCCGCGAGGAACAGGCCAAGGGCAAGCTCGTCGCCATGTGCGGCGACGGCACCAACGATGCCCCGGCGCTTGCCCAGGCCGATGTCGGCGTCGCCATGAACACCGGTACGGTCGCAGCCCGCGAAGCCGGCAACATGGTCGATCTGGATTCCGACCCGACCAAGCTGATCGAGATTGTCGAGATCGGCAAACAGCTGCTGATGACCCGCGGTGCGCTGACGACATTCTCGATTGCCAACGATATCGCCAAGTATTTCGCCATTATCCCGGCGATGTTCCTGGCCTTTTATCCGCAACTGTCGGCGCTGAACATCATGGGGCTTGCCTCGCCGCAAAGCGCCATCCTGTCGGCGATCATTTTCAACGCGCTGGTTATCGTCGCGCTCATTCCGCTGTCGCTACGCGGCGTCACCTATCGCGCCGTCGGCGCCGGTGCGCTTCTGTCGCGCAATCTGCTGATCTATGGCCTCGGCGGCATCATCGTACCGTTCATCGGCATCAAGGCCATCGACATGGCCATCACCGCCCTTGGCCTTGTGTAAAAACGGTCTCGTTTAAAGGAATGTTCCAATGCTGAAACAATTGCGACCCGCGCTGGTCATGATCGTTGCAATCACCGTCATTACCGGCCTTGCCTACCCGCTCGGCATGACCGGCATCACCCAAGCCCTGTTCCCGCATCAGGCCAATGGCAGCCTGATCGAAAAGGACGGGACCGTTGTCGGTTCCGCCCTGATCGGTCAGGTCTTTACCGGCGATACCTATTTCCACGGCCGTCCGTCGGCTGCCGGCGATGGCTACAATGCCGCCTTGTCCAGCGGCTCCAACCTCGGGCCTACCAACCCGAAGCTGCTGGACCGCATCAAGGCGGAAGCGGAAGCTCTCAAGACTACCAATCCTGGCGCTGCGGTACCGATGGATCTGGTCACCGCTTCGGGCAGCGGTCTTGATCCGCACATCACCCCGGAAGCCGCCTATTTCCAGGTTCCACGCGTCGCCAAGGCGCGTGGTATGGAAGAGGGCAAGGTCCGCGCTCTGGTCGATCAGGCTGTCGAGGCCCGCGAACTCGGTATTCTCGGCGAGCCGGCCGTCAATGTCTTGGCGCTGAACATGGCGCTTGATAAAGCTGTCTAAGCCTGTTCGGTCACGGCATCGCGCTTCGACAAGGAGGCGCGATGCCGGTGGCGATCTGATGAACGGAACCGGTCCCAAATCGCCTGGGCTTTTGGGACATGTCCGGTATGGTCGAAAGCGGCATCCTGCCGCTTTTCGGCATTGATGAGGAAAGACGAGCGCGCATGCGGGACGATGTCCGCGATATGGATGGAAGACCATCTCCCGACGCCCTGTTGCAGCGGGCGGAGCAGGAAACGCGCGGCCGCCTGAAAATCTTTCTGGGCGCAGCACCCGGGGTCGGCAAAACCTATGAGATGCTAACCTCCGGCCATGCCAAAAAGGCCGATGGCGTCGACGTGGTGATCGGCGTGGTCGAAACCCATGGCCGCAAGGAGACCCAGGCGCTTGCCGCTGGGTTCGAGATCATTGCCCGCACGCCGATCGAATACAAGGGCCGTCATCTCGAGGAAATGGATATCGATGCCATTCTCGCCCGGCGCCCCGGCCTCGTTCTTGTCGATGAACTGGCCCATACCAATGCACCCGGTAGCCGGCATCCAAAGCGCTACATGGATGTGCAGGAACTGTTGTTGCGCGGCATCGACGTCTACTCGACGCTCAACATCCAGCATGTCGAAAGCCTCAACGACGTCGTTGCCCAGATCACCCGCATCCGCGTGCGCGAAACCGTCCCCGATTCAATCATCGACCGGGCCGACGATATCGAGATCATCGATCTGACGCCGGAAGACCTGATCAAGCGCCTGCACGATGGCAAGGTCTATATTCCGAAGACGGCGCAGCGGGCGCTGGAAAACTATTTCTCGCCGGGAAATCTGACAGCCCTGCGCGAGCTCGCACTTCGCCAGACCGCGCAGCGCGTGGACGATCAACTGCTGACGCATATGCAGGCGAACGCGATTTCCGGCCCTTGGGCGGCGGGTGACCGCGTATTGGTCTGCATCGATGACAAGCCGCGCAGCACGTCCCTGGTGCGCTATGCGGCCCGCCTGGCGGACCGCCTGCGGGCGCCTTTGGTGGCGCTGCATGTGGAAACGTCACGGTCGATTCATCTTTCAGAGGCCGCGCGCGACCGTATCGCCGCGACGCTGCGGCTGGCCGAGCGGCTGGGCGCCGAAGCGCTGACCAGGCCGGGTTCCGAAGAGGCCGAGGAGATCGTCCGGGTCGCCGCGTCCAGCAACGTCACGCACATTATCGCCGGAACGCCGAGAACATCAGGATGGCGGGAATGGCTGCACGGCTCGGTGACCAGCCGTCTTATCCGGCGGGCCGGAAATATCAGCGTCCACGTCATCGCCGGTGACGACCGCGAGGGCGAATCCGTTGCAACGGGTGTCAAGACCGTCCCGGCTTCAACCCAGTTCAAGATCAAGCCCTATGCGCTGGCAACGCTTTATGTCGGCTGCGCTCTGGGCGTGGGTTTTCTACTCGATCAGTCGCTTGACGTGCGCAACATCGCACTGGTTTTCCTGATGGCGGTTTTGACCACGGCGGTGACCAAGGGTCTGCGGCCGGCTCTCTATGCCAGCGTCATTAGCGCCGTCGCCTTGAATTTCTTCTTCCTGCAGCCGCTCTATACGCTCGATATCAGCGATCCCGACAGCGTTGTCGCGTTCGTTCTTTTCTTCATCGTGGCGATCATTGCCAGCAACCTGACGGCCAGCGTCCAGCGGCAGGCGGCCGCCGCACGGTTGCGGGCGCGTACCACCGAAGATCTTTACTTGTTCAGCAAGAAGCTGGCGGGCACCGGTACGCTGGACGACGTGCTCTGGGCGACCGCATTTCAGCTCGCCTCGATGCTGAAGGTGCGGGTCGTATTGCTGTTGCCGGAAGACGGGACGATCGCGGTCAAAGCCGGCTATCCGCCGGACGATACGCTCGACGACGCGGATATTGCCGCGGCCCGCTGGGCCTGGGAGCACAATCGTGCCGCCGGACGCGGGGCAGATACATTGCCAGGCGCTAAACGTCTCTATGTGCCCTTGCGCACCGGCCGCGCCGCCGTCGGCGTCATCGGTCTCGACAATGACCGGCAGGGACCGTTGCTCAGCCCAGAGCAGCAGCGGCTGCTGGATGCGCTCGCCGATCAGGCGGCGCTTGCCATCGAGCGCGTGCAGCTTGTGGCCGATGTCGATAATGCGCGGCTTGCTGAAGAAGCCGGACGGCTGCGCTCAGCCTTGCTGACCTCGATTTCGCACGACCTGAAGACACCCCTTGCCGCTATCATGGGTGCTGCCGGAACCTTGCGCGACTACCAGTCCGCTCTGCCGGAAGAAGACCGCGTCGAGCTTCTGACCACGGTGACCGACGAATCCGAACGGCTGAACCGGTTTATTGCCAATCTGCTCGACATGACCCGGATCGAATCCGGCGCCATGGAGCCGAACGCCGCCTTTCACTATACCGGCGATATCGTCGGCAGCGCGCTGCGCCGGGCACGCAAGATTCTAGCCTATCATACTGTTGACGTCGAGGTTCCCGCCGATCTGCCGATGATCAGGGTCGATCCGGTGCTGTTCGAACAGGTACTGTTCAACCTGCTCGACAACGCCGCCAAATATGCGCGGGAAGGATCGACGATCCGCGTGCGGGCCGAAAGCAATGGCGAACGGGTCCTGATCCGCATTTCCGATGAAGGGCCGGGTATTCCGCAGGGTGATCTGGAACGGGTTTTCGATACGTTCTACAGGGTGCGCAAGGGCGACCATGTTCGGGCTGGAACCGGGCTTGGCCTCTCGATCTGCCGTGGTTTCGTCGAGGCGATGGGCGGCACCATTGCTGCGGAAAACCGCATCGACCATTCCGGTGCCGTCTTTACCATCAGCCTGCCACTGCTGCCGAATGCCCCCAATCTGAAGGACATGAAATGACGCTTTCAGCGGTGAAGATTCTGGTCGTCGATGACGAGCCGCCCATCCGCCGCCTGCTGCGTGTTGGCCTGGCAACACAGGATTATGCCGTCAGCGAAGCCGGCAATGGCAAGGTGGCGCGCGAAAGCGTCAAGAGCGAGCAGCCGGATCTGATCCTGCTCGATCTCGGCCTGCCGGACATGCCCGGCCACGATCTGTTGCGTGGCTGGCGCGAGGAAGGGCTGACCCTGCCGATCGTCATCCTGTCGAGCCGTACCGACGAGGCCGGGATCGTCAAGGCGTTGGAACTCGGCGCCGACGATTACGTCACCAAACCCTTCGGCATGAACGAACTGGTGGCGCGTATCCGCGTGGCGCTGCGGCACCGGTTGCAGCAGCAGGGAGAAAAGCCGCTGTTCCAGACCGGTGGCCTGTCGGTCGATCTGGTCAAGCGCATCGTCAAGGTCGATGGCCGCGAGGTCAAACTGTCACCGAAGGAATACGATATTCTGCGCATCCTCGTGCAGCACGCCGGCAAGGTGCTGACGCATAAATTTCTGCTGAAAGAGGTCTGGGGCAATGCCGACGACGTGCAGTATCTGCGCGTCTATGTGCGCCAGCTGCGTCAGAAGATCGAGCTGACGCCGGATCAACCGCAATATATCACCACCGAAACCGGCGTCGGATACCGCCTGCGCGAAGCCGACCTTTAGCCAGCTTTCCTCTACAGGCTATTGCGGTTCAGCCAATTGCGCAGAACGGTGATGCCCTCCGGCATATGCAGGCGTCCGAAGCCAATGCGCAGGCAATTCTGTGGCACGGGCGTCAGTTCGGAGTGATAGACGCTCGACGGCAGGAAAAATACGCCTGCCTCTTCGACTGCGCGCCGCGCAAGCTCCTCGACGCCTTCCGGTCCCTTGTAGCGAATGAAGGCAACGCAGCCGCCATCCGGCTCCCGCCAGTCGAACAGATGCGGAAAATCGGCGAAAAATGTGTTCCACTCGGCGATATTGCTGCGGACGATCCCCCGCGTCCGCGCCAGAATTGTCTCACGGTTCTTTAGGGCGATGCGGGCCAGAACTTCTGAGGGTGCCGAATTGCAGATCGACAGGAAATGCTTGTAGCGTTCGCAGCGGATCAGGAAGTCTTGGTCCTTGCAGGCCAGCCAGCCGATCCGCAAACCTGGAAGCCCATAGGCCTTCGACATGACGTTGAGCGAAATTCCCCGTTCATAGACATCGACCGCCTGCGGCAGGCGCAGCGCCTCTTGCCTCTCGATCAGGCGGTAGACTTCATCGCTGAACAGCCAGATGCCATGCTTGCGGCAGATTTCGATCAGCGCATCGAACGTCGCGTGCGGCAGGATTTTGCCGGTCGGGTTGTTCGGGAAATTAATCGAGATCAGCTTGGTTTTCGGCCGGATGGCGGCTTCGATTTGTCCGAGGTCGAGGTTCCAATCATTGTCGATATCCAGCGCCACGCCCGTGACCGCACAGATGCTCAACGGCAGAGTTTCGGCGGCCTGATAGTTGGGCGTGATGACGATGGCGTGGTCGTCCGGTGTCAAAAGCACCTTCATCGCCACATAGATCGCTTCTTCCGCGCCGGCAAAGCAGATCAGGTTTTCGGGCTGAACGGTATCATAGGTTCGCGCAATCTCCTGCCGCAGCACGGGTGCGCCATAGGTCTCCGTATAGCCAAGGCTGAGGTTTTCGAAATCTGCACGGTCCTCATCACTGGTCATCGCCAGAAGTTCCGGCAGACGCATGCTCTCGGCATCCGAGGCCGTCATGTTGTATTTGGCGGTGAACTCCCATTTCGACATGAAAGTTTCGAGCACAAAATCACGCATCGGCTTGCTCATTGCGGCTCTCCTTGAAGGGCAGCGTCCTGTTTCTGGCGGATCGCGCCAAGGCGGTTGTAGATCGTTGCTCTCGACAGTTTGAGAATCTCGGCGACATAGGGAACGGCCTTGCGGATGGCAAAAACGCCGCGCGTTTCCAGCAACGCGATAAGGCCGTCCATGTCAGCGCCGGTAAGCCCGGCGAGGCTGGTCCTGTGCGTTGTCAGAAATTCCCCGATCACCGCGTTGACCGCCTCTCGCCAATCCTCCGCCATCAACGCCGAGGTCTTCGGCAGGGGCGCGGCAATATCCATCATCGATTTCAGTTGGTCGAAGATGCCGGCAAACGCCTCGATATCGTGGTTGATACACAGGAGGCCGACGGGCTTTCCATCGGCATCGCGCAGCACGGAAGTGATGGCTTTCAGCCTGCGGCCGTCCCAGTTGGATTTGCCGTAGGGGCCGATCACGTCATCATCAAGGGTCGAGATCAAGCCAGCCTCGTTGAGGGAACTGTCCCCCGGCCGGCGTTTAGAAAACGCATTGGCGATATGAACAATTTCGCCTGTTTCAAGGTCGTGCAGAACAGCTTCCACATGCGGTGAAAACAGCGTGGCCACGGCGTCGCAGACCGGAATAAAAGTTGTGAGCGGGTGAGACATGACGCCTTATCCGCCCGAATTGACAATTTGTCAATTCTAACAAATTGATTAATCATCGCCCGAACGATGGCTTGTTGACGTTGAGCTGCCGCTGAAAATCCGGATCGCGCTGCGACAACTTCTTGTGCAGATGAACCATCATGCCAGCGGCAAACAGCGGTGTCAGCAAGTTGAGGAGCGGCACGGCCAGAAATGCTGCAAGCACGAGGCCACCGAGGAAAACGGTGCCGGCATGTTTGGCGCGAAAGAGCCGGGCTTCAGCGGGTGAGCGGTAACGCATCGCCGCAAACTCGAAGAACTCCCGGCCCAATAGGTAACCGTTGACCAGAAAGAAGGCGATCAGGTTGATGCCGGGGATCAAAAGCAGGAAAAGCGCGATGATATTGCCGATGATGATGACGCCGAGAAATTTCAACGTGCCCGAAATCGCTTCGCCCAGCGGCAAGGGTCGCCCTGCGGGTTCCTGCGGATAGTCGCGTTTTTCAACGACCTCGGCGACGTCGTCGAGGAAGAAACCGGCGATTAGTGCCGTAACCGGTGCCAGCAGCAATGCCAGACCCAATGCCAACCCCAAACTCGCGAAGATGCCGACAACGAATGTCAGCCATCCTGCCCAGCCGGGCGTTCCGGGCAGCAAGGCGTCCAGCCACGGCAAGGCGAGATAGATGAACAGTTCACGCAGGGCAAACCACAGCCCGACCAGCGCCAGAAGCGTCAGGCCCAGCACCTTCCAGAAAACCGAGCGCGTTTCCGGCGCAAAAAGATTGGCAAAGGAAAGCCGCGCCGCGTCGAGTATCATCCGGTATCTCCCTTAAAGGCATTCGTGCCGCTGTCTGCGCATGTAGGCGGAGCATGACTTGCGGGCAAGGCCGTGGCGCTTGCGACCTTGAAAAGTCGGCGAAAATCATGTGCGAAGAGCGCTGTTTTCGCTGCCAAAACCAGAGCAGCCCCGCTATGGTGCCGCCAAGACAGCTGTGGAGTGTTGAGACGATGGATGGAGTGGACGGAAACGTATCGGTCGCGGGCCTTTCGGTACTGCTGCAGTCCGGCGTGCTCGATCCGGTGGACCTGGCAAAGACGTCGCTGGAAAAGATAGCCGGCTACCAGGATCAGGCAATTTTTACGGAATTGCTGGGCGAACGCGCCTTGGCGGACGCCAAATTGTCGTCGCAGCGCCTTCGCTCGGGGCGGTCCCTTGGCCTCCTTGATGGCGTTCCAGTCGCCTGGAAGGACCTGTTCGATACCAAAGGATCGGTAACGACCGCAGGCTCCGCTGTGCTGGTCGATGCGGCGCCCGCAGCCGCCGATGCCGCTGTTGTAATGGCGCTTACCGGTGCCGGAATGGTCAGTATCGGCCGCACCAATCTCAGCGAATTCGCATTTTCCGGCCTCGGCATCAATCCGCATTACGGAACGGCGCACAATCCCGCCTCGCGCGACATGCCGCGCATTCCGGGCGGCTCTTCGGCCGGATCCGGCGTCGCTGTGGCCGCCGGTCTGGTACCGGTGGCGATCGGCACGGATACCGGCGGCTCGATCCGTATTCCCGCCGCCTTCAACGGCATCGTCGGCTACAAGGCGACGCGCGGCCGCTATTCGATGCAGGGTGTCTTCCCGCTGGCAAAGAGCCTCGATTCGCTCGGGCCACTCTGCCGCACCGTTCAAGATGCGATCTGGATCGATGCCGCCATGCGCGAACGGAGTGCGCCGGATATCGCCAGGACGGACCTGAGCGGCCTGAGACTTGTCATTCCTGAAACGATCGTTTTCGACGATGCCGAACCGGGTGTCGTGGCCGCATTTGAAGCTGCGGTTTCAAGGTTGGAAAAAGCCGGTGCCCGGATCACGCGCAGGGCATTCCCGATCTTTGCGGAGATTTTCGCGATTGGCGCGCGCCATGGTGCGCTGGTGACTGCCGAAGCATTCGCGCTGCATAAGGCGCGGCTGGAAGGGCCGGAGGCTGCGCGCATGGATCAACGCGTCGTCGCCCGCACCCGGCTGGGCGAAAAAATCACGATGGCAGATTACGTCGCAATCATTGATGCCCGCCAGCGGTTGATCTCCGCCTTCGCCGATAGCCTGGAGCCGGGCGAACTGCTCATCCATCCGACGATTCCGCATGTGGCGCCAGCGATTGCACCGCTGCTCGCTGATGACGACCTGTTCTTCAAGATCAACGGCCGGACGTTGCGCAACACGTCGATCGGCAATTTCCTTGATGGCTGCGGCGTCTCGATCCCGTGCGGGACGGGCGAAGCCGGCATGCCGGTCGGGTTGCTGTTGTCCGGTCAGAAAAATCAGGACGAGGCGCTGCTGTCTGCTGCGCTCTCGGCCGAAGCCGTCATTCGTGGTGATGCATGATCGTCTGCTTCGATATCGGTGGCTCAGCCATCAAGGGTGCGGTCGCCCATGCCGCCGACAGTATAGAGCCGCTCGGTCGCCGGGTCACGCCGCTCGATGATTTCAACGCCTTTGTAACGACGCTGCGCGACGTCATCGCGGAAGCGGGTGAAACACCCGATCGTATTGCCATATCGATCACCGGCGTCGTCGATCCGGAGACGCAGGCGATCAAATGTGCCAACATTCCCTGCATCGACGGCCGCAAGCTTGGCGCGGAGCTATCCGCGTTGCTTGGCTTGCCTGTGCTGATTGCCAATGACGCCGACTGTTTCGCGTTGGCCGAGGCCGGTGCCGGTGCCGGGCGCGGGTACCGGATCGTGCTGGGGGCCATTCTCGGAACAGGCGTCGGTGGCGGCCTGGTCGTCGATGGCCGGCTCATCAATGCGGAGGGTGGCTTTGCCGGCGAATGGGGCCATGGCCCGGCGGTGGCCTCAACGGCCGGCACGCCGCCCGTCTCGATCCCGATCTTTGATTGTGGTTGCGGCCAGCGCGGCTGTGTCGATACGATCGGCGGCGCCCGTGGCATGGAGCGCCTGCACCTGACATTGCACGGCAAGGCCCTGGAAAGCCATGAGATCACCGCGCTCTGGCAAAATGGCGATGCCGAGGCCGCCCGGACCATCGATGTGCTTATCGATCTCATCAGCTCACCGCTGGCGCTGACGGTCAATATCACCGGCGCGACGATCGTACCGATCGGCGGCGGTCTGTCCAATGTGACGCCGCTGATCGCCGAGATCGACAAGGCCGTACGGGCGCGGATTCTGCGAAAATTCGATCGGCCGCTGGTGGTGCCGGGCGAATGCCGGATCGAACCCGGGCTGATTGGCGCAGCCGTTCTCGGTCTGGCAGGAGAGGCTTAATGACAAATATTCTTCTGGAAGTCTGCGTCGAGGATGCGGCCGGTCTTCAGGCTGCTGTCGATGGCGGCGCCGATCGCATCGAATTGTGCTCGGCTCTGTCCGTCGGCGGGCTGACGCCTTCACCGGGCCTGATGGCGTTGGCGGGCCAAGTAGAAATTCCCGTCTATGCGATGATCCGGCCAAGGCCCGGGGATTTTGTTTTCGATGCCGGCGATATCGCTGTCATGCGCGTCGAAATCGATGCCGCCCGGTCTGCAGGTCTTGCAGGTGTTGTTCTCGGCGCGAGCCGGACTGACGGAAGTTTGGATAGCGAGACTTTGAGGGTGCTGGTAGATCACGCCCAAGGGTTGGGGCTGACATTGCATCGCGCCTTCGATCTGGTGCCGGATTTTGCTGAAGCAGTCGAGATCGCGGTGGACTTGGGTTTCGAGCGTATCCTGACCTCCGGCGGCGCGAAACGAGCCCCTGATGCCGTTGATGCACTGGCTGCCGTTATCGCGGATGCCAAGGATCGCATTTCGATCATGCCCGGCTCTGGCGTGACGCTGGAGACGGTCGGCGGACTGCTGTCCCGTCTTTCCGTGACGGAAGTCCATTCGTCCTGTTCGGTGGAAAAGCCGGCTCAGGATGCCCGGCTGGTGTCGCTCGGCTTTGTTGCGGCCAGTTCCAGGCAAACGGATGAGCAGGCGGTACGGGCACTGAAGGCGCGGCTGAGCGCCGCGCCCTGAGACGTCACGAGGCTAGGCCTGGAAAACGCGTGTCCCGCCGATCCATGTCGAGGCCATGTCGAGACCTTCGGTCAGAAGAACGAAATCCGCATCAAGACCGGGCAACAATCTACCCTTGCGGGCGGCGACGCCTGCTGCATCGGCGGGATAGGCCGATGCCATCCGCAGCGCCTCGTCGAGCGGTAGGCCCAACTTTTCATGGGCAAAACGCACGGAAGTCAGCATGTCGATATCGGCGCCGGCCAACGTCCCGTCGGCCAGCGTCAGGCGGCCGTCCTTGCGGAAGATCTCGCGGCCGTTCAGGAAGAAGCTGGTCTGGTCGGAGCCGATCGTCGACATCGCATCGGTGACGATGAAAATGCGGCCCGGGCCGTTCTTGGCACGCAACGCAATACCCATCGATGCCGGATCGACATGGAAGCCGTCGGCGATGATACCCGCATGCAGTCGGCCGATATCGAGAGCCGCGCCGACAACGCCGGGTTCGCGATGGCCAAGTGGGCTCATCGCATTGAAAAGATGGGTCACTGTGCGCGCGCCGGCCTTGGCGTAATCGACAATGGTCGCGTAGCCGGCATCGGTGTGGCCGAGGCTGACGATGATGCCTGCTTCGGCGAGCGCCTTCACCTGCGCTGTCGTGGTGTTTTCCGGTGCGACCGTCACCATCATTGCATCGAAAATCCCGGCGCAGGCGAGCATAGCGTCGAGATCCGCCTGGTCCATTGGCCTGATCAGCGCCGGGTCATGCGCGCCCTTGCGGGCAACGGAAAGATGCGGCCCCTCCAGATGAAGCCCGAGGAATCCGGGTACATTTTCCGCCTTGGCCTTTCTGCCGCCGGCAATAGTCTGCGTGCGGATTTCGAACGTGTCGGTGATCAGCGTCGGGAGCAGCGCGGTGGTGCCGAACTTTGCATGCGCTGCGCAAATGGTGCGGATAGCGTCAACGTCCTGACGGTCGTTCAGCATCACGCCGCCGCCGCCATTGACCTGCAGGTCGATGAAGCCGGGTACGAGCAGCTGACCGTCGGCTGAGATCGTATCTGTGCCGGCAGGCAGATCGCTCTGCGGCAGGATGCCGGTGACCACTCCGCCATCGAGCAGCAGCGCCTGGCCATCATGCCAGAACAGGCCGTCGAAAATCCGGGCACCCGTGATGGCTGTCTGTGCGGTCATCGCGTTTCCGTAACCTTCTTGAGAGCGACGGGCGCATCCGGATTGAGGCCGCGCGAACGCGACCAGGATTCGACGAAGCCGTAGAACGGGATGATCAAGGCCAGCGCATCGGTGATCGGATGTCCGGTGGCGATGAACGGAAGCGTCTTGGTTGCTTTGGCTTGCGAAGATGTGACGAAGGCCAGGGCACCCTTGGCGCTCAACCCGTCCAGAATACCGGCGACGGAGCCTTCCGCAGCATCGCGCGCGGCAAGGCCGATCACCGGGAAACGTTTTTCGACCAGAGCGACCGGTCCATGCAGCACTTCCGCCGCCGAATAGGCCTCGGCGTGCATGCCCGACGTTTCCTTGAACTTCAGCGCTGCCTCGCTGGCAATGGCCAGCGCCGGGCCGCGGCCAAGCACGAACAGGGATTCCGCGTCGCCGAGTTCGTCGGCCAGCGGCTGCCAGTCGAGCTTCACGGCTTTTGCAAACTGGTTGGGCAGATCGGCAACCGCACGCTGCAGGGCAGCATCCGCAGTCCATTCGCCAAGAATGGCAAGGCCGGCAACGATCGAATTGACATAGGATTTGGTCGCGGCCACAGCGATTTCCGGACCGGCGAGAATGTCGAGCGGATGCGTGCTGGCTTCCGAGATCGGCGAGGGCAGGGTGTTGGTGAGCGCGATCGTCACGGCGCCGGCCTTGGTCGCGGCCTCAGCCATCGCGACGATGTCCGGGCTTTTTCCGGATTGCGAGATGGCAATCGATGCGGCGCCCTGAAGCTGCATTTTCGCGCCATAGATCGAGGCAAGCGACGGGCCGAGCGAGGCAACGGGCCGTCCTGTCGAAAGCTCGATCGCATATTTCAGGAACAATGCGGCGTGGTCGGACGAGCCACGGGCAATCGTCACGAAAAACGCCGGGTCTTTCGCACGCAGTGCTGCGCCGGTTTCTTTGACCGCTGCCTTGGATTGCTCAAGAAGACGCGCTGCCGCCTCCGGGATTTCGTTGATTTCGCGCCGCATGTTGGTTTGCATGGTCATGTCTTTCTTATCTGGGCCGCTCTCAGGAATCCGACAAAGTCAGTTCGGCGACGAAATCATAGGCATCGCCCCGATAGAGCGAGCGGGTGAATTCCACCACGCGGCCGGAAGCGAGGTAGGAGATGCGTTCGATCGACAGGCTGGCGGAACCGGCCGGCACTCCAAGCATTGCCGCATCCGGATCCTTCAGGCTGCAGGCGGAAATGCGCTGCACGGCGCGCACGGGCCGCGATTTGGTCTTGTCGAGTTCGGCATAGAGCGAGGTGCCGACCCGGATAGGATCCGGCAGGAACTCCGCGGAAACACTGGCCCGCTCGATCGCGAGCGGCATGTCGTCGGCGATGCGCAGCCGGCCAAGCCGCGCGACCAGCGCATCGGCTGGCAGGCCCAGCGCCATCATTTCATCCGGCGACGGATGATAGAGCCCGCGCTCGATCCATTGCGCCGTGGTGACCAAACCCCGTCGCGACATGTCCTCTGTAAATGAGGTCAGGCGCGACAGCGATTGCTGAACGCGGCTCACCGGCTTGACGACAAAGGTTCCGGAGCCATGGCGGCGCACCAGCAGACCGTCCTTGACCAGATCGTCGACGGCCTTGCGCACCGTTACGCGGCTGATGCTGGCATAGTCGGCCAGATCCCGCTCCGGCGGCAGGGCGTCGCCATGATTGAGCTTGCCCGACAGGATAGCGTCTTCCAGCGATTGCCGCAGCTTGATATAGAGTGGACCGGAGCCTCCGGCCTGCAGGCCGTCCAGCGGCAATATCGCCTCGAGATGCTGGGTCATGCCCTGGCCCCTGCGCCAAAGCGCTTGGCTGCCAAAGCAACCGAGCCGGTCAATGCGTCTGCCTCCGGTTCCATGAACAGGGGCTGATGCCGCTCTGCAAGCCATGGGCGGTAGATCGGCGCCAACCCACCCAGCAGGCAGATCTTGCGGCTGCCCTGCGCCACGACGGCGTCCAGCGCTTCGTCGATGGTTTGCGCATTGCTGCGCAGCAAAGCGATCGCCACCGGATCGTTCTGGCCTGCGAACTGGAAAACCTTGGGCGCAAAGCGGCCGAAGTCGCCGGGCCGTGCGGCGCGGGCAAATTCCACGGCCTCGCGCGGGTCGTTGTTGAACTCCGCCATGACGGCATCCGTCAGCGGCGACGATGGGTGAATCCGGTCAAAGGCCAGCACGCTTTCCTGCAGAAGCGCGTGGCCAAGCCGGGCGCCGCTGCCGAGATCGCCGATCTGAAAACCCCATCCGCCGATATAGCGGACCTGGTCGCCCTGGCGGGAGATATAGATGGAACCGGTGCCGAGGATTGCCACCGCGCCGTCGCTGTCGCCGAGAGCACCCTGCAGCGCGATCAGTCCATCGGATTCGATGTCGGCCTTGGCGAAGGGCAGGCGTTCTTTCACATAATGCACGGCATCTCCGACATTGCTGCCGGCAACGCCGACCAGGGCGCAAGCCGAGGCGATTTCGGAGGGAGCGATGTTTGCTTCCTCGAATGCAGCCGTGGCGGCACCGACAATGTGGATCAGGGCGTTGTCGGGATCGGTCAGGATGTTGGCTGCGCCGCTTTTGCCGCGGCCGAGGATGCGCCCATCGGCGCCCGCTACAGCCGCGCGGCAGCTCGTGCCTCCGCCGTCGATTCCTAAAATATACTGTGGCATGGATACCTCCGACAAAAATGATACCAAAAAAATACCATTTACCAAGAGGATTTTGGTCTTTAATTGGATTTATCGATTAACAATCTGAAATATATAAATTATTTTAGAAATTGGAAATTTTCTTCGGCCGGAAGTTAATTTTTCCTAGACAATTGGTATTTTTTTGGCATTAATTTGCGCAGAGGGAGATTGAGCGTATGCCGTCAGTGAAAACCGAGGAGCGTCACGACAAGGCGATGGGACTGGATGTGATGCATCCGGCGCTTGCACTTCGTTTGCTTGCGTCCGGCCAGCAGGCCGCGGCTAAGGTTGTTGATCCTGCTGTCGAGTCCATTGCGGCTGCCGCGCAGATCGCTGCCGAAGCATTGGCCAGTGGCGGACGGCTGGCTTACGCCGGTGCCGGTAGCTCGGGCCTGATGGCCATGACCGATGCGCTGGAATTGCCCGGTACCTATGGAATCGCGCTCGACAAGGTCGTGGTGCTTCTTGCCGGCGGTGCCGCGAGCCTCACGGATCTTGCCGGCGGCTATGAAGACGATATGGAGCTGGCGCGCAAGGATGTGCGCGATGCCGGCATCGGTGCCGGCGACTGTCTGATTTCCGTATCGGCAAGCGGCTCGACGCCTTATGCGCTAGCGGCGGCTGACGAGGCAAAGGCGCGCGGCGCGCGGGTTATCGCCATGGCGAACAATCCCGGTGCTGTGCTCTTCCAGAATGCGGAAGTCGCCATTCTGTTGCAGACCCCTCCCGAGGTTATTTCCGGATCGACCCGCATGGGTGCAGCCACGGCGCAGAAGATCGCCTTCAACATGTTTTCGACGCTTGTCGGCATTCATCTCGGTCACGTCTACGACGGACATATGGTCAATCTGAAGGCTGACAATGCGAAACTGCGCGGCCGTGCCATTCGCATTGTTTCCGATATTGCCGGTATCGGCGCCACGGAAGCCGGCCGTTATCTGATGACATCATCAGGCTCGGTAAAGATCGCCATTCTTCTTGCTGCTGGGGCAAAGGATGTGCTGGCTGCAGAAGCAGCGCTTACCGAAGCTGGTCAAAACTTGCGCCGCGCCTTGTCTGTTGTTGCGGCACATTGAGTCCAAGGGTTTTAAAACCGCGCCAAAAATGGCGCACAATGAGGGAGAACGTAATGACCCGCACTACCTTGAAAGGCCTGCTGCTTGCATCCAGCATCCTCGGCTCCGCCGGGCTGGCGCATGCCGAAGACGTCACACTGACGATCGAAAGCTGGCGCAACGACGACCTGACCATCTGGCAGGAAAAGCTGATCCCGGCGTTCGAAGCCAAGAACCCGGGCATCAAGGTCGTCTTCGCACCGACCGCGCCGACCGAGTATAACGCAGCGCTGAATGCCAAGCTCGATGCCGGTTCGGCTGGTGACCTCGTCACATGCCGTCCGTTCGACGCCTCGCTCGAACTTTACAACAAGAAGCATTTGGCTGACCTGACCGGTCTCGCCGGCATGGAGAACTTCTCGCCGGTCGCCAAGTCCGCCTGGACGACGGACGATGGCTCGGCCGCTTTCTGCGTACCGATGGCCTCGGTTATCCATGGCTTCATCTACAACAAGGATGCCTTCGATAAGCTCGGCATCGCCATCCCAACGACGGAAGCCGAATTCTTCGCAGCCCTCGACAAGATCAAGGCTGACGGCACCTACATCCCGCTCGCCATGGGCACCAAGGATCTCTGGGAAGCCGCAACCATGGGCTACCAGAACATCGGCCCGACCTACTGGAAGGGTGAAGAAGGCCGCGCCGCTCTCATCAAGGGCGAGCAGAAGCTGACTGACGCCGATTGGGTCGAGCCTTACAAGGTTCTTGCCAAGTGGAAGGATTACCTCGGCGACGGTTTCGAAGCCCAGACCTATCCGGACAGCCAGAACCTGTTCACGCTCGGCCGCGCCGCCATCTACCCGGCCGGCTCGTGGGAAATCGGCCTGTTCAACACGCAGGCTCAGTTCAAGATGGGCGCTTTCCCGCCGCCGGTTAAGGCTGCAGGCGATGCTTGCTACATCTCCGACCACAACGACATCGGCGTTGGCCTGAATGCCAAGAGCGCACACCCGGAAGAAGCCAAGAAGCTTCTCACCTGGATCGCTTCTCCGGAATTCGCCGACATCTATGCCAACTCGTTGCCCGGCTTCTTCAGCCTGAACTCGACGCCGGTAAAGATGGCCGATCCGCTCGCGCAGGAATTCGTCTCCTGGCGCGAAAAGTGCAAGCCGACCATCCGCTCGACCTACCAGATCCTGTCGCGCGGCACTCCGAACCTCGAGAACGAGACCTGGGTTGAATCGGCCAACGTCATCAACGGCACCGATACGCCGGAAGTTGCCGCCGAAAAGCTGCAGAAGGGCCTCGACAGCTGGTACAAGCCTGCCAAGTAACGAATTTACCCTTCCCTTGAGGGGGAGGGTCGGCACGTAGTGCCGGGGTGGGGTGAACTTTTGCTTCGGCAATGGATCACCCCCACCCGCGCGTTCCGCGCGACCTCCCCCCGCAAGGGGGAGGTATGCAGACGCCGGCGCATTGAGCGCAAAATCGTGTAATCTGAAATCACATCCAGCCAGCGCCTTCAGGCTTGCTGGTGATGGCATGCGCGGCGGGGACCGGCAGCGCAGGCCTTGCCGCATATCGCGGCGATCGACGAAAAACGGGTCGGAGCGGCAGAAGCCATGAGCAGCGCCATATCGTCTGAGGACAGCATGCAAATTTCGGCGCGGCCGAGACGCTGGCATATCCTTGTTTTCCTGTTGCCAGCCTTCATCGTCTATTCAGCTGTGATGATCCTGCCGCTGATCGAAACGCTGCGCCTGTCGCTGTTCAATACGGTCGACGGCCAATCCACCTTTGTCGGACTTGCCAACTTTCAGGTCCTGTTCGGAGACGAGCGCTGGGCCGCCGATTTCTGGCGGGCGCTGAAGAACAATTTCATCTTCTTCGCAATCCACATGCTGGTGCAAAATCCGCTTGGCATTTTGCTCGCCGCCATGCTGTCGATCCCCAAGCTCCGGCTCGCGACTTTCTATCGGACGGCGATTTTCATGCCGACGATCCTGTCCTTCGTAATCGTCGGCTTCATCTGGAAACTGATCCTGTCGCCGATCTGGGGCATTACGCCGTTCTTCATGGACCTCGTCGGTCTGAAGGCTTTCTTCGGACCTTGGCTCGGCAAGCCGGGCTCGGCGTTGATCACGGTCTCCTTGATCTCCGTCTGGCAGAATGTCGGCATTCCGATGATGCTCATCTATGCCGCCCTTCTCAGCATCCCGGACGAGGTGATCGAAGCTGCCGAATGCGATGGGATCACTGGCTGGAGCCAGTTCTGGAAGATCAAGCTGCCCTTGATCCTGCCCGCGATCGGCATGGTCTCGATCCTGACCTTCGTCGGCAACTTCAACGCCTTCGACCTGATCTACACGGTGCAGGGCGCGCTTGCCGGGCCGGATGGGGCGACAGACATCCTTGGAACTCTGCTCTACCGCACCTTCTTTGGCTTCCAGCTGCAGCTGGGTGACCGTTCGATGGGCGCGACGATCGCCACCGTCATGTTCCTGATCATCCTTGCCGGCGTCTCGCTCTATCTCTTCGGCATCCAGCGGCGCGTTCGCCGCTACCAGTTCTAAGGGGAACGGATCATGTCAAAAGCACGCATCTCGCCACTGCGCTCCGGCTTCGTTCACCTGGCATTGGCCGGCTATACCGTGATCGCGCTGTTTCCGGTCGTCCTGACGATCATGAATTCGCTGAAAGACAAGAACGCGATCTTCCGCACGCCGCTGTCTTTGCCGACGGCGGAAACGTTCAGCCTGATCGGTTACACGACGGTGCTGAAACAGGGCGATTTCGTCGGCTATTTCCAGAACAGCCTGATCGTCACGGTCGTCTCGATCTTCTTTGCGCTGCTGTTCGGCGCCATGGCGGCCTTCGCGCTGTCGGAATATCGCTTCCGCGGCAATACGCTGCTGGGGCTCTATCTCGCCATCGGCATCATGATCCCGATCCGGCTGGGCACCGTCGCCATCCTGCAGGGCATGGTCGCCGCCGGTCTGGTCAACACGCTGACGGCACTGATCCTGGTTTACACCGCTCAAGGGCTGCCGCTTGCGATCTTCATCCTGTCGGAATTCATGCGTTCGGTCTCGGATGACTTGAAGAATGCCGGCCGTATCGATGGCCTGTCGGAATATGCGATCTTCTTCCGGCTCGTCCTGCCGCTGGTCCGTCCGGCCATGGCAACCGTTGCCGTCTTCACGATGATCCCGATTTGGAATGACCTCTGGTTCCCGCTGATCCTCGCGCCCGGCGAAGCCACCAAGACCGTCACGCTCGGCTCCCAGGTGTTCATCGGCCAGTTCGTTACCAACTGGAACGCGGTTCTCGCCGCATTGTCGCTGGCGATTTTCCCTGTTCTTATTCTCTACGTCATCTTCTCGCGGCAGCTGATCCGCGGCATTACCGCAGGAGCAGTCAAGTAATGAGCAAACCCGTTCGCGTCCTGGTCGCCGGTCTCGGCAATATGGGCCGCAGCCATGCGCTGGCCTATCACAACAATCCCGGCTTCGAGATCGTCGGCCTCGTCAATCGCTCGAAGCCAGTGCTGGCGCCGGAACTGGGCGGCTACACGATCCATCCGGACTTCGCGACGGCTCTCGCTGAATTGAAGCCCGATCTCTGCTCGATCTGTACCTATTCCGACAGCCATGCCGATTATGCCGTCATGGCTTTCGAAGCAGGCTGCGACGTCTTCATCGAAAAGCCGCTGGCAACGACGGTCGCCGATGCCGAGCGCGTCGTGGCTGCCGCGAAGAAGGCCGGCAGGAAATTGGTGGTCGGCTATATCCTGCGTCACCATCCGTCCTGGATCCGGCTGATCTCCGAGGCTCGCAAGCTCGGTGGCCCCTATGTTTTCCGCATGAACCTCAATCAGCAGTCCAGCGGCCCGACATGGATGACGCACAAGTCATTGATGGAAACCACACCGCCGATCGTCGATTGCGGCGTGCACTATGTCGATGTCATGTGCCAGATCACCGATGCCAAGGCCGTCGAAGTGCGCGGCATGGGCCTGCGACTGTCGAATGAGATTGCACCCTCGATGTACAATTACGGCCATCTGCAGGTGCTCTACGAAGACGGGTCACTGGGCTGGTACGAAGCAGCCTGGGGGCCGATGATCTCCGAGACCGCCTTTTTCGTGAAGGACGTGATGTCTCCAAATGGTTCGGTTTCCATCGTCATGGATCCGAATGCCAAATCCGACGATATCGACACGCACACGAAGACGGCCGTCATTCGCGTTCATAAGGCAGAAACCGGTGCGGACGGTAAATTCGTTCACAAGGACGAAGACCTGAAGATGGATGGCGAGCCGGGACACCAGGAACTCTGCGATCTCGAGCAGGCTTATGTACTGAAAGCCATCACCGAAAACATCAATCTCGAACGACATATGGACGATGCCGTCCAGTCGCTGCGCATCTGCCTTGCGGCCGATGAGAGCGTCCGTACCGGCCAGCCGGTCAAACTCTAACGAAGCATGTCGCGTTCCGCTGCATGTCAGCGGGACGAAAGGCATATGCGACAACGAAAAGGCGCCTCACGTGGGATCACTGAATCTGAAATCCATCCGCAAGGCCTTCGGCAATCACGAAGTTCTCAAGGGTATCGACCTCGAGGTGAAGGATGGCGAATTCGTCATTTTCGTCGGGCCGTCCGGCTGTGGCAAGTCGACCCTCTTGCGCGTCATCGCCGGTCTTGAAGACGCGACATCCGGCAGTGTCCAGATCGACGGACAGGAAGTGGTCAACACGCCGCCTGCCAAGCGCGGCATTGCCATGGTGTTCCAGTCCTACGCGCTCTACCCGCACCTGACGGTGAAGGACAATATGGGCCTTGGCCTGAAGCAGATGGGCGCGCCGAAGGCGGAAGTCGATGCCAAGGTTGCCAAGGCGTCCGGCATGCTGTCGCTGGAGCCTTACCTCGCCCGCCGTCCGGCCGAACTGTCCGGCGGCCAGCGCCAGCGCGTCGCCATCGGCCGCGCCATCGTGCGCGAACCGAAGCTTTTCCTGTTCGACGAACCTTTGTCCAATCTCGATGCGGCACTGCGGGTCAACACGCGCCTTGAGATCGCCCGCCTGCACCGCAGCCTGAAAGCGACGATGATCTATGTGACGCATGACCAGGTCGAGGCGATGACGCTGGCCGACAAGATTGTCGTTCTCAATGCCGGCCAGATCGAGCAGATCGGTTCGCCGATGGAGCTCTACAACAAGCCGGCAAACACCTTCGTCGCCGGTTTCATCGGTTCGCCGCAGATGAACTTCGTCGAAGCCGGCAGGCTGGGCGAGGGGCAGGTAAAGACCATTGGTATCCGGCCGGAGCACATCACGCTGTCGCGCGAAAACGGCGACTGGAAGGGCAAGGTCATCCATGTCGAGCATCTCGGTGCCGACACGATTCTCTACCTGGAAACCGAGGTCACCGGGCTGTTGACTGTCCGCCTGTTCGGCGAACATCAATATGATGTCGATGACATCGTCTATGCGAGCCCGGACAAGGCGGCGATGCATCGCTTTGGTGCCGACGACCGGGTTTTGCGCTGATTCTGAAACGGGATTGTATCCGAACGTTGACGAAAATTATCGTTCGGTAACGTTTCATTGTGCGCCGCATCATCGGCTTGCGCTGCCTCGGATTTTAACATACGTATCTGTTTGTATAATTGATGCGTCGGTGGTTTTGTCCCGGAAATCCTGCGTATCACATTGATTTTCATGAACTTCCAGCAGCAGCTGATCTCTTTGAAGAAAGACGGTCAGCCGTGCGGCTGGACTTTGCGTATGGAACCAAAGATGCGGATGAACCGACCGATATTGGCTGCAACAGCGGCTGCCCTGATGATTATTTCAGGATGCCAAAAGGAAGACAGCGAGAAGCAGGCGGCTCCGTCGTACCCGCCGCCGCAGGTCTCGGTGATCACAACGAAGACCGAATCGCTGCCGATCACCAACGATCTGCCGGGGCGTATCGCCGCGACCCGCATCTCGGAAGTGCGCCCACGCGCCACCGGTATCGTCATCGAGCGCGTGTTCGAGCAGGGCTCGCATGTGAACGCCGGCGACGTGCTTTACCGGATCGATCCGGCCTCGTTCCAGGTTCAGGTCGAAAGCGCCGAAGGCACGCTGCGCCGCGCCAAAGCCGTCCAGCTGCAGGCCAAGCAGGCGGCCGATCGCCAGGAGCAGTTGAAGAAGTCCGGCGTCGCCACCGGTCAGACCTATGATGACGCGATCGCACAGCTAGCGCAGGCCGATGCCGATGTGGCGATTGCTGAGGCGGGCCTCGCGAGCGCCCAGCTCAATCTGCAATATACCAATGTGACGGCCCCGATCAGCGGCCGTATTGGCCGCGCCCTGATTACCGAAGGTGCGCTGGTCAGCGCCAATGGCTCGGAAAACCTCGCAACGATCCAGCAGCTCGATCCTGTCTACGCCGACTTTACCCAATCCGCGACCGACCTCATTCGCCTGCGCAAGGCGCTGCAGGACGGTGCATTGGCGGGCGACAAGAACGAAGCCAAGGTCAATCTTCTCATGGATGACGGCAGCGCCTATCCGCATGCCGGAAAGCTGCTGTTCTCGGAAGCAGCCGTCGACGAGACGACCGGGCAGGTAACGCTGCGCGGCGAATTTCCCAACCCGGACGGCGATCTCCTGCCTGGCATGTATGTGCGCGTACTGGTCGAGCAGGGCGTCGAAAAGAACGCCATAGCCGTGCCGACCCAGGCCGTGCAGCGCGATACGTCGGGCAATGCGCAGGTCTATGTCGTGAAAGACGACAAGACGGCCGAACTGCGCACCGTGTCTGCCGGTCACGTTCTTGGCGATCAGTGGATCATCCGCGACGGTCTGAAGGCCGGTGAGAAGGTCATTGTCGAGGGCTTCCAGAAGGTTCGCCCAGGCGCGCCCGTTGAGCCGGCGGACTGGAAGTCTGCCGATGCCAAACCTGCAGCCGAAGCGAAGCCTGCCGATGCAAAACCGGCCGACGCAACGCCTGCTGCTGAAAAGACGGGCACGGACGGCGCTGCCGCCAAGCCGGCCGAAGACGCCAAGCCCGCCGAACAGGCGAAGTGAGGATCTGATCGATGCCTAGTTTCTTTATCGACCGGCCGATCTTTGCGTGGGTCGTCGCACTTTTCATCATGATCTCCGGTATCATTGCGCTGCCGTTGCTGCCGATTTCGCAGTATCCGAACGTTGCGCCGCCGCAGATCTCCATCAACACCAGCTATCCCGGCGCGTCGTCGGAGGAAACCTATCAGAGTGTGACGCGGCTCATCGAAAATGAGCTGAACGGCATCGAAGGCATGCAGTATTTCTCGTCCACCTCCAGCGCCGCTGGCAGTGTGTCGATCAGCGTGACCTTCACTCCGGGCACGGATTCAGGCGATGCCTCGATCGACGTGCAGAACCGCGTTCGCCGCGTCGAGGCGCGCCTTCCGGATGCCGTACGCCAGCAGGGCATCGAGGTTGAAGAGGCTGGATCCGGCTTTTTGATGATCCTGGCGCTCACATCCACGGACGGATCCATGGACGCGGTTTCGTTGGGCGATTATCTCAGCCGTAACGTACTCAACGAAGTCCAGCGTGTCGAAGGCGTCGGCCGGGCACAAATGTTTGCGACCGAACGCGCTATGCGTATCTGGCTCGACCCGGACAAGATGCGTGGCCTCAACCTGACGGCCGGCGACATCAATGCAGCGATCACCGCGCAGAATGCCCAGGTTGCTTCTGGCAGCATCGGCGCCCAGCCGAACCCGATCACCCAGCAGATCAGTGCCCCGGTCCTCATCAAGGGCCAGCTCACCTCGGCTGAAGAGTTCGGGGCGATCATCCTGCGTGCCAACCTCAACGGCTCCGCCGTCCGCCTGCGTGACGTCGCTCGCATCGAGATCGGCGGTCAGGATTACAGCTTCTCGACACGCCTGAACGGCAAGCCGTCCGCCGCTATCGGCGTACAGCTGACGCCGACCGGCAATGCGCTTGCTACCTCCACGGCTATCAAGGCGCGTATGGATGAACTGGCAACCTTCTTCCCGGCAGGTGTGGAATATTCCGTTCCTTACGATACGTCGCCCTTCGTGGCGATCTCGATCGAAAAGGTTCTGCATACGCTGCTCGAAGCCGTGGCGCTGGTGTTCCTGGTGATGTTCCTGTTTCTGCAGAACATCCGCTACACCATCATCCCAACGCTGGTCGTTCCCGTTGCTCTCCTGGGTACGTGCGCGGCTATGCTCGCCATGGGCTTTTCGATCAACGTTCTGACGATGTTCGGGATGGTGCTTGCCATCGGTATTCTTGTTGACGATGCGATCATCGTCGTCGAGAACGTCGAGCGCATCATGTCCGAGGAAGGACTGACGCCGAAGGAAGCGACCCGCAAGGCGATGAAGCAGATTACGGGTGCCGTTATCGGCATCACGCTGGTTCTGTCGGCCGTGTTCATTCCGATGGCCTTCTTCCCCGGTGCCGTCGGCGTCATCTACCAGCAGTTCTCGCTGACCATGGTGGTCTCCATCCTGTTCTCGGCACTGCTGGCCCTGACGCTGACGCCGGCACTATGCGCCAGCTTCCTCAAGCAGGTTCCAAAGGGCCATCATCACACCAAGCGCGGCTTCTTCGGCCTGTTCAACCGTGGCTTCGACAAGGCTTCGCACGGCTATAGCGGCTGGGTTGCCGGCATGGTCACGCGAACATGGCGCTTCATGCTGATCTATGTCGTGCTGCTTGGCGGGTTGGCCTATCTGTTCATGCAGCTGCCGTCTTCCTTCCTGCCGGATGAAGACCAGGGCTTCGTCATCGTCAGCATGCAGTTGCCGTCGGAAGCCACCGGAAACCGCACCACCGAGGTTATCGAGCAGACGGAAGCGATCTTCAGCAAGGAACCCGCCGTCGACCGCATCATCGCCATCAGCGGCTTTTCGTTCTCCGGTACCGGCCAGAATGCCGGCCTCGCCTTCGTGACGCTGAAGGACTGGTCTGAGCGTGGGCCAAACGATGTTGCCTCCGTCATTGCGGGGCGTGCATCGGGCGCCATGTCGCAGATCAAGGATGCGATCAGCTTCGCGCTGTCGCCGCCGCCGATTCAGGGTCTTGGCACCTCCAACGGCTTCGAGTTCCGCCTGCAGAATCGCGGCGGGCAGGGATCTGCGGCACTTGCGGCAGCGCGTGACCAGCTTCTGGGCCTTGCCGCGCAAAGCCAGGTCATCTCTGGCGTTCGTGTTGATGGTCTTCCGGATGCGGCACAGGTCAACCTGCTCATCGACCGTGAGAAGGCCAACACATTCGGCGTTGCCTTCGCCGACATCAACTCGACGATCTCGACCAATCTCGGTTCGTCCTATGTCAACGACTTCCCGAATGCCGGACGTCTGCAGCGTGTGACGGTGCAGGCTGACGAGAACCGGCGTATGCAGACGGCCGACCTTCTGAAGCTCAATGTGCGCAACTCAAATGGCGGCATGGTGCCGTTGTCGGCCTTCGCAAGCATTGAGTGGACGAGCGGCCCGACCCAGACGGTCGGCTATAACGGTTATCCGTCCGTTCCGATCAGCGGCCAGGCCAATGCCGGCTATTCCTCCGGTGAAGCGATCACCGAAATGGAACGTCTGTTCGCTCAGCTACCGCCCGGCTTCGGCTATGAGTGGACGGGCCAGTCGCGTGAAGAAATCGCATCCGGTACCCAGGCACCGCTTCTGGTGGGGCTGGCCTGCCTGCTGATCTTCCTGTGCCTTGCAGCGCTCTATGAAAGCTGGAGCATCCCGGTGGCGGTGATGTTGGTGGTGCCGCTTGGCGTCATCGGCGCAGTGCTGGCCGTGACTCTTCGCGACATGCCCAACGACGTGTACTTCAAGGTCGGCCTGATCGCGATTATCGGGCTATCGGCGAAAAACGCGATCCTGATCATCGAGTTCGCCAAGGAGCAGATGGAGGCTGGAAAACCGTTGCTGGATGCCACCATCGAGGCGGCGCATCTGCGCTTCCGCCCGATCCTGATGACGTCGCTCGCCTTTACCCTCGGCGTTTTGCCGCTGGCGATTGCCACGGGCGCCAGCTCGGGCAGCCAGCGCGCCATCGGTACCGGCGTCATGGGTGGCATGATTTCGGCGACCGTGCTGGCGATCTTCTTCGTGCCTGTCTTCTTCGTGTTCATCATGAAGCTGTTCAAGAGAACGACGTTGAAGCCGATCGGTGCGGAAACCGCAGTCACACCGGCAGAGTAATGGAAGCGGCCCGCCGAAAGGCGGGCCTTTTCTTAAGTCAGGAGGCGTCATGCGCAGAACCAAGGCCGAGGCGGAAGAAACGCGCAACAGCATTCTCAGCGCGGCAGAGCGGGTTTTCTTCGAGAAAGGCGTTTCCACCGCGTCGCTCGACGATGTGGCCAAGGCGGCCGGTGTAACGCGCGGCGCGATCTATTGGCATTTTTCCAACAAGACGGATCTTTTCCTCGAGCTTTACAACACCGTAAACTTGCCGCTGGAAGACATGATCGAACGCGATGTCGAGCAGCCAGCTGCCAACGTGCTCTGCTATATCGAAAAATCGGCGGGAGCCTGGCTGGAAGAATTGGCGGCAGACGAGCATCGCCAGCGGATTTTCACCATTCTCCTGCGCTGTCCATATGGTGACGACCTGTTGCCGGTTCTGGAAAAACAGCAGGAGGTCGATGACCGGCATACGGTCATGCTCGATAGCGCTTTTGACAGGGCCCGCACCGAGGGTTTCCTCAGCGGAAGCTGGACACCGCAATCCGCCACAAGGGCGCTGCGCTGGATGATGGAGGGGCTCTGCAGCGAGTGGCTTCTGTTTGGCCGCCGTTTCGATCTGGCGGCGGAAGGCAAGGACGGTCTGAAGCGGCTGTTCAACAGTTTTAGGCAATTCCCGGCAATTGCCGAGACGCCCGCCGTTTCCTGAACGCTTGCGCCGGTCAGTGACCACATAACGGGTTGCCGGCAAAGGGTCCGCGTGGTGCCGATGTCGATTTCCACTTGCCCGACGCACAGGGACCGTAGCGAACCAGCCGTATGTCGCGGCTGCCGTCAGTGCGCTTCGTCCCAATTATGGGCAGCCCGCGCATCGACCTTCAGCGGCACCCGCATGTCGAGCGCCGGCATTGCCGCGTTTTCCATCACCGAGACGACCAGCGGGATGGTTCGCTCGACATCGGCATCCTCGACCTCGAAGATCAATTCGTCATGGACCTGCAGCAGCATACGGGCGCGCTGAGACAGGCCGGCCTGTTCCAATGCCGGCTCCATCTTCACCATCGCACGCCGGATGATGTCGGCGGCCGAGCCCTGGATCGGTGCGTTGATCGCGGCGCGCTCGTTGAAGGCGCGGTGCGAGGGATTGGAGGAACGGATGTCCGGATAGTGTGCGCGGCGGCCGAAGATGGTTTCGACATAGCCGTTTTCGCGGGCAAACGCCTTGGTGCTTTCCATATAGTCGCGAATTCCGGGGAAGCGCTCGAAATACTTCTTGATATACTCGCCGGCTTCCGAGCGTTCGATCGACAGCTGGTTGGCCAAGCCGAAGGCCGATATGCCGTAGATGATGCCGAAGTTGATGGCCTTGGCGCGACGGCGGATCTCGCTCGGCATGCCCTCGACCGGCACGCCAAACATTTCCGATGCGGTCATCGCATGAATGTCGATGCCATCGGCAAAGGCCTGTTTCAGCTGCGGGATTTCGGCGACATGGGCAAGCACCCGCAGTTCGATCTGGCTGTAGTCGGCCGAAACCAGCTTGTGGCCTGGCGTAGAGATGAAAGCCGTACGGATCTTGCGGCCTTCGGCAGTGCGTACCGGAATATTCTGCAGGTTCGGCTCGGAGGAGGAGAGACGTCCCGTGGTCGTGGCGGCCAGCGCATAGGATGTGTGGACGCGCTTCGTCTCCGGATGCACGAAGCCGGGCAGGGCGTCGGTATAGGTGGATTTCAGTTTGGTCAGCTGGCGCCAATCGACGATCTTGCGCGGCAGTTCGTGGCCTTCCAGGGCAAGTTCTTCAAGCACCTGCGCCGAGGTTGACCATTGCCCGGTCTTGGTCTTGGCGCCGCCGGGCAGGCCAAGGCGGCCGAACAGGATATCGCCCAGCTGTTTTGGTGAGCCGATATTAAAGCTCTCGCCGACGAGCGCGTAAATTTCGTGTTCGAGACCGGCGGCACCCTGCGCCAGTTCGCCAGAGAGCCGCGACAGGATCTGCCTGTCGATGGTAATGCCCCGTTCTTCCATGCGCGCCAGAACCGGCACGAGCGGCCGCTCCAGGCGCTCATAGACGGCATTGAGATTCTTGGCAGCCAGGCGCGGTTTCAGCACCTGCCAGAGCCGCAGCGTCACATCGGCATCCTCAGCCGCATAAGCGGTAGCCTTTTCGATGTCGACATAATCGAAGCTGACGGCAGATTTGCCGCTGCCTGCAACATCCTTGTAAGGGATCGGCTGATGGCCAAGCCACTTTTCCGACAGCGAATCCATGCCGTGCGTACCGGCGCCGGCATCGACCACATAGGACATCAGCATCGTATCGTCGAAACTGACGATACTGACGCCGTGGCGCTTCATCACTAGGTAGTCGTATTTGAGATTCTGGGCGATCTTGAGGACCGATGGGTCTTCCAAAAGGTCCTTCAGCCGCTCCAGCGCGGCTGCGGCCGGAATCTGGTCCGGAGCGAGCTTCACCCCATCGCTGAAAAGATCGTTGCCGCCGGTCTTGTGGATCAGCGGCACATAGGCGGCGCGAATATCGGTGCCCGACGGGTTCTTGCTGTTGTCAGCGATGGCGAGAGAGAAGCCTACGAGTTCCGCCTGCATCGCGTCGAGCGACGTGGTTTCGGTATCGAAGGCCACAATGCCGGTCTCGCGGGCAGCCGCAATCCAGGCGTCGAGCGTCGCCAAATCGCGGATAGCCACATAGCCGCTGTGGTCGATCTTGGCCGTTGCAAAAAGTTCTGCACGGCCCTGCGCCAAAGCCTGCGGTGTCGCAGCCAGCGGCCCGTTGTCGGGGATGGCGCCCAGAGATGCCGCCGCAGCCGCAGCACTCCCAGCCGCCGATGATTTCGCGGACGATAAGGCGGACGGGGAAGACGGGGAGGCGAGTTCGCCTTTGTCGAGATCCGGTCCATGCGCCTGCGCGCCCCATTCAACCGGGACGGTTGCCGGCTCGACTGCATCCGCATCCGTCTCGGTCGCCGCCGCGACCCGGCGGGTCAGCGTGGTGAATTCCATGGTCTTCAGGAAGGCGACGAGTTTTGGTCCGTCCTGCGCATGCAGCTCGAAATCGTCAAGCGGCACGTCGATCGGCGTGTCGGTCTTCAGCGTCACCAATTGCCGCGATAGCCGCGCAAGCTCGGTATTGGCGATGATGTTTTCGCGGCGCTTCTGCTGCTTGATTTCACCGGCGCGGGCAAGCAGAGTTTCAAGGTCGCCGAATTCCTCCAGCAGCTGCGCCGCCGTTTTCGGTCCAATACCGGGAATGCCGGGCACGTTGTCGGTACTGTCGCCGGTCATCGCCTGCAGATCGATCATTTTTTCCGGCGGCACGCCCCATTTCTCGATCACTTCCGGGATCGAGATCTGCTTGTCCTTCATGCTGTCATACATCGACACATTGGCGGTGACGAGCTGCATCAGGTCTTTGTCGGACGAGATGATCGTTACATCGGCGCCCGTTGCCTCCGCCATCCGTGCATAGGTGGCGATCAGATCGTCGGCCTCAAAACCTTCCTTTTCGATGCAGGGCAGGTTGAAAGCGCGTGTTGCATGCCGGATCAGCCCGAATTGCGGAATCAGATCTTCCGGCGGCGCTGTGCGGTTCGCCTTGTACTGGTCGTAGAGTTCGTTGCGGAAGGTCTTCGACGAATAGTCGAAAATCACCGCAAAATGGGTCGGTGTTACCCCAACGGACGTGTCGCGCGCATCGGTCAAAAGCTTCCACAGCATGTTGCAGAAACCAGAGACGGCATTGACCGGCAGGCCATCCGATTTGCGGTTGAGCGGCGGGATGGCGTGGAACGCCCGGAAAATGAATCCGGAGCCGTCGACGAGGAAGAGATGATCACCTTTTTTCATGGCGACAAGGGATAGCGCGGGCCGCGATGGCCGTCCATATTTCATTCCCGAGCGGCGAGAAATTTTAACCGGTTGCTTGACGTTTTGCCGCTGAATTGTGTGGCAGAGGCCCTGCTCTTCAAAGGCGCGCGGCAAGCTAATGACCTGCCGCGCGCTTTTTGTCAGCCGCGCTGGGAGTCGAGCTGCTCGTGGTCGGTCACGACCTGTTGAGCCCGGGCGTAGCTTTCGATCAACAGCTGATAGGCCGGGAAGATCTTGGTGTAGATTTCCGCCCAATCCTGTGCATCGTCACGGTGCCAGGTCTTCTGCAACTCCGAGGCCACAGCGGCCATGTCCATCGGCACGACACCGGCCTGGACGACACGTGCGAGCGTGATCTCCTCGGCCATTTTCGAATAGGTGCCGGATGCGTCGATCACCGCAAAGACCTTGTAGCCGTCATGAACCGCGGCGATCGCCGGAAAAGCCATGCAGACGCTGGTGATGGTGCCCGCGATGATCAGTGTCTTGCGCCCCGTCGCCTTCACGGCGGCGACGAAATCGGCATTGTCCCAGGCGTTGATCTCACCCTTGCGGGCGATGTAGGTCGCGTGCGGGGCGTTGGCGTGGATTTCGGGGATCAGCGGGCCGTTCGGGCCTTGCGGGACGGAGGCCGTGGTGATCACCGGCATCTTGCAGAGCGTGGCCATCTTGGCCAGCGCAGCAGCGTGGTTTCGCAGGACCGGCATCGGCATGTCGCCGATGGTCTGGAAGAGGCCGCTCTGGTGGTCGATCAAAAGCATCACGGCGTCGTCGGCATCGATCACCGGTTTCTGGCCGTTGAAGTTTGCGATGGTATTTGGCGTTGTCATGGAAAAGTCCTTTCGGGGATGTTGGGTGGGTTCAAGCGTAGCGTTCAGTCGGCCTTGTCGTATGAAAACTGGATGCCGGCGGTTCCTCCGGTTTCGATGAACAGGTTCATGAAGGCGGGTACGGTAGCGGAACGCTGCCAGTCGCGCTGCAGCTCGCAGAACAGCTGGGGCACGCTGATCATCTGGCCGCCCGCCTGCTCGATGCGGCGAAGAGCGGCTTCATGCGCCGCGACCGATGTGCCGCCGACGGCATCGATGGGAACATAGACCTCGTAACCTTCCTTGAGCGCATCGAGCGCCGGGAATGTCAGGCAGGCCTCCGTCCAAAGCGCCGTCATGATCAGCTTTTTGCGGCCGGTCTTCTCAACGGCCTGTCTGAATTCCACATCCTCCCACGAGTTGATCGTGGTGCGATCATAGGTCGGATATTCGCGTAGAACCTTGCTGACTTGCGAGATCGGCGGTTTGTTGAGGCCGGTCTTGACGTTGACGGTCGAGTGCACGATCGGCAGACCGTAGGCGACTGCGGCCTTGGCGGCGCCGGCAATGTTATTGACGAGCAATTGCCGGTCCATGGAGGCGATCGAGTTCACCTGCACAGGTTGATAATCGATGATGATAAAGGCGGAATTCTGCGGTGTGAGCAGGTGATCACGGGCGGGATCGCGGATCGTTTCGCTGGTCATGGCTTGTTTCCTTCCGTTCAAGGCTCGCTTTATAATTTGAAGGCTTTGCCTTCATCGCCCGGGGTGCGAGCCGTTTTTCCCGATGGGCGAAATGGTAGGCGACGTGTCAGGACGAAAATACTGCCGCAACGGCAATGGCGGTAGACCGGCATTTCGGATTGCTCTGTCCTGAAAACAGGACAATCAAGTTCAGGCAGGACTTAACGACCTTGGTTCGTTGTCTTTCTGATCGAACAGGGCAGCTTACTGCCGCCGCTCGAAAACTCGGCAAGCGGAATCCAAGCTTAACCGGTGCATAATGCGGTTGGAAGAGCGCCCCCGGGGTTCGTCTCATCCAGCATTGCGACAGGCTATTTGCGGTGACACTGCGTTTTGCAGCGCTTCGTGGCGGCAGCGACCGCCAGTTCCCGGCATTCATGGTCAGAGACGATATGCACGCGGGCAGGCTGGTGTCTATCCTACCCGATTGCGCTCGAGGGAGGGGGTCATTCACACAGCCTTTGCACGGGCTACCCTCCTCGGCGTGCGATTCCGGATTTCCGTACAGACGAATATTGCAAGTTCAATCGATTGCAGGCTTCCAGCAAGCCGCCTCATCGAGACAGACGGTGAGTGGGAATGTGGCGGCTTCTGGTCGCTGACACAGCCGGTTTCGAGGAGCATGGACATTCGCAAAAGAAAAAGTGAGGGCCCTCACAGGAACGTTACCAATTTGTAATGCGCCGGGTCGCAGGAGTCCCTTGAAAAGCCACATTTGGCACCACAAATGATAACCAACGGCACCTGAACGCGCCGTCATCTGGTCCAAGGCCTGTCCCCCGCCGAAGTCAGATGTAAGGACAAAGGCCTATCCCCCTCTCCGGGCCTTTGTCCAATTCATAACAAAAACCGCCGTGGCCCCGCCTCCGCCATGGCGGTTTTTGTATGTGCTTAAGGCAAGCATCACATCCGTGTGAAATCGTGTTGCCTGCCGGTCCATCGCCCGCAATGTAACTTGTGTTCCAGCTTGGGGAGAGGTACCCATAGACATGGCCTTCGACCGTATGGATTCAGCAACATACCTGTCCAGCCTTCTGGCGAAAAGCTTCTCCCGCGCCCTGCAGGAGAGAGGCCAGAAACTCGGCTTTGCACCCGGTCAGTTTCCGGTTCTCCTGGAGTTGTGGAGCGAAGAGGGGCTGACTCAGAAACAGTTGCTCGACCGCCTCGATATCGAGCAGGCAACGATGGCCAATACTCTGGCGCGGATGGAACGGGACGGATTGGTCCTGCGCAAGAAGCACCCGACCGACAGGCGCGCGCAGCAGATTTTCCTGACCACCAAGGCCAGGGAAATGGAGGAGGAGGCAAAAGAGGCAGCACTTGCCGCAGATCAATCCCTGTTATCCGGTTTTCGCCATTTCGAGCGGGAACTCATGCTCGAATATATGCGTATGGCGATCGCCAATGGTGCGCAGAACTGACACCTTTTTCCGTTCTGGCATGATGATCATCTTCAATCAAAGTATTTGCTGAAAGCGTCGCCAGTCCTTGCCGACTGCGCCGCGCATCATCTCCTGACGCGTGAGGCCGCTGCAGCATTTAACTTGCTGCAAAACTCTCCCTTAAATCGATTCCGATTTACGGAATTATGCAGTAGGTTCCGCCGCGACAACAAGGATTCCGACATGACAGACACGGCCAGCATTCTCACCCGCGCAGACCACAATCTCCCAAAAAGCTTGGAGCGGCTTTTCGATCTGGTCCGCATCCAGTCGATCTCCACCGATCCGGCCTTCAAGGCGGAATGCCGCAAGGCGGCGGAATGGCTGGTCGCCGAATTGACCAGCCTGGGTTTCGAAGCATCGGTGCGTGACACGCCCGGTCATCCGATGGTGGTTGCCCATCACGCGGCCGGCAAGGCCGGTGCGCCGCACGTGCTGTTCTATGGCCATTACGACGTCCAGCCGGTCGATCCGCTCAATCTCTGGGACACCGCTCCATTCGAGCCATCGATCAAGGAACTGGATGGCGGCCGCAAGGTCATCACGGGGCGTGGAACGGCTGACGACAAGGGCCAGCTCCTGACCTTCATCGAGGCCTGCCGCGCGTTCAAGGATGTCAACGCTGCGTTGCCCTGCGAAGTCACCATTCTGTTCGAGGGTGAGGAGGAATCCGGTTCGCCATCGCTGAAGCCCTTCCTGGAAGCGAACGCAGCCGAACTGAAGGCTGACTACGCGCTGGTGTGCGATACCAATATGTGGGACCGCGATACACCGGCGATCTCTGCTGGCCTGCGCGGCCTCGTCGGTGAGGAGATCGTCATCACCGCCGCCGACCGTGATCTGCATTCCGGCTATTTCGGTGGTGCAGCCGCCAATCCGATCCATATCCTGTCGCAGGTCCTTGCCGGGCTGCACGATGAGACGGGCCGCGTCACGCTGGACGGTTTCTATGAAGGCGTCGAGGAAACGCCGACGCAGATCAAGGCCGCCTGGGACACACTGGGCATGACGACGGAAAAATTCCTCGGCGAAATCGGCCTGTCGATCCCGTCGGGCGAAAAGGGCCGTTCGGTCATGGAACTGACCTGGGCCCGGCCGACGGCCGAGGTCAACGGCATCTGGGGTGGTTATACCGGCGAAGGGTTCAAGACCGTGATCGCGGCGCAGGCGTCCGCCAAGGTTTCCTTCCGCCTCGTTGGCGCACAGAGCCCTGAAAAGATTCGAGCCGCATTCCGCGCCTATGTCACTTCGAAAATCCCCGCCGATTGCTCGGTGGAGTTTCACAAGCACGGCGGCTCTCCGGCGATCCAGCTGCCTTACGACTCGGCGCTTCTGAACACGGCAAAATCGGCTCTTTCCGATGAATGGCCAAAGCCTGCGGTTCTGATCGGCATGGGCGGCTCGATCCCGATCGTCGGCGATTTCCAGAAGATGCTCGGCATGGAATCGCTGCTGGTGGGTTTTGGCCTTTCGGATGATCGCATTCACTCGCCGAACGAGAAGTACGAGCTTCAGTCTTTCCACAAGGGCATCCGTTCGTGGATCCGGATTCTCGACGCGCTCGCGGTTTAAGTGCCAACGTTAACGGTTAGCACCCTTGACCGGGCCGGTCGGGGGTGTTCTTTTCGTGCAGATGACATTTTGCCAGCTACAGAATTCAAGAATAATAGCCTCATGAAAACGGTACGCAAACTCGCTTGGCCGTTGATAGGTCTCGCCGCGATCGTGTTTTCGCTTTATGGTCTCTATCATGAGCTTCACGGCCTTTCGGCCGCCGATTTCATGGCGAGCCTGGAAGCGGTATCGCTGAAAAGCTGGTTGTTGGCCGGAGCTGCGACGCTGGCCGCCTATGCGGCGCTGGCGGCCTATGATCACCTGGCGCTCGAGCATCTCGGCCACAAAATATCGCTCTGGTTCATTACCGTGTGTTCCTTTACGGCCTATGCGCTGTCGCATACGGTCGGCGCCTCGGTCTTTTCCGGCGCTGTCGTGCGCTACCGGGCCTATGGATCGAAGGGGCTCACGGCCGGAGAGACCGGCATTCTAGTCGCCTTCTGCTCGTTTACATTCGCGCTCGGCACGCTGATGCTCGCAGCCATCGTGCTTTTGGTCGAGCCCGAAATTACCGCCCGTTTCGCCACCTTCCTGCCGATCGGCGCGTCCATTTCCACCGGTCTGATCATTCTGGCGCTGATTTCACTTTACATCGTCGGCAGCCTCGTCGGGTTCCAGCCGCTCCACACCCGCTGGTTCCGGCTGGAATATCCGAAACCTTCATTAGCGTTGCGCCAATTGGTGATTGCTCCCGTCGAATTGATCGCAGCCGCTGGCATCATCTATTTCGCCCTGCCCGAAGCCGGAAACCCAGGTTACATGGTGATTCTCGGAGTGTTTCTGGCCTCGTTTTCCGCAGCGCTTCTCTCCCATGCGCCAGGCGGTCTCGGCGTGCTGGAGCTGGTGTTTATCGCCGCACTGCCTGAAATGGACCCGGCCGGGGTTCTCGCAGGGCTTGCCATCTTCCGCCTGTTCTACCTGATCGTTCCATTTCTGATTGCGCTCACCGTCGTGGTGATTTTCGAACGGGGACAGTTCCTTGCCGGCCGCAAGGCCGAGGCTGGCGAAAAAGACGGTGCCTGAGCTTGGCCTGCCCTATGAGGGCGAGTGGCAGATTTTTGGCAGCGCTTTTTCCAGGGGCCCCGCAACCTTCTCAAGCTCGGCGCTCTCGATATGCAGTGGTGCGAAGGGCGGCTCCTGAATGGCGGCATTGACGATACGGGTGATGTAGCAGCCAGCGAAGATTTTTTCGTTGCCGCCTTTCTCCGTGGATTTGATCGCCACCGGAACAGGAGCATAGATACTGCCGGCAGCCCCCTCCTGCGTCACGGAGCCGATCAAGACCTGAAGGTCCACAGTCTTCTCATAGCCCTTCACGAACGTTTCGTAGCTATCGACCGGATCGCTGAAATAGCTGTAGGCGCGGGCATATTCATGGCGATTGATGGCATTGTACAGCGAGCGGACGAGAGCGGGGCCATCCGAGCGGTCGTCGATATAGGCCGCCTGATCCTGGGCGCCGACGTGAACGGCAGACCCTGCTAGGGCTACAGCCGTCGAAAGGGAAATGAGAATGGCTTTCATGCACACGACTCCTGTTGTTCACAGGGAGTTTCGATGCGGGTAAGGCGATTTGAAGGTGCAGCCTAGCATTAGCCGCAAAAAACCGCGCCGCCAAAAGCCGGGTGCTGCAAAAAGCCGGGGTGCTGCAAAAGGCATGACCCCAAAAAACAAAAAGGCCGGGAGAACCCGACCTTTCACAACACGCTTCGACACTCCTGCCAGTACATCCGTGGTCAACCGCGGAAGCGCATTTCTCCGGCGCGCATAATCGCGCCAGATTTAATTAAGCAGCCTGCAGGTTGTCTGCAGACATCTTGCCGGACTTGCGGTCCTTGACGAGCTCGAAGCTGATCTTCTGGCCGTCATTGAGGCCACGCATACCAGCGCGCTCAACAGCAGAAACGTGTACGAAAACGTCCTGGCTGCCGTCGTCCGGCTGGATGAAGCCGAAGCCCTTTGTGGAATTAAACCATTTTACTGTGCCAGCTTTCCGCGGCAGTTCATCGAGCCGGTCTTCGTCGGTGTAAAAGCGGGAAAAGTGCTGCCCGATGATCTCTTTTGGCTCATAGCCCTTGATGCGCTGGGCGCCTGCATTCCAGCTCGCGACGTTGCCGTCGGGATCTAGCATGTAGATCGCATAGTCTGTGACCCCTTGGATCAGCAAACGGAACTGTTCCTCACTCCGCTTCAGGACCTCCTCGGCAGCTTTCCTCTCCGACAGGTCGCGGGTGATCTTGGCAAAGCCCAGCAGTTGACCGTGCTGATCACGGATCGCGTCGATGACCACATGCGCCCAAAAACGCTCACCATTCTTTCGGACGCGCCAACCCTCGGCCTCGAATCGACCTTCCGCTTCGGCTGTCGACAGAGCCTTGGCGGGAATTGCGGCGACAAGGTCTTCCGGCGTGTAAAAGCGAGAGAAATGCTCTCCCAGGATCTCCGACTCGGTGTAGCCCTTGAAGCGTTGGGCACCGGCATTCCAGCTCGATATGCGGCCGTCGGTGTCGAGCATGTAAATGGCATAGTCGGTGATGGCGTCTACCAGCAGGCGATATCGGCCCTCCATGGAGGCTGCCTGAAGCGTGGTAACATTGGCGGTCATGTGATTTCCTTCCCCGAAAGATCGTAACCTCTCTTTGCGTACATTTAGACGGCGTGCGCGCCCAGACAAGAACTTCGTCGTGGAAATAACGGATGGAGCTCACCCCAACCACTCAGCAAGCGCCGCTGCGGGAAGTTCGAGCTATACAGCACCTGGATTGTGCGAGGGGACCAGCGGAACGGAAATAGGCCGGAGACGTGTCTCACGGCTTTAAGTTATCTCACTCGACAGCGTAGGGAGGAGACGCCGTCGAGACGGTCGTCCTAGCGGGTTATGGTCAACGAAGCGTAGATGCCGGTTTGGGTGCTTTGGGCAGAAGAATTACGTTTTCCAAAGTCGCAATCCGCGTGGTTATCACCCCGGGGCGACCGAAGAGGAAGCCCTGCAACAGATCAGGCGCTTTACCGTTCAACCGCGCGCGTTGTTGTTCGCTCTCGATGCCCTCGACAACCACCGTCAATCCAAGCCTTTTGCCGAGCGCCAAGGCACAGTCGATGAAGACCTCAGCGACCGGATCTTCTCCGAGCGTGGCCACAAAGGTTCGATCAATCTTTACCTTGCTAAACGGGTAGCGCCTGAGGTTGGACACCGACGAATACCCGGTTCCGTAGTCGTCCATGACGAGTTTGACGCCGAGCGACGTCAACGCCTCTAGGCTACTGGCAACGTCAGTGCGATCCACAAGCAGCGATGTTTCCGTGATCTCCAGCTCGAGCCGCTCCGAAGAAAGCCGACTCGTGTTGAGTGCGTCCGTGACATGCTCAAACAGATCGGGCGAAAGTAACTGGCGTGCCGAGACGTTGACGGCGACGAACAGCCTGTTGTTCCAAGAGGCCGCCTGCCGGCAGGCCTCCTCCAGAACCCACTTCCCAATTTCGACGATGCTGCCGCTTTCTTCTGCGGCTTCTATGAAGACGGCTGGGGGCAGGACGCCGTAGGTCGGGTGACGCCAGCGTAGAAGTGCCTCATAGCCTTTCGTCTCTGCCGAGATGGCGTCAACGATCGGCTGATAAAGCAGAAACAGCTCCTTGGCTTTCACTGCCCCCCGCAGCTCTTCTTCAAGCCGCCGGCGCGTCCGCACTTGCTGATCGAGGAAGCGATCAAACGCACATATTCTGCCTTTACCCAAGGATTTTGCGCGATAGAGCGCAGCATCGGCGTTATTTTGCAGCTGTTTGAGGTCGTCTCCATGCTCAGGAAACGTCGCGATCCCGACGCTGACGCCCAGGGCGCCCCCTTTCTCGTTCTTCCCAAACATCGACTTGAACTTTGACATAAAAACCGATGCAGCCTGCTGCGCTTCAAGCGCCTGATATCCGGGCAACATGACAGAGAACTCGTCTCCGCCAATCCTGCCGGAGAACGCCGGCTCGTCAAACGACCCGTTCAGAACCTCGGCTACCTGTTGCAAGACCAGATCGCCGTCCGCGTGCCCGTGGACATCGTTGATTGATTTGAAGCCGTCCAGATCCAGTGTCAGCAACGCCGCGCTTGTGCCGCCAGCGCGGGTCTCAGCGATTGTAGCCTCGGACTGACTGTTGAAGGAACGCCGGTTCAGGAGGCCCGTCAACGGGTCATGCGAGGCAAGATAGGTCAATTGCCGGTTAGTCTCCAGACGCTCGCTGATGTCGCGCAGGCCGAATACCGATGTCTCGCGTCCCCGGTATTCTATGACGCCTTCGACGATCTCGATGGGAAGCGGCCCATCCAGTGACTTCAAAACGCCTTGCGATCTTTGCCGGTCGGTTAGGAAATCGTCGAGAAAGAGGGATTTGAGTTCCGCTACCGGCCTGCCCGTCAGGGCGGCAAACCGCTCGTTGGCATGTACGATTTGCCCGGCCCGCGTCAGCACAACGGCCTCGAAAGTTGCGTTTGCGAGCCCTTTAACATCTGTGAGATGCCGGTCGAAGAATAATGCTGCGACGCCGGTGGCGATCAATAGGCTTGAGACGATGCAGACGCCCACGGCGATGCCGACGCGGTCAAGAAAAGTCAGCGCTTCGGCCGCACCGGCATTCAATGGAGTGACGCTGAGACCGCCCATTGAAACCAGGTGATGGCTGCAGACTGCAGCGACGATCAGCAAGGCGGCGAAAACCAGTCGCCCGCCGGTGATCTCGCGGACAAGGAGCAGCATGGAGCCGACCGCAAACACGCCACCCAATAGCCAAGCGGCAATGACAGTCGTCTGGTCGGCTTCCATGAACACGGATGCGCTGATAGCGCTGAGGCCAATGGCATGCATGGTGGCGATCGCAAGCCCGAGGAGAATGCCGGCGGCTACGGCACCCTGCCGGCCAGGGACGTAGAGAGCGGTAAATGCGGCCAGACAAGAAATCGCCACCGCGACGACAATGGAGAGACCGGTTTCCGTAATCTGATAGGTTACCGGGATATTATACGACAGCATGGCGATGAAGTGGGTTGCCCAGATTGTACCGCCAAGCACCGTCCCCGCGACAGCGAGCCACAGGTTCCGATGCGCCTTGACGCACTGGCGCGCGCGCGACAGCATAAACACGGCCGCCAGATTGCCGGCGGCACACACACAGACTGCAACAAGCAGTAGCGCCCAATTATGCTGCTCGGTGATACAGGAAACCAGTCGGATCATCGCGCCCTCCGACCGGCACCATTTCATGTAAAGTCTGACCCTAGGATTAGAGAAGTCGATCCAATTTTAACCAACCCACAAAAGCGGGCTGATAAACGATACGTCCCAGCGGTAAGCCGGTAACAGACGTGCAGCGAGGAGTAACTTTATGAACTTCGTGCAGATTGGGAAGAAACGCCTTCGACTCAAGATGCCGCATCTTCGTTCAAAAATTTGTTCGGGAGATTTGGCCAAGCTCGAAGATCTCTTCGAAGCATACGGTCTCGCTGTGCTTGCGTTAGACGGCTTCAGGCTATCGCCTGTATTAGACCTCGATTTAATTCAGGAATATGAGAGAACCTGCGCCGAGATTGAGAAAGACGTTGATACGGCAGCACTCGGAGGGAAAGAGCGATGCGTAAATTTCCGGATGGAAACTTGGTCTCGCTGGTAAGTATCCCTATAGGAGCGTTATCCCAAAATCGCAGAGCAGAAAGGAAGAGCGGAACACGCATTGCGCCGACAGGTAGCCTGTCGGCTGGCTTGGTTCGCAGCCGAACTAACGGATGCTGAAAGGGAAGTATTTTGCATTGATCGTGTCATAACTTTCGCTAGCTTGCATTGCTTTGAGGGCAGCGTTTAGTTTTGACAACAGCTCCTTATCGGAGGGACGCACAGCGATGCCCGCCCCGTCCCCAAAATACTCAGCATTTTTCACGTCGTCGCCTTTAAACTGGCAACAGCCGCCTGCTTTGGTGTTTGCCAGCCAGTCATAGACCGCCAATTTGTCCTCCAGAATGATGTCGACTTTCCCCTCGGAAAGGGTTTTGTAAAGGTCCGGCGATGCGTGGACTACCGTCGTTTCGACACCACTATAATATCTCTTAGTAAAAGCTTCCTGTTTTCCAGTTGGCTGACGGGCAGTTGCACCGCATCGTCTGCTACTGCCACTTTGGTACAACGGTAAGTGCAGCAGAGACCGCCCGCTATATTCGTGCGAAGCATATGGACAAGCCCAAGGGTATTTGGGGCCGGCTTCGCAGGATGTTCACTTGAACAACAGAGGCACTGCTAAAAAAGAAGCGCCGGTGGCTCGCAATGAGGCACCGGGTGAACGGCTATGCTATCAGACACCGGGCATATTTCTTGGGGGGCCCCGTGACAGACACCATGGCAAGTCCCATCAACTGTTCTCATCCGGAGTGAAGTTGGGATAAAACACCCCCCTCCATGCCAACAACCGCATCGCGTCCGCGCCTTCATCGAACATATGTCGCGATACTGGCTGATCCGCCCCTGCTGAAACGCACGTCCTGACTTGTGGAATATAGAGAAAGGTGAGCTCCGAAACGCGCCACCTTTCTTATCTGCTCAATCTCGGTATTCCGGGGCCTGCCGATCGAGCACCCGCCGGATGCTTTCCAGATGCAACCGGGCACTTTCCGGGTCCCCTTCCCGCATCTGCCGCGCCGCCTCGGCGGCGACCTTCGGCAAAACCGGCAGGAGTTTGCGGCCTGAACCCATTGCCTTCAACTGAACTTCGGCAGCCCGTTCAAGATAGTAGAGATCATCCCACGCTTGAGCGATGTTGGGTGCACAAACCATGACGCCATGGTTTCTCATGAACAGGATATCCCTGTCGCCCAGGACTGCCGCGATCCTATCGCCCTCGCTTTCGTCCAGGGCGAGGCCGTTATAATTATCATCCACCTCGACACGACCGTAGAACTTGAGCGCCGTCTGTCCTGCCCAGACGAGCGGTTCGCCTTCCACCATGCTGAGCGCGGTGGCGTTCGGCATATGGGTGTGAAATGCAGCCCCCACTCGCGGGGCCATCTTGTGCAGTCGCGCATGGATGTAAAAGGCGGTCGCCTCCGGAACGCCATCACCGTCAATCACATTGCCCTCGAAATCACAAATCAGCAGCGACGAGGCGGTCGCCTCTTGAAAGGCCCAGCCGAGGCGGTTGACAATGAAGAGGTCGGGATGACCGGGCACGACGGCCGAGAAATGATTGCAGATCCCCTCTTCAAGGCCAAGACGGGCCGCCATGCGAAGGCAAGCGGCGAGATCGCGTCGTGCCTGCCAGATCTCTTTGCTTTCCAGCTGAAGATTGTGCCGAAGTGTGTGGTTCGTCTTCGAAGCATTCAATTCATGCGCCATGCTTTTCTCCTTATTGCTCCATCCATCCCGCTGCGGCAAGGATGGCAGGCACCTTGTCGAGCGTCGGGACGATTTCATTCGGGCGGTAGTCAGCGAGTGGTTTGCGGCCCGTGCCGCGATCGACCCAAACGGCACGAAAGCCAAGGTGCCGCGCCGCAGCAAGATCGAGATGCGGACTGGCACAGATATGCACCAGGTCGTCCATATCGATTGCGAGATTTTTCCAGGCATGGTGGAAGATTTGGTTGGAAGGCTTGTAGGCACCAGCCTGTTCGGCAGTGATGACGCGGTCGATAAAACCGCCAAGCTGGGCAACATTGCCGGCAATGATCGCGTCGTCGGTGTTCGAAATGATCGCAAGGCGGAAGCCCGCTGCCTTCAACCTTTCCAGCGTTGCTACGACTTCCGGAAACGGCGGCATCTTGCCGATGGAGGATGTGAGGATTTCGGCATCCGCAAGCTCGAACGCCAGGCCGAATTCAACCATGGCCCGTTCCAGGGCAAGGGCACTGACGTCGGCAAAAGTTCGGTGAGGGCGCTCTTCTTCCAGCGCATGTTCATGGCGGTCGTAGACTGCGATGAAGGCCTTCTGATCGATATTGCCACCTTTTGCGGATAGTATCCTGTCCATTGCCGCAAGCAGCCCCTCATCCCATTGGATCAGGGTTCCGTAGCAATCGAAAGTCAGCCAGGCGGGCTTGGGACCGGCAAGCGTCATGTCTCGTCTCCTTCGTTTTCCGCACATTGACAAAACCGGATGTCAGTGAGAAATTAAATCTCCCCATGTTCTTCATTAAGAAAACAAATGAGCTTTGGCTTCGATCTCGATCTCCTTAGGACGTTTGCCGCAGTGGTCGATTGCAGCGGCTTCACCAAGGCGGCCGAACGCGTGCACCTCACGCAATCGACGGTGAGCCAACAGATCAAGAAGCTGGAGGCCAATTTAGGCACCTCGCTGTTGCGGCGGGATAAATCGACCGGAACTGTCGCGACGACCGAAGGCGGTGAACTGTTGCTGAGCTATGCCCGGAGAATACTAGCGACGGCCGAGGAAGCTGCCGAGGTAATGCGCAAACCACTCGCGCCGCGGACCGTTCGGCTTGGCGTGCCGGAGGATTTTGCCGGGCGGCGCCTGATCGACCTGCTGTCGGGATTTTCGGCCGCATCGCCTCATATCAGGCTCGACACGGTAAGCGGCTGGAGCACCGAGCTTCGCCGTCTGCTGGATACGGGCGAGATCGATCTCGCACTGATCAAGCGCGAGCCGGGAGACGGGGCTTGTCTCGCGAGTTGGAAGGAAGACCTGATTTGGGTGGAAAGCGCCACCCGGTCGGTCGAAACGGATCCGGTCCCACTCGCGGTGTTTCCCGTCGGATGTATCTACCGGAATCGCGCCATCCGTGCGATCGAGCGCAGTGGTCGTCGTTGGCGCATTGCCTATACCAGCCAGGGTCTGATGGGGGTGCAGGCAGCGGTCGCTTCCGGTCTGGGGATCAGTCTGTTGCCGACCGATGCGGTGCTTTCCGAACACCGACAGCTCGGGCCAAGAGATGGCTTTTATGATGAGCCCGCGTCCGAGATGGCACTGGTCAAAGGTCGGGCAAGTTTGTCCAACGAAGCAAAGTTTCTCGGCGGTTTTTTGGCGGATAACCTGGGTTAGCGGTGTCCAATTGCTGCTGCTGGGTTCTCAACTAAGGAGTCCGCACAAGCTGCGAACGTGCAAAATGCCTTCCTCGACACGCTCAATTCACCCGGGAGTCTGAGCGCCGATGTGCTCCGCGTCGCGACTGGCTCTGAAGCGTCAGGCAGGTTGAATTCCCATCGATCCGCCGCCATCCATTGGGGCCGATGAGCCGTTTGTGCGAATACCGGATCGAATGCAGCGGACCGCCGAGCGTCTGCTGCCAGAAATCCAGAAATTTTCTCATCTCACGAAACTCGGGCGCCAGATCATAGTCCTGCCAGACGTAGGTAGTCCTTCCGGCCCGTCGACGCGGTTGTAGACCTGTCCTGGGGGATAATAAAAAGCAGCAGGTTGCGCGAGCGACATACGTACCTTCTCGACAGATGTTGATACTCTCTGGTTCAAGGATTGCATCGTCGCCCATGCTTGTTGTTCCAACTTACAGGCGGCCGCCGGCGGCTGAAGACGTGCGCCGTAAGTGCGGGTGGCGTAATCGCGAACGCCGTGAAGGGAGTCGAACCGTCGACCCGTCATCTCGACGGCGCGCGCGATTGCAAGGGCTCGAACATTACGACTGTTTTGCATTTTTAACGGAAAGGCTTAGCGATATTGTCGGTGTTTTAACTGTGCTTGCTCGCCAACAAACTGAATAAGAGCTCGTAGCCTTGGAAGGCGTCGGAGATCCTTGTGATATCCTAGCCAGGTATCCCTACCAGGAGGCGCCTCGGACACTTCGATACGTTTCAAGCCGTCCATCGAGTCCCCCAGCGGTCTCGGAAGAACCGCCATCCCTGCACCACCCGCGCATAACCTTGCCTGCACATCGCGATTGTTGCTTCGCATCGAAACGGTCGCATTGGGGAACCGGCCCTTGAGCCAACCTACGTCTGGCATGCTTCCAAATGCCTCGTCCATAATGATCATACTGAAACCCGCTCCGGTACCGGGCGAAGGATCGTCTGATCCTTTGGCGACATACAGGCCATAGGGAATATGCAGCAGCTTGCGTGAGATGACCTCCGGCTCCGTGAAGGGCCTGATGCGGAAGACCAGATCAGCTTCGCGACGCGCCAGGTTTAAAAGCCTGGCGTCCGTAAGAATCTCGATGACCACATGGGAATGAACACGCCTGAAGTCGGCAAGGATGGGAGCGAGAACATGGACGCCGAACCAGTCAGAGCAAGATATCCGCAAGGTTCCGGACAACGTGTTCTCGGTAGCCGCAAGTTGACGCTGAAGTGCGATCGCCTCCTCCTCCATTCTTTCGGCGTGCACCATCACGACGGTGCCCTCGTCTGTGAGGACAAACCCGTCCGGTGTGCGCTGAAACAGCGAGTGGCCGACCGCGGCCTCGAGAGTCTTTAGTCGTCTCCCCATCGTCGGCTGCGTCAGGCCTAACTTTCTCGCGGCCGCTCCCAGCGTTCCTTCCCTCGCGATCGCGAGAAAAAGACGGATGTCGCTCCATTCCAACATGACTGGCCCATTCAAAAACGCATGATCAGCATTCAATCTATATGATGTCCATTCAGAACGTTCCAGAGCAAAGTGCCCACATCAACTCAACTGGAAGGGATCAATCCTATGAGCGCGATGAAAGCATTAGTTCTTGACAATCACGGTACCGAATTCCGCGTCGCGCAGATCGCACGCCCGGCTGCGGCTGAAGGCCAGGTGCTCGTTCGGGTCAAGGCGAGCGGTGTAAATCCGCTGGACACGAAAATCCGCGCTGGTGCAGCCGCTCATGCCCGACATCCTCTTCCCGCAATCCTTGGTATTGACCTTGCTGGGGTCGTCGAAGAAGTCGGCGCAGGCGTGACCGGCTTTCGCCGCGGAGATGAAGTCTACGGCATGACAGGCGGTGTGGGCGGCGTTCAAGGTTCGCTGGCAGAATTTGCGGCCGTCGATGCACGGTTGCTGGCTATTAAACCATCACACCTTTCCATGCGTGAAGCGGCCGCTCTACCGCTCATCTTCATCACGGCGTGGGAAGGCCTCGTGGACCGCGTCGGCATCCGGGCTGGCCAGAAGTTGCTCGTCCTCGGCGGCGGTGGCGGCGTCGGACACGTAGCAGTTCAGATCGGCAAATCTATTGGGGCCGATGTCTATGCAGTCGATGGAGCCCGCAAGGCTGGCTACATCAAGAGCCTCAATGCGACGCCGATCGACTACGCCACGGAAACCGTCGAAGAATACGTCGCCAAATACACACAAGGACAAGGATTCGACGTTGTCTACGACACGATTGGCGGCGCTGGCCTGGACACCGCGTTCAAGGCAGTCGCCCGCTTCGGGCATGTGGTTAGCTGCCTCGGCTGGGGCTCGCACGCCCTCGCCCCGCTGTCATTCAAGGCCGCGACATATTCCGGAGTGTTCACACTGCTACCGCTGCTCACTGGCGAAGGTCGTCAGCATCACGGAGACATCATGCGGGAAGCAACGCGCCTTGCGGAAAAGGGCCAGTTGATGCCGCGGCTCGACGGTCGGTCATTCACACTGGAGAATGTGATGGCGGCTCACGAGTTGATTGAAGGTGGCAAGGTTGACGGAAAGCTCGTCGTAGACATCGCGTAATGGCTAGGGTCCCGCGTCTTCATGTGCGGGACCCGTCTGAACCTATCGTGTTCACGCCGAGACGCGAGGATGTCGGCGAGCAGGACAGACGCCCGATTTGTCTCGCTTGAAAATTTCCATTGATATAAGCGGCCGGGATTTCGGTCGACTAAGCTCGCAATCAGCGCACGAACTCCGGTGAAAGGAAAATACGATGAAGGACCTCACGCACTGTGTCGTTACTCCCAACGTAAAAACCGAAGGCTTCGCACCACTCGGGGTTGGAGTGCACCGAGCGTCGACGATTGTCTTCCCTACCGCGGAGGACTACGCCGACCGCGGAAAACGCGGACCTGACGGCTACAGCTACGGTCTTTACGGGACACCGACCACCAGAACACTCGAGGCAAAACTGACAGCTCTCGAGAAGGGCGCCAGAACATTCCTAGTGCCCTCGGGGCAGGCGGCCAACGCGATCGCAATGCTTCCATTTCTCACGGCGGGCGACCGTGTCCTTATAGCCGATTCCGTTTATCCCCCGGTTCGCGAGTTCGCCAATACGGACCTCGTGCGCTTCGGCATCGAAGTTGCTTACTATGATCCCCTCGACCCTTCTGATCTCGAAGCCAAAATCAACGCCAGAACCAAGATCGTCTGGTGCGAATCTCCAGGGTCGGCGACAATGGAAGTCCAGGACCTACCCCTTGTAGCGGACATAGCTCATCGGCACGGGGCGCTGGTTGGCTGCGACAACACCTGGGCGACACCTCTCAACTACAGGCCCCTGACGCTTGGAGCAGACATCGTCACAGAGGGCCTGACCAAGTACATCTCGGGGCATTCCGACGTACTGCTGGGATCGTTGACGGTCCGTGATGAGAAACTAACGGCTCCAATACGATCGACTCTCGGCCGAATGGGTATTTCAGTGTCTCCGGACGACGCCTCGCTGGTCCTGAGAGGATTCGAAACGCTGGGCGTCCGCATGAGACATGCAAGTCAAGGCGCGCTTCAGTTGATCGAAAGAATACAGGCAGCGGATATCGTGGAACGCGTTATCCATCCAGCATTGCCGACCGATCCCGGACACTCTATTTGGAAGAGGGACTTTCATGGGGCATCAGGTGTATTTGGCGTCGTTTTCAAACGAGGCCTGTCCGATCGAGTCTCGCCTGCTCTCAATGTGCTCAAGACATTTGCGATAGGAGCATCTTGGGGCGGAACACGCAGTCTCGTTGCGCCCTTGCCCGTCAAAGCCTACCGGACGGTGCGAAGGTGGGACGCAGATGATCTCGTCTTGCGCATAAGTGTTGGTCTGAAGATCATCAGGACCTTGTCGATGATGTCGAAGCACTTCTCGCCGAGATTTCCAGACGATGACAGCACGCCACCTGTGTCTCGCGCCGGCAGGAATCGGACCATGCCGCTTCTCAGCACGCGTCCGAAGAACGGCACGAAAGGCTGGACGTCCGAGCACGCGGCTTGAGAGTCCATTGCGTTCCGATGCCATATGGTCTGCCGGGCCGGGTTTCGCAATCCACATCGAAGTCTTCGTTGCCCACGATGGCCTCAAGGCGTCCTCCGTGCGCGCCTAGGCGTGGACGGTGTCCTTCTCCCAGGTGCGGGGTCTCCCTACACGCCGCCTGGGCTGACCCTCGATGTACCGCCAGCGTTCATGAAGCTTTTGATTTGACCGCATCCATCACGCGCGTGGAATATACGAGTCCTGCTCCAGCGTTGACGCCAATCGCCGTCCCGAGCGCCTCGGCGATCTCGTCACGCGTGGCGCCCGCCTTTAGCGCGGCCTCGGTGTGGACCACGATGCAGCCATCGCAGCGCAACGAGACCGCGGCCGCTAGAGCGATCAGTTCGTTGACCTTGGTACCCAACAGATTGGTTTTACGCGCCGCTCCGCCGATCGCCTGATAACCCCTGATCACATCCGGACTCAATACGGCTATTTCGGCTACTCCCGCAAGCACCTGCTGGTGATAAGCATTCCAATCGATCATAGACATCACATATCCTCACGATTTTAAGAGTTTAGACGCAGTAAGAAACAAGGCGCGCTCCACGTACTCAAGCAACCGCAAGACATCACCGCTGTACTGCCTCTGTGCTTAGCTCGAATCTTGTCGGTCGATCGTCAGGCAGCCTCTGGTATCGCCTTGGTGCCAGAGCCAACCTCCTCCGAACTAGGGCATCATATTTTCAACACCACTCGCCCTAAAGTCTCTCCGGCCTCCAGTGCCCTCTGCGCTTCGCCCACCCCCTCGAATGAAACAACCCGGTCAATATGGGCACGCAGTGTGCCTTGGTCGGCCCTTGCGGATATTTCGTCGAGAACGCGGACTTGTCTCAGCCTACGCTGATGGTCGCGAGCGATCTGCGGCAGGCCGATATTGACGAACGAGATGTCCAGGTTTCGCCATTCCGCGAACCCGTTTCCTCCGCTCGGCCAATTCGAGACCACGGTGTTCACAAGGCGGCCATACGGTGCAACGTGACCGAAGCTTCGCGCGAAGTTGTCATGTCCGACAAAGTCGAACACAACATCGGCTCCCTCCTTGCCACTCCAGGACTTCAGTGCCGAGCCGATATCTTCCATCCGATAACGGATTGCCAGGTCGGCACCCAGCTTCAGCGCGAGGGCGGCTTTTGCCTCACTTGAAACAGTAGTAGCCGTCCGCGCCCCGATGGCCGACAGGTACTGTATAGCGATATGGCCAAGGCCGCCCGCTCCACCGTGCACCAGGACGTGATCGCCTGGCTTGACCCTCCCCTTGTCGAAGACGGCTTCCCACGCGGTCAGGCCGACCACAGGGAGCGCGGCAGCCTGCACGAAATCGAGGTTCTTCGGCTTTCGCGAGAGGTAAGCCCCCTGTATCACCTTGTACTCCGCGTAGCTGCCCGGGTTCCCAGGATAGCCGCCATCGATGTACCAAACTTCGTCTCCAATCGCCACGTTGTCGACAGCGTCGCCGATATCCTCAACGACGCCAACGCCGTCGATGCCAAGGGTCGTCGGCGATCCGGCGTCTGCATCTGGATCGGGCCTCTGTCCACTCTTTCTATTCTGCCAATCGGCCGGATTAATCCCGGCAGCGACCACTTTGATGAGAGCATCCTGAGGTCTCTCGATTTTCGGCTTGGGTATGTCCCGCACCTGCAAGACTTCAGGTCCGCCGGGGGTGTCCAGCACCAACGCACGCATCTTCTCAAACATCGCGCCAACCCCCACCGCTCTGTTCGACCGCATTGATCAGCCGATGCAGGTTGACGGCGCTTTCGAACGTCGGGCTTTGGCGCGTGCCGGACATTTTGTCGGAGGCAAAGAGTTCGTAAAGTTTCTTAACGTTGCCAATCAGGACATTCTCATCCGGCCCGAATTCGCCTGGAACGGGTATTGGATGCAGGTTCTCGCCCGCTTGCGCACCAGAAAGGTTGAACCCGCCAACGCCCACGTAGCCGACCGGGCTGGTCAGGAGCAAGTCTCCCTTGCTTCCGTTGATCTCCATATGGAAATTCGTCGCGCGCGACAGGCCACCGCGGAAATGGCTTGTCACAAAAGCGCCCGATTCAAGCCTACCGCTAAAGGCGATCTGGTCTGCGACAATGAGCGGAACAACCTCGCGACCCTCCACTATTCTGATGGTGGGCCGCCGAGTTGCGAGCGTCCCTGAAACGCTGAGGAACTCAGAGCCCAGCGCGAACCCAAGAGCGTCCATTGTATGCGCGAACGGCACGTGCAGCATGCTCGCCCCCTTGGATGGATCCAGGGTGTACCGGAAGGCTTCCTCGATTTCCTCGCCCCAGGTGATCCCGGAGCCGATAACGGAGGCCGAGAGAACCTCGCCAACATACCCGTCGCCGACGAGCTGCCGAATGTGCCTGATGGCCGGGTTGGCGCGGGTCTGGAGACCGATCATCGTCGAGACACCCCTGGCAGCGGCAAGCTCGTTCATGGCTTCCGCATCGCTGACGTTCATGCCGAGAGGCCATTCGGAGAACACTGATTTCCCCGCATCCAGGGCGGCGGTCACAAGCTGGAGGTGTTCCGGGACCCTGACTGTAACGACGACGAGATCCACTTCGGGGTGGTTCACGAGCTCCTCGGTTGATGAGACAGCGTGGTCGAACCCGAACTTCTGTGCCGCTGCCTGTGCGACTTCAGTCCGGCTGTGGCTTAGAACCGAAAGCCTGAACTGCGGCAGTTCCTGAAGAGCGGGAACATGGGCGGTAGATGCCCAGCCACGGTCGGGGTGTACCCCGATGATGCCAACTCTGATTGATGCTTGGGTGGTCATTGGATGCGCTCCTTGGGCTTGATTTCAAGAATGGTGCGACGGAGGGCGAGCTTCGCAATGCGCCACTGTCCATCCGCCAGCTCCCACGTTTCGTGGTAGTGTCCGTAGCCATGCATGCTGGCCGGACGCGTTTCGTCTTCCACCGGGAAGACGAGGTAATCCTCCATGGACCAGATCGCCGTGACCTGGTGGGCAGACACTCGTTCCAGTTCAGCGTTGTGGACTTGGTGGATCGTACGGGCGCCCTCAAGGAAGTGGGCGGTTACCGCGACGAAATCGGCGACAGAATTGAACGCGCCGACTGTGTTTCCTTCAGGGTCCATGAACCGGACTTCTGGCTCGGTCGAGAACAGCTTCCCGAACTCATCCCAGCGTTTGGTGTCGATGTATCGGCAATACCGGGCCTTCTGAAACCCGATTTCTTCGAATACCTCTGTGTCGTTCTGCATTTGCAATCTCCGTTAGGGTGTCTACATAAGCCGTCGGTTCCGGACGTTTGAGATCGGTTAGTCTCGGATTGTTGTCGGATCGTCCGACTCTGACGAGGTGACATGGACGCGCTTTCGAAAATCTTCACTGCCCCCCGCATCAGAGGGGCGAAGTTCACTCGCCTGGAGGCCAGCGCACCGTGGGGGATAGTTTCCCCCGGCGAGCCAGTGGTGAAGTTCGTACATGTCGTGAGCGGCTCGGCTGTATTGACCACGCCCGACCAGGCCCTGCCCACGCGGTTGGAAAGCGGTGACGTCTTCATCCTGCTGGCGGATGCCGCGTACCAGATTTTCGACGACGAACGTTCGGTGCTCATCGATTGCGTCGACGTCGAGCTAGCCCGCGTGGGCGACGGTATTAAGTTCGGCGGCGGCGGAGCCACGACGACATTCATCAGCGGGTCCTTCGAGATGGAGCCGCTCGGGCGCAATTACGTCCTCGACGTGCTTCCGCCGTTTCTGCATCTAACAAAAGGCGTTGGACGGACGGAGGGTTTCGCGACCATCCTGAACATGCTTGCACTTGAAACCTCCGTTCCTGGTCTGGGCGCAGACGCAGCGGTGGCCCGACTATTCGAGCTTCTGTTTATCCATGCGCTCCGCGCCTACGTGGGCGATGACAGGCACCAGAAGCGCGGTTGGTTGGCCGCTGCATCGGATGTCCGGCTAAAATCCGCTATCGAGGCGATCCATGCCGATCCCGCAAAGGACTGGACCGTCGATGCCCTTGCCAGAACGGCAGGCATGTCGCGGTCCGCTTTCGCGGCGCGTTTCAGAAACGTTCTTGGCCAAACTCCGCTGGAGTACATGACCTCATGGCGTGTCTACTGCGCTTCGGCGCTTCTCCTCACATCCCCAGCGCCGATATCGGAGATCGCCCACAAGACCGGATATGCATCTGATGCCGCATTCAATAAGGTGTTCAAGCGAGTAACCGGATATACGCCGGGCATGTTCAAGCGCGTGAATGAACCCGCGAGCCGCGCTTAGCGTCCTTGATCGAGGAGACGAAGCGACATATCCCAAAGCCTTTGAGCGTTGGCTGTGTCGAGGGCATATCCGGCGACGCCCTCCAACCGCTGCTCCGGCCGACTTTCAACCACGGGAGCCTCGGCGCAGTCCTCGAAATATCGCCCGCTCGTTCCCCCCACCAAAGGGGAAGCTGCCAGGAGCACGGAAGTCGCCGCGCTTCCTCGAGCGTTTTGCGGAGATGTTCGGGTGTTCGCAGTCCGCCAGTATGACGCTGTAGATTGGTCGCAATAGCTCCGGGGTTAAGCGCGTTCGAAACTATCCCGTCGTCGGCCAATTGATAGGCGATGCCAACGGACAGGAGGGTGCAGGCGGTTTTCGACTGAGCGTAGGCTAGCAGTGGAGCGTAAGGGATGAAGCGGAAGTGCGGGTCGCCCCAGAAGACCGGGCCGAACAAGCTGCCACTGGAACTCACGGACACGACCCGCGCGTGTTTGGCCATGGCGAGCGATCGGCGGAGGCCGAGCGTCAGGGCGAAGTGCCCGAGGAAGTTCGTAGCGAACTGCATCTCCAATCCTTCGGCCGTTCGTTGAAGCTCCGGCAACGCCATGATACCCGCGTTGTTGATGAGCGCGTCAATCGGACCTTCCCAGCCGTCGACGAACTGACTTACGGAACGGAGATCGGACAGATCCAGCGGCCGCACCGTGATTTCGGTGTTCGCGGACCTGATCCTGAGGTCTCGGGCGACGACTTCGGCCGCCTCCGGACGACGCGCGGCGATGACAACGGACGCACCGGCGGCGGCAAGAGCTGCCGTCGTCTCGGTGCCGATCTCGCTTGCGCCTCCGGTCACGATCATTGTCTTTCCATGGAGATCAATGCCCTTTACGACATCCGAGGCCGTTGAATGGAAACCAAATGGCAGTTGGAGCATGGCACCGTCCTTGGATGTTCGTTTCTTGGCAGGACAGGGAACCGGAAGGTCACTCGGTGATCTTGACGAATCCTTGCTGGACGAGCTGGATCGTCCGCGCCATGGCGTCGAGATTGATCTTGATGCGGGGCAGAAGATCTGCGTTGCCCCATCCGTTCACCTTCGCAGTCGCTCCGCAAAGCTCGACTTTGACGCCGATGTCGATGAGGTCCGCGACCAGCTTTTTGTAGGGGTTGCCAGTGGCGATGTTCCGCGACGCATTGTAGGCCTCATCGCCTAGCGTGACGTGGCCGGCATTGGTGTGGAACACCACGATCACTTCAGAAGCAGCCTTCCAGTTCGCTATATCGGTCGTGATCAACTGGAGATGGAACAGAGCCGCAGGCAGGTCGCCCTCGAACTCCAGGCCTCCGATGCTGTGGACTGACTTCACTTCTCGCAATTCGACAGGGATATCGATTACGAGCTCGCTTTTTTTATCCGGCATGTTCGTCTCCTTCGAGATTAATGGTTGCGAATAGATCCGGGACGCCAACTGGCGGCGCCCCGGAGGCGCGCGAGGGAGCGGTGGGAGGAGCGCGCCGAAAGGGTTTCGTGAGATCGGTGCACCCTAGACGCCGGCGTAGACGAGCCTCGTGAAGAAGGCGGGATCAATCACGAACTGGCCCCACTTCTCGTCAAACGCAGCCGTGGGCTTTGCCTCGACCGTCTCATCAAGCGACCGTCCCTGCCGTTTCAGCTTGGCCACGTTCTCGCGGATTGCAACCAGCATGTCACGGAAGTCACGCAACTCGGCGCGATTGCTCACCGGGTTTCCATGTCCAGGAATGATGATGGTCTTGTCGGTGGATGCGGCGAGGTTCGCTTCAGAGGCAGCGATCATTCCGTCGATACTTCCGCCTGTTGAGTGATCGATGAACGGATAGATGCCGTTCCAGTATGTATCGCCCACATGGAGGACATCTGCCTCACCGAACATCACAAAGATATCGCCGTCGGTGTGCGCCGGGCCGTAATATTTCAGAGCGAGTGTGTTACCATTGAGTTTGAGCGTATGCTCCTTCAAGAACACATGCTGGGGGACGCCGCTCCGCGCCAGCGGTAGAAAATTGTAATCCCAGTCCTCTACGCGTTGGACCTGCGAAAGGTAGTTGCGGGTGTTCTCATGCGCGATGATCTTTGCACCGCTGGAGCCTATCCAGGGGTTTCCATCCGCGTGATCGAAGTGCCAATGCGTGTTGATCAAGTGGGACACGGGATCCGGCGAGATGTCGGATAGCGCCTTGGTCATCTGTTTCTGCGAGACACTGATCCCGGCGTCCACCATGACGAGGCCGTCCTTGCCGCCCAACACAGCGATGTTGCCACCCGACCCTTCGAGGATGGTGATGCCATTCCTCAGCTTGTGGGTGGAGATGGTGGACTTGGCGGCGTTGTCCTTTATGAGACTCACTAGGCCGCGCGCCTCCGCATAGGCATCGCGGGGGCTCAACCATCCTCCCGTGGCGGCAAATCCCGCCGCACCAATGCAGCAGAGGCAAAACCCACGGCGCGAGAGCATGTGTTCGGATTTCATGACATACCTTTCCGCAGCCGGTCTCGAACGAGCCGACAGCTTTCGAACTGGAGTTGGAGACGTCGAGGGCGGGCGCTACGGCCCGCCCGGCCATCAGGCCTTGATGAAGGCCAAAAGATCAGCGTTGATCACGTCGGCGTGCGTCGTGAACATTCCGTGGGGGTAGCCGTCGTACACTTTGAGCTTCCCGTTCTTGAGCAACTTCACCGATAGCTCCGCGGAGTCGGCGATGGGAACCACCTGGTCGTCGCTGCCGTGCATCACGAGCACAGGCACATCGATAACCTTAAGGTCCTCCGTGAAGTCGGTCTCCGAGAAGACCTTGATGCATTCGTAATGTGCATTCGCGCCGCCCATCATGCCCTGACGCCACCAGTTGCGGATGGTACCTTCCGAGACGGTCGCACCGGGGCGATTGAAGCCATAGAACGGCCCGCTTGCGATATCGAGGTAGAGCTGCGCGCGGTTCGCGGCTAATGCCGCCCGGTAGCCGTCGAACACCTCGATCGCAAGTCCGCCCGGATTCTTGTCCGACTTGACCATGACCGGAGGGATTGCGGAAATGAGAACCGCTTTCGCGACCCGGCCCTTCCCATGTCTTGCCACATATCTTGTGACTTCGCCGCCGCCCGTCGAATGGCCGATATGAATGGCGTCGCGCAGATCGAGAGCATCGGCCAGAGCCGCGACGTCGGCCGCATACGAATCCATGTCGTTGCCACCGGATGTCTGGCTTGAGCGGCCATGGCCCCGGCGGTCGTGTGCTATGACACGGAACCCCTTACCCAGGAAAAACAGCATCTGGTTGTCCCAATCGTCGGCGCTGAGTGGCCAGCCATGATGGAATACGATTGGCTGACCGGAACCCCAGTCCTTGTAGAAAATCTGCGCACCGTCTTTCGTCGTGATGCTGCTCATGATCTCACTCCCGGTTTCGATGTTTGCATTGATCGGATTTGAAGAGGCCCTGGCCGCAAGTGCCTGCATCGGCAGCGCGACGAGTGCCGTGGCGGCCGTTCCCATCAAAACCTCCCGTCTTGTCACAGCGGGTATCGGAAAATGTTCTCTCGAAGTCATGGTCCTGTCCCTTTTTCGGCCGGATGGCTCTGTGCGGGTGGAGGTCTTCCGTCCGGCTTTCTGTGTTTGCCCAGGCTCAGATGCAGGGCGGTCAGCCAACGACTGGCGCGGCCGCAGCCCACTCTTTGCGCGTGGTCGGATTACCGTCGATCGTCTCGATGATGTCTTTCGATTTCGAAAGCGTGGTCATCAAGGACTTCGGCCCCTCGAACGGCCTTCCTCCGATGTGCCAACCATCCGTGTGCAGTTCCTCGATCAGAACCCATACGACCTCGCGGAAGGCTTCCGAGCCTTCGAACTTGACCATGACATCGGTCAGCGCCTTGGCCATGGCATGTTTTTCCTCAGGCGTAAAAACGCCGTCGACGAGCTTCACATTCACGAATGGCATAGTCTTCTCCTTTGCTGCAGTGAGACGCCCGCCTACTCGGCGACGTCGATGACGATCTTTCCGCTGGCGGTGCGACTTTCGACCTCGGCATAGGCTGCCGAAACAGTCTCAAAACTGAAGCGTCGCGGGTCCAGAAGCGGTGTGACCTTTCCTGCTTCGACCAAGCGCTTCGCCTCGCGCAGGATCGAGCCGTGGTGGGCGCGGCCTTCTCCGGTCAGGATCGGCAGGAGCGTGAAAACACCTGAGTAGCTAGCAGCGCGGAAGGAGAGCGGGCCGAGTGAATGCGTGCCCCATCCGAGGCAACTGACAACGTGGCCGAACCTGCTCACAGCGTTGAACGCCGCATCAATCCCTGCCCCGCCGACGGTATCATAGACGACATCGAAGCCGCGTCCCCTCGTGTGGTCCTTCACGTACTCCTCGACGGTAGTCTGATGGCGGTCTATCGCCGTCGCACACAGCTCTTCGATCTGCCTCTGCTTCGACGCTTTGTCCACGGCGAAGACCTGAGCTCCGAAGGCGCGTGCGATTTGGATTGCTACATGACCGACGCCGCCAGCACCGAGTACGAGCACCTTTTGCCGTGCCTGGACGGCAGCGCGATCGACCAGCCCTTCCCAGGCCGTAATGAACACCAGCGGCAGTGCGGCGGCCTCGCGCATGGTTAGATTGTTTGGCTTGGGTGCCAGCAGATCGGCATCGACAGAAACGTAGGTCGCCAGTGAGCCCTGCAGGCCTCCAACGCCGCCCGTCAAGCCGAAGACCTCGTCCTGCGGCTTGAAGGACGTAACGCCCGGGCCGACTGCCTCGACGACTCCGGCCAGGTCCATTCCGAGGATTGCGGGCAACGGATGGCGGGCGTGCGGGGCCTGTCCGCTCTTGATCTTGAGATCGAGCGGGTTGACGCTGCTCGCCTTGACGCGGACGAGAACCTCCCCCGCCGCGGGAGCCGGGCAGACCATGCGGGAACGGACAAGGTCCGAGTTCGTCTCGGTGAGGACGAGTGCGTCCATTTCTGTAGGCATGGTGGTCATCATCGGTCTGCCCTTTGTGCGTTGCCGACAATCCGGCGACGGGCACAAGATGACAGAACACGGCGGTCACCAGCCAGTGAATCGCGGTGAATTCTTGTGTGACGGTCAAGCGGGCGTCCGCGGAACGGAAAGTTTGGATCAGGACAGTTCGGCCAGGATCGCCTTCGCCGCGCGCAGGTCCTCGGTATCGAGACCTTCGCTGAAACGTTCATAGACCGTGCCCAGAAGCTCGCGCGCTCCAGCTCTGTCGCCGCGTCCCAAAACCGATTGAGAAAGGCTAACGGCCGCTCTCAATTCCAGGGAAAGTGCGTCCTGCTGTCGCGCCAGTTCCATGGAATGGAGATAGCATTGCTCGGCTTCGTCGCCATGTGCGCACTTCGCAAGGATTTCACCTTTCAAACGGTAGAGCTCCGTAATATACCAGAGTTCCTCCTTATGCTCGCTTGCGGCAATGGCCGCCTCCACTTGGGCGCGCGCTTCGGCGTGCTCGCCGAGCGAGGCGAGGCCCTCGGCCAGGAAGCAGACAAATCTGACGTTGTAGAGGTTGAAAAGCTTGACCTGCCGCAGTTCCGCCAGTCCGCTGCGGAGATGCGGAACGCCTCTTTCGGGATCTCCCCGCTGGATCAGCAGGGCCGCTTTCCAGCAGCGGCCGAATACCTCCCACGGACCCAGGCCGTTCAGTTTGGCCAAATCAAGCAGTTCTGTGATCGCGAAATCAGCCGCCGCGAGATCCCCGACATGAACCAGGATTGGACATGACCACCGGGCCAATGCTTCGCAAAGCGAAATTGCGTGGCCGGAGGTGCGTGCCGCCTCCACGGCGGCATCGGCGGCGCGCACGGCCTGATCCGGGAAGCCCTGCATCCACAGGAGCTGAGCGGGCTGTATTCGCGCCGAAACGGACTGACCAAATCTGAACCGGACGAACCCGCCAGGGGGAAGCTCGGTCGAGATATCGTGCTCCAGCATGAGATCGGCGTGGCGACGGGCACCCCGGAAATCTCCCATACAGAAGAGCGTCATGCTCAGCATGCGGTCGCCGATGAACCTGTCGAGGCCGTTACGAGCAAGCCTCACGAACCGATCGGCATTATCGCGCGATGCCCGATACTCGCCCATACCCACCTGCGCGATCCACAAGCCCCACAGGGCTTCTGCCTGCGCGTCGACGTCGCTCAGCTCTTCGGCTATCTCCAGTGCCTTTGCGAACGCGGCAGGAGCCTGTGGCGCGAACCCGACCTTGAAGGCCTGCGAGAGACCGAGCGCCCTATAGAGCTGCATGACCTGACGGGCGCGCCCATCCCGCTTTTCCCCTGGATCGATGGCAAGCAGTGCGCGGCGCACACACGTCAAGCACTCATCGACCAGCGACAATTGATACCAGAGCGGAATTGCCGAAACAGTTACGGCGACCCCTACATCGGCGTCGCCGTTGTCGGCGTACGCCCAGTCGAGAACGTAGCGGACGTTGTTGATTTGTGACCCGTACTTGAGCAGCCAGTCCTCGCTTGACAGGGTTTCCACTTCCTCTGCCGAATGCTCGAGGGTCTCGCACAGATATCTCGCAAGACGCTGGACGGCGAGGCTTACCTCCCCTTCTTCCTGCAATTTGCTTGCAGCGAAGGCACGTGTCGTATCGAGCAACCGGTATCGTGCCGCCTTGCCGTGCGTATCAACAGCTAAAAGGGACTTCGCCACGAGTTGCGCGAGTTGCCCCGGTACATCGCGTTCGTTTGCGAGCGCATCGAAAGCAACGGCTGCGGCGGCCTCGCGCCCGAATTCACCAGCGAACACGGCGAGCCCTCGCAACACCGCCTGCTCCTCGCGCGAAAGCGCACCGTAGCTCCAGTCAATCATGGCAGCCAGCGTCTGGTGACGTGGAAGAGCGGTGCGCCTGCCCCCTGTCAGCAATCGTAGCCGATCATTCAAAAGCTCCGCTATTCCTCGGGTGCCAAACGCCTCGACCCGACCGGCAGCGAGCTCGATTGCCAGGGCAATTCCGTCGAGCTGACGGCATATGTGGCTGACGATCGGAGCTTCGTCGTCGTCGAACGTGAACTCACTTCCGGACGAAGTTGCTCGGTCCACAAAAAGGCGGATGGCGGGAAATGCCAGAGCATCGGAAGCCGTAAGACCCGAGCCAAGCGGGGGCATATCGAGTGCGGGAAGCCTGTAGACGCTCTCCCCCTCCACCCGCAATGCCTCTCGGCTGGTAGCCAGAATGCCGATAGCCGGAGCCTCCCGGAGCAGGATCTCCGCCAGTCCTGCAGCGGCGTCGAGAACGAGTTCGCAACTGTCGAACACCAGAAGCATACGCTTGTCGCGCAGGTGCGCGGTCAAGAGGGAAACAGGATCGCCCGTGATCTCCGGGAGCCGAAGCTGTGATGCCAGGACGGACGGAAGCGACGAAGGATCCCGAAGCGGTGCCAGATCCAGAAAGCACACGCCATGCTCATACGATGAAGATAGCTCTTCCGCCACACGGATGCCGACCGTTGTCTTTCCGATGCCGCCGGGACCGACAATGGAGACAAGACGAGACCGTTGAACCCGTCCTTCAAGGATTTCGATTGCCTCCTCCCTTCCGATCGGTCGCGTCAGTTGCCGTGGAAGGCTATTCGGCGCTGCATCCTCGGTAGCCCCGTTCGGGAGTTCCGAGCGGGAAATTGGCGCAATGAACCGATAGCCCCGCGCAGGGACGGCGGCAATGTAGCGCGCCGTGGATTGGTCTTCGCTGAGCGCCCTCCGAAGCACGGCGATCTGCGCTCTGAGGTTCGATTCCTCGACTATCGTGTTCGGCCAGGCGCGCGCGATCAGTTCGTCTTTCGTCAGGAGCTCGCCAGGCCGTTCCGTCAGCGCGATGAGGATGTCGAGCGCTCGCGACCCGATTGGTACCGGCTCCTGGTCTCTGACTAGGAGGTGACGTCCCGGGTACAGCCGGAAATCGCCGAAGGATGTCGCAACATCCGGCGCCCCCGTTGCGTTTGGAAATGCCTGCCCTTCCATCCTGATCGGCCCTTAAAGAAAAGCGGTGTCAGCTCGCGGCCAGTAACGCGGCGCATCATATTCGATCCAGTCGGGTCGGAGAATGATAACGCATAGAATGCTAACTCGAGAAACTTTTGGCAACAATTAGCGGGCCACCCATCTTCTCCTGGCGATATCAGTCCGTGTCGTGCCGTCGTCGGTCGCTGAAAGGCATCATTATGCTTCAAGTTATTTCAATATCTAAATCCGTGATCATGGCGCTCCTACGCCACAACCTTTCGGCCCTCTCCGGGTCAATCGCATAAGGGCGCACCCCGAAGGGGCTTTCGGTCTCGACGGACGCGATGTCGCAGTTCTCGCAGTATACTCCTCCTAGAGAATTCAAAAGTGGGGAGGTTGCGCACCAGACCGTCGTAGCTGCGCCCTGCCCGGGTGTTTTTTTGTCCGCAGCCGGATTGATCACCGGAGACCCGTCTGGCTCGAGCGCGCCGACAGCGTCGAACTCGGATCGGGATAGATGCCGGATTCCCGGTGTGACGATCATCCCCGGATGAACAGAAAATGCGCGAACTCCATTCGCGCGGCCACGCCTGTCAAGCGCCACCGCGTAGAGGGCGTTCGCTGTCTTGGATTGACCATAAGCCATCCACTTATCATAGGGACGTCGAACGAAATCGATATCCTCGAAATCGACATCGGATATCTGGTGTCCCCGGGATGACAGGATGACTACTCGCGATGTCCGGGCGGCCACTAACGCTGGCCACAGCAGCGCCGTGAGCTGATAGTGTCCTAGGAAATTGATTGCGAAATGGCCCTCATGTCCACGCGTATCACGGAAAAGCGGCTGCGCCATTATGCCCGCGTTGAGAACGAGAATGTCGATCCGACCCCATCGGTCGAGGAAAGCGTTCGCGAAAACTTTAACTGATGCCTCGTCCGCAAGATCAAGGGACCACACATCGACATTGTCGGTTCCGCTCAACGCCGCGCGGGCAGCGACAGGGTCGAGAGCGGGAACATGTACGCGCGCCCCGGACGATGCCAACGCGCGGACCGCCTCAAGCCCGAGACCGGACGAACCACCAGTTACTACAGCAACCCGTCCCGTTAGGTCCGCGTCGCGCACTACCTCCATAGCCGACATGGCGGCTCCGAACCCGGTCAGCAGTGGTTCTTGAACTACTTGCAATCTGCCCCCAAGAATTTGATCGTCGCTATGATCGGCACTCGAGGATCAGGGCGATGTCAGAGATATACCTTGCCTTGCAGACCGCCAAACTATCAAACCACCGAAGGGCAGGCAACACGATGCGCCGGATTGCATCGCCCGATCGACGGGAAGCGAGCCGTGGCAAATCTTCCGAATATTAAACGACGGTCAGAATGTGAGCGAGCACTCAGTCACCATCAAGGTGACTGAGACATGCCGGTAACATCAGACTGACTCCTTCCAGGTAGACAGCGCGTGGTATGAAGGACCGGAATGGTGGCGCGAAGTGATTTCCGCTCCAGCCGATAGGACATTAACCGGTGAGACAGTCGCCGCTGGCCGTTTAACCCTAGCAGGCGTAGCCGGCGCGGCTTCGGAGTATGCCAGCCCCACATTGGTCTCAGCGAAACCGCTTGGCACAGTTCAAGGGACCACAGCTACTTCGGGATAGAAGTGGAAAACAGCGCTGCCGGTGTTCCTGGGTCGTCGGCATCGGTGACCAGCAGGAGATCCAGCCGATCACCGTCCAGCCGGGCGCTTATGCCCTCTACCTTGTACGGCCGGTCGAGCCGCTGCAAGGACAGCAACTGCCCGTCATTGTCGACGATCCCGATGCCAGCTGCGATGCAGGGTCCATCGCGATAGGCATCTTCGGTATCTTCTGCGACGGCGCAGAACACCATGTCGCCGTTGGGCAGCGCCGTTGCGTCGGTAAAACAGAAGGGAACGCCCCGGATCAAACCGAGGTCCAGCCGAATTATGGTGGAAGGTTCGACGGTATTGGCGCGTGGGCTCTGCAAAGCGTCGAGAACTCGCGAAAGCGGATAGCGGATGATCGCGTTGTCGGCCTGCCGCTTGTTGCCGCGCTGGAACAGGCGCAACTCATCCCCAAAAACGACGGCGCCCTCGATGTTGAGTTCAGGGAACGCGTCTTTGAGTGGACCGAGGATGGGCGATAAATCCAATTCACGAGGCGAACCGCAGACCGCGCCGTTTGCGTCGAGGCCGAGCAGGGCACCACGGCGACGGTTTGGTCTTGAGCCCGAGCCAATGGCCAGGAGGGCGCCATGCGGAAAACTCCGGAAGGGCGGAATGAGGACAAGCGCCTCCAGGTCAGGTTTCCGCCGCTTCCGCTCAGCCTTAATGTCTGGCAGCGCGCCATCAAACAGGCGGATCAAATCGCCGGGTTGAGGCTCGGTTGTCGAAAACACGCCCAGGTGAAGCTCGTCGTCGGCGACGACGTACAGGGTCGAACCGACACACACGAGCCCGCTCGCCGCACTGATGTGCAAGGGCCTCCTCCTCGTAGAGGGCGCCTTGATAATGAGCTCGCGTATCTTGGTCAGGCTGATCATTGCCGTGTCTTAGCAGGCTGAACTGGGGAGCTCCACCTCCCCTCCCCCGAAGACCGTGCACACTTCGATTTTCTCAGAGGCGCAAAGGCCGTCGGTTTGGCGAAAACAGTCTCAAATGCAAATCTGTTATGAGCGCTTTACGCGTCACATGGTGCTCTAACCGCACCACTCGTCTCAGCGCCATAACAACTGATAATGTTGCATTATCGCTCGCAGCCCTGGCGACCGGGAAGGCTGCCGGTATCGTCGCGCAGAACCGTAAAGATACCGTTTCCGTCTCGACGCTGGGGGCGTGAACTCCGATGAGATGAAATCGCAACTTCATCCAAGTAAGGCGCTTAGCTCCCGGCCTGTCCCTTTTCCCGATAACTCGAGGCCCAGCTTCCCAGGAGGCTTCGTAACCAAATATCCATTGTTACTATGGCACCAATGCTGACTCAGAGGGCAAACTCCACGATCACGAGTCCGACGGCAAGGGCGGGCTGAAGGAGGCATATGACCAAGAGACCCATGAGCCCGCGCGAAGCGGCGGCCCGTGCTCTTTGCAGAAAAGATGGTCACCCGGAGAATATCCAGTTCGAAGGCCGGCCGATGTGGGAGAGCTATCTCGACACCGTGGATGTGGTGCTGGAGACCGCAACGCCACTCTCGATAGAGGCGACGGCGTTGCGCATGACCGAATTGATCCTGGAGGAACATCGCAAGACGATGATCCATTTTGATGCCAGCAAGGCGTGGATATTTGAGACCTATCAGCAGTGCCTGGCAAAGCTGAGAAAACTGCCGTGACCGGCAAAGCGCTTCCGACCCTCCTCCCCTCCCCCGGACTGGACAAACAGGACGCCACTTCGCGATTTACGGCTTCTCTTTCAACTTGCCAGGTTGAGGAGCTTGTATTCGATCAACGTCGAAACAAGTGCAATCCTTTGCTCGTCGTTGATTTCGCCCGGCAATTCGCGCACGAAAAAGCTGCCGTTATGCGCGATGAATTCCAGAGCTGACCGGGCCGTCTGGTCGACCGCGAACACCGCTTCACCCTCATTGCTCAAAAGTTCAACCATGTCGTCGTCATCCTGCAGGTGGAAGGCGTGGCTGCGAGAATTGACGATGCGCCGATCAAGCGTGACGTTTTTCTCGTCGTACCAAAGGTCAGGTAGCGGCTCGCCGAACAGTTCTTCGTACCGCTCTGCGAACATATCCAGCGTCGACGGCGCCATTTTCGGCAATCCGTCTACGGCCGGTGCGGTACTCGGTGCATGCTGAATGTACTTTCCGAAATTCGCCCTGCAGTATTCGATGTACTGGCGTGTGAATAGAATAAACTGGTGCCAGATCTGATCGATCCTGAGCGAATACATCCCCCAGGCGATTGTGGGGCTGGACGCCGTCAAAACGAGGTATCGCTTTACCTCGCGGAAGAGCGCTTCTGCCTCTTCGGAAGAACTGACGACGTGGTCCTTCAACAGTTTCTCGACGAGATACGGTGCTTCGAACGCTAGAGCTTCAGCATGGTCATTCGTAGCGATTGATGAAGTCGGCGCGGCCGTGGTCATTGAGCTTGCGCCAGGCACTGGCAGGTGCATGGCACGCAGTGTGTTCCATCGCAAATAATTTCGCAGGTGCAAGTATCGCGAGCCTGGGCCCTAACTCTCATGCGAAGCCCAGCTCGCCGCACATCCGCCATGGCTCCGTTCTGCCTTGGGAAGGCCGCACCTTGTGCGCTCGTAGAACTGGTCTGGCTGATGACTGCGTCTCGCCGGACCCAAACGGCGACCGCGCCGAGACTGGATTTCGGCAAGTCGGCGGTTGCGACGATGTCGCTTTCGGCGATCTCGATACCACCGGATAGCTCATTGAGCCGGAAAATCAGCCGTATGTGCCCCTCCCGGGTCGCCGGCGCAACAAATCCGGTGAATGCAACAGCATTTTCACTGCCGGCTTCCAGTAGCCGGGATACCAACGCATTGGTTTTCAGCCCCTTTATTGGGTCCGGTTCTTTGGCCATCATGATCTCCTTGTGGACCGTGATCCACGAAAAATTTATCTCTGGTAAATTAGGGCCGACAACATGCTCGACCTGCGGAACTGAAAATTGGTTGGGTCAGATCGCGGCAAGTTTCGCTTTGCGGCAAATCTGGAACCCACACCGTCAAGTGCTTCACGCCGTCTGCGCCGATTTTCTGTCCAGCTCCATCTTGAATTGGAAGAAACCGACGCCATACATTCATCGATGCTCATATATATGCACGAAGTTGTGGTGCTCGGCAACAGGTTGCATTCATATTCCCATGCAGCTGAAGGGCGCGAGTAGGATTGGTCATCGAGCCGAGCGCTGCCAATAATGGGAGCTTCAGTACGTTTCTTGTGGGAAAAAGTTCATAGCAGTAGTTGGGGCGGTGATCGTGATGCCGGTTTTTTCTTGCCACACCCGTGACGGCCATAATCATTTCACCCATGTGAGCCTACGCTGGAAACGGATCAGGCATCAAGATGTCTAGAACACTGAAGCGGTAGTGGACGATGGGCCGCCCTACTCAATCTTGAATTCGGCAAACGGAAGACAGGCCGGTCCATTGAGTACAACTACCGACTTCATTTTCGAACTGGTGAGAGCCGCGAATGACATCGGAAACCTGACGCCATTCGAAAAGCGTCGGCTGCTGGAGCGTGCCGTTAAAACGATCCGCGAGGGCCGCGACCAGGTAGGGACAGCACCGAGCAAGACGGAACCGGACAAGGTGGTTGATCTTGAGACCATCGCGGCCTCAATCGCCTCGGCTCCTGATGTGCTCTTCGGTCATGCCATGCTCGAGGCTGCCGATATGATCCGGACGCTGAAGAAGTTGGATGCCAAAGAGAAAGTTGCCAGGGGCGAATGAAAAAGCGGGACCGAAGCCCCGCCCGGTTAAGCACTTCGCGGTTTTCCTGATTCAGGATTCCCGAAATTGGTGATCTGTGATTCACTTGGCTCATGGAAGGAGAACGACCATGGTCAAGCCGCATCCGATTGAGTTGCGTGCGCGTGTTATAGCGTTTGTCGAGGAAGGCAATAGTCACCGGCGTGGCGTCTTGGTCGATCGCTCGACGGTCAGCCGCCTTCTGCCTGTCACCGGCGACCAGCGACACCGAGGAGGTGCGCGCGTTTCCACACTATGAACCGGGCAACGGGAAACCGGGTAGCATCTCGGTATGTGGACCAAGTCATCGGCAAATAGGTCATCACTGAGGACCAGGTGAAAGGCTACGAGCGTGGCGAAGGCGAGTACATAATTCTGGAGGAAGAGGAAATCGACGCCGTCGCGCTCGAAAGCGTGTGGACGATCGAAATCCAGAAGTTCACGCCGCGCGAATCCATAGACTGGATCTGGCTCGAAAAGCCTCATTACCTCGTTCCGAATGACAAGGTTGGGGAAGACGCCTTTGCGGTGATCCCGCGATGCCATGCGAGCAGAGAATGTTGTGGGAATATCGCGTCTCGTATTCGGCCAGCGGGAGCGCGCGGTGATGCTCGAACCACGCGACGAGGGCATTATCCTGTGGACGCTTCGCTACGGCGATGAGGTGAGGCCCGAGGAGGAATATTTCTCTGGCATCAAGGCGCAGCCGGAGGGCGGCCTTGCTCCTTTGATGAAGCAGCTGATCCAGAAGCAGACGAAGGAATGGTCTCCCATCTCTGATCTCATTCAGGATCGATATGTAGAGCTGATAGCCGCGAAGAAGAAGACGATGAAGAAGCCGGCAAAAGCGGCGAATAAAAAATCTTCCGGCGGCGACAATGTCATCGACATCAAGGCGGCACTAAAGAAGAGCCTCGAAGAAAATAAGCAGCGTAGCCGGTAGTCTTCGGCGCCCGGTCCAAGCACCAGCTTTGAGTAAATTGGGTAACAATGAGTTTCTACACGTGGACGATATCAAAGCCTGGCCGTCAAACCATTAAGAATGGGGGCCATGTTGACTAGCTGCGCGGCTATCTGCGGGAACTTGACCTTCCGGGCATCGCACTGCCGGAATTTGTCACTCTCGGTACGAAGGTACCGACCATGGAACATATAGCCAGAAACGAGGCAAGCTGGATGAATTGTCGGTGACATGGACAAAGATCGATGGTCATTAAGGAACCGGTCAGCCATAGGAACAAATGAGTGATTGATGTTCTACGGAAACTGAGGACGCGCCATGACCTTCTATGCATGGACAATATCAAAGCCCGGCCGGCGGATATCAAGAAGGTGGGCGATCTGGAGGAACTGCGGGACTATTTGCGCGTTCTTGATCTTCCCGGCGCCGCTCCGCCGGAATTGGTCACGACAGACGCCAAGGTTTCTGACCATGAAACCTACACCCACAACGAAGGCAGTATGGACGAATGGTCGTTGACCTGGACCAAGATTGACGGCGAGACTGAACTCATTGACTGAGCCCAAACGTGGCTTAATGCGCAACCGCATAGCTCAGCTTAGCATAGCTATCTACGGTGGAAGGCGTTTATAGAATCTACAGCGCCGGCACTGAGCAGAGGAAAGTTAGCGAGAACAATCTGGGACGCTTAAGGCGGGGATGACCTGTCAAATGGCGCCACACCAACACCTGTCCGGAACACGTGAGTTAATGCCACGATAGTGCAGTTAGCCGCGGCTAACCGCCGACTCGGCCTTGAGCGCTTAGGTTAATAATCAACGTCTATTCGTCTGTTCATTATCAAACTTTTGACCCAGTTAGCCGCGGCTAACTGGGCATAAAACCACGCGTTAACTTTTCGTTAACTAAAAAGGTCTTGCTCTGTTGCAAGAATCGGCGCTTAGATTGCAACTGCGGTCTCAAACGAATTCTTCGACAAAAACCGCAGTTGGAAAAACTGGACAGATTTATGACTCAGACCGCTGCGAAAAACATATCGCCAAACGCATCGGACCTCAAAGGTCTTATTCAGCGGCACTCTGCAGCTCTTTCTGCACAACTGCAGGCCCATCACGCAAGCGTCTTCCCCCCACATTCAGAAAAAGGAATCCGAAGTTTCACACCAGCTGAGACATCTAAGCTTGTCGGAATAGGCGAGGGCTATCTTCGTCAGATTGCCGCAGAGATGCCAAACTTGACAGCAAGCCAAAGCGCGGGCCGTCGAGCCTATTCTGTCGAAGACATCCACGAACTGCGAAAGCATCTCGATCAAGGGTCTAGGGGTGGACGTCGTTACCTGCCACACCGCCGTGGCGACGAGGAACTGCAAGTCATTGCTGTGATGAATTTCAAAGGCGGGTCTGGCAAGACAACTACAGCTGCTCATCTGGCACAGTTTCTCGCGCTCCGCGGATATCGCGTGCTTGCAATTGACCTCGATCCTCAGGCCAGCCTTTCCGCACTTTACGGCCACCAGCCTGAGATCGATGTCGGACCGAATGAGACACTGTATGGGGCAATTCGTTATGATGAACCGAGACCGATCGCTGAGATTGTGCGAGCTACATATATTCCTGATCTCCACCTCATTCCGGGTAACCTGGAGCTCATGGAGTTCGAGCACGATACGCCAAGGGCACTAATGAAGCGCCAAACTGGCGATACACTTTTTTTTGCTCGCATAGGTCAGGCAATCGCGCAGGCGCAGAACCTCTACGACGTCGTAGTAATCGATTGTCCGCCGCAACTCGGTTACCTCACCCTATCGGCTTTAACTGCCGCAACTTCCGTTTTGGTCACCGTGCATCCGCAAATGCTGGACGTAATGTCGATGAACCAATTTCTGGCTATGACTGGAGATTTACTTGAGGAGATTTCCGTCGCCGGTGCCCGTTCCGACTACAATTGGATGCGCTATCTGGTAACTCGCTTTGAGCCAAGCGATGGCCCGCAAAACCAAATGGTAGCGTTCCTTCGGTCAATATTTAGCGAACATGTGCTGATACATCCAATGTTGAAAAGTACTGCGGTTTCGGATGCCGGTCTAACAAATCAGACATTATTCGAAGTCGAGCGCGGGCAATTCACAAGGGCGACATACGATCGAGCGCTTGAATCCATGAATAACGTCAATGCTGAGATTGAATCACTGATCAAGAAGGCGTGGGGGAGGGCGGTATGAGCAGGAAAGACGTCTTCGCACACCTCACACCACTACCTGTTTCGGTCACGGACGGCGAAATCCGGGCTCCAAAGGGCAGGGGGAGACCTATACTTGGATCCCCGGAATTGATTCAAGATGCATCGCGCTCTCCCGTCGGAGCGATCGGTCAGTCTTTGAGCGAAGTCAGTAGACGCAATGAACGAGCAGAGGAGATAGAGAAGCGTTTAGCGAAGGGACAGATGGTCGTTTCGCTGGACACAGCGGACGTCGATCCGTCGTTCGTACCTGATCGTATGCTTGGGGCGGCGGAGGCACACGATCGCCTTGTTAATTCTATCCGTGAACAAGGCCAGCAGGTTCCAATACTCGTGCGACCGCACCCAGAACACGCAGGGCGGTATCAGGTAGCATTTGGACATCGCCGACTGCGTGCTCTTAAGGAACTCGGGGGTGGCGTTAATGCTGTCGTTCGCGACCTCACGGATGAGCAGCTCGTCGTTGCACAGGGACAGGAGAACAACGAGCGCCAAGATCTCACCTACATCGAGAAGGCGCGCTTCGCCCAGCGGCTGCAGCAGCGCTTTTCACGTGACGTAATCATGGCCGCGATGTCACTCTACAAAAGTGACCTTTCGAACATGTTGTCTGTCGTGTCCCGCATACCGGAAGAGTTGATCGATTTAATTGGACCCGCGCCAACCGTGGGCCGGCGTAGCTGGATTGAAGTGGCTGACCTTGTGTCAAACGCAAAAACACTCGATCGGGCAGCCGTTTTTCTTCGCAAACCTGAAATACAAGAAATGGCGTCGGAACAGAGGTTTAAAGCGCTCATTGCTCATCTCAAGCCTCGGGTGAAGAAAACTAAAGCTGACGTATGGGCCACGCAAGACGGAGCCCGGTTAGCAAAGGTTACTTACAACGACGCGAAGTTGACTATTTTGATCGATCGAAAGGGGGCACCTGAATTTGCGTCCTTCGTGCTCGATCAACTCCAATTATTGTTCGAAGAGTATCGCTCTAAGAACTGATTTTAGAACCAAACTAGGAGAGTGGCGCAAAAGAAAAAGGCCCCCAAACGTTGCCGCTGTGGAAGCCCTTCTCGTATCTGTGACAAGACAGAGAATCGCATTTCCCGGAATCACAGTCAAGAGTCTTTGGCATCGTTTTGGTGAGCGGATTTCTTTTGCCTTTTGAGAGGTGAAAGACGATGCAGTTAGGAAGTGTGACGACGCCCTTTGGGCGGCGGCCGATGACCCTTGCCCTGGTGAAAGGGCAACTGGCAACGGCCGAAACAAAGACCGGAAGGTCGGTCGATAAGTGGAAGGTGTTTCGCGACGCCTGTGAGGCCCGGGCGGTGCTCGGCCTCACGGACCGGGCGCTGTCGGTGCTCAATGCACTATTGTCGTTCTATCCTAACCAGCAGCTGGGGGAGGAGAGGGGACTGATTGTCTTCCCCTCCAACAATCAACTGACGGTCCGCGCGCACGGGATCACGGGTACAACGTTACGCCGTCATCTCGCAGCCCTCGTCGATGCTGGCCTGATCATCCGCAAGGATAGTCCGAACGGCAAACGCTACGCACACAAGGACAACGCCGGCGCGGTCCAGGACGCGTTCGGCTTCAGCCTGGCGCCGATGCTTGCCCGCGCAGAGGAGCTTGCTCACATGGCGCAGCAGGTGGCAGCAGCTCGGAAAGCTTTCCGGCTTACGAAGGAGCGGCTGTCGATCTGCCGGCGGGATGTGCGCAAGTTGATCTCGGCTGCAATGGAGGAGGGGGCAGCGGGGGACTGGGGAACCATCGAGAAGTATTACATTGCTCTCCTGGGGCGCCTTCCACGCACGCCGCAGATTGGTGATCTGGAACCAATTACTGAAGAAATGGAGATGCTGCGCGACGAAATTGTCAATCTGCTGGAAATGCAGGTAAATTCAGAAAAACCAGACAGCAATGCTGTTCAAATTGAACGCCACATACAGAATTCAAATACCGATTCCATCCATGAATCTGAACCTAGCTCCGAAACGAAGCAAGGTGCAAAACCGAGCCAAGCCATCAGACCCGCAGGTGAGCTGATAAAAGCTTTCCCGCTTGGAATGGTGTTGAGGGCGTGCCCCGAGATCGCGATGTATGGACCAGGCGGATCAGTAGGGAACTGGCGCGACCTGATGGCGGCGGCCGTCGTTGTGCGGTCGATGCTTGGCGTTAGTCCGTCGGCGTACCAGAACGCCTGCGAAATCATGGGGCCGGAGAATGCAGCAGCGGCGATGGCCTGTATCCTGGAAAGGGGAGGGCAGATCAACTCGGCCGGTGGATATCTGCGTGATCTGACCCGACGAGCGGAGGACGGTGAATTCTCGCTTGGCCCGATGTTGATGGCGTTGTTGCGTGCGAATAGTTCGGCCGTCTCAAAGGCGGGTTAGTCTACAGCGCTGTCGTCGGCGTCCTGTTAGGGAGATGCTCCCCCTTTCGGTAAGGTGGCGACTGGGTTTTAACTATTTCGGTCTAGGAAACCTGCATGAGCTACGACTGGGACGGGAAGCGCGCAAAGCGGATGAGCATCCTTCAAAGCATCGCTTTCGGGATGGTGATCGTGCTCGCATGCGGTTTCGTCGCCGTACTTCTCGGACGGCCTTGAAACACCCTGTTCATCTGATGAATAGATCAACTTCATGTTGATTTATTCCCATATTGGGAATATATAAAGCCATGCAGGTTGTCGCGAAGTCCACATTGAAGAAGTTTTGGGAGGTTCATGACCAAGCCGAAACGCCTTTGAAAATCTGGTATGCGACAGTCAACGGTGCTGATTGGGTAGGGCCATCAGATGTTAAGGCGATGTTTGGTTCCAATGTCGATTTTGTGAGTGATAATCGCCTCATCTTCGACATTTCCGGCAACAAATACCGCCTCATTGTTCATGTTTCCTACCGTTTCAAGCGTGTTCTTATCAAGTTCATAGGCACCCATGCCGCTTATGACGCGATTGATCCGGAGACAGTGTAATGGAAAACATTAGAGCCATCCGAAACGATGACGACCTCGCATGGGCCATTGCCGAGGTCGAACAGTATTTTGTCAATGAGCCGGATCCGGGAACTGCGGAAGCCGATCGCTTTGACGTTCTCTCCGTCCTGATTGAAGCTTACGAAGATGAGCACTACCCCATCGACGCGCCGGAGCCCATTGAGTTCCTGAAGGCCCACATGGCAATGCTCGGTCGAAAACAGAGCGATCTGGCGAAACTTTTTGGTTCGACCCCGCGCGCCTCCGAGGTGCTTAACAAGAAGCGAGCCCTCACCGTCGATATGATCCATAGACTCCACAAAGAGTGGGGCATCCCTTCCGACCGCTTGGTTGAACCTTACCATTTAGCAGAGCCTGAGCGGGCCTACGCCTAAGGAGCGTACTGTTACCTTGTTGCGGCACTAATCCGTACCGTCACCAAGGTCTAGGAAATCTGCATGTGCTACGACGGGGAGGGGAAGCGCGCAAAGCAGATGATGCGCTGTCTGTCTTGTATATCACTAGCCCATATTCGTCATGCGGGATGTTCAATGCGGACGAGGTCGGCAAGGATTATCCGCAATTGCGGCCATGGCCTTTCCTTGAAGTGAGAGCCGGGGTCCTCTGTTTCAATGATCGAATGAAGTTTGGCAATGATGTCCGAGGTTGTAAGAGCGGGCGCCTCCCAAAGGGTGTTTGCCGAAGCTTCTTCAATGCCCGCGATTTGGGTTTCCGCATGACGGGTCCTGCTATAGCCGAACTGCTCGTCAGCAACGTTCCATTTCTTGATCCTGGCCGCCAATTCGGATCTCGCCGTCTTCCTTTCTTCTGCCATTGCGTCCCCCGGTAACCAGCTGTCGATTTCCTGGCGGGTGCTGACGACGATGGGTTTGTCTTCGCCCGGTATCTCGAGCTGTAGGACTGGAAAACCGCCGGCGGATTTCAGGACTTCCGTTTCCAGTCTCTGTTGCTGGTGGCACAGCCTCTTTCCTTCTTCATGCGCGTCGTACCAGGCGCGCCAAAGTGCCAACACGTTTCCTGGGGCGATGCTTTCTTGATCACTGGAGGGGTGGGATGCGCCGGGGGCGGTATGATCCGTCAGGGCGCTCAGATAGGCTGTTGTGGCAAAAAGCATTTTTCTGCGGGTTATCGCGGGCAAAGTTCTGTCATTCTCAGATTTAGTCATGATCCGAGCTCCCTGCAGCTAGATATCGGTCAGGAGGGCCAGTAGCGCGCCCTTGAGATCTGCTGGAACGTTAGCCAGATTCGGTTTGATGATGTTGCTCAGCATCCTCTGAGCTCCATAAGGATGAGATCCTTCAGCATGGTCCGCAGTTCCGGCCAAGGGGTCGTTTTGAGTTTCAGGGCGGGATCTTGCGTGACGATCAGGCAATGGAGCTTCGCGGTCACTTCGATCAGGGAAGACGGCTTTATAAGCCCCATAACACGACCTGTTATCCCCGCCTCTTGGGCAATGTCTTGCTCCAGGGCAAGAGCGGCACTGTACCCCAACCGTCGGTCGGCGTTTTTCCATGATCGCCGACGTTGCCGAAGTTCGGCGAGTGCCTGGGTGATCTGTTCGGCGTCCAGTTGGAAGGACAGTCGTTGGATGTCGGCAAAGGAGTGAACGACAACCGGCCGATCGGCTCCCTCAATTTGCAGCGCCACCGACACAGAGGCGGGATTATTCAACATCTCGGCTTCAAGCTTTTTCCTGAAGTGACAAGCCTGCATTTGCCGCTGATAGAGTGCGTACCATTGCGGCCACAACTCTCTTACTGGCGTTGGACCCGGCGCTCTTGGCTGACCATCGGGTTCTACGACACGTGAACTGAGTAGACGTGCGGCAACGGGAAGAAGATTTCGCCGATCAATGATGGGCGGCAGATTTTCTGCCGCCCATGTCTTCGAATCATGATTTCTACGAGTAATTGCGGACAGAGTTCTGCTATTCTCAGAATCAGCCATGATCCGAGCTCCCAACAGCTTGATTTTGGTTAGGCCGCGTGTGGTAGGCGATACCGACAACGGTCCGGAAAGTTAAATTCGTAACATGGATACGATATCTGCCAATGCATCACATTTCAACAACTAATCGTATCGGCGTTACGAAATGACGCCGATCCAGTGTAAGATGGCGCGTGTGGCGCTCGGCTGGGGCACCCGAGACTTGGCTAAAAATGCTGGCGTATCGCCCGATACAATCGCCAGATTAGAACGCGGCGAGCGGCTTCGGGATTCAACCGTGGAGGTCATCCAAGCTGCCTTCGAAGACGCGGGCCTAGAATTCATCCCGGAAAATGGCGGTGGCGTTGGGGTCCGCTTCTCCAAACCAAAAGATTAGTCCAATGGAGAGGGCCTGAAGCAGAGTGCCCGCTCCCGCCCTGCGGCGTCTCAGGGACGGGTAGGGGCCTCCAGGGGTAAAAGCTTGCTCGCCTGGTCGATGACCTTTCGCAGCTTTCTCCACCCCGGTAGATTTGGCTCATTGATGCGTTCCTCAACGGCTTTCAGCATCCATCCGGTGCAGGCAACGTCTCCAGCCGCTTTGTATCTATCAACGCGCTTGAAGCAGGCTCAATGCGGGGGCGGGCGTCGCCATCGTCCAACGGGATCGTTGCGACGAGCAGCTCGGTTTCCTGATAGGCCAACGTTATACGCTGCCGTTTCTCCACATCGCTTTCGATGATGACATTGAGGGTGAAGGCAGCGTTTTCGATAGATGTTCGGTCTCGTCGTTCATGCTGGATCGAAAGCCCCTTTGAATTCCGGATCGGCATAATATCGGAGCTTGCGGACCCACGCCGGCCGTTGCCCCTGTCTCAAGAGGATCATTTTGTCTTCCGGCAGCCGCATGATCTCGTCGGCATTGATGAGATCACGCGCCGAGATGTGTTCGGAGGACGAGTTTTTTCCCTCGCTCCACGACCTGGTGATGTACTGCGCATCGGTCTTGCCGATCGAGCGGGCAATGAGGTCGGCCGTATCGATATCGTTGACCCCGAAGACCTGCAGGACGGCGGCATTCGACAGGAATGTGCCGGCACGTTGTCCATAGGTGGCACGCAGCTGATGCGTGTCCTGAAGGATCGGCCAGAGCTGAACGCCATAGCCGGCCATGAGGCCCATGGCCCGTTCGATCGGCGCCAGGTGGCCGAGAGCAGCGAACTCGTCGAGCAGGTAAAGCACGGGCAGGGGAGGGGAGGCCGGATCGCGCGCCATGTCGGTGAGGCTTTGGGTAATCAGCAGCCGCAGCCATCTTGAATAGGTGGAGAGCCGATCGGGCGGCAGGACCAGAAACGCCGTGACGTTGTCGCGCTTGAGATCGGCAAAGCGGAAATCCGATCGCCCAAGTACGGCAGTCATGCGCGGACTGTCGAGGAAATGGGTGTGGCGTTGTGCGGCCGACAGAACGCCAGCCGCCTCCCGGTCCGACTTGCCAAGATGGCGATTGGCGGCACGTGCGATCAGCCCGCCTGCCTCATCCATATCCTGCATTCGGGCAAGGAGAACGGAAAACCGCTCCGGCGCTAGCGTCAAGTATTCGCGCAGCATTCCGAGATGCCGACGCCCCGGAGATTCCGCAACCGCGATTTTGAGGATGAGGCCGGCAATGAGCGCCTTGGCCTCTTCGTTCCAATGCGCGTCACCCGCCACGCCCGGCTCATCGAACACGAGGGCGTCGGCTAGCGTGTTGGCATCTTCCGCGACATCGAGCCCGTCGGGATCGAGCATGTCGAGCGGATTGAAGGCAGCGGAGCGTTTGCCCGTCACGCCGAATGGATCGAGGATATGAACCGGCCCGAATTGTTCTCGCGCACGACCGGTGACCCTGGCATTTTCTCCCTTCGGATCGATGCAGATCACCGAGCGATTGGCGGTCAGCAAATTGGGAATGATAGTGCCCACGCCCTTGCCGGTTCGCGTCGGCGCCATGGTCATCAGATGCGCCGGTCCGTCGTAACGCAGCAGCGTGTCGGTCTCCGGATCGCGACCAATCAGCACGCCGTCATCTGTTGCGGAGAGTTTTTGCAGTTCCTTGCCCGTTGCCCAGCGCGCAGAGCCGAACACGGAAGAAATCGGGACATCCGTCATGAATGCCGAGAGGAAACCACCCACGCCGAACACAAGCGGAAGATATTTGGCGACTGTCTGGACGAACTGGCTGATCTGCCCATGCTCAGCCCCACCGATCAAATGAATGAGAAAGTTGGCCAACAACAGCAGTGCCGAAAACAGCACTCCGACGATCGCGGATCCAATAGCCAGGAACGGAGCCTTAACGACCGACTTCAGAAAACGGGAAAACGTCATTCCGGATTTCCATGGCTAGACCCTTCAGGCGATGACCCCGGCAGGAGGATATCGTCGAACAAGGCCGTGTCGCCATCACGCGTGAGGAAACCCGGCAGCTCCGCGCGCAGCCAGTCGCCGAGGCGGCGGGTGGAATCGGCATCGTTGGAATTCTCTAGCCGATACAGTACCAGCGCGCCGAGCAGAACCTTGCGCCTGGTGTCTTGGGCGCGCTCCTGTTTTCCCAGCCGTGCCTTGAGCATCTTCTTGCGTTCTTCCAGTTCGGAGATGCGCTGTTCGATCGTTTTGCGCGGCATCTTCATCTCTTTATTTCGTATTGCCGGCCGAGGTCTTCTTGAGGCGAACCAGGATTGTTTTTGGGTTGTCGGCTGCTCGCTCGACATCGACGATGCCCGAGGCTTTGACGAGATCGCTCAGCCCCGGGAAGCCATAGTTGCGTGCATCAAAGTCGGGCGCTTGCTTCGCCAGGTGCCCGCCCACCTGAGCCAGATTGGCTCGGCCGTCTTCGTCGGCTGTGGCGATAACAGCCTTGGTCAACATGGCCCGCGCCGCCTTATCCAGACCCGCCTTCCTGGGCACGGCTTTGGCAACGGCAGGCTTGGCCTCAGCTGGCTTTTGGGGAGCGGGGACCGCCGCCTCTTCGATCTCTTCGGCCGGCGCATTGAGCACGTCGAAATAGACGAACTTGTCGCACGCCGTAATGAAGGGACGAGGGGTTTTGCGCTCCCCAAACCCATAGACCGTGACGGCCTGTTCACGGATGCGGGCTGCAAGCCGCGCAAAATCGCTGTCGCTGGAGACGATGCAGAAACCGGAGAAGCGGCCGGTGTAAAGCAGGTCCATGGCGTCGATGATCATCGCGCCGTCTGTGGCGTTCTTTCCGGTCGTATAAGCGAACTGCTGAATGGGCTGAATCGAATGTTCGAGCAGGCATTCCTTCCAACCCTTGAGGTTGGGCCCGGTCCAGTCGCCATAGATGCGTTTGACACTGGCCGTCCCGTAGTTGGCGATCTCGGCCATGAGACCAACGACGATCTTTGGCGAAGCGTTGTCGCCGTCGATCAGCAAGGCCAGTGTTCCGGAATTGTCTGTTGCCATTTCACATCTCCGATGATGTACCGAGACTACATATCGTGTCGTCTGGAACAACCCTAAATATGTACTGGTGTTGTTGCGTCTTGCATAATCCCGACGAAGGGAGCGAAGCGAGTGAAGTTACAAGGGCGCACTTACGAGTTGCATGGCAACTCAGCGCTTGATATCTTCATTTGCAATTCGGAGAACGGCATTTGGCAATCTATCATTGCAGCATGAGGCCGATAGCACGCAGCGGCGGCCGCAGCGCCGTGGCGGCTGCTGCCTATCGGACTGCAACAATGATGCTGAATGAGCGCGACGGTCTGGTGCACGACTTCACCCGCAAGAAGGGTGTCGAGCATGACGAGATCATTCTTCCGGAAGGTGTGCAGGCGGATTGGGCGCTTGATCGCTCTTGCCTTTGGAACGCTATCGAGCATGCGGAAAAACGCAAGGACGCGCGGGTGGCACGGGAGTTCGAAATCGGGCTTCCGCATGAGCTGAGTGCAGAGCAACGGCTTTCGCTGACACGGGACTTTGCCCGTGAGCTGGCCAACCGCTATGGCGCAGCGGTGGACTTCGCCATTCATCAGCCACACACAGAGGGCGATGTCCGCAACTTCCATGCCCACGTGCTGATGACAACACGGACAGTTGGTCCTGACGGTCTTGGCGAAAAGACGCTGATCGAACGCGAGAACAAGTGGCTGCTGAACCACGATCAGCCGACTTCGCATATGCAGCTTCGCGATATCCGTCAGGCCTGGGAAAACCACGCCAACCGCCATTTGGCGCGGGCAGGTCTTGATGTCCGGATCGATCATCGCTCGCACTTGGAGCGCGGGCTTGAGATCGAGCCGACTGAACACATGGGTGTCTTTGCCTCGCAGATGGACCGGCGTGGGTTGGACGTCTCAAGGTCGCGGATCGACGAGAAAGCGGCACGCCGCAATGCCGCGCTCATTCGGGAAAAGCCGGAGCAGGTTCTGTCGATCCTCACCGACGAAAAGAGCGTGTTCGACCGGCACGATGTGGCGCGGGCGCTGCATCGTTACATCGACGATAGCCAGGGTTTCCAAAATGCCTTTGCGGCGGTCATGGCGTCATCGGCATTGGTCGAACTTCAGCCGGAGCAGAACGGTGAACTGGCGCGATACTCGACCTGGGAAATGCTTGAGATTGAGCACGCCATGGCCGCGAGTGCTGAGCGACTGGCACAGTCCTCCAGCCATGGCGTTAATCGACATCATGTCGATCAGGCATTGAGTCTACAGGACGATGCGATCAGGGCAAGAACCACAGCATCACTTTCTGGAAAAGTTGAACACGGTGAAATGCTCCTCGTCGATCGGGAGCGGGTGATCGAGCGATCCGGCTTAAGCCAGGAGCAGCGTACGGCCGTTAAGCATATCACCGGGCCGGAGCAAGTGGCGGCGGTAATCGGCTTTGCCGGCGCTGGCAAATCCACCATGCTTGCCGCCGCGCGCGATGCCTGGGAGCGGCAGGGGTATCGGGTTCAGGGTGCCGCTTTGGCTGGCAAGGCAGCGGAGGGGCTTGAAGAGTCCTCAGGCATTGCTTCTCGCACTTTGGCCTCCTGGGAGTATGGCTGGCAGTCGGGGAGGGGACAACTCGGCAAGGGCGACGTTCTCGTCATCGATGAGGCGGGTATGGTGGGAAGCCGACAGTTGGCCCGGTTCGTGATGGAGACCGAGGCGCGGGGCGCCAAGCTGGTTCTGGTCGGCGATCATGAGCAGCTTCAGGCGATCGGGGCGGGATCTCCGTTCCGGGCGATTGCCGAGCGTGTGGGTGCGGTCGAGCTTTCCGAAATCCGTCGGCAGAGCGAGGGCTGGCAGCGGGAGGCGTCGATTGCGTTTGCCACGCACCGGACGGGTGAGGGGCTCGCGGCTTATGCTGATCGTGGTGCTGTGAACTTCGCCGACAATAGGGACGAGGCGCGAGCCGGTTTGGTCCGCGATTATCTCTCCGATCTGGAGGCGCGCTCATCTGGATCGCGGATTGCGCTGGCGCATCGCCACGTCGATGTCCGGGCGATCAATGCCGACATTCGCGCATCGCTTCAGGAAAGCCGTCGGCTGGGGCGCGGCGAAGAGGGTGGAGAGCGCACATTCCAGACCAATGACGGCAAGCGGTCGTTCGCGCCAGGCGACCGGATAGTCCTGTTGGAAAACAATCGTGACCTTGGTGTGAAAAACGGCATGCTGGGAACGGTTGAGGCAGTCGAACTGGGCGCGCTACAAATACGTCTCGACGGCGCAGGGCAGAACAATGCCCGTTCCATCTCCATACCGGTGAATAATTACCAAGCCTTTGACCACGGCTATGCAACGACCATTCATAAATCCCAAGGGGCGACGGTCGATCGCGCCTTTGTCATGGCGTCGGGCACCATGGATCGGCACCTGACCTATGTGGCGATGACGCGTCATCGTGACAGTGTGCAGGTCTATGCCGGCCGAGACGAACTCAAGGATATGAAAACGCTCAGCGCCAGCATGGGCCGAACGGGCGCGAAGGAAACCACGCTCGATTATACCCGCGCCTTTGCCGAGCGGCGAGGTCTTGCGGAAGGGTTTGGCGTTCGCAGCGAAATTGCCGTTGGCCTCTCGCCTGGTCGGGCTGAGGATTGGCCTGCGGCTCACTACAGCGCTAAGGATGAGCTCGTTCGCTCGCAGGCCGCTCCTCAGGCTCGAGCCAGCGTTGCGGCGCAGCGGACCGGGCAGGATATCGAGGGCACGGCGGAAAAGGTCGAGCCGCTTGTGCCGGCGCTGACGAAACATTCGCGCGGCATCGAGGATGTGGCCCGCGAGAAGGCCAGGCCGGACTTTGAGCGGGCCATGGGAGCAGTGCGTTCCGTTGGTCGCAACGTTTATGCGGATCCGGACGGTGTTGCCGCCTCGCTCAGCACAGCGATCGTCGACAAAGGCATGGATGGGCAGGCGCTGGCGAAATCGCTTGCCGAGCGTCCGGATCAGTTTGGGGAGTTGCGCGGCAAGTCGGGCTTCCTGGGTGAGAACAAGGAGCGCAATGCGGCTCGCCATTATGCCAAGGCGCTCAGCAATCACGTTGCATCGGCCGGTCGGACCTGGGAGCGTCGGCTGGAGGCAGAGCGCCAGTCCGAGACGTGGAACCGCGAAAAGCGGGATGTGATAGAGGTCCCGGGGTTGACGCCACGCAGCGAGGCCATCTTGAAGCAGTTCGACGGAATGTCCCAGTCGGAAATGCCGAAATTCCTTGAGAAGATATCCGGCACGCCGGAAGGGAAACAGGCCCTCGATGAGGCGGGACAAGTCGCGCAGGCGCTGGAACAGCGGTTCGGCAGCGCTGATCCGCGCGACCTGAAGACGGAAAACCTGCGGTTTGCGCCAGAGGTCATCGCCAAGCTTGATCGGATCAAGGATGTCGCCCGCATTGCCGATCGGGCGCAGCGGGCGGAGCTGTCGCGTCGGTACGAACTGAAGCGCAGTCTCAACAAGGGGTTGGGATTGGGGATGTAAACTATGACTCGCCCTGAATTGCCCCGAGTTCCGCTCTCGAAGCGGAACGACATTCGCGTGCGGATCACGTCGCTAGAAAGCGAAAGTAGACCGATAGCACAGCAAAATGACCGCGATAGGCAGGGTGGAGCGAGCGATTAAAACCAACGCATGGACATTTAATGCGGGCGACTTCACTGCCAACCTTGACTCCGCTACAGTGTTTTTGGAACAGGAGAGGGGAACGGTTCTGAACACTATTTATCAAATTAATTGGAGAAGCTAACCCAAGTGCATCATGCCCATTTTGCAGGGTAGGGGATCACGCCTCATCCTGCAAATGCGCCACAAACACCTCGGTTGGCGTCCTATATCCGAGGCATTTGCGCGGCTGATTGTTGATATGCCGCGTGAGGTGGAGAAGGTCGCGTTGTGAAACAACTGACAGATCTGTGGTACCAGGCAGGTAGCGTCGAATGCGCCGAAGCAGCTCAATAAGTAGAAGCAAAAGTCAGATTGATCTGCACCACATATTGGCGGGAGGCCGCCCTGCCGGATCAGCGCCTCATGCAAAGTGCCGATCCGGCAGCGCCCACCAGCAGTACGATGCCAGCCCACGACAGTCCGCCTGCTCTTGCGGTATCGAGAATGACCCCGCCCACGACGGCTCCGCCGAAAATGGCGATATTCCATACCGTGACGATCATCGCCTGCGCCACGTCGGCCGAGGGACCGGCCGCCCGCGCTGATGCGGTCTGAAAGACCGTCGCCGATCCACCAAATGCCAGTCCCCAGATTAGTGCGGCCCCAAAAATTGCCAAAGACGATCCGGTCGTAAACGCCAGGATGAACGCCGCCGCGAGGAAAAGGCCGATGCCGGTGAAGGTCAATGGCTGCAGCCATTTGTCGATCAACACGCCCGTCAGGCCAATACTGACAAGTGCAGAACACCCAAATACCAACAAGACACTGTCAATCTGGTCGGCCATGCGGTGACCGGTTAGCAGGGGCGCGATGTAGGTGTAGAGGAGGTTATGAGCCAGCACGAAGCAGAGCGTCACCGCCAACACCGGACGCACCCCCGGAACCGCGAAGACCTGAGCCAATGACGGGCGTTGTGTTTCAGGCTCGCCGGCGAAATCTGGCACCTTTGCGATGATCCAGCCGACCAGTAGCAGCGCAATGACGCTGAGCAAGCCAAATGTCAGTCGCCAACCGGCGTAGATACCCAGATGCCGACGATGGAGAGACGCCGGCCTCCTGGCTAAAAGGGGAGGCCGGTGCAAATGTGGTGGTTAGGCGACCTTCACCGTGACAGCGTCAACGCCATCCACATGGCCAACCATCACATCACCGCGGACGACTGCGCCGACGCCTGCGGGGGTGCCGGCGAAAATCAGATCGCCAGCCTTCAGTTCGAACAGCCGCGAGAGATAGGCGATCATTTCCGGCACCTTCCAGAGCATCTGGTTGAGGTCGCCATTCTGACGCAGTTCGCCGTTGACCTTGAGCCAGATGGCGCCGGCCGTCGGATGACCGACCTCGGAAACTGGATGCAGTACGCTGCAAGGTGCCGAGGCTTCAAAAGCCTTGCCCGTCTCCCATGGCCGGCCGGCCTTTTTGGCCTCTCCCTGCAGGTCACGGCGCGTCATATCGAGGCCGACACCATAGCCGAAAACGTGGTCCAGAGCGCTTTCAACCGGAATATCGATGCCACCCTTATGCAGCGCCACGATCAGTTCGATCTCATGATGAACATCCTTGCTCTCGCTCGGATAGGGGAAGTCCCGGCCTGGAGGCACCAGCGTATCGGGGTTCTTCTGGAAGAAGAACGGTGGCTCCTTGTTCGGGTCATGGCCCATCTCCACCGCATGGTCGGCGAAGTTGCGACCGACGCAGTAAATGCGATGGACCGGGAAGAGTGCGTCCGTCCCGGCGATCGGCATGGTTGGGGTTGGCTCGGGCGTGAAGACGTAGTTTGTGAGGTGAGGCATTTGATTCATTATCGCGCTCCTGCGTAATATTCGATGCGTTTTTCGAAGTGTTCGACCGCCGCGGACAGCAACATTGCCGCGGCGAACAGAATGAGGGTGAGAGCCCAGAAACGCTCCATGTCGAAACTGCGGGAATAAAGCTCGAAGAGTTCCCCGTAGCCGATGATGGAGACCAGAATCTGCCCTATGACGACACCCTTTACCCCTCGGATGAGGCCGATGCGGATACCAGCGAGGATTTCCGGAAGGGCGGAGAGAAGAACGATCTTGGTAAAGATCGTCCAGCGGGAGGCGCCATAGCAGCGCCCCATTTCGATCAGCGACGGCGGAACCTGCATGACGCCGGCCCGCGCATCGAGAACGATGATCCAGACCGCGAACAGGAACACCGTGACGAAGACGGTGGTTTCGCCGAGGCCAAAGAGGATCATCAGGATCGGTACCAGCGCCGAAAGAGGGGCGCTGACGAACATGTTGACCCAGAGGCCGAAGATGTTGTCGATGATCCGCACGCGCCCCATGAGGACGCCGAGCGGAACGCCAACGACGATGGCGAGCGCCATGCCGTAGACGAACGACCGGAGTGTGATCAGGGTGGCGCTCTGCCAGGAACCGGTTTGGACGAGTTCTAACCCGGCCGCGATCACTGAGGTCATCGGCGGGATCAGGAAGATGAGATCCAGCCGCCCGACAATTTCCCAAAGCAACGCCCACATCACCAGCGATGCCATCATAGGAATGCGAATACCGAAAAGGGTCATATCCGCTTACTCCGCATACTGGCGCAGCCCCTGCCAGATTTCCTCGACGACATCGAGATAACCGGCATCGCGACGAATATCGTCGGGCGAGGCTGAGCGGTCGATCATCGGATCGATGATCTGGGAAATACGGCCGGGCCGCGGCGAAAGCAGCACGATGCGATCTGACACGTAGACTGCTTCTTCGATCGAATGGGTGACGAAGATGAAGGTCTTCTTTTCCAGATCGACAAGCCTGAGCAAGTCTTCCTGGAACTTGCGCCGGTTCTGCTCATCGACCGCCGAGAAGGGTTCGTCGAGAAGCAGCACGTCGGCGTTGACCGCAAAAGCTCGCGCGATACCGACGCGCTGGCGCATACCGCCAGAGAGTTCGTGCGGATACTTGTCCTCGAAGCCGGCCAGGCCGACTTCCTCGATGTAGCGGCGTGCCGTGCGGTTGCGTTCCGCGACAGATACTCCTTTCAGTTCGAGACCGAAGCCAACATTGCGCAGCACAGTCGCCCAGGGCATCAGCGCGAAGTCCTGGAAGACAAAGGCGCGTTCCGGACCCGGACCGGTGACGGCTTTTCCGTTGACGCGGATCTCGCCGGAGGTCGAGGAAACGAGGCCTGCGATGATCTTGAGCAGGGTCGTCTTGCCGCAGCCGGAAGGTCCGAGAAGCGTTGTCAGCTTGCCACGCTCGAAATCGAGATCGATGCCGCGAAGCGCTTCGATGTCGCCGTATTTCTTGCAGATGTCGCGGACCTCGACGACGGCGTCGCCGATTTTTGCGGCAGCAGGGCCATTGGCGCGAGACAGGGCAGAATTTGCCATCTCACTTCCTCCTTTTTTCAGGACGCAGCACATGCGTTTCGAAATATTGCAGGCCCGCCAATGTCAGCGTCGAGACCGCGATGATGGAGGCGACCGACGCATACATATGCGCGTAGTTGGCCACCGACCGATGATAGGTGATGAGATCGCCGATGCCGGTGGGCGTGATCAGCAGTTCCGCCAGCATCACGCCGATGAAGCCGGCGGCGATGCCGAGACGCAGGCCCGCGAACAGAACAGGCGATGCATCCGGAATGACAATCTTGAAGATCTGCTGCATGCGTGTCCCCTGAAAGGAACGGCACATATCGACCAGCGACGGATTGACGTGGCGCACCGCCTTGTAGGCGTTGAGCACGATGACGGGCAGCGCCAGCATAATGACCGCGAGCGTCTTTGCGGTCAGCCCGATCCCGTAGATGAAGGTGACGAGCGGCACGAGCGCCGCCATCGGTGCTGCCTGAAGTACGATGAACACCGGCGCCAGAAGCCATTCCACCTTGGTGGATAGGCCCATCGCGACGCCGAGAGCGATGCCGAAGACCGCCGAGACGGCGACGCCGAGAACGAGCGGCTGGAGCGTCAGGAAGTAGGCGTAGATCATGGTCCCGTCGAAGACCATCTCGAAGAAGGCAATGACGGTTTCGCTGAAGGTGGGGAACGCAAAGCTGATCGGAACCAGCCCCGCGATCTCCCAGGCGCCGAACAGGATCGCCAGCGACAGCATGGCCCAGAAGGACCGTCTCTCCTCGGCAAACCGGAAAAGCGCCGCTCCGGCCGTAACCGGAGCCTTCTTGGCTCCGATCCCGTCGGTCAGTTTGGGGTGTGACACGGACGCCTGCATCCTACTTCGTGCCTGCCTTGGCGAGCGCCGCGTTGAGCGCGTCGAGGCTCCAGAAGTCTTCGACCTTCAGCTCCTTCGGATCACCGGTCAGCGCACCGGACACCGTGTAGAAGTCAAAGTCGTCGCGGGCCGCATCTTCGCCACCGCCGTTGAGCGGCATGTTTGCAGCCGCTTCCGTGAAATAGGGCTCGATATCGGCGATCATTTCCGGTGTCGCGTCGGGAAGCAGCTTGTACTTTTCGCGCAGCGCCACGATCGATTTCGGGTCGGCTGCTACCTCGCGCCAGGTGGTCAGGATCGCCTCGACCAAAACTTCGACATCCTTCGGATTGGCCGTCAGATAGTCTGTATTGGCAAAAAGCGCCTCGTCGGTTGCGGCAACCTCGCCAAGCGGCAGGAAGGCGAACTTGCCCGGCGCTTCCTTTTCCAGAATGCGCTTGCCGGACGAATCGACGATCGTTGCCTTGACGTTGCCCTGAAGCAGCGCACCGGTGCGGACTTCGGCACCCGGAACATAGGCAATGTTGGAGTATTTGATGCCGTTCTTGTCAGCCATCAGCTGCATGATGGCTTCCGTACCCGAACCGCGGGAATGGACGGCGATTTCCTGCCCGTCGAGATCCTTCCAGTCCTTGTAGAATTCGCTGTTGACGACCGGATAGAACTGCAGCTTGCTCAGCTGCATGAAAACGCGGATCGGCGCCTTGACCTTCTGCAGCAGTGCGTAGGGTCCGCCTATCCCGATATCTGCCTGCCCGCTGACCACCGCCTGCGCCGCGATATCCTCGCTCTTCAAGAACGTGACCTGGACATCGACGCCTTTTTCTTTTGCGCGCTCCAGAGCGACCAGCAGATGCAGCGATTCCACCGTTGCGATGTCGCCAAAGGCGATCCGCATCGGATCGGCCCATGCGGCAGCCGGCAAGACGGCGACGGCCGAAAAGATGGCTGCAGCCGTGCACGCCCGAATTCTTCTGGCGAAATTCCTCATTTTGTTTTCCTCCCGTTGAATGGGCCCTCCTCAGAACCCAATTTCAAACCAATTCTCTATTAATCCGAACATGAGTCAACCGGTTTCTTCGGGTTTGATGGCTGCCTCACGGACACATCGGGCATCAGGTTGGTACAAAAATATGCGTATCTCGTTGTTTTTAGTCTAATTATTCTGGAACTAAAAAACGCAGAACGAGCCATTCCTGAGATTGACACTGCAACGCCCGCCGACTATAAACAAACCCAATTTGAAATTGGTTTAGGCAAAATGGACGAAAAGACCGACTTTTCAGCACTCGCTAAACTCAAGGGATTTTTGGCGACGGCGGTATTGCCCGACGACGGCAGGCTGCCTCCCGAGCGTGAGTTGGCGGAATCCCTGGAGATCGGCCGCGCGGTCTTGCGCAAGGCGCTGGCAACCTTGCAGGCGGAGGGCGTGGTCTGGCGGCATGTCGGCAAGGGGACGTTTACCGGCGACCGGCCGATCGATACCGTCGCCGATATCAATTCCATGGTTCAAAGGACGAACCCGCTCGAAGTGATGGGCGCGCGCATTGCCTTTGAGCCGGAAGTGACGCGATGCGCTGCCCTCAACGCAACGGCAGCACAGATCGCCGAGATGCGAAGCTGCATGCAAAAGGCGCAGCAGGCGCCGACGTGGCGGCTCTACGAGCAATGGGACAACAAGCTGCACCGCACCATCGGAGAGGCCTCGCAGAACTCGCTGCTGCTTGGACTTCTCGATACGCTGAACGCCGTTCGCCGCGCCGTGACGTGGGGACGGTTGCGCGATACGCCCCTGCGCCCGCCCGCTGATCATCACAGCTTTGTCGAACATGCCCGCATCGTCCAGGCTGTCGCCGATCGAGACCCGGCAGCAGCGGCCGAAGCCATGCGAAAACATCTGCGCAGCGTTGAAAGCCGCATGCGCGACACCGGCTGAACGGCAACAAATCCCCTCCCCCAATCGGACAGTTTGAAGGAAGTCGCATGACAAAGATCAAGGTCGCCAATCCGGTCGTCGAGCTCGACGGCGATGAAATGACCCGCATCATCTGGCAGTTCATCAAGGAAAAGCTGATCCATCCCTATCTGGATATCGATCTGGAATATTACGACCTTGGCATGGAAAACCGCGATGCGACAAACGATCAGGTGACGATCGACAGCGCCAACGCCATCAAGAAGCACGGCGTCGGCGTCAAGTGCGCGACCATCACCGCCGACGAGCAGCGCGTCGAGGAATTCGGGCTGAAGAAGATGTGGAAGTCGCCCAACGGCACGATCCGCAACATTCTGGGCGGCGTCATCTTCCGCGAACCGATCATCTGCAAGAACGTGCCCCGGCTTGTTCCCGGCTGGACCAAGCCGATCATCGTCGGCCGTCACGCCTTCGGCGACCAGTACCGCGCCACCGACTTTAAATTCCCCGGCAAGGGCAAGCTGACGATGAAGTTCGTCGGCGAAGACGGTACGGAAATCGAGCACGAAGTCTACGACGCGCCGGCAGCCGGCGTTGCCATGGGCATGTACAACCTCGACGAATCGATCACCGATTTCGCCCGCGCATCGCTGAACTATGGCCTGCAGCGCGGCGTTCCGGTCTATCTGTCGACCAAGAACACCATCCTCAAGGTCTATGACGGCCGCTTCAAGGATATCTTCCAGGCTGTCTTCGACGCCGAATTCGCGGACAAGTTCAAGGAAGCCAAGATCTGGTACGAACACCGCCTGATCGACGACATGGTCGCTTCGGCGCTCAAGTGGTCCGGCGGTTACGTCTGGGCCTGCAAGAACTACGACGGCGACGTCCAGTCCGACATCGTGGCGCAGGGCTTTGGCTCGCTCGGCCTGATGACCTCGGTTCTGATGACGCCGGATGGCCAGACGGTCGAAGCCGAAGCCGCCCACGGCACGGTGACGCGCCACTACCGCCAGCACCAGAAGGGCGAGGAAACCTCGACCAACTCGATCGCCTCGATCTTCGCCTGGACGCGTGGCCTTGCCCACCGCGCCAAGCTCGACAACAACACTGAGCTGGCAAAGTTCGCCGACACGCTGGAAAAGGTCTGCGTCGACACGGTCGAGAGCGGCTTCATGACCAAGGATCTGGCGCTGCTGATCGGCCCCGACCAGCCATGGCTTTCCACCACCGGCTTCCTCGATAAGATCGACGAGAACCTGAAGAAGGCAATGGCTTGTAAAGTAGCACCCGTGAAATGACATGCAAACCGGCTACCATGCCGGGTTACCTTGAGTTCAAACGATCAGCTCGCGGGCCAAGCATGTCACGCTCATCCCGACGATTGCGTCTTGCACGCATGGACGAAGCCGTCGCCTTTTGCGACTCAAGGAGCCACCTTCATCCAGCGGCCGATACAACAAAAGCAGCTAGCTCCGTGTTAAAACGAGCGGCATTTTCAAAGAACGGCGCATGGCCGGCATCTGGGTAGATCGAAAGTTTGGCGCCAGGGTTGAGCGTACTCACCCGCTCAGACATTTCGCGTCGTGTCAGGCGATCTTGAGCGCCATAAGTAATGAGCAGATGCTGCGGCTTGCCAAAGGCCTCATCGAGCCCGCGACCTGAGAGCTTGACAACGCCCTCCTGCAACGCGCGGGGCACCATGCCGTTGTAAGCGAGCATTCTTCTGAACTCAGCTTCTGGCGGCGCCGTAGCAAAACAAGCCTCGAGAAAGTTGACGATTGCTGCGCTGCGCACTCCAAGATCTGGCGAGGCTAGCGCACTAGCGTATTCTAGCGAAGCGGGCCCAAGCAGGTCGGGAGAAAGCTTCGTCACAGCATTTACAAGGTTGACGCCAGCTATGTGGTCGACCCCATAGCGCATCAAGTAATGTCCAATAATCAAGCCGCCTAGAGACCAACCCACCAATACAGGCTTTCTGAGATTGGCGACATTCATCACAGCTCGTACGTCGTCTGCCCAGAGCGCGGCTTTGTCATAAGCATCTGGGCTACCGGGCTTGTCAGAATCGCCATGACCGCGAAGATCGAATGTGACTACTCGGAACGTTGCGCTGAGCGCGTCGAGTTGTCGATCCCATGATAGACGGCTCTGACTAAGCCCATGGATAAGCAGAATTTCGGGATGAGACGGATTTCCGTAGGCGCGCACCATCAAGCCGAGCCCATCCGACGATTCTGCCCGCAGTTCCTCGGATATCGCTGTCGGGACAACGAGAGCTTCACCATTCCGCGTCCTAGTAGTTTGGGCATTCGCCTTGCCTGCCATAGTCGCTGCAGCAAGCGAGAGGCTTGCCCGCATAAAGGTTCGTCTCTGCATATCGGCCTCCGGTTTTATAGTGATCGCTCCAGAACATCGTTTGACAGTCTTGTCAAGATGTTGTTTAGTGATCGCTATGGAACAACAGGCAAAAAATTTGGGGGGGCGCCCGCGCCGCTTCGATAGAAATACCGCTGTAGAGATTGCCATGCGCCTGTTCTGGCGAAATGGTTATGAAGGGGTATCGGTTGCGGATTTGACGGATGCAATCGGCATCGCCCCTCCAAGCCTTTACGCTGCCTTCGGTAGCAAAGCGGAGCTTTATCGTGAAACGCTGCGTCACTATGCCGAGAAGTCGAACTCTTTCGATATCTCAGTGTTCGACAGAGCACCTGGGCTCTCCTTGGCGATTAGCGAAATGCTGCATAAAGCCGTGCTATCGGTCACCGACTCAGAAGGAGAAAAGGGCTGTATGATTGCTAGCGGCATGGTTGTTGCCAATCCGCAGAATGTGGATTTGCAAAAAGAGATCGCCGAGCGCCGCTCGGAGTTTCGTAACGTACTGCAAGAAAAGATGGCGTTTTGGGTCGGCGAGCAAGAGGCACTGCGCCTCTCCCGCTATCTCACGGCGGTCATGCAAGGAATATCCATCCAAGCTCATGACGGGGCTACAGCCGGTGAGCTACAGATGATTGTTGATGAAGTTCTCAAAGGCCTGTCTTTCCAGCAACCGGATAACGAATAAGCCAGGTTACACGCGGAACAACCATCTACACGCGACGGCGAAAACAGATTTGGAAATGTGACGCTTGGAGAAGGGGTAGGTTGTCTCGCGCTTCAAACGCCTCCGCTCAGAATATTTGATCAACTGTGGTGCGAATTGCGCCTGCCGGTTATGTTTGGATTGATGATGACACCCAATCTCTGGTCATTTGTCGTGACAGCGATTCTGCTGTGTCTTATGCCCGGCCCCGATAACCTTTTCGTACTTGCGCAGTCCGCCCTGAATGGTCGCCGCGCCGGCCTTGTAACGACACTCGGTCTATGCGCTGGCCTTGTAATACACACGACCGCAGTGGTGCTTGGTTTGGCAGCGCTAATTCAGGCTTCGCCATTTGCGTTCGCTATGCTCAAATTCGCTGGCGCCGCCTATCTGCTGTATCTTGCATGGCTAGCCATGAAACAGCCAGTCACGCCTGATCCGACAGCAAATGCTAACAGCCAAGGCCTATTTCGTCGCGGCTTCGTCATGAATGTTAGTAATCCGAAAGTTTCGATTTTTTTTCTGGCGTTCCTCCCGCAGTTTGTCGATCCCTCTGCTGGCTCCGTGTCCACGCAGATCATCTTGCTCGGGCTCCTATTCATATCTGTTTCGCTCGTCGTCTTTTCTGCAGTCTCGATACTTGGAGGAACCCTCAACGTTTTACTCACTTCGCCAAGAGCAAAGAAGATACTCAACAGGCTTTCGGCCGTTGTCTATGTACTGCTTGCAGCAAAATTGGCTTTTTGAACGTCGTCAGTGAGGAAATAGTCAGCTGGACTCCATGGTCGACCGACTCGACGTGATCAGCAAATACCGCAAGCACCTTTTCAAGCTATTCGTATCGGGAAAGTTTTTGGCTAGGGGCCGTGCCTCATTCCGTTCTTAGCAGTGATCAACATCGATGTTCTCCACCTCACCGGAAAAACAGCCTATCGGCCCTCAATGACCAAGTGTCCTAAATGGTGGTGTATATGACATTTGAGACGCAGGCGTTTAGCGGTATCTCTTATGTCAAGGCGCATTGGGCGTCTGGAGAACAAAATGATGTCTGACACTCTTTCCAAGGGCACCGCCCTCATCACCGGCGCATCCTCCGGGATCGGCGCCATCTATGCCGAACGCCTGGCCCGCCGTGGCCACGACCTGATCCTCGTCGCCCGCAGCCGCGGCAAGCTGGACGAACTCGCCCGCCGCATCAGCGACGAGACCGGCCGTTCGGTCGAAGTCATCCCCGCCGACCTTTCCAACAAGGCCGATCTTGCCCGCGTCGAAAAAGTGCTCGGCCACGACCAGAGCATTTCAATCTTGGTCAACAATGCCGGCCTTGGGGCGACCGCGCCGCTGCTCTCCTCCGATATCGGCAAGATGGAAGAGATGGTCTCGCTCAACGTCAACGCGCTGATGCGGCTCACGTATGCCGCCGCGCCCGCTTTCGTCGCCCGCGGCAAGGGCACGATCATCAATATCTCGTCGATCGTCGCGATCGGCCCGGAAGTGCTGAACGGCGTCTATGGCGGCACCAAGGCTTTCGTGCTCGCCCTCAGCCAGTCCCTGCATCACGAGCTTGCGGCCAAGGGTGTCACGGTTCAAGCGGTGCTGCCCGGCGCGACCGCTACCGATTTCTGGGGCATCGCCGGCACGCCCCTCGAACATCTGCCGGGCCAGATCGTCATGCGCGCCGAAGACCTGGTGGATGCCGCACTTGCCGGTCTCGACCAGGGCGAGCTGGTGACCATCCCGTCGCTGCCGGAACTGGCCGACTGGCAGGCTTATGAAGCCGCTCGCCAGAAGATGATGCCGAACCTTTCGCGCAGCACGCCGGCCGACCGCTACAAGGCCGCATAAAAACGCTACTATCGGCCATTCAATCGAACAGAGGTCGCCATGCATCGCATCGGTTTCGTTATCTTCCCGGATTTCCAGGTGATGGGCTTTGCCGCCATCACGGTGTTCGAGGTTGCCAATGCGATGCTCGGCGGCGAGGCCTATTCGATCGCCATGCTTTCGGAGAAGGGCGGGCTGGTCCGCTCGTCGGCCGGGTTCGGCGTCGATACCGAGCCTTTCGACGGGGCCGAATTCGACACCGTGATCATCGGCGCCGGCATGGAAGTGGGGCCGGTGACACCCGGCCTCGTCGATTTCGTGCGGCATTCGGCGGTAACTGCAAGGCGCATCGCGGCACCCTGCGTCGGCGCTTTCACGCTGGCGGAAGCCGGTGTGCTCACCGGGCGCCGGGCGACGACTCACTGGGCGTTCGCGCGCGATCTGCAGGCCAGATATCCGGCGGTCAATGTGGAGGAGGACCGCATCTTCATCATCGACGGGCCGGTCTGGACCTCGGCCGGCATGACGGCGGGCATCGATCTGGCGCTTGCCATGGTCGAGAAGGACCACGGGCCGGATATTGCCCGTTCAGCAGCCCGAAAACTCGTCGTGCATCATCGGCGTGCCGGCGGCCAGTCGCAGTTCTCCAGCCTGCTCGAACTGGAGCCGAAATCCGACCGCATCCAGAAGGCGCTAATCTATGCCAACGGGCATTTGAAGAAAGAGCTTTCCGTCGAGGATCTGGCGGATGTGGCAGGCCTCAGCCCCCGCCAGTTCAGCCGGGCCTTTCGCGCCGAGACCGGCCAGTCGCCGGCGAAGGCGGTGGAGAACATCCGCGTCGAGGCGGCGCGGCTGCTGATGGAACAGGGGCGGCTTTCAATGGACATCATCGCCGACGAAACAGGTTTTGCGGACCGCGAACGAATGCGCCGGGCGTTCCTGCGCACGCTCGGTCAGCCGCCGCAGGTCATCCGCCGCAATGCCCGGGGTTAATAGCCTTCACACCACGTTCTGCGCACCAAGCTAGCTCGAATCCGGCTATTGCGATCAAGCCGGCAATGACTGTGGTAATAGCTGGTGTGCTACTGACTACTCCAGAGGTAAGCAGAAAGCGCCGTAGATACACCAGCGTTTACAGCGCATCTCTCCCTATACACGAGGCCAGACGCACATAGCGTGGCGTTTTGTGGCTCCGGCGCCGAGGGGGAAGTATAGGATCGTCGCCCCTGACCTCCCGGCTATGGCGAAAGCAGCATCTTGATTGCTGGCACTTCCTGGACGCGACAGGCCGCGAAGACACTCATCGACCTGATGGCTAATCTTGGCCATTCCAGGTTTATCATCGTCGGTCATGATCGCGGCGCTCGCTCGGATCGGCTACCGATTGGCTCTGGATTATTTGGATTGCGTGTGCGGATTTGCGTCCTTGGCGGTGATCCCACGCTTAATGCTTTCGTCGCCATCGACGCGACATTCGCGGTCAATGCCTTACACTGGTCCATGCTCGCGCAGCCGAACGGACTCCGGCAGCGGCTGCTAGCGGCCGATCCAAGCGGTTTCGTTGATGCTGCGCTCACAATTAAGGACCACATCCCGTTGCCGGCCGGGCAGTTGCGGCGATCCATAGTCGCCCCCCGGAACCACAGACGAGGCTATTGGACACGCCTTGCCGTATTATTCCCTTTTTCGGCAATAGTCCCTTTCAGCGAATCTATCTTCAATAAAAGCCACCTAAGCATCAGTGTGTGCCTCGACAGCAGCCACCTATCGAGGCCGCTCAAAAGGAGATCTAAGTCATGAAGCTTTTCTATCACCCTCTCTCCGGACACTCCCATCGCGCCCGTCTATTTCTTTCACTTACCGGCCAACGCTTTGACCTCGTCGAAGTTGATCTTGCCAAAGGAGAACACAAACAGCCGGAATTTCTCAGACTGAATACTTTCGGTCAGGTTCCAGTCTTGGTGGATGGAGACACAACTATCCAGGATTCGAATGGGATCATCATCTATCTGGCGAAAAAGTTAGGCAAAAATGACTGGCTTCCTGAAGATCCTGCCGGTGCGGCAAAGGTTCAGCGTTGGCTCTCCATTGCCGCAGGCCAGCTTGCCTACGGCCCAGCGGCAGCGCGTCTCATTACGGTTTTCGGCGCCAAATTCAATGCGGATGAGGTCATCGGACGAGCGCATTCCCTTCTCAAGGTATTAGAAGAAGAACTATCGCAGCGCGCGTGGCTGGCAGCAGATCACATCACAATCGCCGATATTGCCATTTACAGCTACATCGCCCGCGCACCAGAAGGAAATGTCGACCTCGCCGCATATCCGAACGTCGGCGCATGGCTTGCTCGTATAGAACAGCTCCCTGGATTCGTCCCCTTCGTAGAGACGCCTGTCGGCTTAAACGCAGCCTGACGGGGCGATAGTTATGGCGACGAGCACGGAATACAAAGAGTCGCCCGTCGCCATGTATATGCAATACCTCAAGCGTTAACATGACCGAGATGTTTGGCATCACAAGCGACGCTTCACACGAGGAATTTATGCCTTCCAATGTTGTCGCTGCTTGAGTTCGACGGTAAAGTCTTTTTCGTCCATGCATTGCCAATCAGCAATGAGGATTCGCCGCCCCGTCGCCTCTAGCTCAGTTGAAGTGTCGGTTGGCCCTCAATTTTGCTACGGCAAAATCCACGAAGGCCCGAACCTTGGCTGATGCTTGTCGACCCTCTGGGTGAAGGACGTGAATTGGCAGTGCTTCCTCGTCGTAGTCGGCTAGGACCGTTTGAAGTTCGCCCGATTCCAACTGCGGCGCAATTTGGTACGAAAGCACCCTAGTCAAGCCCCAACCTTGCGCAGCCGCAGAAATCGCGGCTTCGTTGGTGTTGCAAAACAGGCGTGGATTCACGTGAACCGTTGACTTTCGCTCCAGGCCGAAACGCCATTCCAAGGACGTCCATGCGCTGGTTGATGCAACAATACGATGTTGGCTAAGGTCGCTTGGGATGGTCGGCACCCCGTATTTAATAAAATAGGCTGGAGATCCGCAAATAACGCGCTTCACTTGACCCACACGAATGGCGGTAAACCCGGAGTCTGGTAGATGTCCGATGCGGACTGCAACATCGATTCCTTCGTCTACAATATTCACTGTTCTATCGACGAAGAGGCTCCGCCCTACAACATCGGGGTACCGATCAAAAAATTCCGTTAAAATTGGCAGAACAAACATGGTGCCGAACATCACCGATGCAGTGACGGTTAGTGTACCAACTGGCTTTCCGTACGCTCCGGCCGCCGCAGCTTCAGCATCGGCAAGATCTGCCAGCAACTTCTGACAGTCCTCGAAATATCGCGCGCCAGCTTCCGATAGCTTCACAGATCGAGTTGTGCGTACGAGCAGGCGCGTTCCAATCATATCCTCTAGGGAAGATACGATCCGGGTTACCGCCGGTGGGCTCATATGGAGCTGCCGCGCTGCATCAGCAAAACCTTCGAGCTCTGCGACTTTCACGAACACCTTCATCGCTTGCCAGCGGTCCATGCGATCAACATCCCTTAATTCGTCAACGCCCGAAGTGATTTAAACGCTTTTAGCGACGTGGCAAGCACCGACCGAGGCACATCATGGTAACGCCGGGCGTGGCGTCTCTCGGACCAAGACGTGAATTTCGGGCACTATAGCTGCCAGCTGAAATGACAACAGTCTTTTCTTCGTGGCCGCCACCCCCACAGTGTCGTTAAAATAAACGGCTAGGGCGAACTTGACTGCTACGTCGATCAACGCATTGAAACTTGCCCCACGTTTCGCGGCATCGATTTCGGCACCACTAAGCCTCAGCTGCATGGCTTCGGTCTCAACCGACCGGAGCGTGACCCTATCATGCGAACTTGCTGCAAGGGCGAGCTTCAATTGAACACGCATCACAGGCGTCATGGATAATTTGGTCACGATAGACTCCCGGTCGGCCGCATCATGAGCTCGGTTGTTTGGATAAATCTTGCGCGCGAGACGAGCGCGGCCGGCCAAGTCCGGCTCGGCTTACAAAGCGAGTGACCGACCCTACGCCAAACGAATTCGCGGGTGAACAACTGTGGTCTTGAATTCTCACTTTCCAATGGAGCAATAGTTAGCTTGATGCTTGCAACTCCGACAGACGGTCTTGCCGGCCACCTGCCATCGTTGATCATGATGGGACCAAACAGCAGTGGTTTGTCCTGGATGAGGACGCGATCGCACGACTTTCAATCGTCTTTGTAAAAGCGTCTTCCCCACCCGGAATCGATGAAGATAGTCGACCAGGATTGTTCCCCTGTCCGCAACAGTGCATTTCGTAAAGTTTGAATTCTCTTGCTGTCGGGGATGGAGGAATATTCCCCACCGACAAGCAGAAGATCTCGCTTGTGACGAAGCAACCGGAAAGAGCTTCGCCGTCAGAGTGAGATCGCACCACGATCGCGTAAAAAAGCGAAAGTCATCTATCGCAAAATTTACGAGCATTTTTGTTGAGCTTTTTGAATCCAAGTAAGTAGAAATAGGAATAAGACGATGTCAGTCACTAAACTCACCATAGCGAGCGCGGCTCTGGCGATTGCAACGACGGGGTCAGCAGCGCATGCCGCGCCGATGTTCTATCGCAGCGTCACTATCGACGGGCTAAAAATCGCCTACCGCGAAACAGGGTCGACCGACAAGCCTGCGATCCTTCTTCTGCATGGCGTTCCAAGTTCGTCGCGAATGTACGATGGCTTGATGCAGAGGCTAGGTGATCAGTATCATCTGGTTGCTCCTGACTATCCCGGGTTCGGAAACAGTGACGCGCCTCCCCCGAAAGATTTCGCGTACACTTTCGACAACCTTGCGGAAATGATGCTGAAATTCACCGATCGTATTAATATGAATCGTTACGTGCTGTTCATGCAGGACTATGGCGCACCCATAGGAATGCGCCTTGCGATCGCTCGGCCATCAGCGATCCAAGGAACCGTTTTCCAGAATGGCAATGTTTACTCGGAAGGGCTCGGCCCGATATGGGAAAACCGCAAAGCCTTCTGGAGCGATCGGGCGGCTCATGAACAAGAAGTCCGCAAAGGCCACCTCTCACTCGAGCTCACTAGAGCACGTCATCTCGGCAGTGATCCCGATGTCGAGGCTTACAATCCAGACCTCTGGATGGACGAGTTTGCATATCTGAATAGGCCTGGGCAGGCGGAAATTCAATCCGAGCTGATTTACGATTACCAGAACAATATCGCGTCGTACCCTTTGTGGCAGAAATGGTTGCGCGATCACCGCCTGCCCGCGCTTGTGATTTGGGGAAAGTACGACCTCGCTTTTACGCCCTCCGGAGCAGACGCATTTAAACGGGATCTTCCAAATGCGCAGGTATCTATTTTAAACGCCGGCCACTTTGCGATGGATACGCACCTTGGCGAGGTCGCTGACTTGACTGCTGATTTTTTGGAAAGAATCACAAAGTAACTCTGAAAAACGATGATGCGTAGGTAAGCAATTACGCGATCGATAACGCAACAAAAAATGTGGTGTACGCTGGAGTTCGTTCGCCACCAACCAGCCGGGACGGAAACCCGTCCCGCTATCATGGAGGCACTCGTGCTTGATCTAGTCGACAGGATAGTCGCAGCCCACGGCGGGCTTACGCGATGGCATCAATTCACAGTCGCCACTGCAACAATCGTCACCGGTGGAGCCCTTTGGGCGTTGAAGGGACTTCATCAAGATCCGGATCCCCGCAAAATGACTGTTTGGCTCAAGGAAGAAAGGGCATCGTTGATCCCATTCGGTGCCCCGAACCAGCGAACAGTTTTCACCCCGGACCGGATCGCAATTGAAACTACTGAAGGCGTCATTATCGGAGAGCGGCAAAATCCCCGCGAGTCATTTTCGGGACATGAGAAAACGACTGCTTGGGATCCGCTCCACCGAGCCTACTTTAATGGATACGCGCTTTGGACATACCTTACGACACCATTTCTCCTGACGCTGCCGGAGGTAAAGGCGAAGGAACTGAAGCCGTGGACCGAAGGAAAGGAGACTTGGCACCGGGTTAGGGTTCAATTTCCTCCTGAAATTGCCACTCACAGTGAGATCCAGGACTTTTTCTTTGGCGAGGATCTTTTACTTCGCAGGCACGATTATTTCGTTGATGTCGCCGGCGGCTTTGCGGCGGCACAACGCGTCTCGGATTATAAAGAAGCAAATGGAATCTGGTTTCCGTCGAAGCGACGCGCGTATTTGCGTGACAGCGACGACGCTGTGATTGAAGATTCTTTGCTGGTATCGATCGATCTGAGTGAAGTAAGCTTTGCCTAGACTAGCGGAACCGAAACGCGTGTGGGGCCAGCGCGTGGCTTCACTTTCTCAGACATTCAACCGCTGACACCGCACGGCTCCGGAAAGTCACTACGCCAAGCTCTTCCGCCGCTCTCTGGATACTTCCGCAACGGCAGACAGCTTCGAACGCACGGACTGCGTTGAGGGGTAAGGACGGCATGACGATCTCTGTGCGCGTAACGCTGAAAATAAAACACTTGTAGAGAACACCAGAAGGGAGCAAAGACCCGTTATTAAAGCCGGCCGGTCAGTCATCTAAGGTGTCAGCACGCCCCCGCCCCTTTTGCCAACTCTTCGTACGTTCGAAATCTTCTGACCATCAGAAGACATTGGTTCCTTTACTCCCCTGAGAACCTATCCATCATGAACGCTGCTGATTTCAGCCCGCTGCCTGTGAGGAGAACAACAGTCCGCTCACCGGATTGGATGACGCCGCCTGCGAGCAGTTTGTCTGCAGCAGCAGCAGCCATCGCCGAAGTCGGCTCCGCATAGAAACCTGCTCTTGCTAGCAACCCGACAGCAGAGATAATTTCGTCCTCCGACACCGCAACGGTCGAGCCCTTTGATCGTCGGATTGCCCCGAGCACCGCGCTCATCCGGACAGGGCTTCTAATTGCCGTGCCCTCGGCAACGGTCGGTGAGACCTCGATCGGAACGGGACCGTTCGAGCCTGCGGAAAAAGCAGCATGGATTGGTGAACAGTTCTGAGGCTGGACAGCGAAAAGACGTGGCAGCTTCGTTATTTGCCCCGCTCGGAGCAATTCCGTAAACCCGAGATCGCATCCGAGGACGTTGCTACCGGCGCCCGCCGGGATGACGATATTGTCGGGTACTTCAAATCCGTAATCCTCCCAGAGTTCGTATGCCAGAAGCTTTGTTCCTTGGAGGAAAAACGCCTGCCAATTGTGGCTTGCATAAAAGGTTTGCTCAGATTGCCGAATAGCCTCAAATTGCGAGTTCTCTCGGGGGCCTGATACCAGTTGCACATGGGCCCCGAAGGCCCGCATCTGGACGATTTTAGCTAACTGGGTGGTCTCGGGCGTGAGAATGCGCACCTTGACCCCAGCTGCCGCGCCGTACGCGGCTATTGCCGCCCCGCCGTTGCCGGAACTGTCCTCCAGGATTGCATCGACACCCACTTGCCTCAAATAGGAAAGCATCACCGATGCGCCCCGATCCTTGAAGCTGGATGTGGGAGCAAACCACTCCAATTTGAAATCTACTTCACCCGCCGGAAGCTTGGCTGGGACCAGTGGAGTAAGCCCCTCTCCTAAGGAGACGGGCGATTTGATGTCGAGTGGCAGCGCTGCCCGGTATCGCCAAATGGATCGGGCGCTACGATCGATATCGTCACGGCCTATCCCCGGCAGATCGGTTACCATCATTGGGTTGCCCGATGGCGATCGCCAAAGCGGCTTCTCAAGCGAGAATGTCTCACGAGTTTGTGGATCGATATATCTTGCGGCATCAGACATTGCTGCCCCCTTTTCCGTTCAGCTCAGGCACAACATGACGGCTGGCAATCATGCGGTCACCTTAGCGATGAACTCGACTTCGAGAAGAAAGCCGTGATGCAATGTTGTGACCGGGACCACGGCGCGCGCGGGTTTATGAGCGCCGAAGTGCTCTGCGTAGATGGCGTTGAATTCGTCCCAATGGGATATATCCGTGATGTAGACTGTCGTTTTGACAACGTCTGCAAAGCTGCTTTTAGCTGCCGCGAGAACGGCAGCGGCGTTGCGCAACACACAGCCAGCCTGACTTGCAAAGTCGCGCTCTGGTTCTTTCAGCCCGTCAGGCTCGATCGGGAGGATGCCAGATACGAAGACGAGGTCGTTGAATATCATTGCTTGCGAATAGTGCCCACCAGGGGGTGCAGCATCCGCCGCTAGGACTGGCTTTAAAATCATGCTCGTATACCTCTCGCACCATAGGTGATGCGACTGCTCAAGAACGTACGTTTCATCTTTTCACTTTCGCAGTGCTCGTTTGGCGGTTTCTACGAAGAACCCTACTGCGACCGGCAGAATATTGTCGTTAAAGTCGTAGCGTGGATTGTGTAGCCCGCTATCTGGCCCGCCGATCCCATTTCCGATCCATGCGTAGGCTCCAGGGCGCTGCGCAAGGAGATACCCCATGTCGTCGCCGAACATCACCGGGGGTAGATCGCGTAGAACTTTCGCACCTGCCGATATCCCTCCCTCTGCCGCGATCTGAGCCTCTGCCGCACGGTTGACGCAAACTTGGCCACCTGGATTTACGACGACTTCGCCCCTCAGCCCGTAAGTAGCTGCGACGCCGGCAACTATACGTTCGACCGCCTCCGCTATCTGCTGACGAACTTCAGGCTTATAAGTTCGGATCGTCCCCGAAAGCGTTACAATTTCGGGGATCTGGTTCGTGACCACGCCGCCGTGGATCATACCAACAGTCAAGACAGCTGGATCCAACGGATTAATGGTCCGCGAGACCACCGTTTGCAAGGCGACCAGCAAGTGGCCAGCCGCGACTATACAATCGCTGCCAAGATGCGGGGCGGCGGCATGTCCTGCGACGCCATGCAACGTGATCTGGAACGAGCCGCCCATGGCGAATACCGGCCCGGTATGGACTGCTATTGTCCCTTCTTCGATCCCTGGCATGTTATGGTAAGCAAAGATCCGCTCAAAAGGGAAGCGCTGCAGCAATCCGTCGGCCAGCATCGCCTTCGCGCCGCCTCCTTTTTCTTCCGCAGGTTGGAATATGAGCTGTACGGTTCCAGCCCAGTCATCACTTTTTGCCAACTGTTCAGCCGCCCCGAGCAGAGATACCGTATGGCCATCGTGGCCGCAGGCATGCATGACGCCAGGCACATTCGACGCGTAATCAACATCGTTGGCTTCGTTTATCGGTAGCGCGTCCATATCAGCGCGAAGCGCTACGGATCGATCTGATCTCCCTTTCGTGAGGGTCGCAACGATGCCATGACCGCCGACCCCGGATACATGAGGGATGCCCAATGCAGTTAATTTCTCGGATACAAACTGTGCCGTTTGCTCTTCGTGAAATGAAAGCTCAGGATGAATGTGGAGATATCGCCTCCATGTCGTCAATTTGTCTATGAATGTGCTGTCAAACATGCGTGCTTCCGTGATCTCAGTGGATGATTTGGCTAAGGAAATTCTTGGCGCGTTCATGGGTCGGGTTCTTGAAGAACGCAGAAGGTGTAGCAACTTCGACGATACGACCCTCGTCCATGAACACCACCCGGTCGGCAACCATTCTGGCGAAACCCATCTCGTGAGTGACGACGATCATAGTCATGCCCTCCTCCGCCAAGCCGACCATAGTATCGAGGACTTCTTTCACCATCTCCGGATCGAGTGAGGACGTGGGTTCGTCAAACAACATGATCTTTGGGCTCATGCACAACGCGCGGGCTATCGCTACGCGCTGTTGCTGGCCGCCCGAAAGCTGGCCTGGAAACTTTTGCGCCTGGTCAGCGATCTTGACGCGTGTCAGGTACTTCATCGCTTGGGCTTGGGCGTCGACGAGCGATGATTTTTTTGCGTAGATTTGAGCAAGAGTACAGTTTTCGAGAACCGTAAGATGCGGGAATAGGTTGAAGTGCTGGAACACCATACCGACGTCCCGGCGAACTGCGTCGATCTGCTTGAGGTTGCCGATCAGCTCGGTTCCATTAATCACGATGGAGCCCCCGTGATGCTCCTCAAGGCGGTTGATACAACGGATCATCGTTGATTTCCCAGAGCCGGAAGGTCCGCAAACAACGATCCGCTCGCCAAGCCGGACCGTGAGATTGATGTCCTTGAGGACGTGAAACGCCCCATACCATTTCTGCACGTCGCTGAGTTGAACAGCCGCTTCGGTCAAATTTGGTTCAGTCATGTTAGATCCTCCCGCAGTGCCGTTAGATCCGGCGCGTCAAGTTGAGATCGACTTCGAGCCAGCGCGAGTAGAGCGATACCGCGAAGCAAATCGAGAAGTAGATAAAGCCGATGAAGAGGTAGGTCTCGACGAAAGGGGTCGACCAGGCGGGGTCGGCCAACGCTGCCCTGCCTGCGCTGAGGAGATCATAGAGGCCTACTACGAACACCAGGCTCGTATTCTTGATCATCACGATCAGCGTATTGGTCAAAGGCGGTACCACCTTGCGAAGCGCTTGAGGAATTACGATCCGCCGTGTCGTCACGAACCATGAAAGTCCAAGCGCTCGGGCGGCTTCAATCTGACCCTGCGGAACGTCTTGGAGACCGCCGCGTACAACCTCAGCTAGATATGCTGCCGAGAAGATCGTTAGTGCAATGAGCGCGCGCGCCAGTTTGTCAGGCGTCCACCCCTCTGGAAGAAAGAACGGCACGAGAATAGAGGCTACAAACAAGAGGCTGAGGAGTGGTGTTCCGCGGATCACCTCGATCAGTCCGATCGAAAGATACCGCGGGATAGGGAGACTGCTGCGTCGGCCGACTGCAAGAACAAGTGAAAGCGGGAAAGCGATGACAAGCGAGAGGGTCGCAAGAAGCAGTGTTATTGGAAGCCCACCCCAGTTAGATGTGGGCACTTCGCTCAACCCGAACACTCCTCCGCCCATGAGAATGAGTATGGTAAGGAAACCGACTGCCCATGCGAGGACCAGCACGCGTCCCCAAAATCTGGGCGGTAGGCTAATAAGTCCTAAAATGAGGAAAAGCGCTACGACCAGCATTGGTCGCCATTGTTCGGCGGGCGGATAAAGACCGAATAGGATAAGGCGGGACTTCGAATAAATGAATGCCCAGCACGCCCCCGCGTTACGGCAAGCCGAGCCGTCAGCTGAATACCAAACTGCGTCGATGACGGCCCAGTTAACAAAGCGCGGTCCGAGAAATGTTAAAAGAGCGAGGCAGCTCAGCGTAAATATAGCGCTGATCAAATTGCCGAATAGCAGCTTCCAGATTGACGTCCTGACCATCGGCGGCATCGATGGTGTGTTAACAAATGAGGTCAGTGTCGGAGAAATCGTGTTCATTTTGCCACCACCAGAGAGACACGCCGATTGTACCAATTCATAAACGACGCGACGGCCAAGCTAATGCAGAGATAGACTGCGATCATCACACCAAATCCCTCCAAGGCTCGACCCGACTGATTGATTGCTGTGCTGACAACAGCCGATAAATCCGGATAACCGATCGCCAAGGCAATCGTGGTGTTCTTGACTGCTGTGAGATACATGCTTGCCATAGGTGGTACGATGATCCGCAGCGCCTGGGGAAGAACAACCAGCCTCAATGTATCTCGGTCCTTTAGCCCAACGGCGCGGCCAGCCTCCCACTGACCTCGCGAAACAGCATCGATACCTCCCCGATAGATCTCGGCAATGAACGCGACTTTGTAGCTAACGAGCGCGACAACGAGTGCCGAAAACTCTGGGGTGAGTGAAATGCCTCCGCGATAGTTGAGGCCTCGCAGCTGGGGTAGATCGGCGCTTAACGTTAGTCCGTCCAAGATCCAAAATGCCCCGAAAATCGCAACAGCAACGATGATTAATTGTGGTCTGCTAATCCATGCTGGCACTCGGTCAGTGCGCCGCCTTAGCGAACGCAACATTACTGCCGTAATTATCAAGAGAAGCGCGACGGCGCTCGCCCAAGGCAATGATTGGGCCGTACCAGAGATGAAAATGCTGGGAGCGAATATTCCGCGAACTGAGAGGAATACAAAGGGCAGTGGTTCAAGCGCGTTTCGCACATTTGGTAGCGTTGTTATGACTACCATGTACCAAAACATGAGGTGCACGATGAGCGGGGTATTTCGGATGATTTCGATATAGGCCTGCGCGACACCACTCACCAATGGATGCTTCGATCGACGCGCAAGCATCAAAAGAAACCCAAGTACCGTAGAGAGGCAGATAACGATCGACGCGACCATTAGGGTATTCAGCAATCCCACCAGGAAAGCACGGCCGAACGTATCTGCAGGACTATAAGACACCAATGTTTCCGAAATTGGAAATCGGGACGCCTGGTGGAAAAAACCAAAGTCAATATTCATGCCTTGGCGGGTTAGATTATCTCTCGTATTGATACCGAGCCAACCCAAGCCTCCAAAGAACAGGAGGAGTAGCGCGACCTGAACCACGCCTGCGCGCACACGGGTATCGTACCAATATTTCTGCAGCATATCTCATTTCCTCCTCCTGCGATCAAGGGATTGCAGCTCAGTTGAATGGATCGCTCTGCATCAGGCCACCATCCTTGACGAGAGCGTTGTATCCGCGCGACAGCTTCAGTTTGCTTTTGGATCCTAGATTGCGGTCGAACATTTCGGCGTAGTTGCCGAGTTGTTTCACAATGTTGTAGGCAAACTTCTCGTCGAGCCCGAGAGCCGCTCCGTTGCCTGGCTCTACCCCCAGGAAACGACGGATATTAGGATCCTGCGACTTCAACATCTCATCGACATTGCTCTGTGTGACACCCATTTCTTCGGCACGAACCATGGCGAGGAACGACCATTTCGCGATGTCGAACCACTGATCGTCACCGTGCCGTACTGCCGGACGTGACGCATTGATGATGTCATTCGCGGGAAAGATAATGTAGTCGTCCGGATTGGGGGCCTGGTTTGCTCTCACTGATGCCAGGAACGAATCGCCGGCAATCAATGCATCACATCGATCTGCGAAAAAGGCCTCTCGAGCTGCGATTGGGGCTTCGAAAAGCGTAAGCTTCAAGTCCAGCCCCAGCGCTCTGGAGATATCTGAAACGGTTACCTCTGTCGTTGATCCGCTTTGTACGCAGACCGAGGCGCCGGCCATGTCCTGAACCTTGGCGACCCCTAAACTCTTGCGGACCATAAAACCGTCGTAACCGTAAGAGTTGGTCGGGATGAAGTTCGCGCCGTTCGCATCGCGTTGCAACGTACCGATTGTGGTGCGTGGCAGGTAATCAACCTCGCCGGCAGCGAGTGCTGTCATACGCTTGGCTCCCGATAGAGGTACAAACCGGGCTGCATCCTTATCTGCAAAAATTGCGACAGCCATTGCGCGGCATGTGTCGATGTCTAGGCCTTCCCAATAGCCTTTGCTGTTGGGGAGCCCGAAGCCCAGAGTGGCTTCGTTCGACCCGCACGTAAGATACCCTCGTTTTTGGACGATTTGGAGTGTCGATTCGGCTTTCGCAGCCGCGGATAGGGCGACGATCGAAATAAATCCTATCCCAGCGGAAATGATAAGCTTTCTCAGTGACATGACGCAGTTCCCTCATTTTTTGTTGTGGCGATAGTGGGTGATCAGGCGGGGAGCATCGCTTCAAAGAAGGCGGCCAAGTCGGCCCAAAGATCCTGGGGATCTTCAAGGCCAACACTTATCCTCAGAATGGTGCTCTCGTTTTGCGCGGCCGCAATTGTTCGGAATGATTTCACAGACATTGGCGCGATAAGGCTTCGCGTTCCCCCGAATGATGAACCGATGGCAAACGTCTTGAGCTTCGCGAGCGCGCCGGCTAACAGGGGTTCGCCGGATACCGGTAGGACGACGCTGAACAACCCAGAGGCGCCCGAGTAATCGCGCTTCCAAATATCGTGGCCAGGGCAGCTGGGGAGTGCCGGGTGGAGGACTGTCCCGACCCCGGGCATCTGAGCCAGGCGTTCGGCAAATTCGATTGAGACCTTGCCGACGTGTGCGAGACGAACGCCCATGGTTTCCAGCCCACGAAGCGTAAGCGTAACGTCATCCGGCGAAACGCCGAGGCCAATCATCCGCATTGTATCCCGTAGACGTCTACGCAAGTCCAGGTCGGACACAGTTATGGAACCCATAAGCAGATCCGAATGTCCGCCCGCATATTTGCTCAATGCATGCATGGAAAAATCTGCGCCGTTCTCCAGCGGCTTAAATAGAAGAGGCGTCGCCCATGTGTTATCGCAGCCCACTAGGATTCCTCGGGCCTTCGCTGCTTTCGAAATGGCGGGAATGTCCTGCACTTCCATGGTAGTCGAGCCCGGAGATTCAACCCATACAAGCTTCGTCGTTGCGTCGAACAAATCGCTGATCTGCTCGCCAGCCATCGGATCATAGACGCGGAAGTTGATGCCACGCGGCGCGAGGTAATTGGCGCAAAACCCGGTTACGGGAGGGTATACGTTGTCAGGTATGAGAACCGTATCGCCAGGCATTAGAACGGTAAGCATGATGACCGTGATAGCGGCCTGTCCAGAGGGCACTAGAACCGTTCGAACTCCGCCCTCTAGGTCGGTCAGTTGCGCCTCGAGAGTGCGGCTTGTCGGTGTGCCGTGGAGGCCATACGAATAGCCATCAAGTCCGCGTTGACCGCGCGTTGCATATTCTTCAGCGTCCCGAAAAAGAATGGTCGATGCTCGGGCAGTAGGCACGCTGAGGCTGGAAAACCCATCGTGGGAGACCTCCGGGTGGATGACTGTTTTGGTGAGGTCACGCATTGGTTTCTCCTGCTCGTTAAACTGTCGACAACAGAAAACGACTTAATACCTAGAAAAACAACTTAGGTGAGCGCATACCTCTATGCAGGGAGCTTATAGGCTCAGGGAGGCGAAAGTGAATTTCCGACAGCTTGAAGCATTTCGCACCGTGATGACAACCGGATCAACCGTTCGCGCGGCCGAGCTGATGCAAATCTCACAGCCAGCTGTTAGCCGCCTGATATCCGAGTTGGAAGCTGGGACAGGATTTTCGCTTTTCGACCGAATACGAGGCCGCCTTGTTCCAACGCCGGAAGGCCAGATGTTTTTCCGGGAGGTCGATGCGAGTTTCCGCGGCATGGACCATTTGCGATCTGCGGCCGCGAGCATCCGCGATTACGGGTCTGGGAGTCTTAAAGTTGCCAGCCTTGCCGCCTTGGGCGTTGATCTTGTTCCAAATGCGATCAACACATTTCTTTTGGCCCATCCAAGGACAAAGATTACTTTGCAGGTTCTTGCATCGACGAACGTCCGAAACTTGGTTGTTGACGGTCAGTTCGACGTAGGCTTGGCGGCAGATGAGGTCGATCTCTCGGGTCTCGATTCCCAGATATTTGGGAATTTCCCCGCGGTCTGCGCCATGCCACGTAACCACCCGCTCGCATTCACTCAGGTCATCCGCCCGCTCGATCTTCAGGGCCATCCGCTGATTGGGCTTGCCCCGGAAGATCGCGCCCGGCGTCGGATTGATACCGTCTTGCGGGCAGAGGGGGTAGAGCCCGATTACATCGTGGAAACCCCCTCCTCTTCGACGATATGCGCGTTAGCGCTTGCCGGTGTAGGCTTAGGCTTTGTGAATCCGCTGACCGTCCAGGGCTTCGTGGAACGAGGCTTGATACTGAAGCCTTTCGAACCGCGAGTTGACTTTCGGTGCTATCTTCTGTTCCGACCCGATGCACAGAAAGCTCGACTCGTGCGCTCCTTTGTTGCAGTGCTCCTGGAGCAACGGAACCGCGCATCTTATGGCTCCGCAGCCCATTAGCGCTACCTCGCGCGGACGCCTGTATCTCACCTTGTTTGCTCTACTCCCATGGCACATTGTGAAGTTGCTACCAGCGGGCTCTGCGTAAAGCGTAGCTATTCCATCCAGCGTAATAGTGAACTGCTAAACGCGACAGTTCTCACCAGGCGTCGTTTGTAGCACTCTCTCACAGCGGCCACAGGGACCACCAAACCTAGCAGGCCGACTATGAAGCCTTATCACTATTTGCTCCGAAGCCATCCGAACCCTTAACGTCGGCATTTCCTGCATCGACTATGTTTTCTTCGCCGGCTTTGAGCTGGCGACGTCATGGAAAATGTTGGGCTCGCCACGACCCTACTAGGATTGTGGCGGGGCAATACAACTCCTAATCTAGAGGCCGTTATGACCATCACCTCGACGAAGCTGCCGACATGGCATGAAGGCGAGAAGTTCATCCAGGAAAGAGTCGGTGTCGCCGAGCGCATGGCCGTCGTCGGCCAGCGTGTTGTCCGCGATTTCATGCCCGACCAGCACCGAGACTTCTACGCTCAGCTTCCGTTCATCGTTCTAGGAAGTGTCGATGAGCAAGATGATGCCTGGGCAACTTTCGTCGAGGGTCGACCCGGCTTCATGTCTTCTCCAGCGCCGACAACGCTTGATATTGTGGCATCGCTCGAGCATAGCGACCCCGCCAATGAAGGTATGGCAGACGGCAAACCGATCGGTCTCCTTGGTATCGAGATGCATACCCGCCGGCGCAATAGAATGAACGGTTTCGTTTCTGTCACGGCGAGCGGTTTCAGGGTCGATGTCGACCAGAGCTTCGGCAATTGCCCGCGCTACATCCAGTTACGGGACTTCGAATTTTCCCGCGATCCTGGCCAACTAAACTCAGGTGGGTTTGAGACGCTTGCCGGGCTCGACGTTCAAGCGCGTGCCACTATAGAGGCTGCCGATGCCTTCTTCGTAGCATCTTACGTCGACCGCGGCGACAGACGGCAGGTGGACGTGTCCCACCGCGGTGGCAATTCAGGTTTTGTCAGGGTCAGCGACAACGGTATGCTGACCATTCCGGACTTTGACGGCAACCTTTTTTTCTCGACGCTTGGCAATATTTTGCTGAACGGCAGGGCGGGCCTCCTATTCGTAGACTTCACGACTGGCGATATGCTGCAAATGACTGGCGACGCCGAAGTGATCCTTGAATCGCCTGAGATCGCGGCCTTCCAGGGCGCTGAACGGCTGTGGACATTTAAACCAAGGCGGATCATCCGCCGTCCGCATGCGCTCGCACTGCGCTGGGCGCTCCAGAAAGGAGGCTGGTCCGCGAACTCTTTGATGACCGGCAACTGGGCACAAGCTGCGGATCGGCTGCGTGCCGCCGAGCTCTCGAACAGGTGGCGTCCGATGACCGTCACCAAGATCGTAGAAGAAAGCACGACAGTCCGCTCGATTCACATGGAGCCAAGCGATGGCGCAGGCTTATTGCCGCACGTCGCTGGGCAGCACCTCCCGGTCCGGTTGAAGTTGCCGGAAGAAGACAGGCCTGTCATCCGGACCTACACCCTGTCGGTCGCTCCCTCCGACGGTGTTTATCGCATCAGCGTCAAGCGCGATGGTCGGTTATCGCAATTCCTTCATGACGATGTCTTTGTCGGGGACATAATCGAAGCTCGCGCCCCAGCCGGGAATTTTGGTATCGACGCCCGCGCCACACGCCCTGCCGTGCTCCTTGCAGGAGGAATCGGAATTACCCCGCTACTCGCTATGCTTCGTCATGCCGTCTACGAGGGAATTCGTAAGCAGCGCATCCGCCCGATCACATTGTTTCACGCGGCCCGCTCGATGGCCCAACGCCCCTTTGACGGGGAGATCGCAGAGCTCGTCGGTCAGACAAATGGAGCAGTACGAGTGGTCCGGATACTCAGCGACACCGCCGGTGCAAACGAAGGTGCGGATTACGATGTCGTTGGCAGGATCGATATGGCGCTGCTCACGAAGCACCTGCCCTTCAATGACTACGATTTCTATCTCTGTGGGCCGCCGCAGTTCACACAGGCGCTCTACGACGGTTTGCGCGGTTACAACATCGGAGACGACCGGATCCACGCTGAAGCGTTCGGACCATCCTCATTGAAGCGAACCGCCGACAACAAAGCCGCCTTGGCTATTCCTCTACGTGCGCCGCCGTCCGACAAACCCGTGCCAGTCGTGTTCACGAACTCTCTGAAGGAAGCCCGGTGGACACCAGCCTCCGGAACGCTGCTCGATCTTGCGGAAGCCCGCGGCCTCGAACCCGAATTCAGCTGCCGCGAAGGAAACTGCGGCACATGCCGGACCAAGCTGATCAAGGGCGCGGTGACGTACGTGAAAGAACCGACGGCTAAGGTTGACGAGGACGAGGTCATTCTCTGCTGTGCCGTCCCTGCAAGCCAAGAGGGCGGCATCCAACTCGCAGTTTAACGCCGGATTTACATGCGCAGCTCGCTCGAAGGTCACCGCGCCTGCATTGCCTTCAAACTGCGGGTGGCGCCACTCGATTTTGTCTCGCTAACAGAAATCTGATGATGATCGCAACGCCGACGTGGGTGCAGCTAGCCTCAGAGCATCACCGCGTGAGGCGCAGTCCACACAAGCCCTTCCGGCCGTGTGGTTAGAACTCGGCTGGTGCGGGCTACCCGGCACGACACTGGCCCCCCGCAAACCTAACCCGTATCCAACCCTACCCAACTGGAGACAGTGATGACCAACGACCCTTCCCCTAAGATTGCAACCAAGAGCGCTTCCATGTTCATGAACTTGCTCACCGCATCGCTGATGCTGGTCGGTATTCTTGCCGCCTCATCCCATGTCATTGCCGGGGCAGACGACGCGAAGCCAAATGGGGACCAAGGGCCAGCCAGCACCGCATATGCACAGGCAAATGCAAAGATGCATACCAGACTTGCGATCACGTACACGGGAGATGCAGACGCGGATTTTGTCCCGTGGATGATCCCGCATCACCAAGGCGCGATCGACGCCGCGAAGGTGGAACTTCAGTACGGCAAAGACCCCGACATGCTTAAAATGGCAAAGATGATCCTCGGCCAGGAAACGGAGATCGCCGCTATGAAGGCTTGGTTGAAGCAACATGGGATGTAAGTGAGTTGGTTCCGGCGACCCTACCGGCCCTGTTGTTATCTATAAAAGGTTGGACATTGAGTTCTGAACTTCGTCTTTTGTCGCGAAACGCGGGTCGCTACTCGGATTTGAGATAGTCCGCGGCAAATGTAGCGACATGCAGGCCAGGAAGAAGGACGTCAATTTGGACAACCGGCGAAAGGCTCAAGACGACTAAGTCTCGCTCTGCCGTGCCGTTCGCGGCCCACCAGGGCGGTGTTCAAATTGCGGCCTGAAGATTCATTATTACAAAGGCCGCAACACTCCCTTCCTGTTTTCCGATGTTCAAAAACAACCGTATCGCCATCATCTTGATGACACGAGAGCGACGTCTCTCGCAACGTGAAAAGGATCGAAAAATGTCACGCATACCCACGCCGGCAACGATCGACGACGCTCCTGAAGCTTCGCGTCCGATACTCGAAGCTATTCAGAAGCAGATGGGCTCAGTGCCGAACGTCTTCCGCTTGGTTTCAAACAGCACCGCTGCGCTAACCGGACTGACCTCAATGCAAGGCGCGCTGAGCAAAGGCAAGCTTCCGCTAGCAACCCGCGAGCGCATCGCATTATCCATGGCGGAAGCTAACGGTTGCAACTACTGCCTGTCTGCTCACACCTTTACCGGAACGAAGTTCGCGAAACTGGATGAGAGCGAAATCGCTTCGAACCGCCGCGGCACGTCGAACGATCCAAAGGCCGCCGCAGCGGTCGAATTCGCTCGCGCGCTCACAGTCGCCCGCGGGTCTGTAGCCCCAGCTGAAATCACCAAGATCCGTGACGCCGGCTACAGCGACGCGGAAATTGTTGAAATCATCGCGCATGTCGCGCTTAATACCTTTACCAATTATGTGAATGAAGCCCTCGACACTGAGGTCGATTTTCCTCGTATCGACCAACTCGTGGCGTAGCCATGAAAGGGGTGATGTAACAAGTTCATCACCCTTTCCTTGTTGCCGACCGACACCATTGCTGGAGCCACCATGATGAGCCGTCCGCCACTTCCTCCATTTACTCAAGAAAGTGCTGCTGAAAAAGTCCGCCTCGCTGAAGACGGGTGGAACACCCGAGATCCAGCAAGAGTGGCTCTCGCGTATACAGCTGACACACGATGGCGTAATCGTGCAGAATTTGTCACCAACCGTGCTGAAGCCGCAGCGTTCCTGACCCGGAAGTGGAACAAGGAGCTCGACTATCGTTTAATCAAAGAATTGTGGGCTTTTACAGGTCACCGTATAGCCGTTCGTTATGCGTATGAATATCACGATGACAGCGGCCAATGGTTCCGCGCGTATGGAAACGAAAACTGGGAGTTCGCAGATGACGGTCTAATGCGAGAACGTCACGCGAGTATCAACGAACTTCCAATAACGGAAGCCGAACGCAAGTTTCGCTGGAAACTTGGACGTCGCCCCGACGACCATCCCGGTTTAAGCCACTTCAAGTTTTAGCCCATCACTAAAGGAATTTGTCTTGGTTTCGGCGCCTACTTGATCCGTCCACGAATTAAAGCCTTCGTGCGTGAAGCCGTGATGTGATGGTGCGAAAATTAGTGTCGCACGCTCGATGAAAAAGCTTCCAGCTACATGCAAGTTTGGACCCATATGCATCCGTCGGACACGTACTTGTTCGGATAATTTGGGAGATCTTTATGACAGTAGTTGGGTCAACTTCATATTCCACCCCGCGCCTTGCGCACAAGGATACCTACCGCGCAAGTACCGCCGCTCCAGAGGATAATAGCAATTCTCAGCTGCACGGATATAAAAGCACTGGCAGCTCTTTCTTAGCACCCGACAGTCTCGGTTCTAGCGGCGCCAATTTGCAGGGAAAGCTTTTCGCCGTAGCGAAGTATGACTCGTCCGAGAAACCAAGTGGCGGTGAAATCAACTTCGCGGGTCCAGCCGACGTTTCGCGATTGGCGGCTTCCAAGCAGCAAGTAGAGCTTTTGTATTCCGAAATGTCCTGGGCGGATCCTTCAGCCGCCGAAGAGGATGACAGATAGTCGAACGGCATCGCATAGCATTGAAACTAAAGCGCTCGCCGTGTCGAGGCGAGCGCCTCTCCTCCTACCACCGGGTGAACCTGTTGAATTGCCGTCCGCCGTAGCTGGGCTCTGCAAGGAATGTGCGCCCCAATCCTCGCGATTGGCTGAGGGCGGCGATGTCGAGTGGAAGCGTTTGATTAGGCGAAATCGAAGCTCAAACGTCTGCTCGACTGGCGCGCGCGAGCTGTGGTAGTGGACATTCCACTGGGGCGTACCGACACTCTCGATAACGCGGAAGCGAGACTCCGGCTAAAGGAAACCGAAGAGTAGCGGTCCCTGTTGATTTCCCCTGAAAGCTGTCCCAATGCCGGATTAGCTTCAGTGAAATCAACACGATGGTCATGCGAACAATTGTGACGGCCGGCTGGCGCTCTTGAAAGGAGCTGAACCAACGACGCCTTGTCTGGATAGACTAGGCCCTTGATATACCGGCTAGAATCATAGTGCTCGCTTGCCATAACAACGCGATCATTCTCACGCGAAAGTGGCCGCCCGGTCGGAGCGGCCAGTGCCAGCGATCAAGCCGCAACCACGGTGCGGGCGTCATAGTCGGCGGTCCACTGCAGCGATGGCCGCTCGCCGCAACGCTCAATCCAGGCCTTGACCACATCGCTGTCCGGCGTCGCTGCAGGGTACCAGGCAAAGGGCGAATGCAGCAGCAGATCAACAGCTGTGTATCGCTCTCCCATCAGGTAGGGCCTATCCTTGAGTGCGGTTTCGAGGCGTGCCGAAAGTTCCGCCGGGCTGCGGAAGGTAAAATCCACAAAAGGATGGGAGATCCCGGCTGCCTGCAAGATCAGTACAGGTTCGACCACGCCGGCATACCACGCGAGCCAGCTGAGATACCGACCGCGCTGCGGATCGCCGGCAACAGGCGCCATCTTCTTTTCCGGGAAGAGATCCGTCAGGTACTGAATGATCGCGATGCTCTCCCAGATGACAACGCCGTCATGCTCGAGCAGCGGCACCTTGCCTTCCGGATGCGGGTTCTTCGGATCTTTGCGACCGCTGCCATCGCCGCGGGTGATGTCGACGATCTCGATCGCGACCTTGTCGATGGCGTCTAGTTCGCGAAGCAGGGTGACGATACGCGTCGAGCGCGAGCGGGGGGCGTAAAAGAGCGTCAGCATAGTCTGGGTCCTCGATTGCGTTTGGCAATGCGGATCTTGTACAGTCCGCCAACTGCCAGTTTCCGTCAGTAGGCTTCATCTATCCTCCAAAGTCATGGCTCGTAGTGATCGTCTGTTCCGCCTGCTCCAGGCGCTTCGCAATCTCCCCTCCCCGGTGACGGCCGCGCGCCTTGCCGAGGAGACCGGCGTGTCGTTGCGTTCGCTCTATAGGGACATCGAGAGCCTACGCGCCGCGGGTGCCGTCATCGATGGCGAGCGCGGCTGCGGCTATAAGCTGACGGAGGACATCGCCTTGCCGCCGCAGACGCTCACACGGCTTGAAATCGAAGCCCTGGTGCTCGGCCTTGCCGAGGTGCGGCATATGGGTGAACCGGCTCTCGCTTCGGCCGCAGGTGCCGTGCTTTCGAAGGTCACAGCGACGCTGCCCGACCGACTACAACGCCAGGCACTGCATGCCGCCTCCCAGGTCTATCGGTTCGAGCGCCGCGATCCGCCGGTCGTCGATGTCGGCCTTCTGCGCGAGGCTTGCTGGCAAGAACGCGCCGTGGTGATAAGCTATGTGGACGCGGAGCAGCAACGGACCGACCGGCAAGTGCTGCCGCTGGCGATCGTCTATTTGGAGAGGACGCTTGTGTTGCTTGCCTGGTGTTGCCTGCGCCAGGATTTCCGCAAGTTCCGCGTCGATCGCATCGCCGACATCCATATGACGGAGGAGAGTTTCCGTCCGCGCCGGGTTCAGATGCTCAGGGACTTCGTTGCCATTCTGAACGCCGGTGCGCCCGAAACATCAAAGATGATCTTGAGCAGCCAGTAACCAAAGCGACGATGCGGCCGCCCACGTACCGCGTTCGGACTGCTTTCGCAGATACAGCAGATGTCCAAACGGCCGCGCTAAGGCGCAATGCTGTCACTGCGAGTGGGCGGCATGAATTCGAGCAATAATTCCTTGCCCGCGTCTTCGCCTTGACGAGATTCGAACCAATCGCCCTGCTATTACGAGGGATCTTCTTGTCTCAGAACGGCCAGAAGAGGAACCCGTTGGATGACCAGACGCAAAGACCTCGACCAACTCGCCGCCTGTTCGCAACATTGCTGTGGCTGCCTCCCATCACGAAACCGTGCCCTGTTGTGTTCGCCGCCGCGATTGGTCGCCGGCCGAAAAGGCGGTAAGTATCGACGTAGTTCATCACGGAACTCGGGAAGGAGATCAGCATGTCTGACATCGATTTTGAGCGCCGAGCATTGCTTGCCGCTGGCGGTACCTTTGCATTGGCCGGGTTCACTGGCCTCGCGATGCCTGCTCGCGCCGC
>NZ_JAFCTR010000016.1:0-128493 GCF_049896125.1 Pararhizobium sp. DWP1-1-3
AATTTTATGAAGGGTATTATCCTTGCCGGCGGGTCCGGAACGCGACTTCATCCGGCAACGCTTGCCGTCAACAAGCAGTTGATCCCGATCTACGACAAACCGATGATATACTACCCGCTTTCGGTGCTGATGCTGGCGAATATCCGCGATATCCTGATCATTTCCTCGCCGGAATATATTGAAAGCTACCGGCGCCTTTTCGAGGACGGCTCACGCTGGGGGCTCAATATTTCCTATGCGGAGCAGCCAAGCCCCGATGGCCTGGCGCAAGCCTTCACGATCGGAGCAGATTTCATCGGCAGTGATCATGTCGCGCTGGTCCTGGGTGACAACATTTTCTTCGGCGCTGGCATCAGCGAGCTTTTGGCGAATGCGCGTGAGCGCAAGATCGGTGCAACCGTGTTTGCCTATGAGGTTACCGATCCGGAGCGTTACGGCGTTGTCGAACTCGACGCGACGGGAAAAGCGCTTTCGCTCGAGGAAAAGCCGTCAAAGCCGAAATCCAGCATGGCGGTGACCGGTCTCTATTTCTACGACAACAAGGTCGTAGACTATGCCCGCAACCTGAAGCCCTCGGCGCGCGGCGAATATGAGATCACCGATATCAATCGCCTCTATATGGAAGCGGGAAGCCTCTTCGTCGAACGCATGTCGCGCGGCTATGCCTGGCTCGACACCGGAACACATGACAGCCTGCTCGAGGCAGCAGAATTTGTCCGCACGATCCAGCACCGCCAAGGCACCAGCGTGGCCTGCATCGAGGAAATCGCCTATCTCAACGACTGGATCTCCCGCGACAAGCTGATCGAGTATGGAAACCTGTATTCCAAGACCGCCTACGGCAAATACCTGCTGAGGCTGGCCGAGGATTGAGTCCCTCGCGATCGACGGTCGGCACTAGCGTCGCGTTTAGACGTCATATTCCAGCGTTTTGGTCGCTCCGGACGATGGCAAGTCTATAGGGAACGCGGGCACTTGGCTTGACCGGTTGGCCCAAATCCAGCCGGCGGCAGGCTGCTTTCCTTTTGAACATGGCCGGGGATGTGTCGCACAGAGCTCCGCCGCTGTTCACGGGTTGGGAGACGGTTTCGAGAATGTGCCGTTCTCGCAAGTCTCGGCGTTCACGCTCGTCGAAGGCGTGCCACTGTCGATCCCTCAAAATGGCTGCAGTCTCAGGGCGGCGGCAAACGCCAGCGAAACCGTGTCCCTATTCGTTTGAAGCGTAAACTTCGGTGAATGGTGCACCAGGAAAATGCTGTGCCCGCAGGAGACAACGAAATGTGGAGGGAGCCGCGACCCGATGCAATCGACGCGCTTCCCCTCCTAGCCGCAATCCTCAATCTGCTCCTGCCGCATCAATCCACGGCTACTGAGCTTAATTACCCAAATCGTTGATATTGGCCGCAAAGGATGCACCCTGTGCTACCGGCGCCACGGTCGTGCTCACGAGTGTCGAGAATTTCCTGATTTCGGCGAGGGACGAGTTGGCGATGTAGATCAGGTCGCGGTTCTTGATTTTGAAGTTCTTCAGGACGAAGAAGCCGCTCGGATCCTTCAAATCAACTTGATAGATGACATTGACGGTTCCGTCGGCATGCATCGACCGGGCGTTTGGGGCAAATGCGCGGACGAGTTCGACCGGTTCCTGGCGATAGACGAAGACACCCTTGGCGTTTGCTCTTTCGTCGTTAAGGCCACCAACCTTGGCCAGGCCCTGGTTCAGGTAGAGTTGCGACTCGTCGAACTGAACGGAAGCGTTGGCAGTCGTCGCCCCGAAAACAGTGAAACTCCGCGGCTGCCGGATAAGAGTGACGACGTCGTTGGACTGGACGTAGATATTCTCACGCGGATCCGAAATCAGCTGTTCCATCGGGATGGTTTCGGTTTTCATGCCACGCGTGATCTGCACGGCCAGTTGATGCAGTTCCATTCGAGGGCCGCCTGCGGTCGCGATGATATCGAGCAAGCGCTCGCCACCCGGGGTCAACGGAATGCGCCCGCTGGCAGCAACCTCACCGGTCACCGTCACGGTGTTCGAGTTGTTCTTGACGACGTTGACGAGCACCTGCGGCTCGACGGCCATCCGGCTCAAAGCCTTCTCGATCGTAATCTTCACAGCTTCAGGGCTCTGACCCGCAACCTTGATGGTTCCCGCATACGGAACCGAGATCGTGCCATTTTCCGAAACAAGCTGCACTGGAATCTGGGCGTTGCCCTGCTGGCTGGAACCTGCCGAGAACAGCCCGTTTTCCGAGGCTTCCCATATCGAGACGGTCACCGCGTCGCCGATGCCGATGCGCGACGAGCTTTGCCGCCGTGCCGCGCCGAAGGCAGCCGACAGCGGCCGTTCCTGTACGCGTGACAGCGAATCCGCGACAGCCTGCGTTACCTGTACCAGGACATACGGCGTTTCCGTTGCCTTTGCGCCTGACTGAATCGTACCGACGCTAGGCCCGGATCCTGGAAGGCCGCTACAGGATGACAACACCAGAATGGACGACGCTGCACCTGACAGGAGTAAAAATCGGATAAAAGGTGGCATTCACTTCAACTTTCAGCCTTGATCGCCAAGGTGTCTCACGGGATTTCGCCAGCATGACTAGCTTAGCAAGGGCTCCCGATCAAGAGCGCAACGCTGTTCCCTTCTGGATCAGATTTATGTCAAAGAGTTTAATGATTTCACTAATGCTAATCGGCAACAGTATGGCCGTGGTTGCCGCGCCTTCGGGCAACCCTGTACCCCGGCCGGGGGTCCGCTGCAGATCTTGAAGGCTGTCAGATCACCAACCCTGCCGGAACCCAGTGCGCAACCGCTCCCGACGTGTCCGGTTCGTCCCGCTCAAACGGGAAAGACATCGTTGCCCCGGCAAAGCCATTCATTGCCCATCTGCGCAATAATGCGCAGTGCGCCTTTCCGGCAACAGGTCTCCACAACGGTTACGTGTTGACTTGATAATTGTCTTGGGCCGCCACAGACCCCGTGTATGTTCAAAGGCGAGGGTTGAAACCTCGCGAACATGATCTAAAATTAATGCTAATATAGTCGGCACCACAGAAACGATGCCATCATCCGCGGACCTGATGAAGAAGTTCCAATTGCTTTTTCGCGTATCAAGTGCAATCAGCAAGATAACTCACAGCAATCTAAAACGTTCGAGAAAATATGACAGTTGAAATCATAGGGCGCGCATGTCTCGCCCCTGGAGCGAATTCGCCGCAGGCGTTGTTTCGAATTTTGCGCCAGGGCAAATGCACGGTCACGCGTATTCCGTCCGATCGTTGGGACCTTGCACGCTTTTGGCATCCCGTCATCGGCAATCCCGGCAAGACCTACTCCTTCGCCGCGGGCGTGCTCGAAAGTATCTATGATTTTGATCCGGCAGCCTTCGGCATGTCGCAGCGCGAAGCCATGCACATGGACCCGCAGCAGCGGGTTTTGTTGCAATTGGCCTGGCGCGCGCTGGAAGATGCCAATATTTCCATCCCGTCTCTGCATGGCGAAAATGTCGGCGTCTATATCGGTGCATCGAGCCTCGACCACGCCAACCTGACCGTCGAGGATCCGGCTGCCGCCGGTCCGTATTTCATGACCGGAAACACGCTCTCGATCGTTTCCAACCGTATTTCCCATATTTTCGGCCTGAGCGGCCCGAGCATGACGGTCGATACCGCCTGTTCCTCGTCGCTGGTTGCGCTCGACCAGGCGATGCGCGCGTTGAACGCCGGTGAAATTGACACGGCCATCGTTGGCGGCATCAATGTCCTTGCCCACCCGCTTCCGTTCGTCGGATTTGCGCAGGCGCGCATGCTGTCCCCGGAAGGGCTCTGCCGTGCCTACGATAATGACGGCGCCGGTTATGTCCGCGCCGAGGGCGGCGTCGTGTTCGTTCTGCGCCGTTCCGACAGGGCACGGCAGGAAAAGGACCGCAGCTACGCCAAGATCGTTGCCACAGGTGTCAATTCCGCCGGGCGGACCAACGGCATTTCCCTGCCGTCACGCGAAGCCCAGGCCAATCTGCTGCGCGCCATCTATGAAGGCAATAATATCGATTCCAACCAGGTCGCCTTCGTCGAAGGCCACGGGACGGGCACCAAGGTCGGCGATCCGTCCGAAGTTTGGTCGATCGGCACGGTGATCGGCGCCAAGCGGCGCGCGCCGGTACCGATCGGCTCGATCAAATCGAATATCGGCCATACCGAGCCAGCATCCGGCCTGTTCGGCATGCTCAAGGCCGTCATGGCGCTTGAAAACAACTACCTGCCGGCATCGCTGCATTTCGAAACGCCGAATGAGAACATCGATTTCGACGGGTTGAACGTCCGCGTGACCGCAAACCCGATCGAATTGCTGCGCGGCAAGCGTGCGCGCCTGGCTGGTATCAACTCCTTCGGCTTTGGCGGCGCCAATGCCCACGTCGTCATCAGCGATCCGGATCCCGTTCAGGACGAACGCAGCCGCAACAACGCCACCGGCCATGTTTTCATGGCAAGTGCCCATACTGCACACAGCCTTGATGAATTGCTGAAGTCGTACAAATCGACGTTCGCCAAAACCTCCAAGGACGAAGCCCGCGCCGTCATCGCAGCGTCAGGTGTCAACCGCACGCAGATGCGCCACCGTTTTGCGGCACGCAGCGACCATCCGGAAGACATTATCCGCGCCATTGCCAGCCACCTCGAAAAGCCAGCGTCCGATATCGGCGAAACCGGCGAAGCAGTGACGAAGGATGCGAAGGTTGCCTTCGTCTTCTCCGGCAACGGCTCGCAATGGGCTGGCATGGGTGTCGAGGCCTTCCGCGAAAACCTTCATTTCCGTCAGTGCTTCACCTCGGTGAGTGCGCTGTTCAAGTTCCATTCGGACATCGTGCTCACCGATTTGCTGACAGATCCGGATTTGGACAAGAAGCTGTCCGACACGAAGTTCGCCCAGCCGCTCTTGTTTGCGGTCCAGGCGGCGCTGTCGGATTCGCTTGTCGCCATGGGCATCAAGCCGACGGCCGTGTTCGGTCACTCGGTCGGCGAAATCGCTGCGGCCTACGCTGCGGGCGCCCTGTCGCTGGTCGATGCTGTCTCGATCGTCGCCAAGCGCTCGCTGCACCAGGATCTCCTGGCTGGTCAGGGCACGATGGCCGCCGCCATGCTCGGTGAAGACGCTGCAAATGCTTTCGCCAAATCACGCGGACTTGAGCAGGTCTGCGTCGCGGCTATCAACGCCCACAATTCGGTAACGATTTCCGGCCCTGCACACGAGGTTTCCGCCTTCCGCGACGCCGCCCGCAAGGCGAAGATCCCCGTCCAGATTCTCGATATCAACTATCCGTTCCATCACCCGATCATCGATCGGGCCAAGAAAGCCTTCCTCGCCGATATTCCGGATATCGCGCCGCGCAAATCCGAACTTGCATATCTGTCCACCGTCACCGGCGAGCGGATGGATGGCACGCAGCTTGATCCGGATTATTGGTGGAAGAACGTCCGCGAACCGGTTCGCTTCCAGGCCGCGACCCAAGCCGCTATCGAACTTGGCTGCAGCCTGTTCATCGAAATTTCGCCACGGCCGATCCTATCGTCCTATCTCAAGGAGACGGTCAAGCAAGCGTCGATCCCTGGCACGGTCGTTGCGACCTTGCTGCGCGATGGCGGCGAAAAAGGCCAGGATCCCATCTCCCGCGCCATGGCGCGGGCGATTGCCCATGGTGCAGCCTTCGACGAAGCGCGTCTGTTCGGGAAGCGCAATGCCTTCATCCGCCTTCCGGACCTGCCGTTCGAACAGACCGAGTTGCGCCCGGCATCAACCAGCGACGCCGCCGACCTGTTTGGCCGTGGCTCCAAGACGCCCTATACGCTCGCAGGCTGGCGCGCCGATTTGAACAGCGGCAGCTGGAAAAACCATGTCGATGCGCATCTGTTTCCCGATCTTGCCGAGCATATCGTCGATGGCAAGGCTATTCTGCCGGGCAGCGGTTTCATCGAGATCGCCATTTCGGCTGCACAGCAATACTATGGCACCACAGAGGTCGACATCACCAATTTGGAGATCGTGCGGCCGCTGGAGCTTGCCGACAACCGGATGATGGAGCTTTCCACCATCCTGTCGCCCGAAACCGGCGATATCGAAATCCGCTCGCGTGAGCGTCTTTCGGAAGACGACTGGGCGGTGCACGCGGTGGCGAGAAGCCGCAAACCGATCCCAACCGACGCGATGCCCGCAGGCAATGCCTTTGCCGGCCTTGAAAAAACGGCCAGCGTGACGCCTGCAAAAGCCTATGAGACTGCGCGTCAGTTCGGTCTCGATTACGGCCCGCGCTTCCAGTTGATGGCCAAGGCCGTCTGTTATGGCGACCGTTTCATCGACGTCGAGCTGAGGGAGCCTGAAAAAACAGGCAACCCCTTCGTCAGCTACAGCCTCAATCCAATTTCCGTGGACGCGACCTTCCATGGCCTGGTGGCGCTGTTTGACCGCTTTACCGGCGAAGCCGGCGGAGCGCCCTATATTCCAGTGCGCTTCGGCTCCGTGCGCCTGACGAATTCCGGCCTGACCGTCAAGCGGGCCCTGGTCGAAATCGAGCGCATCAGCGCCAACTCGATCAAGGCGAAGTTCCGTTTCTTCGGCAAGGGCGGCGAAGTCATTGCAGCGTTTGACGACTGCCGCTTCCGCCGCACCTATCTGCGCCAGCACAAGACACTGGACATGCTGTCCTTCCATTACGAGGCCGTGCCTTCCGACCGCACTGCACCGCTCGCGACGCTCGGACGTTCGCATGCGCTGCCTTTGCCGCTGCTTGCCGCACCGGACGAGACCGGCATCGACAACACGACGCTTCTGTTCAACGCGGCGATCTATCGTGCCTGCCACGAAATCGCACTGAAGCTTGGCAAGGGCACCGCCAAGGTCGATACACGGTCGCTTCCCGGCGATTTTGCGTTCCGCTGCTTCCTTTCCAATTGTCTCTATGTTCTGGAAGACGCGGGCTTGTGCGAACACAAGGCAGGCAGCTGGAAGATCGCCACCGAATTCTCGCTTCCTCCCGTCGGCGACATCCTCAAGGAACTCTATGGCGAGCGCTCGGAGCGCGCCGTGGAAGCTGTGCTGATCAACAATTCCTACGCTGAAGCGCTTGACCGCATCGACAGCCTTTTCGCCTCGGAGATATCGGGCAACGAGAACGATGCAGCAAGCAAGCCGCAGGGCTTCATCAGCGATGCAACGCTCGATCACCAGACTGTTCATTCCGAATCCACCCGTCAGCGTATGGATCTGGTCCTTGCGGCGGTCGAAAAGGCGCTCACCGGCAAAAACGGCAAGACCGGTTTGCGGATCGTCGAGGCAGGCACCATCTCTGCCGGGTTTACCCGCAGGCTTTCAACGCTGGCGGCAAGATACAATGCCAGCCTGATCGTTGTCGAACCGCGCGAAAATGCCCAGCGCAACCTGGAGATCGCGTTCGAGGAAGACGCCCATGTGAGAGTCCTGAAAAAGGATGCGTTCGCGACCCTTCCGGCTTTCGATCTCGTCGTCAGCGCCTCGGATACGATTTTCACGCTGATCGATGAAGATGGCGCTATTCGCAATGCACTGCGCGTCAGCCTGCGGGAAAACGGGGCGCTTGTCGCCGCCACCAATGCGCCGACCGTGTTCAGCGACTTTGCTTTCGGACTGACCGAGAGCTGGTTTGCCCGCACCCAGGCCGTCGAATTTCCGATCGGCAAGCTGGCGACGGTGACGCAATGGCAGAAAGATCTGACCGATCTGGGCCTGCGCGAGATCTCGGTCGAAGACCGCGAATTGTCGCACGGAAATATCATTGCCGTCGAAGCGCAAGGCGGTCTGTTTACCGATGCCGCCCAGGCTGCCGACGCGCAGCCTGCAGAGATTGCCAAGCCTGTGCTGGTCCTGCATGAAGGCAGTGTTTCGAGCCTGCAGAACAAACTGCCGTCGGGCAAGGATGCCATTCAGGCACCGCTTGTCCATGTACGATTGACGGGCGATTTTGAGACGGACAAGAATAAGATCGCCGAGGCGATCGCGGGATTGCAAGAGAAGCCGGTACGGGCGGTCTATCTGTCTTCGCCGACCGCGACGGACCGTAGCCAGGATTCGGCCGCTCTGCAAAATCGCGTCCTGTCGCTCAGTGCGTTCGCGGAGGCACTTCGCCAATATCATGCCCATGCGGAGCCATCCGCCGATCAGCGGCCCTGCCTCGTGATCGCTGCTCCAGGTGGCGCGCCCGTCACTTTGAGTGCGCGCGACAAGGATGTCTCCGGCTCAAGCGTCAATAGCGGCCTTTGGGCATTCGCCCGTGTGCTGCAGAACGAGTATGATTTCCTCGATATTCATTCGCTTGATTTCACCGGACCCAAGGCCGAAGCCGGCAATCAGCTTGCCGCTGCGATTTCGATGCTCGGCGATACCAGCGGAAACCGCGAATGGCTGCTTGACCGAAAAAGCGGTATCCTTTCGGAAATCCGTGCCGTTCCGGGACCGGTCGAACAAACATTGCGCAAGACGACCGATTTCAAGGCTGCGACCATTCGCCAGCGTGTGAGTTCTCAGGTCGGCAGCATTGCCTGGGAACAGTCTGAAATCCCTCAAGCAGGTCCGGACGATGTCGTCGTTGCGGTCGCTGCAACCGGCCTGAACTTCCGCGACGTGATGTGGGCGATGGGACTTCTGCCGGAAGAAGCGCTTGAAGACGGCTTTGCCGGAGCGACGATCGGCATGGAGCTTTCTGGTCACGTCGTCGCCATCGGCAGCAGCGTCCGCGACCTTTCGGTCGGCGATGCCGTGATGGCGATCGCACCCGCAGCCTTTTCCACACATGTGGTTGTGTCACGTTCCGGCGTCGCCAGACTGCCCGAAACCGTCAGCCCCGTTGCGGCGGCGACCGTTCCGGTTGCCTTCCTCACCGCCTATTACGCAATGATCGAGCTTGGCCGCATCCGAGCCGGCGAAACGATCCTGATCCACGGCGCCGCCGGCGGTGTCGGCCTTGCAGCCTTGCAGGTTGCCAAGCTCGCCGGGGCGAAAGTCATCGCCACGGCGGGAACGCGCGAAAAGCGCCGTTTCCTGAAGATGCTCGGCGCCGATCACGTCTTTGATTCGCGCTCGCTGGCCTTCGTCAACGACATCCTCGGTGTCACCGGCGGCGAAGGCGTCGACCTGGTCCTGAATTCGCTGTTTGCCGAAGCCATGGAACAGAGCCTGTCGCTGGTAAAGCCGTTCGGCCGCTTCCTCGAACTGGGCAAGCGCGACTATTACGCCGACAGCAAAATCGGCCTGCGTCCGTTCCGCCGCAACATCAGCTATTTCGGTATCGACGCCGACCAGCTGCTGGTCAATGCGCCTGATCTGACGAAGCGGATTTTCACCGAAATCGGTGCGCTGTTCGAAGAAGGCAAGCTGGTACCGCTTCCCTACCGTGCGTTCGGGTTTGACGAAATCGGCAACGCTTTCCGGCTGATGCAGAACGCTGGCCATATCGGCAAGATCGTCGTGCTGCCGCCCGTTGCCGGACGCGATGAGGTCGCGAAGCGGCCAGCCGCCCGCATGTCGGTCGATAGCCTCGGCGTCCATCTGGTCGTTGGCGGTATCGGCGGCTTCGGTCTTGCCGCTGCCAACTGGCTGGTCGAAAAGGGCGCGCGCAATGTCGCGCTCGCCACCCGGCGCGGTATCGCCGATCTCGAGACCCTCGAAGCGGTCAAGCGCTGGGAAAACATGGGCGTTTCGGCGACCATCCATGCCTGCGACGTGACCGACGAGGCGGCTGCGGACGCGCTTTTGAAAACACTTCGCCAGATCGGTCCCCTAAAGACCGTCGTTCACGCGGCGATGGTTCTCGACGACGCATTGATCAACAATCTCAACCGCGAACGCAACCGTCCGGTCATCGACGTGAAGGCGCAGGGAGCCGCCGTTCTCGACCGGTTGACGCGCACGGACGCGCTCGAACACTTCATCATGTTCTCCTCGGCAACGACATTGGTCGGCAATCCCGGCCAGGCCAACTATGTGGCTGCCAACGGCTATCTCGAAGGCCTTGCCCGCGCTCGCCGGCTTGAGGGGCTACCGGGCCTGGCGATCGGCTTCGGCGCGATCGCCGACAAGGGCTATCTGGCACAGAATACCGACGTCAACGATCTGCTCTCCAAGCGCATCGGCAAGACGGCCCTGAAGGCGCAGGCTGCCCTTAATCAGGTCGAGAGCTATATCCGCTCCGATCCGGGCACGGTGGATGCCGCAGTGGCGATGGTTTCCGAACTTGATTGGGCGGCGGCGCGCAGTCTGCCGGTTGTTCGCAATGCCCTATTCGAGGTCATCCTGCGGACGGCTGACCAGCACACCACAGGCAGCGATGGCACGACCATGGATCTCGTGGCGATGATCGATGGAAAGTCTCCCCAGGAAGCCGAAGACATTCTCTATGACCTGGTGGCCAGCGAGATTGCCGCCATCCTGCGCGTGTCGAAGGATACGATCTCACGCAACAAGATCCTCAAGGAAATCGGCCTCGACAGCCTGATGGCCGTTGAACTGGGGATCAGCTTCCAGCAGAATACCGGCTTCGATATGCCGCTGAGCGGTGTCGCCGATACGACGACAGTTGGCGATGTTGCGCGCAAGCTTTATGACAAGGTCAGCAAGCGGGATCACGGCAGCGACGAAGACAGCGAGCCCGGCGACAACAAGATCGTCAACGAGCTCGCTCAGCGCCATACCGGCAACGGTACGGAGAAGGCGGCCAGCCAATGAGCGATAACGAGGAACGCAACAACGTTTCGAAGATGAACAGCAGCCTGAAGGAAAACCTTCTGGACAAGATGCGCAACACGCATCAGTCGTCGGAACGCAACCGCATGGCTCGTTCCGAACGCGACGTTCCTCCGCAGGTCAGGCGCAAGCAGACGCGGTTCGAGGATTTGCCGGAGTACAAGCAGGTCCAGACCCAGAAGATCGCCAGCGAGCAGCTGGGCATCGACAACCCGTTCTACCGCGCACACCAGACGGCAGCCGGCGCAACGACGGTGATCGACGGACGCAAGCTGATCAACTTCGCATCCTATGATTATCTCGGCCTCAACCGGCATCCGCATGTTCTCGCCCAGGCCCGCGACACCATCAACACGTTCGGTATCTCGGCATCCGCCAGCCGGCTGGTGGCAGGCGAACGTCCGGCCCACGCAGAACTCGAAGAGCGCATTGCCGCCTTCTACGGCGTCGAGGCGTCGGTCTGTTTCGTCAGCGGCTATCTGACCAATGTTGCGGCGATCAGTTGCCTGATGGGTCCGAAGGACCTCGTGGTGCATGACGAGTTCATTCACAACAGCGCGCTTGCCGGCATCAAGCTGTCGGGCGCCACGCGGCGTCTGTTCAAGCATAATGATGCAAACGACCTGGAACACGTGCTGCGCACGGTTGCGGGCGACTATCGCCGTATCCTGGTAATCGTCGAGGGCGTCTATTCGATGGATGGCGATATCGCCAACCTGCCGGCCATCGTGAAGCTGAAGACCGAATATGGCTTCTGGCTGATGGTCGATGAGGCCCATTCCCTCGGCATCCTCGGAAAGCGCGGCAAAGGCACGTTCGAGCATTTCGGTATCGATCCGCGTCAGGTCGATATCTGGATGGGAACGCTTTCCAAGACGACTTCGAGCTGCGGCGGCTATATTGCCGGTAGCGGTGCTCTCGCAGCGGTGCTGAAGGCGACAGCTGGCGGTTTCGTCTACAGCGTCGGCCTCGCGCCGGTCCTGACTGCATCGGCTATTGCGAGCCTCGACATTCTGGAAGGCGAGCCGGAGCGTGTCGCTGCCTTGAGACGCAACGGCGCGCTTTTCCTCAAGCTTGCCCAGGAAGCCGGCCTCGATACGGGTCTGAGCGCAGGCTTTTCCGTGGTTCCGGTTCTGGTCGGCGATTCGCTGCGCGCGGTGCAGCTGTCGAACGATCTCCTTGCCGCCGGCATCAACGCACTGCCGATCATTCATCCGGCGGTTCCGGAAGGGATGGCGCGTTTGCGGTTCTTCATCACCAGCGAACATACCGAGGAACAGATCCGCCAGACAGTGGCGATGACGGCTGAAAAACTCAAGGATCTTACCGAGCGGAATTTCGGTCTCGCATCGATCGATGTCCAGCAGATGATGAAGATGCTCGCCTCCCGGTAAAGTCGCTCTCCCGAAACAGCCAGGCCAATACCCATGAACCGAACCGGTTTTGCGGCATGACTCATGTGATCATCACAGGCGGTTCGAGCGGCATCGGCCTGGCGCTGGCGCGTCTCTACGCCGCGCGCGGCGCACGCATATCGCTTCTAGCACGCTCCCTGCCGGCGCTTGAAGCGGCGATGACGGAACTTGCAAGACACGGGCACGAACCATCGATCCGGATCGAAAGTGCCGACGTTGCCGACGAAGACCAGACATTGGCGGCAATCCGCAGATGCGAAGATGCCTTCGGCCCCTGTGACATCCTGATCACGTCTGCGGGGATCGTCGAACCCGGACGGTTCGATGCGCTGTCGTCAGCGGCCTTCCATCGGCAGGTTCAGACAAACCTATTCGGCAGCATCCACGCGGTGCGCGCCGTCTATGCCGCCATGACAGAACGGCGCTCCGGCAGGATCATGCTGATTTCTTCCGGCGCAGGCTTGATCGGTATTTACGGCTACACCGCCTATTGCGCCTCGAAGTTCGCCCTGCATGGTTTTGCTGATGCTCTCCGCTCGGAGGCAAAGCCGCATGGGGTCAACGTTTCCGTCTGCTTCCCGCCGGATACCGAAACGCCGCAATTTTCCCGCGAATTGGAACATCGGCCGCTTGAAGCAACTGTGATCATGGGGCGCATTGCTCCCTGGTCGTCCGCCACTGTTGCACTCCGGATCGCACGGGCGATCGACAAGGGCCAATTCGAGGTATTTTTCGGCTGGACGCTGTGGGCGCTGGGACGCTTCGGCTCGGCGGTGAAGCCGGTTCTCAACTGGTGGTTCGACAGAGGCATTCAGCGGCTCGGCGGGCGGCGCTGAACAGCCATAGTTGCTTGTATCCGCCGCCAATAGGATTTAAGTGTCGCTCTGTCGCGGCGGTGCATGACGCGTCGGCGGCCATGAAAGATCGAAGGTATCCGTTTGGCGTTGACGTCGCTCCACATGCACTACCATCCGGTAACGCTGACCTTTTTCTGCTACGCGCTGGCCTGTGCCGTCATCCTTTACACGGATAAATTTGCCCTGCCCGCACGCGAGCGCCGAAAGCACCGGCCGCCATTCAGCCGCCGGCGTGCCGCCGTCGATATCCTCTCGCGGCTGCCGATCATAGCGCTCGTGTTCGCGGGCTTCTTCTCGATCTCCTGGCGCCCTCTCTACGCGAGCGCCGGTACGATGAGCTTCTTCGTCATCTTCACCGGCATATCCCGGGCCAAGTTCAAGTTCATTCGCGAACCTCTGGTCTTTTCAGACATTGCCCTGGTTGCCGACGTCTTCAAGTACAAGTCGATCTTCTACGCCAACTCGCTCAACATCGTTTTCTGGATCGTCGCCTTCCTGTATGTCTTCGGCGTCTCCGGCCTCTACATGTATTTCGAGCCGAACATTCTGCCGGAGAGCCATACGTTCGGCTGGATCATCGCCGCGATCCTGGTCGCGGACTTGCCGTGGGTTCTGCTATTCTACGGCCCTGTCAACCGGCCAGTGGCGGATTTCGTCCAGCATCTCGTCGGCGTGCCGAACGTCAAGGTGAGCACGATCCGCTTCGGCACCTTTGCTTCGGTGATCTTCCATTTCATCCTCTGGCTTGGCCGCCGGCGTGAAAAGATCATTGCGGAACTGTCCGAACGTTTCTTCGCCGCAGTCCAGGATCTGATCGGCCACGACGCCGACAATAAGGCGCCCCTGGTCATCGTCTGGCAGTCGGAATCGTTCATCGACATGCGCCACTGCGGTGTCGATAGCGTCAAGCTGCCAAACATCGACCGGCTGCAGAAGCTCGCCATCCAATGGGGCCGCCTCGCCACGGTTTTCGAGGGCGGCTATACGCTCCGCACGGAATTTGCCGTGTTGAGCGGGCTTGTTCCCGACGACCTGCATATCGATGCAAGCTATCCCTATCTGCGGGCGAGCCACTATACCGACGTGGTCTGGCCGACGAAGCTGAAGAATGCGGGCTGGAGCACGCATTTCATGCACCCGTATGACCGGACGTTCTTTCTTCGCCATAAAGCCATGCCGCAGCTGGGCTTTGAAAAGATGACCATGCTCGATGAATTCGATCATGATCCGGTCCGCGATGGCCCCTATGTTTCGGATACGGCCCTGACCCGCAAAGTCATTGCCGCCGTGGAAAGCCAGACGGACGAAAAGGGCAATTTCCTGTTCGTCGCCTCGATGGCCAACCATGGACCTTGGGAGCCCAACCGCGTCGAAGGAGTGGACGACCCCATTGCGATCTATCTCGAAATTCTCCAGCAATCCGACAAGGCGCTGGGTGAACTTGTCGATCATCTGAACAAGCTCGACCGCCCCGTCTGGCTGGTTTTCTACGGCGACCACGCACCCCTGCTGAAATCCTTCGCGGATCCTTTCCCCGATCCCCGCACCGACTATTTCATCGTGCCCCTGGCAGCCGCACGTAAGCCGCAGAATGCGCCGTCGTTTCCGCGTAACGAAGAACCCTGGAAGCTGCTGGAAGCCATGCTGAAACATGCCAATCTGCAAAAGGATGATTTGCGATAGTGCCGGCGCCGTTGTTCAAGGACCTGTGACGATGGCTTTGCCAAAAACGTCGGAGCGGCGCGTGTTCCTTTTCCTGCAGGGACCATCCTCGCCGATCTTCGCCAAGATCGCCGGCCGGCTGGAGGCCAGAGGCCATCACTGCCTGCGGATCAACCTCAATCCGGGCGACCAAATCTTCTGGCGGCGCAAGGGCGGCCACAATTTCCGCGGCCGCGGTGGCGATGAGTGGCACGCCTATGTCGCCTCATTCATGGATTGGCATGCGGTCACCGATCTCATCCTGTTGGGAGAAGAGCGTCCCTACCATCAGATAGCCATTGGCGCCGCCAGAGAGCGCGCTGTCGAGATTTCGGTTGTCGAGATGGGCTATCTGCGGCCGGACTGGTTGACGCTTGAACGCGATGGGATGTCGTCCAATTCGCATTTTCCCGCAGACCCCGGACAGATCATCGAAGCGGCCCGGCCGCTTGCCGAGCCCGATTGGACGAGACGATATACCCAGAGTTTTGCGGCCGAAGCTGGATACGACCTTCTCTACAATCTGCCGAATGTCTTCCTGTGGTTTCTGTTCCCGCACTATCACCGCCATGCTCTGTCCCATCCACTGGCCGAATATGCCGGATGGGTGATGCGTCTGGCTGGCGGCAGGCGTAGAAAGCGGGCGGCAACCGCGCTCATCGACAACCTTCTGGCCGGCGCTACCCCGTTTTTCGTTTTCCCGCTGCAACTGCAAACCGACTTTCAGCTGCGGGCGCACTCTCCTTACAATGACCAGCGCGAGGCGATCACCGAGGTTCTCACCTCTTTCGCGAACTATGCACCGAGCGAGGCGCGTCTCGTCGTCAAGGTCCATCCTCTCGACAACGGGCTTATCGATTGGCAAACCTATGTGGCCGGACTGGCAACCCGGCTCGGCATCGATCGGCGCATACAATTCCTGGACGGCGGTGATCTGGGTGCGCTCTTGGGCCGGGCGGCAGGCACCGTCACGGTCAATTCCACAGTGGGGCTTCATGCCCTGCAAATCGGCAAACCCGTCAAGGTTTTGGGCGCGGCTGTTTTCAACATCGCAAAACTCAGCGATCAGGCGGAACTGGATCAGTTCTGGGGCGCGCCAAGGCCGCCGGAGGAAACGATCCGGGCTGCTTTTTTCCGTTTGCTCGCGGCGGCAATCCAGGTCAGGGGAAATTTCTACTCCGCCGCCGGGACGAATGGCGGCGCGGAGGCGATTGCGCAGAGACTACACGAGCGTTCCGTGAACAAGCCCGGCGGATTTGTCGATCCGCCTCCGAGACAGAAGCCGGCGAAACGCTCGTCAAGTCGCTTCTGATCCATCTACCGGGCGCGTGTCATCCGCGCACCAAATCCTGTCGGCGTCCGCTTACGCAACGCCTGCGCGCAAAAGATCGTGAATATGAAGTATCCCGCTGGGAACACCGGTCTCATCGACCAGGAACAGTACAGTCACCTTTTGTGCCTGCATGATTTCCATCGCTGCACTGGCCAACACACTACCCTTGATGACCCGCGGGCTGTGCGACATGACCGTATCGACGCTTTCGAGCAGAAGGTCCTGTGACATATGGCGGCGCAAATCGCCATCGGTGATCACTCCAACGAGTTTGCCCGTCTCACCGGTAATTCCGACAACGCCAAAGCCTTTCGAGGACATCTGGATGACCGCGTCGCCCATTGGGCTGCCGAGCGGCAGCAGCGGGATGGCATCGCCGTCATGCGCCAGTTCCTGAACGAGAAGCAGCTGCGATCCGAGTTTGCCGCCGGGGTGGAAGGTCTTGAAGTCCTGGGCAGAGAACCCGCGCCGTTCGAGAAGCGCAATCGCCAGTGCGTCACCCACAGCCAGTTGCAGCATCGCCGAGGTGGTTGGCGCCAGCCCGTGCGGACAGGCTTCCTGCACCTTGGGCAGGGTGATGGCGACGCTGGAATTGCGCGCCAGCAGGCTTTCGGGATTGGACGTGACGGAAACGACCGGGACATTGAAACGTTTGGCGTAAGCCAGCATGTTTCCAAGCTCGACGGTCTCTCCTGACCATGACAGCAGGATGAGCAGATCTTCGGACGTGATCATGCCGAGATCGCCATGGCTGGCTTCGGTCGGATGCACGAAATAGGCGGATGTCCCGGTCGATGCCATGGTCGCAGCGATCTTGCGGCCGATATGGCCACTCTTGCCAACCCCGGAAACGACCACGCGGCCACGGCCGCCTGCGATCAGTTCGACAGCATCAACCAGGCTGCGCGCAAGCGCTGGATCGGCGGAAAATTGGGTTGCAAATGCGTTGATACCATCGACTGCCGTGGCAATCGATCGCCGCAGCGATTCAATGACAATGCCTTCTTGCGGAGGGTTCATATCGATTTGCCTGAGACCCATGATCGCCACTCCAAAACCACACCGAGGCATCCCGTTATCACCAGAGCACTCGCGGATCGGCCAAAACGGCCGAATTGCCCTCTTATTGGCGCAATAGGCCTGACCGTCAAGTCCGGCGGTCGAGGACAGGAACCTGCGGGGTCAGCTTGCCCGCTGTGCGACGATCTCGTCTTCCCCGGCAGTCAACTGGCCGGGATTGCCGACGAAAGCTTCCAGGGTCATCGTATCGAGAATATCGGCGATGGCATCGCGGACTGTCGTCATCGACCTGCGGACTTCGCACGTATCCGGATCGTTGCAGTCGTCGCAGACTTCGTACGCCGTACGGCTGGCACAGCGGATCGGTGCCAGAGGGCCGTCCAGCGTCCGCACGACCTGGCCGATGCGGATTTCGGATGCGGGCCGCGATAGCGAATAACCGCCGCCGGGTCCTTTTTTCGAGCGCAGGATGCCGGCATTTCGCAGTTCCAGCAGAATAGTATCGAGAAACTTCTTCGGGATATTGTTCCGGCTGGCGATCTCGGTGATGAAGGCTGTCTCACCCGGATCAAGCCGCGCCAGATCGACCAGCGCCTTCAATCCGTATTTTCCCTTTTTGGTCAGCATCGCAGTTCGCTCTTTTCACAAATAGGCATCGAAAATGGCGCCTATTTGCTGATTGCCATCACATAACCCGGCATATCACATGGGAAGCCGTGCCAATATACCGATTTAGTGAAAAGATGGCCAAACTGCGGTTTTCATACCTATTTGTGGCTTATGCGACCGCATAGACCGCTGAGGTGTCCTGAACCGGCAACACCGGCTGGCGGACAGCCTGTGCCGACATCAACTGACGCACCGCCGCCCTTGCTTCTTCGGCCGAGCGAAAGTGGCGCGAATCAAGATCCCAGACGTGATATTTCACAGCGACGAACTTCAACCGGCCTGCATCCGGGACGACGACACCGACAGCTTCACCGCCGAATTCTATAACCTGCTTGCTCATGGGATAGTGCTCCTACCGCGCCTCGGCGCGGATCATTCAAATCGTGCAACATTCAAAAGAAAAGACTGCGTGGAATTCACATTCGCCAGAAGGTGCGAATGCAAAGGTCTTTCGTTGTGCGACAATGGGAATGCGCGCCTCGGAAAGTGGCGATGCGGGCAACGTCAGACATGGCTCTCTCCTTCGGCAAGGCCCGGCTGGATGCTCTCCGGGCGCGTTACAGGTCTCCGCTGCGGCCTATGCCATCTGCGAACAACCACAAGATAGGATAGACCACAAATTTAGTCAATTAAATTTGTCTACCCGCGAAAAATAATACTATTCCATTCGGTGATTCAGTCGAATGCAGCAAGGCTTGTTCACGAAACTGGAGATCGTAGAATGAAAATCTAGTTTTCTTTCGGAATCCGAATCGTGTTCACCGCTGTTATGTAGGCGCATCGTAAGACAAAAAAAGGGCAGCCGAAGCTGCCCTTTCATTTTTTTCATGGAGAAATCGATCAGCTCTTGGCCAACTCGGTTCCCGGAGCGCGGGTTGCTTCGCGGTCTTTCCACCAGCGGCTGAGGAACAGCAGGATCGGGCCGCCGATATAGATCGACGAGGTCGTTGCGACGATGACGCCGAAAATCATCGGCCAGGCAAAGCTCTTCACCGCATCGCCACCCCAGATCGCCATTGGCACCAGCGAAAACGCCGTTGCCATCGAAGTGAAGATGCATCGTGCCAGCACCTGGTTGATCGACATGTCGATCAGGTCGGAGAATGGCATCGACTTGTACTTGCGCAGGTTTTCCCGCATGCGGTCGTAGACCACCACCTTGTCGTTCACCGAATAGCCGATCATCGTTAAAAGGGCCGCGATGGCGGTCAGATTGAAGTCGATGCCGGTCAGCGCGAAGAAGCCGATCGTCTTGGTGATGTCGAGCAGAAGCACCGCAATGGCGCCGACGGCAAAGTGCCATTCGAACCGCCACCAGATGTAGAACAGGATCGCCAGCATCGCGAGAACGACGGCGAGGAAGCCTGAACGGGCAAGTTCGGCCGAGATCGTCGGACCGACGACTTCGGTGCGTTCGAAGCTTACGTCCGGAATGACCTGGACCACGCCATCCTTGATCTTGTTCAAGGCAACGGTCTGCTCCTGTTCGCTGCCCGGCTGACGCTGGACGCGAATCAAAACCGACTGGTTCTGGCCGAATTCCTGCAGCGCCACTTCGCCGAGGCTCAGCCCTTCCAGCTCTTCGCGCAGCTTGGGCAGGTCGAGCACGGATTTCGACGTCGCCTCCACCTGGATACCGCCGACGAAGTCGATGCCGTAGTTCAGGCCCGGATGGAAGAACAGGACCACGGAGCTGATCGACAGGAAGGCCGACATGCCGATGGCGATGAAGCGGCCCTTCATGAAGGAGATCTTCGGAATATGCGGAACGCCGCCGAACAGCGACGGGATTTCCAGTTTCTTCATCTTGCGGCGGACGACAACTTCACGCATCGCCAGGCGGACGACGGTGATCGAGGTGAACATCGAGATGACGATGCCGAGCATCATGGTGATCGCGAAACCGCGAACCGGACCGGTGCCGAACATGAACAGCAGGATGGTGCCGGAGAGCGTCGTGACGTTACTGTCGATGATGGTGGCATAGGCCTTGTTGAAGCCGATATCGAGCGCCTTCATCGCCCCTGCCCCGCCTTCCGTTTCCTCCCGGATACGGGCGTTGATCAGGATGTTGGCGTCCACCGCCATGCCGATACCCAGAATGATACCGGCGATACCGGGCAGCGTCAGCGTCGAACCGAGCATACCAAGCACACCGATGGTGAGGATGGTGTGCAGCAGAAGGCCGAGATTGGCGATCATGCCCCAGGCGCCGTAGAGCAGCACCATCAGCGTGACGACGAGGGCAAAGCCGGCAAGACCGGTGTAGATACCCATGCGGATCGAGTCGGAGCCGAGGTTTGGACCAACCGAACGCTCTTCGATGATGGTCAGCGGTGCCGGCAGGGCGCCGGAGCGCAGCAGTGCCGAAAGAACGGTTGCTTCCTGGGCGGTGAAGTTGCCGCTGATCTGGCCCTGGCCGCCGGGGATCGGTTCGTTGATGCGCGGCGCCGTCAGGACCTTGCCGTCGAGCACGATCGCGAAAGGCAGGCCGACATTGTCGCGGGTGATTTCGGCAAATTGCCGCGCACCCTGGCTGTCGAACGTGAAGGAAACGATCGGTTCGTTGGTCTGCTGGTTGAAGCCCGCCTTGGCGTCGGCGAGACGTTCACCGGAAATCGCCACACGGCTTTCGACCGCATATTTGGCGCCGTCATTGGTACCCGGCAGGATATCGACGCCGCGCGGCGGCGTGGCCGTATTTGGATCGACCGTTGTATCGACCATGTGGAAGCTCATCTGCGCCGTTGAGCCAAGCAGCTGACGCAGACGCGTCGGGTCCTGCAGGCCCGGCAACTGGACGAGAATACGGTCGGAACCGACACGCTGGATCAGCGGTTCGGCGACGCCGACCTGGTCGACGCGGCGGCGGATGATTTCAAGGCTCTGATCGACGGCGGCCGTCATGCGTTCGCTGAGGCCGGCTTCCGTCAGCTTGACGGTGATGGTGTCGTCTGCCGCCGCGACCTCGATATCCGAGCTCGCCGTACCGAAACCGAGGGTGCCTGCCGGTGTCGCCAGCTCCCGGATTTTCGGCATCACCTTGTCGCGATCCGCCTGGTCGGCGATCTTGACGGCGATGGAATCGCCGGCGATACGGGCAGACGATGTCGGGATCCGCTCGGTGCGAAGCACACCGCGAATATCGTCGAGCAGCGTGTTGAGACGCGCCTGACGCAGGCCGGCGGCATCGACTTCCAGAACCAGGTGGGAACCACCCTTCAGGTCAAGGCCGAGCGTGACCGGCTTGACCGGCAGGAAGGACGCATATTGCTGCTGGACGGATGCCGGCAGGATGTTGGGCAGCGCCGCGAGTATCCCAAACAGGGTAATCGCGACATAGGCCAGAACGGCCCATTTCGAAGTGCGCATGTTGAGGTTCCATTATAGCCCGCGCCCATCCGGCAGAGCCTGGGACGGCGGGTGTGATGCGTCAAGGAAAGTTGCGCCGATGCGCAAAAGACTGCCTCAGGCAGTCTCAGGCGTAAAACGCCGGAGGTCCGCGAGCGCGGGTCGTGTAACCCTTCACGCCCGTTATCGCAGCATGCAAAAGACCGGTAGAGGGCATGCTGCCGTAAGAGATCGACGCGACGAAAACCGGAGCAGGCAGCACAAATGGCCCCGGCCCGCCCGGCGAAGACTTGCCGTCGATGCGATCAGCCAGGAAACGCAGATCGGCAACTGGAAAAGCACGAACGGCATGACGCGCCAGTGTCGTGTCGGAGGCTCCGCCCTCCGGAACGGCGACGTTGCCGGCACTTGCCTCCGTCAGAAACCGCGATGACAGTCCTTGCGCCGACGCGACGAACTGCATGGCAAGTGCCGCCGCCAGAATCCACAGCACGGCAAAAAGCTTGCCTGCCTGGTTCCTGTCGATGCTGTTGCCGTTCATGCCCATAGAGGACATCGTCCTTCCCGTTGGCGCGCCGTTTTTACAGCAAATCGCCGAACTGCACGCCGATTCAGCGTACAAGCGCGCCTAAAAACCATCGCGCGCTACCAAAGTCAAATCTTACCATCACATCGCGCCGTTGAACATCCTCGACGCCACAGCGCTTATGCCGTGACGCCTGCCGTCCGCGTCTGATGGATCTCGATCAACGAGGGACCGCCGCGTTTGCGCGCATCCGCCAGCGCCGCCCCCAGATCGCCGGCCTTTGACAGCCGCACCGCCGGTACGCCGTACGCACTGGCGGCGAGCAGGAAATCCGGAGCCGATGGTTTTACACCCTCCGGGGTGATGCCGGACTCGACCATGAAGCTTTCGATCTCCTGGTAACCGTCATTGTTCCAGACGACGAAGATGACATTGGCGTTGATATCGGCCGCCGATCCCAGTTCGGCCAGCGAAAACTGGATACCGCCATCGCCGACAAGGCAGATGACCGGCTTGTCCGGATCGGCGACGGCCGCGCCGACGGCCGCCGGCGGCGCATAGCCGAGCGCGCCGAAACCGGTCGCCGAGTTGAACCAGCTCTTTGCCCGCGGCGCATCGCAATAGAGGTTGCCGGCATAGACGGCCTGGGTGCTGTCGCCGACGATCACGCAATCAGGCAGCGCCTGATAAATCGCGTCGATGACTCCGATTTCGGCCCGCATCTTCGCCGTCAGTTCCGCCATGGCAGCCTTGCGCGTTGCCGCCGCCCGTTCCTTGCCCCTGCTTGCCGGTTGAGCCGTCAGGAACACCAGAATACCGGATATCGCCGCCTTGGCGCCCGACAGGATGGACAGGGCCGCATGCGGCCCGCGCGCCAGCTGGGCTGCGTCGATATCGGTGCGAATCAAATTGCCGAGGATCGGAAAACCGCCATCGGCATACATGTCATAATCGGTCTGGCCCATTTCGGTGCCAAGCGCGATGACCAGATCGGCATCGGAGATCAGCGAGCGAACGGCCTTGAGGCTGGGGCTGGCGGGCACCCGAAGCGGATGACCGGCAAGCATGCCACGCGCGTTAACTGTCATGACAACCGGCGCGCCGATACGCTCTGCCAATTCCTGGATTTCCGCTTCCGCCGTGATCGCCCCGCCGCCGCAGAGGATCACAGGACGGCTGGCATGGCCGCACAGAATGGCGGCCTTTTGCAAAGTCTCGGCGTCGGCCCGTGGCCGCGTTGCCGTGGCTTTCCTGAGCGGCGGCGCAGTGATCCGGGCCGTCATCACATCCGTCGGGATTTCGATATGGACCGGCCCGGGCCTGCCGGAGGTGAGGATCGCAAAGGCGCGCTCGACCACAGGCCCGAGATCGGCCGGATTGAGCAACGTCTGCGAATAGAGCGCCAGCGTCTTGATCATGCCGTGCTGGTCAGGCAGTTCGTGCAGCAGTCCACGGCCATGGCCGAGCGAATCGCGCCGGTTGACGCCGGAAATGACCAGCATCGGCATCGAATCCTGCCGCGCCTGCGCCATCGCCGTGATGGTGTTGGTGAGCCCCGGCCCGGTGATCACCAAGGCTACGCCGGGCTTGCCGCTGACGCGGGCATAACCGTCAGCCATGAAGCCAGCACCCTGCTCATGGCGTGGCGTCACGTGGCGGATCTTCGAGGCGGCAAGGCCGCGATAGAGCTCGACCGTATGCACGCCGGGAATGCCGAACACGACCTCGACGCCATTGGCCTCGAGCAGGTCGACCAGCACCTCGCCGACGGTTTTCAGGACTTCGCTCATGCGCGGCGCTCCTTCGGCGTCAAAAGCCGGATCGCCAGCTTGGTAATCCGGGCGCAGGCTTCCTGAATGACCGTGTCCGGAACCGTCAGGCTGACGCGCACGAAGGAGGTCGCCTCGTTGCCGAACGATGCTCCGGGCATGACCGCAACATGCTCCTGCTCCAGAAGCATCCAGGCAAAAGCTTCGCCGGTCAGGCCGGTGCCGCGTACATCGATCAGCGTGAACATGCCGGCTTCCGGCGGCAGCGGCACGATACCCGGCACATTCGACAGTCCCTCGACGATCAGATCGGCGCGGGTCTTGTAGGACGTGCGCATGGCGGCCGACGTGCCGATGTCATGGGTCAGCGCATAGGCGGTCATGTCGGCAATGAAGGGCTGGACGCCGAACAGCATGGTCTCGGAAACCGGCAACAGGCGGCTGGAGAACTCGACCGGGCCGACAGCCCAGCCGCTGCGGAAGCCGGGGGCGGCGTGCGACTTGGAGATCGACGATACCACGATCGTGCGCTCGGCCAGTTCCGGATCGTCAAAGGGCGAGGCGAACGGGCCGTTGAAGATCAGTTCCTCATAAACCTCGTCGCAGACGATCCAGAGATCGTGCTTGCGGCAAATGTCGCCGATGGCCTTGATCTCGGCGGCCGTCAGCACGGCACCGGTCGGATTGTGCGGCGTGTTGAGCAACAGAACCCGGCATTTCGGCGTGATCGCCTTTTCGAGATCGGCAGCCTGCATGTGAAAACCATGCTCCGGCTTCAACGGCACGGTGACGCGATGCGCGCCGGTCGACTGGATGACCCCATCATAGGTGGCATAAAGCGGATCGCCGACCAAAACGCCGTCACCGGTCTCGACCAGACCCAGCATGACGGAAAACAGCGCCGTCTGCGTGCCGGGAAAGCAGAGCACGTTTTCCGCCGTCACATCCGGGCGGCGCTTGGCGTAGCGGGCGGTCAGCGCGTTGACCACCGAAGGCTCGCCACGGCCGTTGGAATAGCGGTAGCGCCCGGCATTCATCGCCCGCTGCGCCTCGGCGATCAGCGAGGGATCGGCAGGCATGTCCGGTTCGCCGATGGTCAGCTGAATGACCTCCGTGCCGCTTGCCTGCATCTGCCGCGCGCGGATGTGCAGCGCCCATTTTTCCGATCCGAGATCGGCCAGACGGTCGGTGATCGATGAATAGCGCATAGGGGTCTCCTACCCTCAGTCAGAATCTTGCGGCATGCTTGCCGCGCTCAGCTGCTGTGAAGCGGCCACGTGTTCGTCCCTGCCGAACGGCAATCCCAACAGGGCTTCGCTCGACGACACTGCGATTGCCACAAGCTCGGCCTCTTCGAAAAGCTCGCCTGCAAGGCAAGCCTCCAGCCACAGCCCGTCTATCATGCCATTGATGGCAATCGCATGGCGGCGGCACTCCGCTTCGCCCGAAGACCGGCCTTCTGCTTTCAGGAAATCGCCGATCAAGCCCTGCAAATCATTGCGGAAACCGAGATAGCCTTCACGGTGGATCGCCGCAAGCTCCGGATCCAGCCGGACTTGGCTGATGAACGACGCCCAGAGCGACAGGCTGCGGTCATTGGCGACCGGGGCCGTCAGGTTGAGCGTGATGAACCGCTTCAGCCGCGTGCCCGGATCGCCGGAAACATCGGATGCCTTGGCGGCGAAGCTGGCGAGAACCGAGCGATAGGCCTCCTCCACCATCTGGTCCTTGGAGGCGAAATAATGCCGCACGAGGCCGGCGGTGACGCCGGCCCGGATGGCAATCTGGCGGACGGTCGCACCGCGCAGTCCGAACTCGGCGATCGTATCGAGGGTCGCCTCGATCAGTTCCTGTCGCCGCTCCCCCTCCGGCGCGCGGTGGAACGTCCGGCGGTTCATGCGGCCCGCCGCAGGACCGGCCGGGTCAGGCAGGTCGGGCCGCCCTCGCAGGCGATGCACAGCGCATCGGCCTCGAAGGTCTCGACCTTGCACCCAGCCGCTTCCATCGCCGCCTTGGTCTTGGGGAAACCGGCAACCATGATCACTTCGTTCGGCCGGACCGGCAGGACGTTGAGGCTGAGGCCATTGCTGGCGTGGAACTCGTCAGCCGGCGCTTCGATCAGGGTGATGCCCCATTCTTTCAGCAACTGGTAGAACGAAGCCGGCAAAAGCGGCGCGAAGACAAGCGCCAGATCGCGCGACAGCGGGCTCATCACCGACATCAGATGCAGGCAGGCTTCCTCGCCATGCCAGAGCGGCAGATCATAACCAAGCACGGTGATCCCAAGCGGTTCCAGCATCGTGGTGAGCTGGGAGATCCCCTCCTCATTGGTGCGCACGCCACGGCCGACGACCAGTGTTTCGGCGTCGAGCCAGATGCAGTCGCCGCCTTCGACCGTTCCCGGCGAAACGATACGGCCGAGGATCGGGATACCGGCCGCCTTGTAGGCCGCTTCGTGCAGTGCCGTTTCCTTTTCGCGCAATGGCTTGCCCATGCGCAGGAGGATGGCACCGCGGTCGGACATCAAAGAGGGATCATGGGTGAACATGGCGTCGGCAAGACCATCGCCCTTGTCTTCCAGCCAGAGGATTTCAGCGCCGGACTTTTCCACCAGACGGGTGAATTCGGCATATTGGCGCACGGCCTTTTCGCCATCGAAGGTTGGCCCGTAGTGCCATTTCGCAGGATCGGCGGCAACAAGGCTGTCGCCCGGCCGGCGCATCAGCACGCGTGTCAGATTGGCAGACATCTCCTGCGAACCATAAGCCGTCATCGTCTACTCCTGTTGGAAAATTGTTCATCTGGCGGGACTGCCAAAAAAAGCAGCGTCGAAAATTATTATACGGTTGAATAATTTCTACACAAGTGCCACGATGCGTTTCATGGAACAGCGTGACAGGCAAAAATGCCGCACGACAGACAAACAGGGGAACTGTTTTCATGCGTTCAGATTTGGCGACCTGTCTCGACAGGACTGACTTTTCATGACGGAACCAGCCCAGGCGATTGCGGTCACAAACCTCCACAAACGTTTCGGGCCGCTCGAAGTGCTCAAGGGCGTTTCACTGACCGCGAATGAGGGCGACGTGATCGCCATCATCGGCGGCAGCGGCTCGGGCAAATCGACCTTCCTGCGCTGTATCAACATGCTGGAACTGCCGACCTCCGGGTCGGTCACGGTGCATGGCGAAACCATCGTGATGAAGAAAGACGGTCACGGCGGCCTGATGCCTTCGGACCGCAAGCAGGTGCAGCGCCTGCGCACCCAGCTCGGCATGGTGTTCCAGAGTTTCAATCTCTGGCAGCACATGACCATCCTCCAGAACGTCATCGAAGTGCCGATCCATGTGCTCGGCAAATCCAAGGACGAGGCCACCGCCACCGGCGAAGCGCTTCTGCGCCGCGTCGGCCTGTTCGAGAAACGCGACGCCTATCCGGCCTTCCTCTCCGGCGGCCAGCAGCAGCGCGCGGCGATTGCCCGGGCGCTCGCCATTCAGCCGCTGGTCATGCTGTTCGACGAGCCGACCTCGGCACTCGATCCGCAGCTCGTCGGCGAAGTACTGACCGTCATCGCCGATCTTGCCAAAGAGAAGCGCACGATGATCCTCGTCACCCACGAGATGAAGTTTGCCCGCAACGTCGCCAACCACATCGTCTTCCTGGCCGATGGCGTCATCGACGAGCAGGGAACCCCGGACGAGATTTTCGGCGCCCCGAAGTCCGAACGCCTGAAGAAATTCATCAGCTCCATCCACTGAAACTAAAACCACGAAAACCAAAAAAGGGAACAGCATGAAAAAGACGCTCAAAACCATCGCCTTCTCGCTCGCTCTGGGCATCGTTGCCGCCGGTGCCGTGGCGGCCGAGCCCCTCAAGGTCGGCTTCGCGGCCGAGCCCTATCCGCCCTTCACCTCGCCGGACGCATCGGGCAACTGGGAAGGCTGGGAAGTGGAGTTCCAGAAGGCCATCTGCGCCGAGGCCAAGCTCGAATGCGTCATCACGCCGGTCGCCTGGGACGGCATCATTCCGGCGCTGACCTCGAAAAAAATCGACATGATCATCGGCTCGATGTCGATCACCGAGGAGCGCCTGAAGACCATCGATTTCTCCGACAAGTATTACAACACCCCGACCGGCGTCATCGGTCCGAAGAGCGAAACCTTCGAAGCCACGCCGGAAGGCCTGAAGGGCAAGACGATCGGCGTACAGGTTTCGACCATTCACCAGGTCTACGCCTCGAAATATTTCGGTGAAAACGGCGCGACAGTGAAGGAATACCAGACGCAGGACGAAGCCAACAACGACCTCGCTGCCGGCCGTCTCGATGCGGTGCAGGCCGACAGCATCGCGCTCGGCGCTTTCCTGAAGAGCGACCAGGGCAAGGAATGCTGCGACCTGAAGGGCATGGTCAAGGACGACCCGGCCATTCTCGGCGCCGGTGTCGGCATCGGCATCCGCAAGGGTGAGGACGAGCTGAAGGGCAAGCTGAACGCCGCCATCAAGGCCATCCGCGCCAACGGCACCTACGACACGTTCTCGAAGAAATATTTCGACTTCGACGTCTACGGCCAGTGATGAACTAACCGTCTGCGGTGGCTCACCCCCCTCTCTCGGCGTCTATTGCGCCTGCCTGACATTGCAGCCGGCGAGGGAAAAGAATGATCTCCCCCCTTGTGGGGGAGATGTCACGCAGTGACAGAGGGGGGGTGATGCGGCGGACGCGGAGCCCCCGATAAAGAGGACCCATGGCCGATCCTGTATCCTTCATAAACTGGGGCCTGCTGGCACTTGAACCGCCCGGCTGGGGTGGCGTGCTGTTGCGCGGCCTGATGAATTCCATCGAGATCGCCATCGGCGGCTATGCCTTCGGACTGATGCTCGGCATTGGCGGCGCCTGCGGCAAGCTCTATGGCGGCCCGATCACCCGCGACCTGATGGAATGCTACACGACGATCGTGCGCGCCGTACCGGAGCTGGTTCTGATCCTGCTTCTCTATTATGCCGGCACCGACGCGCTCAATTACGTGCTTGGTCTCGTCGGCATCGGTCAGGTCGATATCAGCGGGCTGGTCGCCGGCATCTTCGTCATCGGCGTGGTGCAGGGCGCCTATACGACCGAGGTGCTGCGCGGCGCCATCAAGGCCGTGCCGGCCGGGCAGATCGAGGCGGCGCGCGCCTACGGCATGTCGCCCTATAAGGTGATGACCCGGGTGACCCTGCCCGCCATGCTGCCCTATGCCATTCCCGGACTTTCCAATCTCTGGCTGATCGCCACCAAGGATACCGCGCTGCTCGCCGTCGTCGGCTTCTCCGAACTGACGCTGGTCACCCGCCAGGCGGCCGGCTCCACCAAGGCCTATCTGCTGTTCTTCTGTGCGGCCGGCGTGCTCTACCTGATGCTGACGCTTGTCTCTGATGTCATCATCAGGATCATCGAGCGCCGGGCCCGGCGTGGCTTCGTGGAGCAGTCATGAGCGAGACGCCCACCACCGACATTACCACCCACGCCATGGCGATCACGCCGGAAGACCTGCCGACGGTCGAAAGTTTCTTCAAGCCGCACCGCATCGTTCTTTTGGCGATCGCCGCCGCACTGGTGTTCTGCATCGTCTGGTTCATGCGCTGGGATTGGATCCCGCAATATCTGCCGCGCCTCGGCTATGGCATCATGATCACGCTGGCGATGCTGTTCAGCACTGCGATCCTCGGCTTTCTTCTGGCCGTGCCGCTCGGTCTCGTCCAGGTCACCGGCCCATGGCCGCTGAAAGCGCTGGCAAAAGCGTTTTGCACCGTCGTTCGCGGCACGCCGCTGCTGCTGCAGCTCTGGCTTCTCTATTATGGCCTCGGCTCGCTGTTTCCGCAGTTTCCGGCCATCCGCCAGTCTTTCCTCTGGCCGTACCTGCGCGAATCCTGGCCCTATGGGGTCGCAGCGCTGACCATCTCCTTTGCAGCCTATGAAGGCGAAGTCATGCGCGGTGCCTTTGCCGGCGTTCCGGCTGGCGAGATCGAGGCGGCGCGGGCCTACGGCATGAGCCGCTGGACGCTGTTTCGCCGCATCTGGCTGCCGCGCGCCATTCACCGGGCATTGCCGACGCTGAACGGCGAGACCGTGCTGCAATTGAAGGCGACGCCGCTTGTCGCCACCATTACCGTCATCGACGTCTATGCCGTCATCTCCAAGGTGCGGCAGGATACCTACATCACCTACGAGCCGCTGCTGCTGCTCGCGCTGATCTATATGTGCCTGACAGCCATTCTTGTCTTCGCCTTCCGCTATCTCGAAAATCGCATACCAACCCGTGGTGCCTGACATGACCTTGAACGTGAACCTGACCAACTCCATGCCGGAACTGGTCGCCATCCGCCGTGACCTGCATGCCCATCCGGAACTGGGGCTCGAAGAGGTCCGCACCTCCAATTTCGTCGCCACCTGCCTTGAAGGCCTCGGTTACACCGTCACCCGGGGCCTGGCCAAGACCGGCCTCGTCGCCACGCTGAAGAACGGCACGAGCAACCGCTCGATCGGCATCCGCGCCGATATGGACGCGTTGCCGATCCTTGAGGAAACCGGGCTCGACTACGCCTCCAAGACCCCCGGCCTGATGCATGCCTGCGGCCACGACGGCCATACGACCATGCTTCTTGGCGCCGCCCGCGCCATCTCCGAACGCAAGAATTTCGACGGCACCGTGCATCTGATCTTCCAGCCGGCCGAGGAGAATTTCGGTGGCGCCAAGATCATGATGGACGAGGGCCTGTTCGACAAATTTCCCTGTGATGCCGTGTTTGCGCTCCACAACGAGCCCGGCCTGCCCTTCGGCCAGTTTGCGCTCAGGGAAGGTCCGATCATGGCGGCCGTCGACGAAGCGAAAATCACCGTTCACGGCCTTGGTGGCCACGGCGCCGAACCACAGGAAACCGCCGACCCGATCGTCTGCGGCGCTTCCATCGTCATGGCGCTGCAATCGATCGTATCCCGCAACATCCATCCGATGAACCCGACCGTCATCACCGTCGGCTCGTTCCACAGCGGCTCGGCCAGCAATATCATTCCGGAGCGCGCCGAGATCGTCGTCGGCATCCGCTCGTTCGATCCGAAGGTGCGGGACGAACTGGAACGCCGCATCCGGCTGATCGCCGAAAACCAGGCGGCAAGTTATGGCATGCGGGCAACCGTGGACTATCACCGCAGCTACGACGCGACGATCAACCACAAGGCGGAAACCGATTTCGTCCGCGATCTCGCCATACGCTTTGCCGGCGCCGACAAGGTTGTCGATCTCGAACGCGCCTTCATGGGCAGCGAGGACTTCGCCTATATGATCAAGGACCGGCCGGGCACTTATTTCTTCCTTGGCTCCAGCGTCACCGGAACTGAGAAATCGCTGCATCACCCCGGCTACAATTTCAACGACGACCTGCTGCCGATCGGCGCCGCTTTCTGGACCGAACTGGCGGAAGCCTATCTCGCCCGGCCATAACGGCTTAAAAAAGAAAAAGCCGCAGGAAGGGACATTCCTGCGGCAAGTCGGGACAGTGTAGGCACGTCTATCGCAAGATGCGATCAGTCGAATGTTCGGGCCTGCACGCGCGGCAAAGCTTTGACCGGCGGTGCAGCCCATCTGGATAAAAGCCTGGCAAGGGTGCGGTTGTCATCATGCAACGCGGACCGCTCGGCAGGTTTCTTATCGTCGATAGGAGAACCATAGCCGGTCGAATTTTCGGGCCGCTTAAGCCGATTGCTAAAATTTTATCGATGTCTCTTTTAAGGACAATCCCGGCCAAATCTTCCGGCATCCGATGAACCTGCAGAGCCTCGTTTGACCGCATGCAACTTTGCCGCAGGTGGGCGATTGTCGCAGTGTGACACTATGGTTGCAACGATGTCATTGACCTTTTGCACCAATAGCGCAGATTATGGCGCACGGGTTCAGGCGCCGGACACACCGCGAAGGCAGGGGACACGCCGGAGCGAAATCGGACACACCGACGGCCGCCAGACCTTTGAAAGGATTGTGCCGTGTTCGAGAGTTTTGACGCGACGTTGCTTGCTCGCATCCAGTTTGCCTTCACCGTATCGTTTCACATCATCTTTCCAGCCTTCTCGATCGGTCTTGCGAGTTTTCTCGCCGTGCTGGAGGCACTGTGGCTGTGGAAGAAGGATCAGGTCTACATGGACCTGTTCAACTTCTGGAGGACGATCTTTGCCGTCGCCTTCGGCATGGGCGTCGTCTCGGGCATCGTCATGTCCTACCAGTTCGGCACCAACTGGAGCGTCTTTTCCGACAAGGCCGGACCGGTCATCGGGCCGTTGATGGGCTATGAGGTACTGACGGCCTTCTTCCTCGAGGCCGGCTTCCTCGGCGTCATGCTGTTCGGCCTGCACCGCGTTGGCCCGAAACTGCATTTCCTCGCCACCTTCATGGTCGCCTTCGGCACGCTGATTTCGGCCACCTGGATCCTCGCCGTGAACTCCTGGATGCAGACGCCCGCCGGCTTCGGCATGAATGACGTCGGACAGTTCATTCCGCTCGACTGGTGGAAGGTGGTCTTCAATCCGTCCTTCCCCTACCGCCTGGTGCACATGGTGCTTGCCGCCTATCTCACCACCGCCTTCGTGGTCGGCGCGGTCGGCGCCTGGCACCTCCTGAAAAATACGGCACCCCGGCGTTCGCGCACCATGTTCTCGATGGCCATGTGGATGGCGACGATCGTCGCGCCGATCCAGATCATGGCCGGGGACTTCCATGGCCTCAACACGCTGGAACACCAGCCGGTCAAGGTCATGGCGATGGAAGGCCATTTCGACAGCCATCCGAATGGCGCGCCGCTGATCCTTTTCGGCATTCCGAACACCGCCGAAAAGCGCATCGACTATGCGATCGAGATCCCGAAATTTTCCAGCCTGATCCTCAAGCACGATCTGAACGCACCGCTGGCGGGCCTCGACACCATCCCGGACAATCTCGAGCCGCCCGTCGCCGTGGTCTTCTGGTCCTTCCGTGTCATGGTCGCCATTGGTTTCGCCATGCTCGGCATCGGCTTGTGGAGCCTGTGGTGTCGGGTGAGGGGCACGCTCGACAGCAGCGACTGGCTGCATCGGGCGGCCGTGTTGATGGGGCCGGCCGGCTTCGTCGCCGTGCTCGCCGGCTGGATCACCACCGAAGTCGGCCGCCAGCCGTATACGATCTACGGCCAGCTGCTGACAGCCGATTCGATCTCGCCGATCGCAGCACCTGCCGTCGCCGCCTCGCTGATCGCCTTCATCGTCGTCTACTTCTTCGTCTTCGGCGCCGGCACCTTCTATATCCTGCGGTTGATGAAGCGCCTGCCGCGCGATCCGATGCCCGATCTCGACGACGGGCCGATCAGAACCTCGGGCATCATGCCCGGGCCGGCGACCGGACACACCCATGGGAGCACACATCATGGCCATTGATCTTCCCTTCATCTGGGCCGCCATCATTGCCTTTGCAGTGCTCGCCTATGTCATCCTCGACGGGTTCGATCTCGGCATCGGCATTCTCTTCCCGTTCTTTCCGGAAAAGCGCGACCGCGACGTGATGATGAACTCCGTCGCCCCGGTCTGGGACGGCAACGAAACCTGGCTGGTGCTCGGCGGCGGCGGTCTGCTCGCGGTCTTTCCGCTCGCCTATTCGGTCATCCTGTCGGCCCTTTACGCCCCGATCATCGCGATGGTGCTCGGCCTGGTCTTCCGTGGCGTCGCCTTCGAGTATCGCTGGCGCACCAAGCGCGGCGAGTTCCTGTGGAACTGGGCCTTTGCCGGCGGCTCGATGGTTGCTGCATTCGCGCAAGGGGTGGCGCTCGGCGCGCTGGTTCAGGGCATCCCCGTGGCCAACCGTGCCTATGCCGGGGCGTGGTGGGATTGGCTGACGCCGTTTTCCATCGCCACCGGCTTTGCCATCCTGATCGGCTATGCGCTTCTCGGCTCGACCTGGCTGATCATGAAGACGACCGGAGAGCTGGCCGAAAAGGCCCGCAAGATCGCGCTGCGCACCTGCTTTGCCACAATCGCTGCGATGGGCATCGTCAGCCTGTGGACTCCGTTTCTCAGGCCGCAATATCTGGAGCGCTGGTTCAGCTGGCCAACGGCGGTCTTCAGCATCATCGTACCGGTATTGGTACTCGGTTGCTTTGCGCTGCTGCTCAAGGGTATCCGCGGCAAGCGCGATGCCCAGCCGTTTCTGGCGGCGCTGGGCCTGTTCGTCCTCGGCTTTGCCGGCATCGGCATCAGCTTCTACCCCTATATGGTGCCACCTTCGGTGACCATCTGGGATGCGGCGGCGCCGGATTCCAGCCTTGCCTTCCTGTTGTGGGGTGCAGCCTTCCTCGTGCCGATCATCCTGATCTATACCGGCTATGCCTATTGGGTCTTTCGCGGAAAGATGGATCCAGAGGAGGGCTACCACTGATGCCAGCTGAGAACAGCCTTCCGAAAAAACTGCTGTGGTTCGTCGGCTTGTGGTTTCTCGGCGTGCTGACCGTCACCATCATCGGCTTTGCCATCAAACTCTCGCTCGGCGCTTGAAGCGCGCCGGGCAGCGCGCCTCTCCATGCAAAGCTTCGCTCAAGTTTCCCGCGCTACCTCTAAAGCACACGTCAGCAGACAATGCCTTCCGCTGCGAGACAGGACCGCACCCTCCTCGACGCAGAAGGTACTTGCCTGCTGATGTGACCATTTTCCGGATTGGCCACGCGCAGTGACGGTTCGGCAAGGACCGCTGACGTCACGAGGCAAGCCATGACCAAACTCTCGATCTGCATTCCCGTGGAAACCGCCGCGCAGGACGCCCTGCCGCTGGTGACGTTGCTCCTGGAAAACAAAAGCGCAGACTTTGAGATCGTCATCGCAAAACCTGCAGATGTCGCCCTCTCCGGCGCCCTTCTCGATCTTGTTGCCAGCGCTGCAAAAATCGTGATTGCCGATGCAGACGCGGGGACCACCCGCCAGCGCCTGTGGCGCCATGCGACTGTTGCCGCCAAGGGCGACTGGGTGGCGCTGGTCAATCCCGGCGATGTCATCGAAACCGATCTTGCAACAATGGTCGCCTTTCTCGAAACCACGTCGCCGGGTGTCGATGCCCTGGCATGGAACGCCTTCCAGATCGACCGCCATGCGGAACCCGGCAAGGTAAGCTCGGTCGCCATCCCGGCCAATTACCACATCGAAAAGCTCGACAAGACCATCATGTTGAAGTCTTTCTTCTATTGGGAAAACAGCCTCAACAGTCCGAAAATGCCGTTTGGCCTCTACCACGCCGCCATTCGCCGGTCGCTTCTGGATGCACTGTTGCAACTGCCGGAGCCGCAGGACTGGTCGACGCCGGTGCCGCAATATGAATGGGCGGCCAAGGTGCTTTTGTTCGCCAATGAACTGGCCTTCTGCGGCCGGCCGATGTCGGCGATCAATGTCGTACCGTTTGTTGCGCAAGAGCCGCTTCATCCTTGGAATTTCCCGTTCCATTCCGGCATCGGCATTGCCGGGGCGGTGGCAGAGGTGCAGTTTCACGTTCTGCGTGAACTCGGTACTCCGTGGTCCGGCGGCAACGAAGCTTTTGTGCGCGCGCTGATGATCGACTGCATGATGGAAACCGGCCGCGAGGCTTACAAGAGCAAGGGCAACGCCTATTTCGCCGCGCTGAAGGAATTCGAAGGCGGCCATCTCGCACCACTGTTCCGCCCGGAATTCCATGAGGTTCGGCAAAAGGATCAACGGCGAGGCCTGCATGACGGCGCGCTGCTGATCGATCGTTTCATCGCCGGCGCGCGTGACGCCAGGGAATTTTACGCGACGGTCAAGCTGATGATGGCCCCGGTCGGGCTGATCTGCGGTGGTGATCTTTATCGCAAGGGCACGAAAGCGGCATGAACCAGACCGCATCGAGAATCTCCTATACCAAGCCCTCGATTACCGAGCTGGAAGTCGCCTATGCTGCCGACGCCGCCGCCCATGGCTGGGGCGACCGCTGCTACGATTACATCGTCCGGTTCGAAGAGGGCTTCCGCCGCCATCTCGGTGTCGCCCACGCGATCGCCACGTCGAGCTGCACCGGCGCCATGCATATGGGCCTTGCAGCGCTTGGCATCGGTTATGGCGACGAAATCATCCTCGCCGAAACCAACTGGATCGCCACGGCTGCACCTATCGTCCATCTCGGCGCTACCCCGGTTTTCGTCGATATCCTGCCCGACAGCTGGTGCATCGATCCGGCCGAGGTCGAGCGCCATATCACGCCGAAGACCAAAGCGATCATCGCCACGCATATCTATGGCAATCTATGCGACATGGAGCGCCTTCTTGAGATCGGGCGCCGCCACGGCATTCCGGTCATCGAGGATGCGGCCGAGGCGATCGGTTCCGAATGGCACGGCCGGCGCGCCGGATCGATGGGCACGTTCGGCACGTTCTCCTTCCACGGCACCAAGACACTGACAACCGGCGAAGGCGGCATGTTCGTCACCAGCGACGACGCGCTGTTCGAGAAAGTGCTGACGCTCAGCAATCACGGCCGCGCCCGCGCCCAGAAAAAGCAGTTCTGGCCGGATGATGTCGGCTTCAAGTACAAGATGTCGAACATTCAGGCCGCGCTCGGCTGCGCCCAGCTTGAGCGCATCGGGAGCCTGATTGCCCGCAAGCGCGAAATTCTCTCAAGCTATGCCGAAAGACTGAAAGCCTATCAGAGCATCAGCCTCAACCCCGAGAACACCGGTACCGTCAACGGCGCCTGGATGCCGACCGCCGTGTTCGACCGCGATATCGGCATCAGCCGCGAAATGCTGCAGCAGGCGTTCAGCGCCGCCAATATCGACGCGCGCGTGTTCTTTCATCCGCTGACCAGCCTGCCGATGTTTCCGGAACGGCGCGAAAACCGGCATGCCTGGGATATCCCCGAACGCGCCATCAACCTGCCGAGCTACCATGACATGACCGAGGAAGAGATCGAACGCGTCACCGGCGTCATCGTCAGCCTGATCGACAGCCGGGCAGCCGGCGAACTACCTCTGGCAAAATCCGCTTGAAAAAAAAGCCGGCCATCACTCGCCGCCGTCCAAGTGGCCTTCGATAGCCGTCCTGAATGACAAAGGCACCACATCCCATGACAACCAAAGACGATCGCCAGGAATTTGAAGCGCACCGGCAGGAAATGTGCCTGGCGCTTGGCCAGGACAAAGAGGTCTTCAAGCAGTCGATCGACACGATGCTGGCGCTCGACACCTACGACTATTCCTACCTCTGGAGCTGGATGGGCGTGCCGATCATCCAGCTGCCGGCCGATATCATGGCAACGCAGGAAATCGTCTGGAACACCAGGCCCGACATCATCATCGAAACCGGCGTCGCGCGCGGCGGCTCGATGATTTTCATGGCCTCCCTGCTGGCGATGACCGGCAACGACAAGGGCAAGGTGATCGGTGTCGATATCGACATCCGCGCTCATAACCGCGAGGCGATCGAGACCCATCCGATGGCGAGCCGCATCGCTCTTATCGAAGGCGGCTCCGTCGATGACAGCACCTTGCAGGCCGTGCGCGATCTGATCCCCGAAGGTGCAAGGGTCATGGTCGTTCTCGACAGCGACCATTCCTATGGTCACGTGCTGGCCGAATGCCGTGCCTATGGCGCTCTGGTGACGCCGGGCTGCTATCTCGTCGTGGCCGACACGGCGGCAGGCCATCTGACCGAAGACCAAGCCCCGAAAAAGCGCTCGAAATCCTGGTTCAGAGGCAACGATCCTTTGACCGCGGTCAATGACTATCTCAAGGAAAACGATCGTTTCCAGGTCGATCCGGTGATCAACGGCAAGCTCGTGCTTGCGTCGTCGCCGGGCGGATACTGCGTCCGCCTGCCCGACGCGGCCTGACACACATTCTGTTCCGGTTTCAAGACCCGCGTTTCGCCACGGCAAGACGTGGGTCTTTGCATGTCTGTGTCACCGTTTTGCGAATGAGAAAGGGCCGCGCCCCGACCGGCGGCGCAGTCAGACCGCCAGCGTGATCTTGTCGATCCGGCCGCCGATCTGCGCACCGATATAGAGATTTTCGTAGCATCTGGCCGGAAACCCGGCCTCCTTCATATGGAATGCAGTCTCGTCGATGTCGTAGCCGACGCGGTGCAACTCGATGCGCCCCTCCTCGAATATCGCAAACGCAGCGCGCGGATCGCCATCGCGCGGCTGGCCGACGGCACCGGGGTTGCAGAACGTCTTGCCGTTCACATCGAGTAGAACCTGGACATGCGTATGCCCGGCAAAGAATGTCTGGGCCCCTGCGGGAATATCCGTCTCTGCAATCGCGTAGAGATACTGATCGACCGGGTCCTGCCAGCCACCATGGATGAAATAGGTCGAACCGTCGATGATATGGGAACGCGACTGCGCCAGCCAGGCGACCTGCTCCGGCGAGATGATGCCGCGCTGGTACTCGGTAATATCGGACACCAGCTTCGAGCGCGGGCAGCCCTCGCCGCTGACTATGTAGTGATCGTGATTGCCGAGGATATTGACGACACCGCGATCGCGCAGCAGATCGACGCATTCGCCCGGTTGCGCATAATAGCCAACGACGTCGCCAAGCGAGATGATCGTTTCACAGCCAAGCGCATCGATCTTTTCCAGCACCGCCTTCAGTGCCGGCAGGTTGCCGTGAACGTCAGAAATGATCGCGATCATGTCACCACAAGGTCTTCGTAATAACGCCAGCCGCGACCGGAGCGGATCTCGGGTGGCGGCGGTCTCTTGCCAAGCAGATAATATTCAACCGACATGGCCGCCTCGTTATAGCCGAAGGCGGCACGCAGCGAGGTGCTGCTGGAAAAGCGCGGGTTGATCTCCAACAGATAAGGCGTCCCGCCGTGCATGCGGAACTGGTAGTTCGTCGGCCCCACCGGCTTGAAGAGCGCGGCGAGCCGGGTCACTGCGTCAACCAGAACAGGGTGATCGACAACCTCGGCATATTGCGTATTACCGGCGACAGAGAGCTTTCGCCGGAAAATGATCGGCGGAAGCGCCGTGCCGTCGCCCAAACCGAAGGCGCCGACGGTGAATTCCTGCTCGTCGCTGCCGATGAATTTCTGGATGAGGAATTCGTCCCTGCTCTTGCGGCTCCAGTAATTGAAATCATCCTCGTCGCGTAACACCGCGATACCCCGCGAGCCATTGCCCTGACGGGGTTTCAAGAGCAGCGGCAGGCCCAACTCTCGAACGCACTCCGTCCAGCCCGCTCCGAGCAACGCCGGAATGGCTGGCAGACCGAGCCGCTCCAGTTCGAGACCGAAATCCCATTTGTCCTGCGCCAGTTCGATAATCCCGGGATCGTTGAGGACGATGCGCGCATCGAGATCGGCGAACGCTGCCCGGTTGCGGCTGAAGAACAGCACGTCGAGTTCAAGCCCTGGCAGGACGAGATCGATGGCTTCGTCGACCAGCAGGCTTTTCCAGAAGTCGAGATAGGCGTCCGAACTCTCGTCAACTACCGGCTTGGCAAAAAACGCATCACACCAGTAAGGCCCGATGCCGTTTGGATCGCGATCCACACCGATGACCCGCACCGAAAGCCCCGACAAACGCAGCGAGCGGATGATCCCCTGCCCGATCAGCGCCCCGACCGCCGTGACCACGACGGTGATCACGTCTCCTGGCTGCTTCGGTTCAAACATCGTCATGTCAGGTCCATCGGTCCAAAAGCTGCCGCCGTCTGCGCATCGCGGATCATCGCGATGCCGTCGCGCATGCTGATCGCGGGCCGAAAATCCATTCGCTCGAAAGCCTTTGCGGAATCAGGAAAGTGGATCGGCCGGAACGGCGTTTTCTCGGGCACAATGACGGAGCGGCCGCCCTTCCCGAAGACATCAAAGGCGATATCGGCAATCTGCTCTATCGTCAGTGATTCTTGATGAGCGACATCCAGAACACCTGACACATCGCGTTCGGCGGCGCGGATCATCAGATCGGCCGCATCCCGGACATGCAGGAAATTGCGAACCCCATCCGAGCGCGGCATGCGGATATCCTGCCCTTGCGACGCATAGCCAATGATACGCCCGAACCACGCCTGATGAGCGCAGCAGCGGCCCTCGGTATCGAACAGCTGGGAAAAACGCAGGCTGCAGAAACGAATGTTCTGCTTTTGCAGTGCCCAGTCGAAAACCTGCTCGGCGATGCCCTTGCTCAATCCGTAGGAAGTGAAATTAGCAGGATCCAATGTCTGGTCCGACGAGGCCGATCCGGCGTAGACCAGCGCCGTAGCCTTCAAATCCCGTACCAATCCAGCAACTGCAATCGCGCTTGCCGCATTGGCCGCGAAGTTCTGGCGGAGCCCGTCCTCATTGTCGCCGGCAAAGCTCGCCGCGCAATGGAAAACAACGTCGGCCGTCACATCAACGGGTACTTGAGCGACAGGGGCCATAAGATCGAAAACAATATCATCCGCCTGGGATCGCCCAACGGTCACCGTCGCGATGCCCCGCTGCTGCAGCCGCTCAATCAACTGGCTGCCAAGCATGGACCGTGCGCCGATGATGGCGGCAGTCTTCATTGCACGGTGGCTTCCATCAGCATCGCAACGCACAGGTCTGGAAAATCGACCCCTACGCGCAACATCGCCTCGAGATTTTCCTGAAAGTCCGGCAACGTCTTGAGGACGGCCAGCGGCAGCGGCTTGAGGTAAATCCCCTCTTCGAGGCTCACCGCATAGCCGTGGCTCTGTATTTCCTGCTTCAGCGTATCGCGGCAATATTGACGCTTGTGGCCAAGAGCATGGTCGTTGGCATTGAGATCGTAGATATCATCGATCTTGCCAAGCTCGACACCAAGCCGCCGGTTCATCGACTTGGCGTTGGGAACCGCGACGAAGATGCGCCCGCCCGGCTTCAAAAACCGCTTGAAGCGGTCAAGCAACATGCCCGGATCGTCGACATGTTCCAGAATGAAGCCCATGACGATGACGTCGAAGCGCTCGTCCGTGTCGAAATTCTCGAAATAGGAGAACACGACTTCGCCGGCGAAATCCGGGCTTTTTTCCTTGAAGAGATCGATAACCAGCTGCGAGCCTTCGATGATCACATGACGATCGCAGGCTGCGTTGAAAAGACCCGGCGTATAGCCATGGCCGATGCCCAGCTCAAGAATGGAGCCGACCGAGCCGAACCGCCGGATGATGCGCTCCGGATACCAGTTGAGAATAAGATCATTCTCGATCGCCGTCGCGGCATTCGGCAGATACTCGGATGAGACTGCATCGAGATTTTCCGTCGTCATTGCGTGAATTCCTTCCAACCGATCGTTCCCGAATGAATCAGCCCGGCGCCCGCAAAACCGCAATTGGCGATCAGATCCAATGCGGTCACGTATGGGGTGAAATCGCCGTGCAATTGTGGATAGGGCGTGCGCTGGTAACGCATGTATTCAACGGAGATGCCTTTCTCCTCGAACAGCCCATGGTTCAGATAGTTTCGGGCGCCATGCCCGGTGACGTAAACCGTTCCCTGCAGATGCTCGACGATGTCGCACACCCGTTCGCTGCTTGCGCCTGGCACCGGCAATGTCTGCGATGAGAGGAACTGCGGCCGGTCCAGGCCGAAATAGGCGGCGAGCTCCAGCATCGACTGACGGGATATGTCGGCGACCGTCGATGCGTCCTGCGCGAAAACGCGATCTACCACGCCCAGCATCTCGTCGCGAAACGGTGCCTTCAGATAGGACTGACGCAGGATTTCGCGATGTTTGCTCCGCCAGTCGGTGCGGTCGTCCAGCATTACTTCGTCGATCCGCTGGCCGAGATGATAGTCGCGCAACGGCAGCGTCAGCCAGCTGACGCCGTTGATGCCCTTCACCTGGACACGATTGCTGAAACTGCCCTTGGAATATTGAACGTCGTCATAATGAACGAAGACATCCGCCAGACGGATCTGCTCCAGCAGACCCACCCAGGGAAAGTACATCGACTGTGAAATAACGATATTCCGGCGCATGATCTCTTCAGGACATCGCTCGATGGTTTTGCGAAAGGACCTCCATGCGATCCTTCGGCGGAGAATTCGACAAGGCTAAACTACCGAGGGGGTCTTTCGCGAGGCTGACTGAGACATTGCCATCCCGCCATCAGGCAGCCCTGAAGTTCGCGGGTAGATTCAGCACCATTGCCTCCTGCGGCGCAAGCATCTGGGCGACGAGATGATAGAGCTCCGCCGGCGTCTGAACGCCGCCAATCTCCTCGTCGATATAGAGCTGCTCGTCCGATATGCCGGTGAAGACGGGCGCTCCTGTTGGATCGACAAAATCGCCCGGCTTGAAATGCTTCAAGTATTGGCCGCCCTTCCATTTCGAAAAGACGTCGCGATAGCCTTCGATGGTCCGGTCGTTGTCAGCAGAGGTCGACATGATGCTGCAGCTGTTGCCGCAGGCTTCAGCAAAATTGGCTTCCCAGCCCTTCATCGGGCTATAGCCGTAGCGCGACAGGAACCAATGCTGCACTTGTGCGATAGCAGCGGTCAGTCCGAGGACGGAGGGAAAGGGGAAATCCTGCATGTGCGGGTCGTTATTGATATCACGCCCGGTCTCGGCGGTAAAAATCGCCATCTGCTGCAAGGACTCATCGACCGTCTTGATCTTCGCCGAATTGCTCTTGGCGCAGGAGCCCAGCACCGAGAACGGCCGCCCCGAGTAGACCATGTGCTCGGCAGTCACTAGAACCTTGCAGATATTCTCGAAATCGACGACCGGATATTCGCAATATTTGCCGCCGAATTTCGCTTTCATCTTGTCCATCACCTGCTTCGATACGGCGCCGTGATAGAACCCGAACGCCATGTTGGGGAACGCGCTGCCGCCCCTCCAGGAAAAGAATTCATGATAGGCCGTTGACCGGGGAACCCGATACACACCGGTGTCGAGATTGACGGCGACATTACAACGCTGCGGCCGGTTTCCAGGCCAGTTGAACGTCAGGCGGCTCCAAATGAGGACATCCATCGCCGGCTGTTCGGCCTGGGACCGCCGGATCAGGTCGGCAACATTGACATCGACGTAATCATCATCGCCAATCATGCAGATGAATTCGCCGGTGGCGGCCTCCACGCTCCGATCCCAATTCTCGACCATCGGCAAGACCCGGTCCACCGAAGGCAGATATTTCACCCGCGGGTCGCCAAGAACCTCCTCCATGAAGTCGTCCATGATCGACGGGTCATCCGAGTTGTCGGCGAAAACATACTCGACGTCCATGCGCATGTTCGCCAGCAGACTTCTGATCGTTTCCTGGAAATAGGGCTGGCGGTTACGCGATGGCACACAAATCGTCAGTTTCGGCTGGGCGAACATGAAGTTTCTCCGTTTGCCGCAGACTAGCCGGGAAGGCTTTTGCGAAGCTTGCCCGCGACCCTTTGGTCATAAGTCCGGTTTTCGGCTTTCCAGCCGCTGCATGGCTTGGTAAGCACCGTCGCATGCGGCCCTGCGATGCAGCAGCGCGGTGATGACGTATCCGGAGACCCTTATGCAGAAAAGCCCGGCAGACTGTGCTTCGATGGCCGAGATCCGCGTCGAGATCGACCGTATCGATCAAGCCTTGATGGCGCTCTTCCAGGAGCGCTGGGGCTATATCGGCAGAGCTGCAGCCATCAAGAAACCGGCAGGTCTCAAGGCCGACATCCCCTCGCGCGTCGATGAAGTCCGCTTGAATGCCCGCCGCAACGCCGGCTTGGCGGGGCTCGATCCGGATTTCTACGAGGATATCTGGGCACGCCTGATCCAGCATTCGATCGAGCATGAGATGGGCATTCTGGGGGAAAGCGGACAATAGCCGCAAACCGGCGTTCAACCAATCTTGAGGCTGGCCGTGTCGGCTTTCTTGGCTGGCACCTCGGCCGTGGCCTCGGGCAGTGCGGCGATGGCGCCGTCCGCTATGGATGCACCGTCAGCGTCGGTACCGCTGTCACGAACTTGCCACCCCAATCGCTGATATACGAAAGTTGCTGTCTGATTTCGGCTTGAAGGTTCCATGGCAGTATCACCACTCTTTCCGGTTTTTCGGCTTTGAGAAATTCTTCCGTGACAATCGGGATACGGCTGCCGGGAAGCAGCAGGCCCTGCTTGGCGGGGTTCTTGTCGACGACGAACGGCAAGAGGTCAGGCTTGACGCCGGAGAAGTTGAGCAGCGTGTTGCCCTTGGCCGCAGCGCCATAGGCTGCGACTTTCAGGCCGGCCCGCCGGCTGTCGATCAGGAAGGTCAGGAAGCCATCGCGCACGGTTTGCGCCGCCGCCTGGAAGTCCGTGTAGAAGGCATCCGTGAGCATGCCGGCAGCCTGCTCTTCGGCGAGCGTTGCCGCCACGGCCGCGGTGACCGGATGTTTGCCGCTGTCGCTGCGCTGCGCAAACACCCGCAGGCTGCCGCCATGCCAAGGCGTCGTTTCGACGTCAAAGACGGACAGGCCGTTGGCTTCAAAGACGCGGCTGACGGATGTCAGCGACAGGTAGGAATAGTGTTCGTGATAAGCGGTGTCGAACTGCGCCTCGCGCACCATGTTCAGCAGGTGCGGAAACTCGAAGGTCGCGACGCCGTTTGGCTTCAGCAACCGCGTAAAGCCGGCAACGAAATCGTTGATATCGGGCACGTGGGCGAGCACATTGTTGGCGGCCGTCAGATCGGCGGAACGGCCTTCCGCCGCAAGTTTTTCGCCGAGTTCCGCGCCGAAGAATTCCTCGACGATCTCGATACCCTTCGCCCGCGCAGCCGCAGCAGTGCTTGCCGTGGGTTCGATACCGAGGCAGCCAATGCCGCGCTCCCTGGCATATTGCAAGAGATAGCCGTCATTGGCGGCGACCTCGACGATATGGGAGGCTTGGGTCAGGCCGAAACGGGCCTGCATATCGGCGACATAGCGCTTGGCATGCTCAAGCCAGGAGGTCGAAAACGAGCTGAAATAGGCATAGCTCGAGGAAAAGAACGTCTCGCGATCGGCAAAATCCTCGGTCTGCACCAGGCGGCATTCCTGGCAGCAGCGGATCACCAGCGGATACCAGAGTTCCGGCAGATGCCGTTCACCGGCATTGACATAGGAATTCGACGGCGGCGCGGTGCCGAGGTCGAGAAAGGGCACCATATGCGTCGATCCGCAGTGACGGCATTTCATGCGGCTACTCCACGATAGTCCGGCGACAGCAAAGGATGCGCCGCATCGCGCGGCGACAGGTTGGCGACCGGCAAAGGCCAGTCGATGCCGAGTGCGGGGTCCTGCGGATTGAGGCCCCCCTCGGAAGACGCCGCATAAGGCTCTGAATGGGCATAGATCATCCGCACGGCATCGGTCAGCGCCTGAAAGCCATGCGCGAAACCCTTGGGGATCAGCAGCGAACAGGCATTGTCTTCGGACAGCTCGACGGCGAAATGCTGCAGAAACGTCGGCGAGTGCGCCCGGATATCGACGGCGATGTCGAGGATGCGGCCACGGGTGCAGGTGACGAGCTTGATCTCGGCATGCGGCGGCATCTGGAAGTGCATGCCGCGCACCGTGCCCCTGTGGAGCGTGCCGGTCTCGTTCAGTTGTGCGATGCGCCCCTGCCAGCCGAAGGCCGCAAGGTCTTCTTCGCAGAACAGCCGCGACAGAAAGCCGCGATCGTCCGACATGGTTTTGCGGCGGATGACGCAAAGCCCCTGGAGCGGCGTTTGGTGCGCCGTGAACCGCGCGCTCATCCGGCCGCCCGCAAAGGTTCGTCCTTGGTGGCAAGTCCGGCAAAATCGCGGATATCGCCGAGGCACAAGTCAAGCGCCGCCTGTCCCTGCCCTTGCGCTCTATACCACTCCATCGTCCGCTTGACGGTTTCCACTAGCCGCCAGCGCGGCTGGTAGCCGAGATCGGCGCGTGCCTTGGCACTGTCGAGCACCAGGTAGCCCGCTTCGTGCGGACCATCCGTGCCATCGCCGAGAACCATGGCGCCGCCGCCAAAATGCCGCTCGGCCATTTTCAGCACGGCGCCGACGGAGGCGGCCTCGCCGTGATCCGGACCGAAATTGTAGCTCTCGGGACCATCCGGCATCTGCCATAGGCGCTCCGCCAATCTCATATATCCGCCGAGTGGCTCAAGCACGTGCTGCCAGGGACGCACGGCGCGTGGACGGCGCACCTGCAATGTTTCGCCACGCTGCCATGCCCGCACCGCATCCGGGATCAGCCGGTCTTCGGCCCAATCACCGCCGCCGATGACATTGCCGGCGCGCGCCGTGGCAAGACCGATTTTGCGGGCGGCAAAGAACGAGGCGCGATAGCTCGCCGCGACGATCTCCGCTGCCGCCTTGCTGGCGCTGTAGGGATCGTGGCCGCCGAGCGGATCGCTCTCCATGAAGGCAAGGCCGGTCTCGGCATTGTGGTAGACCTTGTCGGTGGTCACCACGACGATCGAGCGCACATCCTCCGAGACCCGCAGGGCATCGAGCAGATTGGCTGTGCCGATGACGTTGATATCGTAGGTTTCGGCCGGATTGCGGTATCCCGCCCGCACCAAAGCCTGCGCTGCCAGATGAAAGACGACCTGTGGCTTGGTCTTCAGCACATGATGGGTGACGGCATCGCGATCGCGGATATCGATGATGCCCGGCCCCTCCATGCCGCCGCCGAGCAGCAGATGCAGGGAAGGCTCCGTCTGCGGAGCCAGCGAAAGGCCCGAGACGTCGGCGCCCAGTTCGCGCAGCCAAAGCGACAGCCAGCTGCCCTTGAAGCCGGTATGGCCGGTGACGAGCACCCGTTTTCCGCGCCAGAATTCGTTTGTCATAGATATCACCAGCTCTTCCACGGCGGGGCGCCGCTCTGCCATAGACTTTCAAGGTGGTTCTTGTCGCGCAGCGTATCCATCGGCTGCCAGAAGCCGTCGTGGAAATAGGCCTGCAACTCGCCCTCTCTGGCCAGTCCCATCAATGGATCGCCTTCCCAACTTGAATGATCCGCCTCGATCCGGTCGATGACGCGGGGGGAAAGCACGAAGAAACCGCCGTTGATGAAACCGCCTTCGCCTTCCGGCTTTTCGATGAAGCCCTGGACTTCGGTGCCTTCCAGCTGCAGCGCGCCATAGCGTGCCGGCGGCCGGACGGCGGTCACGGTCGCCTGCTTGCCGTGGGTTTTGTGGAAGGCAATGGTCTTGCCGATATCGACGTTGCTGACGCCGTCGCCATAGGTGAAGCAGAAAGCCTCCTCATCCTTGAGGTAGGACGCGACCCGCTTGAGGCGGCCACCGGTCATCGAGCTTTCGCCCGTGTCGACCAACGTGACGCGCCAATTCTCGGCGCTCTGACGGTGAAATTCGATCGAATTCTGCGACAGATCGAAGGTGATGTCCGACATGTGCAGGCCGTAATTGGCGAAATACTCCTTGATCACATAGCCTTTGAAACCGCAGCAGATGATGAAATCACGCACGCCGTGGGCGTAGTAGAGCTTCATGATATGCCAGAGGATCGGCCGTCCACCGATCTCGATCATCGGCTTCGGCTTCAGATGGGTTTCTTCGGCGATGCGCGACCCCAGGCCGCCGGCAAGAATGACAGCTTTCATCCGCCCCTCCCGTTAGACGCAAAGACGATCGCGAGCAGTGCCGGCGATGACTTGGCGAGAGGAAGCAGAAATGCGGCCGGCCCGCGATCGAGCATCACCAGGCCCATGTGCCGCCTTCGACTGCAATGCCAGAAGCCTTGCAGTCATACGGTCTTTAAGGCGCGAAAACTCCATCATGCTCCGGGTCCAGTCAGTCTATTCTGACCGGTACCCTAGAGGGTGAAACTGTCGTCAAACTGGAGAGGTCGCCCGGCTTTGCGCTTGGCGACCCTACGTCAGCGTCAGAAAGACACCGAACCGACTGTATCTTAGAAGGAATTTTTCCGCATCAGATGCAATTCCCAATCCAGCGCACTGCGGATGATGCCGTTCAGATCGTCATATTGCGGTACCCATCCAAGCTCCTGCTTGGCCAGCGCCGGATTGGCGACGATCATCGCCGGGTCTCCTGCACGACGCTCCGAAAACGTCACCGGAAAATCTTCGCCGTGCACGTGGCGCACGGCATCGAGCACTTCGAGCACGGAAAAGCCGTGGCCGTAACCGCAATTGGCCGCCAGCGACCCGCCACCGGCGCGCATGCGCTGCAGGGCCTTCAAATGCGCCTGAACCAGGTCCCAGACATGGATATAGTCGCGCACGCAGGTTCCGTCCGGGGTCGGATAATCGGTTCCGAACACGCTCATCGACTGGCGTTTGCCAAGCGCGGTGGCGCAGGCAACCTTGATCAGATGGGTGGCCAGTGCGGAGGATTGGCCGCTGCGTCCCTTCGGATCGGCACCGGCGACGTTGAAATAACGCAACGCCGTATAGGTGAAGGCATGTGCGGCCGCGGTGTCGCGCAGCATGATCTCGGTCATCAGCTTCGATGAACCGTAAGGCGATTCCGGCTTAAGGTTGACGCTTTCCGTCACCGGTTCGAGCACGTCCGGCGTTCCATAGACGGCAGCCGTCGAGGAAAACACGAAATAGGGGATACCCGCCTCGACCGCGCTGGCGATCAGGCTGCGCGATTTGACGGTGTTGTTCTCGTAATAGCCGAGCGGATCGGCGACCGATTCCGGCACGACGATCGAGCCGGCGAAATGGATGATGGAGTCGATGTCGTTGTCGGCAAAGATCTGCTGCATCAGGGCCGTGTCGGCAATATCGCCTTCGTAAAAACGGGCTTCGGGTGCGATTGCCCAGCGAAAGCCGGTCGACAGGCGGTCGATGACGACGACCTGTTCGCCCGCATCGAGCAATGCCCAGACCATGTGGCTGCCGATATATCCGCCGCCGCCCGTTACCAATACCGCCATTGCCTGCTCCTGCGCTGTTCAAGTGAGCGGGATAAAACCCGTTCGCGACGCGTTTCACAAGACTTTTGTGCGCTGCACAGCAGCCGAAGGCGGTTCAGAGTGCGGCGATATAGCCAGCCAGCCGTTCGGCAGCGATGGCGATCTGCCTGGGATCACGCAGAAAACAGGCACGCATGAACAGCGATCCGCCCTCGCCGAAGGCGGTGCCGGGTGCGAGGCCAACCCCGGTCTTGTCGACGATATCCAGCGCTGCACGCCGGGCATCGGTGACGCCATCGATCTTCAGGAAGGCGTAGATCGCCCCGTCCGGTTTCAAGGTCTGCACCCGGTTGGTGGCGATCAGCGCATCGCACAAAAGGTCGCGTGAACGGGCGGCCTTGGCGACGTTTTCCGCGACGAACGCATCCCCCTGGTCCAGCGCCACCACAGCACCCGCCTGGATGAACTGGGCTACGCCCGATGTCGAATACTGGATCAGGTTTTCCAGCACCTGGCCGATCGCCGGCGGCGCCACGATCCAGCCGGCCCGCCAGCCGGTCATCGACCAGTTCTTCGAAAACGAATTGACGAACAGGATGCGCTCGTCCTCCTCCATCACGTCGAGGAAGGACGGGGCGCGATCGCCATTGTAGGAATAGAGCGCATAGATCTCGTCGGCGATGATCCAAAGACCATGTTTGCGCGCCAGTGCCAGAATGGCCTTCAGGTCGTCATGCGTGGCCGTCCAGCCGGTTGGATTGGAGGGCGTATTGACGAACAGAGCCCGCGTCTTTTCCGTGATCGCCGCCTCGAGCTTGCCGATGTCGATCTGCCATTTGCCGTCCTCGAAGCTCAGCGGCACGGCGACGGCACGCACGCCGGACAATTCGGCGCTGGCGGCAAAGTTTGGCCAGGCCGGGGTCAGGAATACCATCTCGTCGCCCGGCGAGGTCACGGCCTCGATGGCAAGCTTGATGGCCTGCATGCCGGAACCGGTCACATAGAAATTGTCCGGCGACAGCGTTTTGGCGAAATGCCGCTGGTAATAGCGCGACAGCGCCTCGCGTAATGTCGGGATTCCGCGCTGCCAGGTGTAGAAGGTCTCGCCGGCTTTCAGCGAATCCTGGGCCGCTTGCGAGATGAAATCCGGCGTCGGCAGATCGCCCTCGCCCGCCCAGAGCGGAATGAGCCCGTCGCGCCCGCGCGCATAATTCACCAGTTCGACAATGCCGCTTTCAGGGGCAGAAAGCGATCGGGGGCTGAGGCTGGCAAGTATGGTCATCGGCGGGCTCCCTCGCGCATAACCCCGAAAATTGGAACCGATTTTCGCGGTTATGCGCAGCTAAAAAATACTAGAGCACCTTTTGTGCGCCCAATCGGGCGCGCGGCGCTCTAGTTGCCCGCCGCTTCTACCTGTTTTTCACATCACGATCACGCGATATTCGGTGACGGATTTATCGATTCTGGTGATGTATCGACACCGGCCTGACGATCGCGAAACGCGTCTTATACGCGCTGTGTTTTCAGGAGATCGCGGATTTCGGTGAGAAGCTGAACGTCCACCGGTGGCGGTGCTGCCGGCTCTTCGTTCTTCTGCTTTTCCAACGAAACGCGCATCTTGTTGACGGCCTTGACCATCAGGAAAATGATCCAGGCGAGAATGAGGAAGTTGATCACCACGGTCAGAAAGTTGCCATAGGCAAAGACTGCGCCCTGCTCGCGTGCCGCAGCAAGCGAGGTCGCCGTTACTGTGCTGGAGAGCGGGAAGAAGAAATTGGAAAAATCCAGGCCGCCCGTGATGGCACCGATGACCGGCATGATGATGTCGTTGACCAGCGAATTGACGATCAGCGTGAACGCGCCACCGATGATGATACCGACCGCAAGGTCCATGACATTGCCCCGGGCAATAAACGCCTTGAATTCATTTATCATTACTCTCTCCTTGTCTAAGACTGAAACCAGCTGCGGCGGCCTGTTCCTACGCAACCGGGTACAGGCCGGATGCTAACCGAAATCAAAATCATGTAAATCACGCAATCGAAATTAGCCTTGCATATATCGGTCGCGGAGCCCTGAAAAAGAGTTGCGGTTTCTTTGACTTAAGGCTTAGGCCGGGCCGATTTTCTTCGCATCCGTCTTGTCCTATGCTCTGGTGGAGGACAAGGAGGAGATATGCTCACGGGCTCGATCATTTTCGGGGCCGCCTTCGCCTATCTGCTGCTGCTGTTTGCGGTGGCAAGCTATGGCGATCGCAAGGCGCGCAAGACCGATCCTGCCGGCAGAGGCAGGCCGCTGGTCTATGCCTTGAGCCTGGCAATCTATTGCACATCCTGGACCTATTTCGGCGGCGTCGGTCTTGCTGCCGAGCGCGGATTGGAATTCACCGGCATTTATATCGGCCCTATCCTGATGTTCACCATCGGTCTGCCGGTCATCCGCCGGATCATCGCGCTCGCCAAGGCTGAGAAACTGACCTCGGTTGCCGATTTCATCGCCGCGCGCTACGGCAAGAACCCGATGGTTGCCGCCATCGTCGCGCTGATCTCCTTGATCGGCGCCATTCCTTATATAGCGCTGCAGCTCAAGGCCGTGTCGAGTTCGGTATCGGCGATGGTCGATACCAGCGGCTATGGCATCGGTTCCGGCCAGGACTTCATCGACCTGCCGCTACTGGTGACGCTTTTCCTTGCCTGTTTCGCCATCGTTTTCGGCACGCGCCATACCGATGCGACCGAGCATCAGGACGGGTTGATCCTGGCAATCGCCATGGAATCAGTGGTCAAGCTATTGGCTCTGGTCACCGCCGGGATCTATGTGATCTTCTTCCTGTTCGACGGCCCGAGCGACCTGTGGGCGAAAGCTCTTGCCAACCAGCAGGTGATGACGGCGCTGAACTACCAGACGCCGCTGCCGCGCTGGATCCTGCTGATCGTTCTGTCCTCCTTCGCCATCATCATGCTGCCCCGGCAGTTCCATGTGACGGTGGTCGAGAACCGCACGGAAAAGGACCTGCGCACCGCAGGCATCCTGTTTCCGATCTACCTCGTGGCCATCAACCTGTTCGTGCTGCCTGTCGCGATTGCCGGCGTGCTGACATTCGCCGGCAGCGGCGATGCCGACCTTTATCTGCTGACGCTGCCGCTGGCCGCCGACATGCCGGTCCTGACCATGATCACCTTCATCGGCGGGTTTTCCGCAGCGACGGCCATGGTCATCGTCGCGTCCGTGGCGCTGTCGATCATGATTTCCAACGATATCATCATGCCGGTGTTCCTGCGGCGCAACCTGATGGGCCGCGGTGGCTCGCAGGATGTGGCCGGCACATTGCTCAACGTCCGGCGCACGGCGATCTTCGTGGTTCTGCTGCTCGGTTACGCCTACTACCGCTCCGCCGACATGAGTTCGGGCCTCGCCTCGCTTGGCCTTCTTGCCTTTGCCGCCATCTCTCAAATGGCACCGGCCTTGTTCGGCGGCCTTGTCTGGCGCCAGGCAAACGCCCGAGGCGCGATTGCGGGCATGACGCTCGGCTTCATCGTCTGGGCCTATCTGCTGTTTCTGCCGAGCCTCGGCGGACCGGACAATTCGCATGTCGCGGCAACCGTTCTCGGTTTCCTTTTCCCGTTCACCTCCATCTTTTCCGGACCGGCAGCCGATCCGCTGGTCAATGCCTCGGCGCTCAGCCTGCTGGTCAACGTGCTCGCTTATGTCATCGGCTCGCTCACCCGGGCACCAAAACCGCTGGAGCGGCTACAGGCAGGCGTGTTCATCCGCCGCAAATCGCGCACTGAAAAGGCATTTCGCGGCCGCAAGACCAAGATCACCGTGCTCGACCTCAAAACCACGATTGCCCGCTATCTCGGCCAGGAACGGATGCAGCGCTCCTTCCAGACCTATGAGCGCCAGTCGGGCCGCTGGCTGGAGGATCACCTGCCGGCCGATATGGGGTTGATCCATTTTTCCGAACAGCTGCTTGGCAGCGCCATCGGCTCGTCCTCCGCCCGGCTGGTCCTGTCGCTGGTGCTGCAGCGGCTGGACGACACCTCGTCGGATACCGCCTGGCTGCTCGACCAGGCATCGGAGGCGTTGCAATACAATCAGGACATGCTGCAGACGGCGCTGTCGCAGATGGATCAGGGCATCGCCGTCTTTGATAGTTCCAACAACCTGATCATCTGGAACCGCCGCTTCCGCCAGCTGCTCGACCTGCCGGAAACCGCCGGTCAGGTCGGATTCCCGCTGGCGGATATCGTCTCGATGCTGACGCAGCGCGGGGATATCCGCAAGGACGACGGCAAGCGGTTGATTGCCAACTTCCTGACGCTCGACAAACCCTTCCTGCTCGAACTTTCCGGCGGCGCGCGCATCATCGAGGTGCGCACCAATGCCATGCCCGACAAGGGCATCGTCACCACCTATACCGACATTACCCAGCGCGTTGCGGCAGACATGGCGCTGAAGCAGGCGAACGAGACGCTGGAATTGCGCGTTGCCGAACGCACCGGCGAACTCACCCGCGTCAACAAGGAGGTGGCCGAGGCCCGGGCTGCTGCCGAAGAGGCCAATATCGGCAAGACCCGTTTCTTCGCCGCTGCCGGCCACGATATCCTGCAGCCACTGAATGCCGCCCGCCTCTATTCGTCCTCGCTGGTCGAGCGTCTCGGCGAATCGGAAAACAGCGTGCTGGTGCAGAACATCGATTCATCGCTGGAATCGGTCGAAACCATTCTCGGCGCCGTTCTCGACATTTCCCGGCTCGATACCGGTGCGATGAAGCCGCGCCTGCAATCCGTACCGCTCAACGACCTCTTGCGGCGCATCGAGACCGATTTCGCACCGGTCGCCCGCGCCGCAAACCTCAAGCTGACCGTCATGCCGACATCGCTGACGGTGCGCACCGACCCAAATCTCTTGCGCCGCCTGGTGCAGAACCTCGTCTCCAACGCCATCAAATACACGCTGACCGGCAAGGTGCTGGTTGGCGTGCGCCGCGAGGGTGGCGATGCGATCATCCAGGTGCTCGATTCCGGCATCGGCATCCCGGCGTCCAAGTTCCGCACGGTTTTCAAGGAATTCGCCCGGCTCGACGAGGGCGCCAAGACGGCTGCGGGCCTTGGACTCGGCCTGTCGATCGTCGACCGCATCTCGCGCGTTCTCAACCACAGCGTCGACCTGCAATCCAAACCCGGCAAAGGCACGCGCTTCCGCGTGCGGATGCCGATCGACCGCACGGCCGCCGGAAGCGTCAAGGCTGCGCCGTCCGAACTGCTGCGCACTGCCGAGCCTCTGCATGGCCTGCGTGTGCTGTGCATCGACAACGAGCCGCTGATCCTGGAGGGCATGAAGCTGCTGCTCGAGGGCTGGGGCTGCAATGTGACCACCACGCCCTCTCTCGATATCTGGCAGCAGGGCCTGACCGCCCATGACCTGCGCCCCGACGCGATCATTGCCGACTATCACCTCGATGACGGCACCGGCATCGACATGATCCGCGCCATCCGGCTCTATTTCGGTACCGACATCCCATCATTGTTGGTCACCGCCGACCGCTCTCCGGAAGTGCGGGCCAGCGCAGAACGCGACGGAATCACCCTGCAAAACAAACCCGTCCGCCCGGCCTCGATGCGAGCCTGGCTGACGCAGCTGTCGGTGTCGATGAAGGCAGCGGCGGAATAAACAAAATTGATTTTATAGTGAATTTGCTATATTGGTTCGCTTATGACATCGGACGATGCAATCGATATTAAAGAGGTGATCTTCCTGTCGCAGCGTGTCGAAGACGATTACCTTTCCCAACCGACGGAAGTGGTTGAAGCATTCGATGCACGGATAACTGCGGTACAGAACCTTCGACGCCTGCCTGCCAGGCATCATCAGGCGCTATCGGGAAATGCGAAGGGGATCGAAGAACTCCGCGTCTTCCACGACAGCAACACAAAAAGGACGGCGAAATTCCGGCGGAACAGGTTGCTCGGCTCTTGGAGAGAAAACGTCAGGCAGATCAGTTTTATGCCGGAAATTGGGCATTGCTACGCGAACGTTACGATGCGCGGCAAAAGCGAAGAGAATTGACATAGGTGAAAACAATGACGGACCCTGCAGCCGGACCGGCCAAATTGGGAAGCGGAAACTATCTCAAGGACCGCGGCTATAGCGACCCTGCGGAAATGAGGGTCAAGTTTCTGCTGTCGAATGAGATTGCTCTTGCCATCGAAGACAAGGTTCTAAGCCAGAAAGCCGCTGCGGAACTGACCAACCTGAAGCAGCCGGACATCTCAAGAATCGTCAACGGCAATGTCGGCGACTACTCCGTCTGGCGACTTATGCGCGCGCTGTCCCTGCTCGGCAGGGACATCGTCATCGACATCCAACAATCGGGCCAGGCGCGCGGCGATATCAACACGAATATCGCCCCTGCAAAACAGGCGACGGGGCGTTAGGCTGCTCCTACGCAGCCACAGCCGAAATCTTGCCCAGCTGAATGACCGCCTGCGTGCGGCTATCGACGTTGAGCTTCAACAGGATCGCCGAGACATGCGCCTTGATGGTCGCCTCGGAGACCCCGAGTTCGTAGGCGATCTGCTTGTTGAGCAGGCCTTCGGCCAGCATGCCAAGCACGCGGGATTGCTGCGGGGTGAGCGTCTGCAGCCGGTGCAGCAATGCCGCCACTTCCGGCTCGTGCTCCATGCCGCGCTGAAAGCCCGGTGGCGTAAAGATATTGCCGGCCATGACCGTATCGATCCCCTGGCGGATTTCGTCGATGCCTGCGGATTTGGAGAGGAAACCCGAGGCGCCGAGTTCGAGCGCGCGCTGGATGGTCGCCGGGTCGTCATGGGCAGAAACGATCATGACCGGCAGGCTCTGGAATTCGGCCCGAAGCGCAATCAGCCCCGAAAGCCCGCTGACACCCGGCATGGTCAGATCGAGCAGCATCAGATCGACCGACATATTGTCGATCGCCGCCTGCCGCGCCGAGGTGAAATCACCGGCCTCGATGATCGCCGGGTTGCCGGGCATGCCCGCTAAGGCCTGGCGCATGGCGCCGCGAAACAGCGGGTGATCGTCCGCAATGATGATGGTCAATCCTGACGTCATGACGCTCCCTCCCAAGAGCACGGCCGCAAGGCCCGTCACGGCGGAAAAATCCTCCAATTCGTCCGCTGTGCCGTCCAGATCCGGTCAGGTCTTCTGAGGCACGTCCTCCGTCTTGTCGGACGGTGGCTTTTCCTCGCTTTCCAGATCTTTCACAATTCCCATGAAACTGCGCATCATTCTTTCCATGACGCCCATCGTCTGGTCAATCTCTTCCTTCGTCGGAAGCCTTGGTTTGATGCCCAAGGGGCCTTCCGAGGCGGTCTTTTCCAGAGTTTCCACGCGTTTGGTCAGCAAATCGAGTTCCAGCTCAAAGGCGGTGCGCTCGTCGGCCGCCATCCGGCAGACGATGTCGCCGTTCTTTTCCTGGCAGAGCGAGACCTCGCCGGTCTGCGTATCCAGCCGCGCGATGCCACTATCGGTCTTCTGCATGGCATAACGCCCGGGCGCCGGCTCCTGTGCCAGGGCTGCAAAAGCCGCAAACACGCCGCCAAGGATTACTACCGGCATCAGCATCCTGTTCATTGCATTCTCCTTGCTCGACAAATTCCGCTGATCCCAAAAAATCAGGATCCCGTCACGCTTGCCGGTGGACATTCGCAGAAGATTGCGGCAATCCCGCAAAGGATATCGTCCAGGCTTTCAGGAAACGGCGGCATGCGCAGCATTATCTACAAAATCGTTCCGGCAACTCTATGGCAGGATGCGCGCGAAAGCGGAGAATTCAAGGGCGCTCCGATCGATCTGACCGATGGTTACATCCATTTTTCGACCGCCGATCAGGTCAAGCAGACCGCCGCCCTGTATTTCGCCGGTCAGGACGGCCTGCTGCTTGTCGCCGTCGATGGCGAAAAGCTGGGCCAAGCGCTGGTGTACGAGACATCGCGCGGTGGCGCCTTGTTTCCGCATCTCTACGCCGCCTTGCCGCTCGATACGGCCATCTGGGAAAAGCCGCTGCCGCGCGGCGCTGATGGCAACCATGTCTTCCCGGAGCTTGACCAATGATCGACGTCTTCCAGTCGCTGGCCCGTCGTGGCCTTTTCCTGCTTGATCCGGAGGCTGCCCACGGCCTGTCGATCAAGGGGCTGAAGACCGGTCTCGTTCCGGCCTGCGCCGCCCCCGCAGACCCCCGCCTGGCGCAGACCGTCGCCGGCCTCGCCTTTGCCAACCCGATCGGCCTTGCCGCCGGTTACGACAAGAATGCAGACGTGCCGGAAGCGCTGCTGAGACTTGGCTTCGGCTTTACCGAGATCGGCACCGTCACGCCAAAACCGCAGGCCGGCAACGACAAGCCGCGCATCTTCCGGCTGGTCGAGGATCAGGCCGTCATCAATCGCCTCGGCTTCAACAATGAGGGCCATCAGGCCGCACTCCAGCGCCTCAAGGCCTGTGATCGCAAGGCGATGATCGGCGTCAATATCGGCGCCAACAAGGACAGCGCCGATCGGATCGCCGATTACGTCACCGGCATCCGCATGTTCTACGGCGTCGCCCGCTATTTCACCGCCAATATCTCCTCGCCGAACACGCCGGGCCTGCGCGATCTGCAGGCGCGCGAAAGCCTTGCGGCCCTGCTCGCCGCCGTCCTTGCCGCCCGCGACGACGAAGCCAAAAAGGCCGGTAGCCGCGTGCCGGTGTTCCTGAAGATCGCGCCGGATCTGACCGAAGAGGGCATGGACGATATCGCCTCCGTGGCGCTGGCCCATCATCTCGACGGCCTGATCGTCTCCAACACGACGCTGTCGCGCGACGGGCTGAAGGACCAGCGGCAGGCCAAGGAAAGCGGCGGTCTTTCCGGCAAGCCTCTGTTTGAAAAATCCACCATCGTGCTGGCCAAGATGCGCAAGCGCGTCGGTCCCGACCTGCCGATCATCGGCGTCGGCGGCGTCTCGTCGGCCGAAACGGCGGCGGAAAAAATCCGCGCCGGCGCCAATCTCGTCCAGCTCTATTCCTGCATGGTCTATGAAGGGCCACTACTGCCGGGCAAGATCGTCCGCGGCCTGTCGGCGCTTTGCGACCGCGAAGCGCTGACCTCGATCAGCGACATCCGCGGCAGCCGGACGGATTATTGGGCGTCCAAAGACGCCCGAACCTGATCAGCCGGTCGAGAGCACCATGGCCCAATAGGGCCGGTTTCCGGAAGCGGGGTTGCGCATCACGGCGACGCCGAGGCCACTATAGTTCGGGCCCAGCATGTTCTCCAGGTGCTTGGGCGAGTGGAACCAGGCGGCATAGGCCTTTTCGGCGCTGTCCTGGCCCATGGCGATGTTTTCGGCTGCAGGCAGCGCCACGCCGCCGCCCTTCATGCGCGACAGGAAACTGTCGCCCATGCCGATCAGGTGCGACATCTTTCCGGCCTTGGCCATGCGGGAAGCCTGCGACAGGGCCGCTTGCGCTGCCGCCGGATCGCGGGCCAGCGGCTTCAGGCCCTTTTGTTTTCTGAGCGCGTTGATGTAGCCGAGCGTGGCATCGGTCTGGTCGCTGCCATTGCCGCTCGGTGTCACCTTGGGCGTGCCGCAGCTGGCGAGCATACCGATCGAAAGCAGGGCACCGGCCCGCAGGAACGTCCGCCGGGAGGCAGTGAAATTCTGATCGTGCATGTTACCGCCGGTAGCTCAGGACGCGCAGGATGATGAAGACCGGGATCACCACGGCCGCACCGAGCAGCAGGTAATCGCCGACGCGGCCAAGGGCTGCGAAGCCGGAATGCCAGAGATCGAGGATGAAATCCCGAACCGTGTAGAAGATGCCATAGGGTGTCCAGCCGAAAACGGCCATGACAAAGCCGACGATGACCGAGACCACCAACAGCTTGACGAGCACCCGAAGGGGCGAATCGCCCAGAAACCTGTTCACTCCATCGGCCATGGCCCATGATTCTCCTGTTTTTCTTCACATAGGCCGCCATGGCCCCTGCCGCAAGCCGTCAACATTGCCGTCAAATCGCCGCTTGCCATTTCTACAGTCCCACGCGACAAGCGCGTGAAGCCCAGACCGTCGATCGGCGGCGCGCAATCGAGACCCGGAACCATGTCGCTCAACCAGCTTTCCTCCGGCGATCTCATCGCCGACCGCCGCGCCGAATATGCCCATATGCTTGCCGATAGCGGCGATCATGCGGATGCCGCCGATTTGATGACGCAGGCGCTGGAGCTTGTGCCCGATTGGGCGGCCGGCTGGTTCCGTCTTGCCGACTATGAGGAGAAATCCGGCCGCAAAGAGGCGGCCATCGCGGCCTTGCGCAAAGTTCTCACCCTCAACCCGGACGATATCTTTGGCGCCGGCCTGAAACTTGCCCTTCTCGGCGGCGCCGAAACACCCGATCAGCCGTCGAGCCTCTACGTCGCACAACTGTTCGACGACTATGCCGACCGCTTCGACAAGGCACTGGTCGAAAAGCTGGATTATACCGTTCCGGAAAAGCTGGCAGCACTGATTACCGGCCACACGGGCGAAGCGCGGTTTGCCAATGTGATCGACCTCGGCTGCGGCACCGGCCTGTTCGGCGAGCGCATCCGCGACAAGGCGAATCGGCTGGAAGGGTTCGACCTGTCCGCCAACATGCTGGCAAAAGCGGAGGGCAAGGGCTGTTACGACCGTCTGGCGCAAGCCGACCTTTCGATGCCGCCGGAAACCTCCGGGCTGTTTTCGGACATGCCGGACCACCGTGCCGATCTGGTCAGCGCCGCCGACGTCTTGATGTATCTCGGCAATCTCGACAGCGTCTTCGTCATCGCGTCGCAACTCTTGGGCAGCAGCGGCCTGTTCGCCTTTTCCGTCGAGGATGCCGATGTGGAGGGCGATTTTATTCTGCGGCCGTCGCTGCGCTACGCCCACTCGGAAACCTATATCCAGAGCCTCTGCAAGCGCTTTGGGCTTGATATTCTCGCGATCAGCAAAACCGCCATTCGCAATGATGGCGGCAAACCGGTGTTCGGCATTCTGTTCCTTACGCGCAGATCGGCGTGAACGCAGTTTTGTTGCGAAGTTGAAATAGGTCAGCATTGCTTACGTATTTCACTTGATTGCGACGGACAGATTCCCGATAATTGCTGCACTGCACACAGGCGCCACGGTCGAAGGACTGCCGGCGCATCTGCACCTTCATTCATTCCCTTCACGGCCGTTCGAGGTTTACTCGGGCGCCGCCTGGCCGTCTTCGGAGATCGCGACATGAGCATCGTCAATGCCCTTGGCTTCTTGAACACAAGCGCGACGCGCCACACACCCGTCGAGGACGTGCAGGGCATTTTTTCGGGCAGCCTCGTTGCAGCCCTCGGTCTCTATGTGCTTGCCAGTGCCGGACTTTTGACAGGCAGCACCGCCGGCGTCGCCTTTCTTTTGCATTATGCGCTCGGCATCAATTTCGGTCTTGCCTTCTTCGTGCTCAACCTGCCGTTCTTCTATCTGTCGTGGAAGCGCCTCGGCATGGCCTTCACGGTAAAAACCTTCATCGCCATCGCCATCACCTCAGCTCTGACCAATGTGCAAAGCCAGGTGTTCGAGATTGCCAGCATTCATCCCGCCTGGGCGGCCCTGCTCGGCGGTCTGCTTTTGGGTTACGGTGTTCTGGCGCTCTATCGCCACCGCGCCAGCCTCGGTGGCGTCGGCATTCTCGGCATCTATGTGCAGGAGCGCTTCGGCATCCGCGCCGGTCTGGTGCAGCTTGCCATCGATCTCTGCGTGCTGGCAGCCGCTTTCTTCGTCACCACGCCGCCGGTCGTGTTTTACTCGGTGCTTGGTGCCGTCGTGCTCAATCTGTTCCTGACGATCAACCACCGCGCCGACCGCTATATCGCGCTTTGATCTTCCTCTTCTCCCCGCTGGGGAGAAGATGTCCGGAGGACAGATGAGGGGGTGGCTCGTCTGAAGCGCTTTAGCATGCCTCGGCTTCGCCGAAGCCCCCTCATCGCCTCGCAGTCGCTCGGCACTTCTCCCCGCTGGGGAGAAGAGGTTTCTCACGCGGCCTTTGCCACCTTGTCCAGCGGATGCTGCGAACGGAAGCTGACGGCCAGCCGATTCCAGACGTTGATGGCGCCGATCGTCACGGTAATGATGGCGATCTCCGCATCCGAGAAGTGCTCCTTCAAGGCAGTAAAGGCATCATCCGGCGCGCCGGTCTGGGCGATGTTGGTGACGGCATCGACCCAGCCGAGCAAAGCCCGCTCGCGAACGTCATAGACTGGTGATTCACGCCAGACGCACAACAGGTTGATCCACTGCTCGCTTAGGCCGTCATGACGGGATTCCTTGACGTGCATGTCGACGCAATAGGCGCAGCCGTTGATCTGCGAGGCGCGCAGCTTGATCAGGTGGATGAAGCGGCGCTCCAGGCCGGAACTCTGCACGTAATTTTCAAGCGCCAACACGGCCTTGAAGGCTTCCGGCGATGCTTTTGTCATATCGAGACGCGGGTGCATGGTCTTGTCCTTTGTTGAGGGCTCAGCGAGCCGCTTTGCGTTCGTGGATTTCCAGAAAGGCGCAGCCTCTTGCTGCGATCGATCCATCGTCGATTTCGGCGAGTTGCACGCCGAGGTCGGCAATCGTGGTCTTGGCCAGTTCCGCCCTGTAGACGCGCTCCGCCCTCAGCATGGTGGCCGAGATATTGCAGGGCTTGGAAAACAGATGATTGCCGACCGGGTTCGGACCCCGCTGGCGGATTTCGCCGCAGCGGAAGGCCGGTGCAGGGCCTTCGACGGCAAGCACGATGTCGAGCAGCGTGATCTTCTCCGCCGGCCGTGCCAGCCGGTAGCCGCCCTTTGGTCCTGGCACGGTATGCAGAATACCGGCACCTGAGAGAGACTGCAGATGCTTGAGCAGATAGCTGGTCGAGACACCATGAAACTCGGCGATCGCAGCCGCCGACAGAACCCCGCCCTCGGACAGGCCGGATAGCATCGCAACGCTGTGAATAGCTTGCTCGACCCCCTCACCCAGCTTCATCGCCTTACCTCCGCTTTTTATCGTGGATAATTTATATCCACGATTATTCGAGCCGTCAAGCGGTGAAATTCATCACAGAGCTTGCGTTCGCAAAATCGGGAGATAGAAGAACATGATACGGACGACGGGAAACAGTGACGATGATGGCAACCCCTGCAAAATCGGCCTTTGCGGCCTTGATGAACTCAAGCGCCGAGCGGCATTCGATCGTCGATGACGCCCAGGGCGTGATCTCCGGCAGCATGCTGGCCGTTCTCGGCATCACGCTGTTCTCCAGCGCCGGGCTTTTGACGGGCGGCACGCCCGGCATCGCCTTTCTCGTCCATTACGCGACCGGCTTCAGCTTCGGCGCCTGCTTCTTTGTGGTGAACCTGCCCTTCTATTATCTGGCCTTCCGCCGCATGGGCCTGGCTTTCACGGTGAAAACCTTCATCGCCGTCGCCCTGACATCGGCCATGTCCGAAGTCCTGCCACGGGCGCTGGGGATCACCCATGTCGATCCGCTGATCGGCGCGCTGTTTGCGGGCCTTGTGGTTGGGGCGGGCCTGCTCGCCCTGTTCCGCCACCGCGCCAGCCTTGGCGGCATCGGCATTCTGGCGCTTTATCTGCAGGATCGTTTCGGCTGGCGCGCCGGCCTTGTCCAGCTCGGCTTCGACGGCGCCATCGTCGCCTGCTCGTTCTTCCTCGCTAGCCCCTATATCATCGCCTGCTCGATCGCTGGTGCCGTCGTCATGAACATCACGCTGGCAATGAACCACCGCAAGGACCGCTATATCGCGATGTGAGAAGGCTGGCAGCTACGCCCCTGAAGGCGTAACGGCACGCAGGGCGGTCGCCACCACCGCATCGCCGAATTCTATCGAGACCGGACGATGCCCGACCAGAAGCCGGAAGAACACCGGCCCGTAGATCATGTCGAGCAAGGCCTCCAGATCGATCGGCGGCGCGATCTCGCCCCGGGCCAGCGCCTGCTCGAGAATGACGCGTCCGGCATTGCGGCTCGACAGGATTACCTGATTGCGGAATGCCTTGGTGAATTCGCTTTCCGGATCTGCCGCCGCCAGTGCCATGGTGATCTGCCGGCCGCGCGTGGTGGCGAATGCCGTCACAAGACCGCGCATCTGCGCACCGAGCGCGACGTCCGCCGTCGCCCCCTTTGCTTCCGCTTGCGGCAAAGGACTGACCAGCAATGCAGCCATCGCCAGTTCCTGCGCATTCGCCCAGGAGCGATAGATCGTCGGCTTGCCGACGCCTGAGCGCGCCGCCACCGCCTCGATGGTCAGGCGACCAAAGCCGTCCGCCATCAGGATGTCATGGGCAGCCTCAAGCGCCCGCCTTTGTGCGGCCTCACTCGGCGGGCGTCCGCGTTTCTTCGGTTGTGTATTTGGGTCTTGACTCATATCATTACGATACGTAACGTTAATATACACACCCGTCAAGGAGGAGCGTCCGATGACCAGTATTGCCCGCAAAGTCAGCGCCTATTTCGTCGTCAAGAATGCAGCCCAGGCCATCGAGTTCTACAGCCGCGCTTTTGGTGCCGAAGAGATCTTCCGCATGACCGACCCGTCGGACGGCCGCATCGGCCATGCCGAACTGCGGTTCGGCGAGACGCTGATGATGCTCGCCGATGAATATCCCGACTTCGGCGCCCTGTCGCCCGACACGATCGGCGGCTCGCCCGTCACCTTCCATATCGACACGGTATCGACCGATGCCGCCGTGGCGCAGGCGGTTTCCGCCGGAGCGACGCTGTTACGCCCGGCCGCAGACCAGAGCTTTGGCGAGCGCGTGGCGCAGGTTCTCGACCCCTATGGCCATCGCTGGATGCTGTCGCAGACCATCGAACAGGTGACGCCGGAGGAAATGCAGAAGCGCTGGAACGCAGGCGCGTCCGCATAAGCTCTGCAGCCACGGCGGCGATGAAAGCGGCGCGCACAGTCCTTTCGAGGCATTGCGGGTCTATTTCAGAATTCGGTAATCGATGCCTGTTATACGGCACCTCATATGCCCATAACCTGCGGATGACACCAGCCTTGGACCTCGCGACTGTACTGCTCCTCCACAAGTCGTCATTTTTCATTGGTGCGCTCTGCTTCCTGTATGTTCGCTGGCAATCGCCGAGCAGTCACGGGCTCGGCATCCTCGCCGCCGCCTTTACCCTCCAGGCCGTTGCCTCGACATTTGCAGGCCTCGGTGAAAAGCATGCTTTGCAGCTTTCCGTGTGGGCATTGTCGAGCTTTTCGCTCGGCACCCTTGGCTATGCCGTCTTCTGGATTGGAATGAGGAGGCTTAGCGGTAACAACAATCGGCGCTCACGGGACTGGTTTGCGCTGGCAATTCCCGCAGGCCTTATCGTGACAGCGCTCCTCACCGGATTTCACCGCGACAGCATTTGGCGTACGAGCATCTTTCAAGGCAGCTCGATCCTGTTCCTGGGTGCCTCGGCCGTGACGCTTATGCTGGACGACCGGCATGAAAAACTGTCGGCCAGATATGCGCTGGCGGCAGCGATTGCCGTGGCGGTCATCCTGTCGGTGTTCGTGGTTGCTGGGTTGATCGCGCCGGATACAGCACCCCTTCATCCGCGCGACGCCTTCTTCCTGCTCATCCTTTGCCATTTCGCCATAGCTCTGTTTTCGCTGGTTTTCGTCAAGGAACGAGTGGAAGCCATGCTGACGACGCTGCTCGACACCGATACGCTGACGCAGATCCGCAATCGCCGCTAGTTCTTCCTGACGCTACCCGCCGCACCGCTTGCAGGCGACGCTTTCATCATCATCGACATCGATCACTTCAAGCGCGTCAACGACACGTTTGGCCATGCCGCAGGCGATATCGTGCTTGCCTCCGCCGCCAGGGAAATGGCGCTGAACCTGCGCCACGGTGAAATCTTCGCCCGCCTTGGCGGTGAGGAGTTCGGTCTCTATCTGCCCGCTTCATCCAATCTCGATCCGCAGGACGTTGCCGAAAGACTGCGCAACGCCGTCCAGTCGCTGAAAGTCAAAGTGGGCGAGACCGATATCCCGGTCACGATCAGCGCCGGTACGGCTGTGGCCTGCGCCGGCCTGCCGCTGCACGAGCTTATGAGCCGCGCCGACACGGCGCTGTATGGGGCCAAGAGCCGCGGCAGGAACCGCATCGAGGCTTATCGGGCCGATGCGCCATCCGTGCTCGCCTCCGACCCCCGGCAAAACACACGTCCGGCACAGACGACGAAGGCCGGGCAGGCAGCGTAACCGGACTTCCCTTCATACGGTTCCGCCGGCGACCAGCCAAACTGCATGTCTTGCCCCGCTTCTTTTCCCCCGCGATTGCACTACATTCACCGATGTGAACCAGATCGATTCCATCCCGCGCGCCAAGACGCAAATTCTCCTGCCGCCGCCCTTCCTGCGCTGGTTCGAAGAAAAGGGCTGGCAGCCGCGTGCGCATCAGCTGGAGCTTCTCTCCCGCGTCCAGGGCGGCGAAAGCATGCTTCTGATCGCCCCGACCGGCGCCGGCAAGACGCTGGCCGGGTTCCTGCCTTCGCTGGTATCGCTCACCGAGCGCGGAAAAATCCCGCCGGGCTCGGCCTTCACCGGCATCCACACGCTCTACATCTCACCGCTCAAGGCACTCGCCGTCGATATCGAACGCAACCTGATGAAGCCGGTTGGCGGCATGGGCCTGCCGATCCGCATCGAAAACCGCACCGGCGATACCCCCGCCGCCAAGCGTCAGCGCCAGAAGCTCAATCCGCCGGATATTCTTCTGACCACGCCGGAACAGGTGGCGCTGCTGCTCGCCAATGGCGAGGCCGAGCGCTTCTTCAAAGACCTGAAATATGTGGTGCTCGACGAGTTGCACTCGCTGGTCACGTCCAAGCGCGGCCATCTTCTCTCGCTCGGCCTTGCCCGCCTGCGCCAGCTGGCGCCGACAATGCAGGCAATCGGCCTGTCGGCCACCGTCGCCGATCCGATGGACCTGCAGCGCTGGCTGGCGCCGCAGAGAGAGGGTGAAAACAATCATGCCGGGCTGATCACCGTCACCGGCGGCGCCCGGCCGGAAATATCCATCCTGTCCACCGAGGAGCGCGTGCCCTGGGCCGGGCATTCCGCAGTCTACGCCATCGGCGATATCTACAAGGCGATCGGCGAAACCAAGACCACGCTTTTGTTCGTCAACACCCGCAGCCAGGCCGAGCGGGTCTTCCAGGATCTCTGGACCATCAACGACGACAACCTGCCGATTGCGCTGCATCACGGCTCGCTCGATGTCGGCCAACGGCGCAAGGTCGAGGCGGCCATGTCCGAAAACCGTCTGCGCGCCGTCGTCGCCACCTCGACGCTCGATCTCGGCATCGACTGGGGCGACGTCGACATGGTCATCCATGTCGGCGCCCCGAAAGGGGCATCACGCCTTGCCCAGCGCATCGGCCGCGCCAATCACCGCATGGACGAACCGAGCCGCGCCATCCTGGTGCCGGCCAACCGCTTCGAGGTGATGGAATGCCAGGCCGCCCTCGACGCCAACTATATCGGCGCGCAGGACACGCCCGCGGTCGGCAAGGGCGCGCTCGATGTGCTTGCCCAGCATGTACTCGGCATGGCCTGCGCTGCGCCCTTCGACCCGCTGGCGCTCTATGCCGAGATCACCAGTGCAGCACCCTATGCGTATCTGACCTGGGAAACCTTCGAGCGCATCGTCGATTTCGTCGCCACCGGCGGTTATGCGCTGCGCGCCTACGAACGCTACGCAAAGATCCGCAAGACGCCCGAAGGTTTTTGGCGCGTGTCCAATCCGATGATTGCGCAGCAATACCGCCTTAATGTCGGCACCATCATCGAATCGCCGATGCTCAACGTGCGGATGGTCAAGCACAATGCCCGTGGCGCTCTCGGTCGTGGCGGCATGCCGCTCGGCAAGATGGAGGAAAATTTCGTCGAAATGCTGTCGCCGGGCGATACGTTCCTGTTTTCCGGCAAGGTGCTGCGCTTTGAGGGTATCCGCGAAAACGAATGCCTGGTCAGCCAGGGCTTCAAGCTCGACCCGAAGGTACCCTCCTACAATGGCGGCAAGTTTCCGCTGTCGACCTATCTTGCCCAGCAGGTCCGCAAGATGCTTGCCGATCCCAGCCGGCACGCGACGCTGCCCGATCAGGTGCGCGACTGGCTTTCCCTGCAAAAAGACCTCTCGATGCTGCCGAAGGAAGACGAGCTTCTGATCGAAACCTTCCCCCGCGGCAGCCGCCATTACATGGTGATCTACGCCTTCGAGGGCAGGCTGGCCCATCAGACGCTGGGCATGCTTTTGACGCGGCGGCTCGACCGCGCCGGATTGAAGCCGCTTGGCTTCGTTGCCACCGATTATTCGCTGGCCGTCTGGGGCCTTGAGGATCTGAGCGACGCCTTCACGTCCGGCCGGCCGTGGCTTGCCGACCTGTTCGACGAGGACATGCTGGGCGATGATCTCGAAGCCTGGCTGAACGAAAGTTTTCTGCTCAAACGCACTTTTCGCAACTGCGCCGTCATCGCCGGACTGATCGACCAGCGCCATCCCGGCAAGGAAAAGAGCGGACGGCAGGTGACGGTTTCCGCCGATCTCATCTATGACGTCCTGCGCAGCCATGAGCCGGATCACATCCTGCTTGAGGCCACCCGCAACGATGCATCCACCGGACTTTTGGAAATCGAGCGGCTTGGCGATATGCTGTCGCGAATCAAGGGGCATATCACCCATCGGCCGCTCGGCCGTATTTCGCCGCTGGCCGTGCCGGTCATGCTCGAAATCGGCCGGGAATCGGTCAATGGCGACGCGCAGGACTTTCTGCTCGCCGAAGCCGCCGACGAACTGTTTGCGGACGTGCTGGCCACGGCATCGCCATAAACCTTGGTCAGAGACTGAACACAACGCCGCGCCGGAAATCCTATGCACCGCATCGCCCATGCCATCTCCGCCCTCCCGGACAATCCGGCGCAATCGGCCCGTATCGTCGTCAATGGCGTCATCGGCATCTGCGATCCGCTCGGCGGTCTCTATCTGCCCGATCTCGGCACACTCGTCGTTTCCGATCTGCACCTGGAAAAAGGCTCGGCCTTTGCCCGCCGCGGCATGATGCTGCCGCCCTATGATACGCTGGCGACACTGCGCATTCTGGATGCGGTGATCTCCCGCCACAATCCGAAGACCGTCATCAGCCTCGGCGATAATTTTCACGACCGGGTCGGCTCGGCGCTGATGCCCGGGCTGTTTCGCGGCATGATCGAAACCATGGCGCGCGGCCGCGAATGGATCTGGATCAACGGCAACCACGATCCCGACGGCACCACTGCCCTGCCCGGTGCATCGATGGACGAACTCATCCATTGCGGATTGATCTTCCGCCACGAACCGGGGCTCAACGCCACCGCAGGCGAGATCGCCGGCCATCTCCATCCGTCCGCCACCGTCCGCCGCCGTGAAAAATACATGCGCCGCGCCTGCTTCGCCACCGACGGCCGCCGCCTGATCATGCCCGCCTTCGGCGTCACCACCGGCGGCCTCGACTTGCGCCACCAGGCCATGCGCGGCCTGTTCGACCACCAGAGCCTCATCGCCCATATGCTGGGGCGGGACCGGATCTATTCGGTACGCTTTGCCAATTTGCTGGGATGAGCGCAGGAATACCGGGAGCGAAGACCGTAGCGGAGAGCCTGAGCATGACGGAGAAACGCGTTTCACCGAGGACACGGGCTCTCAAGAGCGGCCGTATCGTGTTCAATCACGGATCTTCGTCGATCGACTGCACGATCCGCAACCTCTCGGCAAGCGGCGCCAAGCTTCTTGTCGAGAATGCCCTCGGGCTCCCCGATGAATTTCTTTTGATGTGCGCAGACGACAGGAATTACAACTGCACTGTCAGATGGCGCAAGCTCAATGAGATGGGTGTCAGTTTCGACGCTGCCATCTAGCGCGCCTCATCTTTCTCCGCCCCATATCGCAGGATAATTCCGCCGGATTCCAGCGGCCGGGATTCCAGCAGCTTGAGCGGCATGCGCCGGTCTGCAGGCTTGAACAGCGGCGTCCCCTGCCCGAGCAGGACCGGCACGACGCAAAGCATGATCTCGTCGATCACATCGCCCTGCAACAGCGAGGCGACGAGGTCGGCGCTGCCGAAAATGTAGATGGTCTTGTCGGTGGCCTGCTTCAGTTGCGCAAGCTCGGCCGCGATGTTCTTGACGACGCGGGTGTTGTTCCAGTCCGATTTTTCCAGCGTATGCGAGGCGACGATCTTCGGAAGCGCGTTCATGTAGGCCTTGACTTCGGTGTCGTCGTCCGCAGTCGCCCAATAGGCCTTCATGCCCTCATAGGTGACCCGGCCAAAGACGAGCGCTTCGGCCTTCTTGCCGAATTCCTTGCTCAACGCGTCCAGTTCCGGCCCCCAGGCCTGCCTGTGGAAATCGAGATCCCATTTCTTCACCCCCTCGAAATAGCCGTCGAGGGTGACGAGATTCCAGACGATGACCTTGCCCATATCAAGCTCCTTCGATCAAAACAGATTGGAATTCACAAGCGGCCTGATGTTAATCAAACAGATTGCAAAATGCAATCGGTTATCGTGAAGGCGCCTGAAAGACGGTTGCGGTTTCTCGACCCGGGTATCGCTCCATCCAAGCGGCCTGCCGTCGACTGATCATGCGCGGCCTCTTTGATCACCTTGTCGCGCTGGGGTGGACCGGATTTATTCGGCTTGCCGATCTGCTGGAGTGAACGCTGACTCTTTTACCATCGCGCTCATTATGATAATTATTGTCAATAATTATCACTTTCATGAGGACGAGCGATGGCGAGTTTCGCATTGAACGAGCATTATGAACGCTTCATCCAGGCACAACTTGAATCCGGCCGCTATAACAATGCCAGCGAAGTCGTGCGGGCGGGGTTGCGGATGCTTGAAGATTTCGAGGCGGCACGCGAGCGCTGGCTGCGCGACGAAATCCCGTCGCGCCTGGAGGATATCCGCCAAAACCCGCAGACAGCCATTTCGCTCGAAGACGCCTTTTCCAGATTGGAAGGGCGGCATCAAGCTCGGCTTGCCAAGTCAAAATGACCATGCGCTACAAAGTTCTTCTCCATCAGAAGGCGGAGGAAGAGCTGAATGCGCTCTACGATACAATTGCAGAAAGTGCCGGCCCAACAACTGCTTGGAACTTCGTGTCGGGCATCCGCACATTCTGCACACAATTGTCGGATTTCCCGGAGCGCGGCACGGAGCGTGTCGAACTGATGCCGGGCTTACGCATCATCGGATATCGGCGCAGTGTCAGCATCGCATTTGCGGTCGAGACCGACACCGTCATCATTCTCGGCATTTTCTACGGCGGCCGGAATTTCACCGCCGAGATGTTCGACGAGCGGCGTTAGACGCACGGCTTTGATTTAAAGCAGTTTATACCACTTATTCTACGAAACTCAGATTGTCCGGAAGCTCAACCATCACATCGAGTGGCTCGAAGTGCCGTACATTCTCGGTGACGACCGTCAAACCATGTAGCTTTGCCGTGGCGGCGATAATGACATCGCCAAGCCCGGGATGCCGGCCTCGTCCGTCCGCCTCATCTTCGATTGCTCCGGCGACCCTTGCAACTGCAATATCCATCGGCAGGATGCAGTCATCGAATGATGAGACAATCCCCTCCAGCCACTGCCGAAGCCGCGCCGACTTTTCGCTGGCGCCGCGCCGTTCAAGGTTTCTGATCCCCTTTTCAATTTCCGCAATCGTCATGGCGGACAGGAATAGTCTGCCTTCCGCGCCTTGCTCACGCATCCACGCGATCAAGGCGACCGAGGGCGCCGGTTTGTCAGGTGCAAATTTCGAGATGACATTCGTGTCAAGCAGATAACCGCTCACGGATCGATATCTCTCATTTTCGACGGACTGCGTTCAAGCTCCACGCCGCCGGGAAAGGTCATGAGATACTCGCCGAAATTCGGCCGCGCCTTGTTCATAGCTTTTCTGGCTGCTTCAGCAGCCTCGATACTGACAAGTGCTGCAACCGGTTTCCCGTGGCGCGTGATCGTCACGAACTCGCCTTTGATCGCCTCGTCGACAAGGTTCGAAAATCCAGCTTTCGCATCCCGCAGACTGACCGTCGACATTCATTCACTCCTTGTGGTCATTTGTGACTACATTGAGCGCAAAAGTCCGAGAAATCAAGACTACGGAATACCCCTCGGCAAACGGGGCAATCCAGCTGAGTATCCGCCGCTAAACCTTCCTAACCCTCGTATCGCTCCACCCCAGCGGCTTGCCATCGGCCGAGCGTAATTCGAGTTTCTCCACCGGGCTCCCGGTGGCCACGTCCACCAGCACGGAATGCTGTTCGCCGGGCGCGTAAAGATGCTCCTGGCCCCATTGCCGCAGGGCGACAACGACGGGGAAGAGCGCGCGTCCCTTTTCCGTCAGCAGATAGTCCTGATAGGCGCTGCCATCCGATGCCGGTGCCGTTTCCAGGACGCCGCAATCGACCAGATCGCGCAGCCGCGCCGTCAGCATTCCCTTGGCGATGCCGAGGCTGCGGCGGAATTCGCCGAAACGGCTGATGCCGTCGAATGCGTCGCGAACGATCAGCAGCGACCACCAGTCGCCGATCGCATCCAGCGAGCGGGCAACCGGACATTCTGCCTGCGTCAGGCTTGTGCGTTTCAAAATCGTCCCTCCGCATTCGCTGTCTGGTCTTAAAATAGGACTAGACTCGCATCGGCGCAACTGGTCTTATTATAAGACCAAATTGAAAGGAGAATTGATGCGCGGTGCAATGACAGATACGGCGAGACATGACCCGGCCGGGATTTCCGGCGCAATGGCCATGATGTTTGCCGTGGCGGGCGGCCTGAGCGTGGCGAACGTTTATTACGCCCAGCCCTTGCTCGGGGCGATGGCCGGGGATTTCGGCATCAGCCCGGCCTCCATCGGCATCGTCGTGACGGTGACGCAGATCGGCTATGGGCTCGGGCTGATCTTCATCACGCCGCTTGAAGACATTCTCGACCGGCGCCGGCTGATCGCGGTGCAATCGCTCCTGCTCTGCTTGGCACTGGCGGCCGCCGCTCTGGCACCGACCGGCGGCCTGTTCATGGCGGCCATGGCCGCCGTCGGACTATTGTCCGTGCTGGTTCAGACGCTGATCGCCTTTGCCGCCGTTCTCGCTGCCCCGGCAGCGCGCGGCAGGACCGTCGGCATCGTCACCAGCGGCGTGGTCATCGGCATCCTCTGTGCCCGCTTCATAGCGGGTCTGCTGTCGGACGTGGGCGGGTGGCGGTCGGTCTATCTGACCTCGGCAGTGCTGACGCTGCTGATGGCGATCGCGCTCCACCGCATTCTGCCGGATCATCGCGAAAGCCAGCCGACGCCCTCCTATTGGAGCCTGCTGCGCTCCATCCCCGTGCTGTTCATCGAAGAGCCGGTGCTGCGCAGAAAGGCCGGCATGGCATTCCTGATCTTTGCCGTTTTCAGTATTTTCTGGACATCGCTGGCACTGCCGCTCAGTGTCGAACCGCATGCGATGTCGCACACGGCCATCGGACTGTTCGGACTTGCAGGCGTCGCCGGTGCGCTTGCCGCTGGAGGTGCCGGACGATTGGCTGATCGTGGCCTGGGCAACTGGACGACAGGATTGCGCTCGGCCTGCTTCTCGCCTCCTGGGCACTGATCGCCATGCTTCACACGTCGATACCAGCCCTGATCGCCGGCACCGTGCTTCTGGACCTGGCGATCCAGGCCGTCCACGTCACCAATCAGAGTGCGATCCTGGCCATTCGGCCTGAAGCCAAAAGCCGGATCATCGGCGGCTACATGGTGTTCTACTCGGCAGGCAGCGCCAGCGGCGCCATCGCATCGACGGCCATCTTTGCCCATGCGGGCTGGGCCGGCGTCTGTCTTCTGGGCAGTGCCGTCAGCCTCGCCGCCTTCATCTACTGGGCCGCCACGCTGCCGCGCCGGGAAAACCGGCCGTTGGAACAGTGCCCGGCGGGCTAGAACGCGTTGAACGTCAGCGTCGTCAGCGACCGGTTGATGCCCGGCACGGTGGCGATGTTGTCGTTGATGAACTTGCCGATGTCCTGCTCTTCATCGACATAGACCTTGATCAGAAGATCGTAGTCGCCGCTGGTCGAATACATCTCCGAGACGATCTCCTTCTTGTAGATCACGTCGGCGACTTCGTAGGTCTTGCCGGGGGCGCATTGCAGCTGGACGAAAATCGGCTTCATGGCTCAGTCTCCTGATGTTTCGATCGCAAATAGCCTGTTTTCACGACGAGGCAAAGCCGCATCCGGTTAGTCCCTGCGGAAGACGATGCTGGCCAGCCAACCGGTGACGACGGCCAAAAGCACGGCCACCAGACCGTAGAGGAACGGCTGTTGATGTGCTGCCGTGGTGATCGCCTGCTCCAGGCCGGTCTTGACGACACGCAGTTCCAGCGCCTTGGCGGCAACGAAAAGGCCGTCACGGAACAGATAGGCGCGGACGATATGCGATCCGTTCGGCACGTCGGCCGGCAGGCGCAACGAGGCCTTGAACAGGCTGGAACTGATGAACTGCACGCCGCCGGGATCGCGCTGATAGACGCCGGTGGTTTCCCGTAGCCGCCGGAACGCATCGCGGAATTCGGTGAGGTTGCTGCCATCGCCGATAAAGCCGATCGGCGTCAACGGCATGTGATCGACGCCGATGCCCATATTGTTCATGTTCCCGGGCGCCGCGATCGTCTCGATATCGCGCGTGCTCGACAGGGAATAGGATTCCGGCACCTTTTCAAAGGTCATGGATCTGGTGTTGATCCAGATGCCGAAGACACGCTCCTTGCGCCGTACCGTGGTGTTTTCCTTCGGCCCCTCCAGAGCCACGACGATATTGTATTTGCCCTGCGCCAGAAGCCCCGGATCGGCACCGTCAATGGCGCCGAAGATCGTCAGATCGGCGCCGCGGAAATCCGACGTGATGGCGATCTCGTCGGTGGAGATGCCGATATCCAGCTTCTCGGTGAAATCGACCGGTTCGGCCCGTGCGGCAAGCGGCGCACAAAACAGGAGACCGGCAAAGAGGAAGCGCGAGACGATCCGCATCAGAAACCGATCCCCGCAGAGACGATCGAATAGACTTCCTTTGGCGGGATCACCAGCTCGATGGCAAGACGGATGCCGACGGCCAGAACCAGAAGCGCCAGAAGCGCCCGCAACTGCTCGCCGCGCAGCCTCTGCCCCACCCGCACGCCATATTGCGCGCCGATGACGCCGGCAATCATCAGCACGAAGGCCAGCACGATATCGACGGTGTAGTTGGCCGACGCCTGGACGATGACGGTATAGGCCGACACGAAGATGATCTGGAACAGCGACGTACCAACGACGACATTGGTCGGGATGCGCAGGAGATAGATCATCGCCGGCACCATGATGAAGCCGCCGCCGACGCCCATCACCGATGTCAGGATGCCGATGCAGAAGCCCAGCAAGGCGATCGGAATGACGCTGAGATAGATCTTGGATTTCTTGAACCGCATCTTCAGCGGCAGGCGGTGCACCCAGTTGTGGTGACCCGGCCGCTTCAGCGTGACGGTCTCGTTCCTGGCGGCACGGCGCAGAGCGTTGATGCTCTCCCACAGCATCAGGGAGCCGACGGTGCCGAGCAAAAGCACATAGGCGAGCGAAATCACCAGATCGAGCTGGCCGATGCGGCGCAGCAGCGAAAAGAGCCAGAGACCGACCGTCGCCCCCGCCAGACCGCCGCAGAGCAGCACGGTTCCCAGTTTGATATCGATCGTGCCGCGCCGGAAATGGGTGATGGCCCCGGAGATCGAGGACGCGACAACCTGGTTTGCACCGGTGGCGACGGCAACGACGGGCGGGATATTGTAGAAGATCAACAGCGGCGTGATCAGGAAGCCGCCGCCGACACCGAACATGCCGGACAAAAAGCCGACGGCTGCGCCCATTCCGAGGATGATGAAAATGTTCACCGACAACTCTGCAATGGGCAGATACACCGTCACGGCCAGACCTCTAAATATGCCAATAGCCCGCAAGGCGGGCGGAAAACATCAAAGTGGCAAGTGATTCACCACGGGAGATAAGGAATGAAACAGTCTTGAAAACCAATTGTTAAAATCGCGAATTCAACGTCGTTCCGTCATGCGCCCCGGGGTCAGGCCTGTCAATCTTTTGCAGGCTTTACCCTAACCAGAAACCCGTTTGTTTGTCCGGCCGGTCTGCGGCATTATTGCGGCCGCGGATGCCGTTCCCGGGCATGGCTAGTCAAATCGCCGGCCTGTGCCCGAATGGCCACAGAAAGCCTCAGCCGTTCCGCTTCAGAAGTTCCTTGACGAGCGCATCGGTGATCTGCCCGGTCGGCTCCTGGTCGATCGACTTCTGGAAGGCCTTGATCGCGGCGACGGTCTTCTGGCCCATCTCGCCATCCGGCTTGCCGGCGTCGAAGCCGTTATTGTTGAGGATCGCCTGAATGTTGCGCAGCGCCTTCTTCATGTCGACCGATGCGGTCTTCGTGCCCTTGCCGACCCAGGTATCCGGCACATCGACCGAATTGGCCTTGGCGTCCAGCGGCGTCAGCGTCCAGGCATCGAATTTCGCCTTGGCGCTTTTCAGCTGGTCGGGCTTCAGGGCCTTGCCGACTTCATCGCGCTTCTGGCCGGCATCGGCGTCGCCGTCTCGGGCAGCGATCGAAAACCACTTGTAGGATTCTTCCAGATCCTGGCTTACCCCGTTGCCGCGAGCATAGAGGATGGCGAGGTTGAACTGGCTGTCGCGGATGCCGCGATCGGCGGCCATGGCAAACCACTTGCCGGCGCCGGCGAAATCGGGAGCGGCACTGCCGCCGCTTGCCAGCATGACGGCGAGATTGTGCATGGCGCTGGCATTGCCTTTTTCGGCGGCCTGCTGGTAGAGCGTGCGCGCCTTGACCAGGTCGCGGCTGACGCCGGTGCCTTTTTCATAAAGGCTGGCGAGACGGTATTCGGCCGGAATGACGCCGGCGTCGGCAGCGCGCTGATACCATTTCGCCGCCTGGACGAGATCGGCCTTGATGCCACGGCCTTCGGTATAGACGGCACCGATTTCGAACATGGCGAGGGGATCACCCTTCCTCGCGGCTTCGGCCAGCGCGTCGGGCTTGATGTCGGCGGGAACGGTCAGTGCGGCTTCGCCCGCAGCAGGCTGTGCCGCTGCAGTGCTGACCTCGTCCTTTGCCGCATTCAGACCCGTTGCCGTTTCCGGTGCGGAACCTTCGATGACCGGCGACAGCATCCGGCTGCCGACCGCTCCGGTTTCCGGCATGGGCTGCGCGGCGGCGTCCGGCAGTTTTGCGTCCGGTTGAACGGTTTCCGACAGCGGGGTTTCCGGCTGTCCGGTTGTCTGGTCTTCGGCCTGCGGCTGCAACGAGGTCAGCGGGTCGACGTCGTTATCGGCAGCCTCCGTCGCAGGGGCTACATTTTCCGTTGCCGGTGTTTCTGCAGCGGCCGGCACTTCATGTGTCACCGGCTGTTCGATCGCAGCCACCGGCGCCTCGACGGGCGCCTGTTCGCCGCGGATCAGCGTGTTGACCAGCGGATAGGACATGATCGCCAGAAGCACGGCACCGACCGCCATGAGGATAGGACGGCGATGACGGGAAAAGACGCCGATCGGCGAGGCGCTGGCGCCGCTCTTGCCACGGTTCATCGTATCGACTTCTTCGGCCGCCTGCTGGGCGGCGCGGCGGGCGGCGGCGATGAAGTCAGCCTTGTCCGATTCGCTCGGCGGCGCGGTGCGGCCGGTCTGGCCGGCACGAACCCGTTCGAGAATCTTCTTCACATCGGGAACGCCGGAGCCGGGCTCCAGCAGCTGGTTGGCCATATCCGGCTCGATGGCATCGGCCGCATCGATCGACGGCGTCGGGTCGATGACCTGGCGCTCGACGGCGCGAACCGGCTCCGTGCGCTTGCTGGTAAACCGCTTGGTGAGCCCTGCAAGCAGGCTGGGCTTGGCGGCGGGCACCGGCGCTGTCTTTACATCGCTCTGGTGCACGGCCGCCTGCTCGGCAACGGCTTCCGCGACCTCTTCGCGCGAAGGGCTGGCAGGCTCGGCCTCGTCGGCGATCCCGTGCATGTCGCGCTTCAGCTCTTCGTAGCGGCGTCCAAAATCAGCTTCGGCGAAGGGATCGTCCTGCGTCTCGAAAACCGGTTGGGTGGCGTGGGGCATTGGCGGCTGGCTGTTGAGGCCGCGTGAGCCGAAGGCGCGGGGCGCATCCTGTTCCTGACCGCGCTCTTCCAGCCTCTCCAGCTTTTCGGCGATATGAACGAGCGTTTCGTGCAGCGCTTCGAACGTGCGCGCCGTGCGCTCCTCGCTCGAGCGGCTCATGTCCTCCAGAACCTTGAGATCGTCGGCAAGCGCCGAGATCGCCGCCATATCCGAACCGCCCGAGGCGGAATGGCCCATGCCGTTCTTCGAATAGGCTTCCATCACCGCCTCGGCCGCCTGGCGGGCTGCCTCGATGATATATTCGTCGCTGGTCGCCAGATAATCCTCAAGCGCGCTCATCCGGCCTTCGAACTCGACGGGGACCGCGGCCATTTCGCGTGGCTGGCTGACAAGGCTCGACAGGTTGGCGATCTGGTCCTGCAGGCTGCGCAGGATCTCGCTATCATCATAGGGCGCTGCGTGGGTTTCCTCGAGACGGATGGCAATATCGGAAAGCTGGCCTTCGAGCCGGTCGAAACGCGCATCGCCGGAATGGGAGGTGGCCGGCATATCCAGCTGGTCGATCCGGCGGGCGAGATCATCGAGACGCTCGGCGAGCGCGTCGTTGACCGAACCCTGATCAAGCGCGTCGATCTTGCGGGAAATATCGGAGAGATATCCGGTCAGGTCCGGCTGGGAGGACACCTTCTGCGACCGTTCGAGCATCTGCGACAACTGCTCGAGACGCTCTTCAAGGCGGACGGCGGCCTCTTCGTTGGCCAATTCCTCGACACGGGCCGTCAGAGCCTCGATGCGGGAACCGACGCCATTGTCGGCAGGCCGCTGCAGGCCGTCGATCTGGCGGGAAAGGTCGGCAAGGCGGCCTTCGACGCGGGTCGCGCCGGCGCTGTCTGGAACGGAAGCACGGCCGCTGGCAACGATGGCGCGGCTGATCTCGTCGAGACGCGCGTCCAGGTCGGCAAACTGCGATGTCATCTGGCGATCGTCCGGATGCATATGGCGGCCGATCATTTCGATCGCCTGGGCGACGGAAACCAGCTTGTCTTCCAGCGCGTGAATGGCCGGGCCGCTGTTCATCGAGCCGATCTGCGACTTGATCTCATCAAGCCGGTAGGCAAGCGCCACCAGTTCGTCGTCGCGGTTGGCATCGAAGGCATTCATCCGGTCTTCGACACCGGTCCAGCGCGCTTCCATACGGTGCACGCTATCCTCGCGGGCAAGGCCATCGATCATGACGCGCAGTTCGTCGAACTCGACCTTGAGCGCATCGGCCTGCGACGGCGATGCCTGCCGGCCGAGCTGATTGATGCTGTCGGACAGACGCTGCAGATCGCTGCGGATATCTTCCGCCATCGTCAGGTCCTGGGCCGCATCGGCGGTGATGCCGCGGATTTCGGCGCGCAGCGTCGTCATCTCGCGCGACAGTCCGTCGGCAATGTCCTTCTTCAATTCCTGACGCAGGCCGACCAGCGCCTGGGCAATCTCGGCCATGGCCGGATCCTGGCGTTGCGCTTCGCTGCGGTATTGCTCCGAGCGCAGCGGCTCGCTGCGAACGGGCTCCGGTCGCTGGGCCGGCTGATGGCGGATGGTTTCCTGGCGCAGGTTTTCTGGGCGCAGGTTTTCTGGGCGCGTGATTTCTGGGCGCGTGATTTCTGGGCGGATCGGCTCGCGGCGGAACGGCTCGCTGCGATAGGTTTCGCTGCGCAGCTGTTCGCTCAGCGGCGGTGCCACCGGCATCTCGCGACGCGGCTGAACGGGTGCCTGGAATGCCGGAGACTGGAACGAAGGAACGCCGCGCTCGTCATAGGTGCGCGGCTCAGCCCGGGGCTGGATACGTTCGCGAACGGCGTCGCGTTCCCGGACGGCGTCGCGGTCCCGGACAGCTTCGCGTTCCCGGACAGCTTCGCGTTCCCGCGTGGCCGTCAGCGTCCGCTGCCGCTGCATGATTTCAGTGATTGGGTCGGCGACAGCCACCGGGACATCGCGCTCGGCCGGGACGCTTCCCCGCTGATCACGCCTTGCCGTTCCCATCAAACCTTCGATGCGCGCTTCCAAGCCCTCGATCGTGCGGTTCAGCGCGTCGAGAGACGACCTGTCGCCATAAGACTGGGCGCCGGGACGTGGAGTGTTTGATCGCGATCCGTTCATCGTTCTTCGCCTCTTTCATCGGCCTTGATCGGAATCCGGGCTTCAGAAAGGCAAATCCCCGCCTTCCGGGAGTTCCGGTACCGATCCGGACAGAGCTGCAAGGACGCGAAGACAAAACTAATGCAGCTGTGACCATCTCAACACGCACTTTCACGAAACGTGGTAAATAAGCCGTTAACCTGACTGAAAATTTTTTAACGATTTGCGCGCATGCTGGCATCGGGAGACCTCCCGAATTCATTTCGGCACACGCGGCCCTCCGGTTCCGGCGATGGATCAAATTTTGCCACGTCCACAAACTTTGACGTTTACGCGCACGTCAAAGTTTTGTAGCATGATGGAAATTACATGGAGCGCTGCTGGAGAAGCCGCCCCGTGACACGGCTACAGGTGAGGAACACGAGACATGCCCAGCTACAAGGCCCCGGTCGAAGACACGCTTTTCATTCTCAACGACGTTCTCGGTATCGAGCGCTACAACAACCTTCCCGGCTTTGCCGATGCGACACCCGACATGATCGAGGCGATCGTCGGCGAAGCGGCCAAGCTTGCCGAAGAAGTGCTGTTCCCGGTCAACCTGTCCGGCGACCAGGAAGGCTGCAAGCGCAACGACGATGCGACGGTCACCACACCGAAGGGCTTCAAGCAGGCGTTCGACCAGTACCGCGAGGGCGGCTGGCTCGGGCTCTCGGTCCCGGAAGAATTCGGCGGCCAGGGCCTGCCCTACACGCTTCACACCGCGATCGGCGAATACATGTCGTCTGCCAACATGGCGCTGACCATGTATCCCGGCCTCACCCAGGGCGCCATCGCAGCCATTCTCGTCCACGGCACCGATGCGCAGAAGGCAACCTATCTGCCGAAGATGGTCGCCGGCGACTGGACCGGCACGATGAACCTGACCGAGCCCCATTGCGGCACCGATCTCGGCCTGCTCCGTTCCAAGGCCGTGCCGCAGGGCGATGGCTCCTACAAGATTTCCGGCCAGAAGATCTTCATATCCGCCGGCGAGCACGACATGGCCGACAATATCATCCATCTGGTGATTGCCCGTATCGAGGGAGCGCCGGAAGGCGTGAAGGGCATTTCGCTGTTCATCGTGCCGAAATTCCATGTCGAGGCCGATGGCTCCGTTGGCGCCCGCAATACGGTTTCGTGCGGCGCCATCGAACACAAGATGGGCATCCACGGCAATTCGACTTGCGTCATGAACTATGACGATGCGGTCGGCTATCTCATCGGCACGGAGAACAAGGGCCTTAACGCCATGTTCGTGATGATGAACGAAGCCCGCCTCGGCGTCGGCCTGCAGGGCCTGTCGGTCAGCGAAGTCGCTTATCAGAACGCCGCCAATTATGCCCGCGACCGTATCCAGGGCCGCTCGCTCTCCGGCGTCAAATCACCGGACAAGAAGGCCGACCCGATCATCGTCCATCCCGACGTGCGCCGCACGTTGATGACCATCAAGGCCTTCAACGAAGCCGGCCGCGCCTTCACGCTCTGGACCGCACTGAAATCCGACATCGCCCATCGCGGCGACAATGATGCGGATCGCCAGGCAGCCGACGATATTCTCGGCTTGATGACGCCGATCCTCAAGGGCGTGCTCACCGACAAGGGCTTCGACCACGCCGTCATGGCCCAGCAGGTCTTCGGCGGCCACGGCTATATCGAAGAACACGGCATGAGCCAGTATGTCCGCGATGCCCGCATCGCGATGATCTACGAAGGCGCCAACGGCATCCAGGCGCTTGACCTCGTCGGCCGCAAGCTGGCGCTGAACGGCGGCCGGGCGATCACCGCGCTGTTCAAGGAGATCGGTGATTTCTGCGAGGAAAACCGGTCCGACGAGAAGCTGGCAGTCTACACCAAGGGCCTGAAGAAAGGCTTGAACGACCTGCAGGCGGCCACCATGTGGTTCATGGGCAACGCTATGGCAAAACCCGACAATGCCGGCGCCGGCTCGACCGACTACATGCACCTCTTCGGCCTCGTCGTGCTCGGCTATATGTGGGCGAAGATCGCCAAGACGGCAGAGGAAAAACTGGCCGAGGGTGCCGGCGATCGCGAGGCCTACCTGAAGAACAAGCTCATCACCGCCAAATTCTTCATGGAACGCATCATGCCGGAAACCGCGCTGCGCAAAGCCCGCATCGAAACCGGTGCCGACACGATGATGGCGCTCGATGCGGCGGCGTTTTGAGGTCTTGGACAAAACCCGAGGAAAGTTATACATTGATATAACTTTCCGATGGAGATGAAAATGGCTGTATCGACATTACGCAATGTGGGCGGATCGGTGATGATGACGGTTCCCAAGCCGGTCCTCGAAGAGCTCGGGCTTCAGGCCAATACAAAGCTGGACGTGACCGCGCAGGACGGCAAGATCGTCGCTGTTGCCCGGGCGCGGCCGAAGTACACACTGGAGGAGTTGATTGCCGAATGGACCCCTTGGCCTGAAAGAACGGCCGAAGAACAAGAATGGCTGGATATGCCGTCAGTTGGCAACGAGATCATAGACTGATGGACAGGGGCGATATCTGGTTTGTAGATCTGGAGCCGACACGCGGGCGAGAGCAGGCCAAAGCGCGTTATGCTTTGGTCCTCACACCGAGGCTTATCAACCAAAACGGCACCCAAATCGTCGCACCCATTACGAGTGGCGGCCAGTTCGCCCGAACGTCCGGATTTGCCGTTTCGCTGACAGGAGCAGGCACTGAGGCCACAGGTGTGATTCTTTGTCATCAGATTAGAGCCGTCGATATGAAAGCACGAGGCGGCCGGTTTTTTGAAAGGGCACCGGACTTCATTACGGATGAAGTTCTGGCCCGGGTTTCGGCACTGTTCGAATAGAGTTGACGAATAAAGAGCGCCTCGAGCGCTATAGGGAGATGAAACAATGACCGACGTCTTCATTTACGACCACGTGCGCACGCCGCGCGGCCGGGGCAAGAAGGATGGAGCGCTGCACGAAGTGCCGACGCCGCGTCTGGCCGCAAAAGTGCTGCAGGCGCTGCGCGACCGCAACGGGCTTGATACGTCGACCGTCGACGACATCATCATGGGCTGCGTCGATCCGGTGTTCGAGGCCGGTGCCGTGATCCCCAAGGCCGCCGCCTTCGAGGCCGGTTATTCCAACAAGGCGCCGGGCATGCAGATCTCGCGCTTCTGCGCCTCGGGCCTCGATGCCGTCAATTTTGCCGCCGGCAAGATCGCCGCCGGTGCCGATGACATCGTCATTGCCGGTGGCGTGGAATCGATGTCGCGCGTCGGCATGGGCATGTCCGGCGGTGCCTGGTACATGGACCCGTCGGTCAATTTCCCCGGCTATTTCATGCCGCAGGGCGTCTCGGCCGATCTCATCGCCACCAAATACGGCTTCTCCCGCGACGACGTCGATGCCTATGCCGTCGAGAGCCAGAAGCGCGCCGGTCATTCCTGGGACAACGGCTATTTCGACAAGTCGGTCATCCCGGTAAAAGACCAGAACGGCATCACCATCCTTGCCAAGGACGAGCATATGCGTCCGGCAACGACGATGCAGAACCTCGCGTCACTCAATCCGTCCTTCCAGATGCCCGGCGAGATGGGCGGCTTCGATGCCGTCGGCATCCAGGCGCATCCGGAAATCGAACGTATCAACTACGTCCACCACGCCGGCAATTCGTCCGGGATCGTCGATGGCTCGGCGGCCGTGCTGGTCGGTTCCAAGGCCGGCGGCGAGAGCATGGGACTGAAACCCCGCGCCCGTATCAAGCATTTCGCCAATATCGGCTCCGATCCGGCGCTGATGCTGACCGGCCCGGTCGATGTCACCGAAAAGCTGTTGAAGCGGGCCGGCATGACCATTGCCGATATCGACCTGTTCGAGCTCAACGAGGCCTTTGCCGCCGTCGTCTTGCGCTACATGCAGGCCTTCGACATCAGCCATGACAGGATCAACGTCAATGGCGGCGCCATCGCCATGGGCCACCCGCTCGGCGCCACCGGCGCGATGATCCTCGGCACCGTGCTCGACGAACTGGAACGCCGCGGCCTGCAGACCGCGCTGGTGACGCTCTGCATCGGCGCCGGCATGGGTACGGCGACGATCATCGAGCGGGTGTGAGGTCTTTCCCTCCTCCTTGTGGGGAGGGTGGTCCGAAGGGCCGGGAGGGGTTTTCGCCGCACGGCAGGAAGCCCCTCCCCCAACCCCTCCCCACAAGGGGGAGGGGCTCAACCCGGCCGGATCGCCCCAATTTCAGGCGGCGGCGGCATCGAGCGAAGCCAAGATTTCAAGGGAGAGGAATCCCATCATGACCACCTATACCAATTTCACCATCGAAACCGACGCCGACGGCATTGCGCTCGTCACCTGGAACATGCCCGACAAGTCGATGAACGTCTTCACCGTCGAGGTGATGAAGGAACTCGACGCCATCGTCGACCAGACCGTCGCCGATGAGGCCGTCAAGGGCGTCGTCTTCACCTCCGGCAAGTCGACCTTTTCCGGCGGCGCCGACCTGTCGATGATCAAGGGCATGTTCACCTTCCAGGCCGAGCAGAAGAAGCTCGATCCGGATAACGCGGCGCAAAAACTGTTCGAGCTGACCGGCCAGATGACCGGCCTGTTCCGCAAGCTCGAAACCTCCGGCAAACCGTGGGTGTCCGCCATCAACGGCACCTGCATGGGCGGCGCCTTCGAAATGTCGCTCGCCTGCCACGGCCGCGTCGCCGCAAATTCCAAGTCGGTGAAGCTTGCCCTTCCCGAGGTCAAGGTCGGCATCTTCCCGGGTGCCGGCGGCACGCAGCGCGTTCCGCGGCTGACCAATGCGCAGGACGCCCTGCAGATGATGACCACCGGTTCGTCGCTCACCCCGCAGCGCGCCAAGGCCATGGGCCTGATCCACGAGATCGCCGAGCCGGCCGAGCTGGTCAATGCCGCCAAGGCGATGATCAAGAACGGCCTCAAACCCGTCCAGCCCTGGGACGAAAAGGGCTACAAGGTTCCCGGCGGCGGCATCTGGACGCCGGCTGCGGCCCAGCTCTGGCCGGCAGCCTCCGCCATCCTGCGCCGCGAGACGTCCGGCAACTATCCGGGCGGCCTTGCCATCCTCAAATGCGTCTATGAAGGCCTGCAGGTTCCCTTCGATACCGGCCTGAAGATCGAGCAGCGCTATTTCACCGAGATCCTGCAGACCACCGAAGCCTTCTCGATGATCCGCTCGCTGTTCATCTCGATGCAGGAACTCGGCAAGGGCGCCCGCCGCCCGGCCGGCATTCCGAAGTCGGACCTCAAGCAGATCGGCGTTGTCGGTGCCGGCTTCATGGGCGCCTCGATCGCCTATGTCGCCGCTGCCGCCGGCATCGAGGTCACCCTGATCGACCGCGACATCGAAGCTGCTGAGAAGGGCAAGGCCCATTCGGAAGGGCTGGTCAAGGATTCCATCGGTAAGGGACGCCTGACGCAGGACGAGGCGACGGCGCTGCTTGCCCGCATCACCCCGTCGGCCGATTACAACGACCTGAAAAACGTCAAGCTCGTCGTCGAGGCCGTGTTCGAAGACCGCCAGGTCAAGAAGGACGTCATCGAAAAGGTCGAGGCGGTGCTCTCCGACGACGCCATCTTCGCCTCCAACACCTCGACCCTGCCGATCACCGGCCTTGCTGAGAATTCCAAGCGCCCGGCCCAGTTCATCGGCATCCATTTCTTCTCGCCGGTCGAAAAGATGATGCTGACGGAAGTCATCCTCGGCAAGGAAACCGGCGACGTGGCGCTCGCCACCGCGCTCGATTTCGTCGCTGCGATCAAGAAGACGCCGATCGTCGTCAACGACACGCGCGGCTTCTATGTCAACCGCTGCGTCTTCCGCTATATCCACGAAGCTTATGACATGCTCATCGAGGGCGTACCGGCGGCGATGATCGAGAACATCGCCAAGATGGCCGGCATGCCGGTCGGTCCGCTGTCGCTCAACGACGAAGTGGCGATCGACCTCTCCCAGAAGATCCTCAAGGCCTCGATCGCCGATCTCGGCGAAGGCTCCGTCGATCCGCGCCACATGACGCTGATCAACAAACTGGTCGACGATCTCGACCGCCGCGGCCGCAAGAACGGCAAGGGCTTTTACGACTATCCGGCCAAGCCGGCCAAGAAGTCGCTCTGGCCGGGCCTGAAGGACCTCTACCCGCAAAAGCCGGCCGAAAGCTTCGACGTCGAGACGATCAAGCAGCGCTTCCTCGTCACCATCGCGTTAGAGGCCGCCCGCACCATCGAAGAAGGCATCGTCACCGACCCGCGCGAAGCCGATGTCGGCTCGATCCTCGGCTTTGGCTTTGCCCCCTATACCGGCGGCACGCTGAGCTATATCGACGGCATGGGCGTCAAAACCTTCGTGGCACTCTGCGAAAAGCTGGCCGCTTCTTACGGCGACCATTTCCAGCCGACGCCGCTGCTGAAAGACATGGCCGCCAAGGGCGAAACGTTCTACGGCCGGTTCGACCCCTATGCGCCAGCCGCCAAGGCCGCCTGACAAAAGCCGCCTGATATCCGGCGACATCCAGAACCATCAGACAGGCCCTCCGGGGCCTGTCTCAGCAAATATCCTGCATCGTGAGGTGGAACGCGGCGACGGACCTGCACTCTGCATCTGGTGGCTGGCGACGCCGTCCTTATCTTGCAGGTATTTCCCTCCAGTTGCCCGTCGCTTCCTGCACGTTCCTCACACTCCGCTCTTTCGCTCGAGGCACCTCCCTCTCCCCCGTCATTCCTGTGCCTGTCACAGGAATCCAGTGCGCCGCGTCTGCGGCGCCAAAGACCTTTTCCTTGCCGCCATATGAAAGCCCCCTCACCGCGCGGACGCGCGGTGGCTGGATGCCTGTGACAGGCACAGGCATGACGGAGGGTGGGGAGGCTGCCGCGTGCAAACCACAGCCTTCGAAAGCGGTCCGCAGTCTCTCGAGGATGCCGCTAGTGGGCACCATCCCTCCAAACAACAGCTGCCCAACCCTCTTGCCACTTCGCCACCCATGCCGCACCTTTCCCGCCATGAAAGGCTACGTTTACATCCTTGCCTCAAAACGCAACGGCACGCTCTATACCGGCGTGACGAGCGATCTGCCGGGCCGGTTGTTCGAGCATCAGAACGAACTCACCAAGGGTTTTACCAGCCGCTACGGCGTCAAGACGCTGGTGTGGTTCGAGGAGTATGATCTGGTAACGACGGCGATCACCCGGGAAAATACCATCAAGAAATGGCCGCGCCAGTGGAAGCTCAACCTGATCGAGGCGATGAACCCCGACTGGGAGGATATCGCGTATTATCTGCATGGGTTGTGAGAGGACGGTGGTGCTTCCTGAATGCGCCGTCATCCCGTTGCTATTGCTTCCTGCACGTTCCTCACACTCGGCTCTGTCGGCCGAGGCACCTCCCTCTCCTCCGTCATTCCTGTGCCTGTCACAGGAATCCAGTGCGCCGTGTCTGCGGCGCGAAAGACTCCTCCTCTCCGCGGACATGAACGCCCCCTCACCGCGCGGACGCGCGGTGGCTGGATGCCTGTGACAGGCACAGGCATGACGGAGGGTGGGGAGGCTGTCGGGCGCAAGCCGCAGCCCCCGAAAGCGGCCCGCAGCCGCTCGATGATGCCGCCGCCAACCACCATCCCTCCAAACAACGACCACCCAACCCTCTTGCCAGCCCGCCGCCCATGCCGCACCTTTCCCGCCATGAAAGGCTACGTCTACATCCTTGCCTCGAAGCGCAACGGCACGCTCTATACCGGCGTGACGAGCGATCTGCCGGGCCGGTTGTTCGAGCATCAGAACGAACTCACCAAGGGTTTTACCAGCCGCTACGGCGTCAAGACGCTGGTGTGGTTCGAGGAATATGACCTGGTGACGACGGCGATCACCCGCGAAAAAACCATCAAGAAATGGCCGCGCCAGTGGAAGCTCAACCTGATCGAGGCGATGAACCCCAACTGGGAGGATATCGCGCATTATCTGCATGGGTTGTGAGAGGACGCTTTGGGGTTGGTGTGGACGGAGCATCGCTTCTCGCAGGTGCCTCATACTCGGCTCTGTCGGTCGAGGCACCTCCCTCTCCTCCGTCATTCCTGTGCCCGTCACAGGAATCCAGTGCGCCGCGTCTGCGGCGCGAAAGACTCGCTTCTCTTGAGGTGTTCCCTCACCGCGCCGACGCGCGGTGGCTGGATGCCTGTGACAAGCACAGGCATGACGGAGTTTTGGGGAGCCACCGACGCCAGCCAACTGACCGCGGGGCGCTCCTCATCGCAAATGTCTAGGACGCCACGAGCCCCCTAGCCATACCCCGCACACGCGATACAATCGCCACACCCCAACCCGGACCACCCCATGGACGCCCTCACCCCCCACGCCTTCACCACCCCAGCCGAATGGGACATCTGGCTTGCCACCCACCACGCCCAGTCCCCCGGCATCTGGCTGCTGATTGCCAAGAAAAACGCCAAAAAGCCGCTGATCACCATTGGCGAGGCGCTGGATGTTGCGCTTTGCTACGGCTGGATCGACAGTCAGCGGAAGGGGTTTGACGAAAAGTCCTATCTGCAGCGCTATTCGCCGCGGCGGGGCAAAAGTCCGTGGTCGCGGTTGAATGTCGATCGGGTGGCGGCGTTGAGCGAGGCCGGGCGGATGCAGGCGGCGGGTCTTGCGCAGGTAGCGGCGGCGAAGGCAGATGGAAGCTGGGCGGTGGCCTATGAGCCGCAGCGCAATGCCGGGCTGCCGGAGGAGCTGGCGGCGGCGCTGAGCGGCAATGCGACAGCTGCCGCCGCGTTTGCAGCGCTCGACAAAACCGGCCAATACGCGCTGATCCTGCCGCTCCTGAAAGCCACCACGCCAAAAATCCGTCTGGCCCGCGTCGAGAAAGCCATGGCCCGGCTCAGCGGGGACGAATAAAGCCTCCCCTTGCCGCCAAATGCCGTTGCGCCCGGCTTTTCGGATAAAAAATCATCCCCGTTCATCCCCGGTCTGAAAAATGCGGCCATACTTCTTCCCGTCTCCGCCGCCGGAGTGTTTCGCGAGACGGTCGCGGGCAGGTGGAGGCCGGCGCCCTGGTTTGACCCGTAACGTGCGGCAATGGCCAGGGAGGTGACAGCCATGGTGGTCCTGCCTTTAGGCAGCGCCGCCTATCAAGCCTCCCCCGGGCCGCCAGGTCCGGTTCGGTTGAGCCGTGCAAGTGGCCGGGCATCCCGAAAGGATGCCGTGAAGAAAGCCATACAGCGAGGCAAGGCAATCACCTGTAGGGGCCGGACACCCCGAACGAACGCCGAAGGCCACGCGAGTGCGGAGCCACGCACTAAAACTCAAAATGAGGTTCCGCACTCGTGTGGGCTCTCCACGAATTTCAACACGGGCAGAACTGCCGCGTGACCGCAGAAACATGCGCAAAGGAAAGGCGAGATGAAGATCAGAACGCAGGAGGAGCAGCAGTGCGACGAGGCGGAACGCGATGCCAAGCCCTATATCCCCGGCTTCACCTGGGGTGAATTTCACCGGTTGACGGAGCGCCAGCAGGAGCAGGAGTGCCAGAAAATACTACAGGTCAGCGCCAGTTCGCTTGGCTATTGGAAGACCTGCAGCCTCTCGCCCTGCCGCCGCGCAAAGGCCTGCCGGGGCTTGCTTTCGGAGGCGCAGGCAACGTCCGGCCGCTATCACCGGTGCTTTCCGCCCTGCATCCGCGAGGAGCCGCGGCGTCAGTCGGCAACCTTGAGGGAAATGTTCAGACTTGCCGGCTTACCGGATGACGCCGAGTGCATATGAAAACCGCCGGCAGTGCCGGCGGTCGAAGGTCGAAGTGGTAGTGCAGCGCTTAGGCCGCCGCGCCCTGGATGGCCGAGACCTGCCAGTCGCCGCCGCGCTTGCGCAGGAACGTCCAGAGTTCGACGGTCTCCACCAGGTTGTCCGGATCGCCCTCGACGACGCGGCCGGTGGCGCGGTCGCGGGTGACGTCGATGCTCTCGTAGCGCATGGCGACGGTGGCGTAATCATCGCCGCCCTCGTTCCAGGCTTCGGCGACATCGCCCTGCACCAGGTGCACGTCGCGGACCTCGTTCTTCAGGCCCTTGGTGGCATTGTCGCTCAGCTCTTCGGCCAGCCACGACATCGCTTCCGGCGTCGTCAGCTTGCGCAGCGTGGCGTAGTCCTCGGCGGCGTAGGCAGCCTGAACCTGTTTCAGCATCGCCTCGAACTGGCCGAGATCCTCTCCGCCGACACCGATCTCGTCGGTCGTATCATCGGCGACGCGCGGCTGTGCCGGGCGGGCAGCGGCGGTTGCGCCCCTACCGGGAGCACCTCCACCAAGCGCGCCGCCGCCGATGGACGGGATCTTGAAAGACGGCATGCCCGAACCGGAGCCCGAGTTCTGACCTTGTGTGCCAAAACCCTGCATCGGCGAGCTACCCGCTCCACGCGGTGCGTAGCCGGCCGGTGCCGCCGTCTGGCGATTGCGGAAGAAGCGCAAGGCGAGCATCACGGCGCCGCCGATCAGCGCGATCTGCAAGAGCATGCCGAGCATGCCGGCCATGCCGCCAAAGCCGTTGCCCATCATCATGCCGATCAGGCCGCCAAGGGCCAGACCGCCGAGCATCGAGCCTGCGAAGCCGCCGAAGAAGCCGCCCGGACGCTGGGCGCCGGGACGGGCCGCCTGGCCCATGTTCTGCTGGCCGGCAGCGCCGGGCGTCGTCGCCTGGTTCTGCGGGGTCATCGTCCGGTTGATCGGCGTCGCATCCGCCGGCGCCGTGCGGGTCACCGGCGGTGCGGAGAATGTACGGGTGCCGCGGCTGCCGAAGCTGCTGCCGCCGCGCCGGGCCTCAGCCAGATCGACCACCGTCAGCATCACCATGGAAGCAACCGCAAAGGTCGCAAGAACGCGTCCAACTCTCAACATGAAACCCAATCCTATCGTTCACTCCCGGCCCGCAAGCGCGCGCCTCTTGCATCCCATATGGGGGCATCGAGCGGCGAATTGAAGGGTTTTACGCCGCAGTTCACGGTAAAGCGGCCATCGAATGCGGGTGACACTGCAGAAAAACACCTCGGAAATTATCCCCGCGGGTTGAATCCGGATAATAATGCCCAAAGAAAAAGGCGGCACACACGCCGCCTTTCCCCGTCCCGGCTTGGCAGATCCGCCTTAGCCGATAAACGTGTCGTAGAGCAGCTTGAGATTGAGCACGACGATGATCGAGGCGACGATCCAGGCGAGGGCCGCGACATATTTCGGGATGACGAACGTGCCCATCTTCTTTTTGTCGGAGACGAAGCGCACCAGCGGAATGACCGCGAAGGGCAACTGCATCGACAGGATGACCTGGCTGAACACCAAGAGTTCGGCGGTCCCCTTCTCGCCGTAGATCCAGGTGACGACGACGACCGGAACGATGGCGATGCCGCGGGTGATGAGGCGCCGGGCCCATTGCGGAATGCGCAGCCGCAAGAAGCCTTCCATGACGATCTGGCCGGCCAGCGTCGCCGTCACCGTCGAGTTGAGGCCCGAGGCGAGCAGCGCCACGGCAAACAGCGTCGAGGCGATGCCGAGACCAAGCAGCGGCGACAGCAGTTCGTACGCCTGGCCGATCTCGGCCACGTCGGTGCGGCCATTGGCGTGGAAGACGGACGCGGCAATGATCAGGATGGAGGCGTTGATGAACAGCGCCAGCATCAGCGCAATCGTGCTGTCGGTGGTCGCCCACTTGATCGCATCGCGCTTGCCCTCGTCGGTGCGCTTGTAATTGCGGGTCTGGACGATCGAGGAATGCAGATAGAGATTATGCGGCATGACGGTGGCGCCGATGATGCCGATGGCGATGTAGAGCATGGCCGGGTTGGTGACCACCTCGGTCGAGGGCAGGAAGCCGTGCAGGACTGCGGCGATCGGCGGGGCGGCGGCAGCGATCTGGACGATGAAGCAGCCGGCGATGACGATCAAAAGCGCGATGACGAACGCCTCGAGATAGCGGAAGCCCTTGTTCATCAAAAGCAAAAGCAGGAAGGCATCGGCCGCGGTGATCAGCGCGCCGCCGATCAGCGGAATACCGAACAGAAGCTGCAGGGCAATCGCCGTGCCGATCACTTCGGCAAGGTCGCAGGCGATGATCGCCGCTTCGCAGGCAAGCCAGAGCATGAAGTTGACGGGTCTGGAATAGGTGTCGCGGCAGGCCTGGGCAAGATCGCGGCCGGTGGCGATGCCGAGACGGGCGGCCAGCGCCTGCAGGAGGATCGCCATCAGGTTGGACAGCAGGATGACCGTCAGCAGCGTGTAGCCGAACTGCGAACCGCCGGCGATATCGGTCGCCCAGTTGCCCGGGTCCATGTAGCCGACCGACACCATGTAACCCGGCCCCATGAAGGCGAGCATCCGGCGGAACCAGACGCCACCGGAGGGCACGGCGATGCTGGCATTGACTTCGGGGAGGCTTGGCCGCGCGTCCTCCTTGGGGCTGGAAAAGGTCCAGCTTTTTTGCGGTGGAAGGGCGGCTTCGGAATTGGACATGCACGGTCTCCGGATGCGGAATGGTCTGTTGTCCGAAAGCTATGCCAAGGCAAAACATTATGCAATAGGCTATATTTCATCGATCATGCTTTTTTCAGCAAACAGAGAGGCACATGCGAGGGAGTGTGGAGGACGGGATAAATCATTATGAAAAATCCAAGCCCGTGTTATGAAACTTAAAAAAACGATCTTGAAGAAACGTGAGAGGATACCGCACCCTTGCCGCGCCGCCCCGTTCCCCGCACGGACCCGCTCCCAGACGCGGACATTCATTCCGAGGGCTTCCGGCAGACCCGCGAAGCACGGCGAGGCGCGCTGATCGAGGATTATGTCGAGCTGATCGCCGACCTGATCGAGGATGGAAACGAGGCCCGGCAGGTGGATATCGCCGCCCGCCTCGGCGTGGCGCAGCCGACGGTTGCCAAGATGCTTGCACGGCTTGCCGCCGAAGGGCTGGTGTCGCGAAAGCCCTATCGCGGCGTGTTCCTGACCGAGGCCGGCCAGAAGATGGCGCTCGAAAGCCGGGCACGCCACCAGACGGTCGAAGCCTTCCTGCGTTGCCTTGGCGTCAGCCCGGAAACGGCGCGCATCGATGCCGAAGGCATCGAGCATCATGTCAGCGTCGAGACGCTGGAAGCCTTCCGCCGGTTCATCGACAAGAAAGCCTAGCCGGCCCGCAACCGCCGTCCGAAACGTTCGCCCAGAATGATGATCAGGCCGGCGGAAAAGATCAGGGCTGCGCCGGCAAAAACCTGGGTTGCGGGAACATCGCCCCAGATCAAAAATCCAAGTCCGAAGGCCCAGATCAGCGACGAATATTCGAACGGCGCCAGCACGGAGACCGGCGCCCGGCGCATGCCTTCAAACAGCGCATATTGCGCGATGCCGGCGATCAGCCCCGTGCCGATCATCAGCGCGAGGTCCAGAAGGCTTGGCGTCACCCAGGTGACGACAACGGCGATGCCGGTGAACAGGATGAAGAAGCCGCTCGACAGCGTCATCTGCACCAGCGTCACCTCCTGCATCGCGGTCTTGCGCAAAAGCACCGTCGAAAACGCCCAGAACACCGCCGCCTGGAGAGCGAGCCAGACGGGCAAGGACAGTTTCATGCCGGAGCCGAACGGATCGGTCGCCACCAATACCCCGGCGAAACCGACGATGACCGCGATCCAGCGAAGCGGCGGCACATCTTCTTTCAGGATCGGCACGGCGAGAATGGTGATCAGGATCGGCGCCGCATAATAGATCGTCGTCAGCTCCGCCAGGCCCAGATCGCGCGCGGCCGTATAGTAGGACAGCCAGGCGGCCAGCAGAAGCAGGTTGCGCAGGATCATCGGCTTGAGAACCGGCGAGCGCAACGAGCGGGCAAGCAGCGGGCCACGGCCGATGGCGGCGCAGATCGCAAAAATCGTCACGCTGCGCACGAACAGGATCTGCCAGACCGGCAGCGCCACCACCAGCCATTTGACCGAGGCATCCTGCAGCGTGAACAGGAAATAGGAAAAGATCGTCAGCACAATGCCAGAAAGGACGGAGGTATTCACGCAGGGCTCCCGATGGCGCGGCACTTGTCGCGCGCAGCCTGTGATATCGTGCGGCACGCCGGGGCGGAAGGGGGAGAACAGGCCGGCATGTGGCGAAAAATGGGGGAGCCGCCGGGAATTCTGCCGGACGCTCCGCCGTCAGACGTGCGCGTCAGCCCACCCGGTTCTCCGGCCTCAGAGACCAAGAAACGACAGCATGACGAAAGTGGCGAACAGCACGAAATGGGTCATGCCCTCGATGGCATTGGTTTCGCCGTCATTGAGGTTGATGGCAGCGACGATCAGGGTGATCGTCACCATCACCGTCTGCACCGGCGTCATCGCCATGATGAAAGGCTGGCCAGTATAAAGCGCGATCGCCTCCATCACCGGCACCGTCAGGATGACAGTCGAAAGCGAGGCGCCGAGCGCAATGTTGACGACGGCCTGCATCCGGTTGGCAAGGGCCGCGCGCATTGCCGTCATGATCTCCGGCGAGGCCGAAATGGCCGCCACGACGATCGCGGCCAGAATCGGCGGGGCGCCGCTGCCCTTGAGACCGGCGGTCAAAAGGCCCGACATGATTTCCGCCAGCGCGCCGATGATGATGATGCCGATGATCAGGATGGTTATGGACGCAGCCACCGGTTCATCCTCGGACGTGTGGTTTTCCACGCCTTCACGCTTTGAATGTTCGCGCTTGGGATAGCTGTAGCTGAAGAAATAGCTGTGCACGCCAACCTGCATCTTCAGGAAGACCGCATAGAGCGTCACCATCGCAACGATGGTGAAAGCGGAATAGAAGTGCCATTTGGCCTGCGGAACGAATTCCGGCACGATCATCGAAATGCCCATCGCCGTCAGGATCATGACGCTGTAAGTGCGGCTGGAATCGTCGTTATAGGATTGCTCGCCGTGTTTCAGGCCGCCCAACAGGGCTGCGAGCCCGAGAATGCCGTTGATGTCGAGCATGACGGCAGAATAGATCGTGTCGCGCACCAGGGTCGGCGATATCTCTTCGCCGCTCATCATGATCGCCAGGATGATCACCTCGACCAGCACCGCCGACAGCGTCAGGATCATCGTGCCATAGGGATCGCCGACCTTGGCGGCCAGCACTTCGGCATGATGGGCGACGCGCAGTGACGCGAGCACGATGGCAAAGACCAGCACGGCGGCACCGGCAAGGGCTGCCATCTGCCCCGCCTGAAGCAGCGCATGCTCGAACAGAAAGCCGGCGGCGGCAAAAACAAGCGCTACGCCCAAGAGGATTTCGGACTTCAAAAGGATCAACAAGTGCGGCGCCTCGCAACCAGCGGAATAAGGTGCAGCGAAGTATAGGCGGCACGCGGCGTATTTCAATCGGAGCGGGCGCGTTTGCGCAGGCAAGAGACAGGATTATTTTCCTTGCACACTTTACTCCCCGCCGCATTTTGGCTAATCTGCACGGACAAATATTCACGACAGCAAGAAGCCAGAACACAGGAAAGCGTCACGCTTCACCGCTTGCAGGATGCGCAACGATGTTTTCACACGACAGGATCTGGAGTGCCATCGATGCGCTCGCTGAGCGGCATCAGCTATCCCCTTCGGGCCTCGCCCGGCGGGCCGGACTCGATCCGACCTCTTTCAACAAGTCCAAGCGTCATTCCGCCGATGGCCGCGAGCGCTGGCCGTCGACGGAATCGATCGCCAAGGTTCTCGGCGCGACCGGTTCGACCATCAACCAGTTCATGGACTTCCTGCGGCCGGAACCTGCTTCCGGAGCGTTGCCGGAGGGTGCTTTTCCGCCGCAGACCGGCTCCATCCCCTTGCTCGGTTTTGCCCAGGCAGGCGCGGGTGGCTTCTTCGACGATGGCGGCTTTCCGGCAGGCCAGGGCTGGGATGTCGTCGAGTTTCCAGCCGCTCCCGGTACCAAGGTCGGCGTCTATGCGCTGGAAATCCAGGGCGACAGCATGCTGCCGCTCTATCGCGACGGCGATGTGCTGATCGTCGAACCCGGCGCGCAGATCCGCCGCGGCGACCGGGTGGTGGTCAAGACCGCCGAAGGCGAGGTGATGGCCAAGGTTTTGGTGCGCCAAACCCCGCGCAGCATCGAGTTGCTGTCACTGAACCCCGAACACCCCAACCGCACATTCGAACTCAGCGACGTCGAATGGATCGCCCGTATCATCTGGGCCAGCCAATAGGACGGTTTTCCTGATGAAGCGGCACCTGTTCACCATCGGCGGCGGCCTCGCCGGAATTGCCCTGACGGTCGCCCTGTTGCTGACCGGTGCGTCAGCCATTCAAGGGCGGCAAAGCGCTGCCACGCCGGACTTCGCGCTCGAAACACCTGACATGGCCGATGTGCCCGACGCCGATGTGCCCGACCTCGGTGGCGACGCCATAACCGCGGACGCGCAGCCGGTCACCGCCTCCGAGAGCTCCGCCAATATTGGCGATGGCAATGGTAGCGGCGCAATCGAGCCGCATGGCGTATCCGTACGCGATATTGCCCCTGAACAATTCGGCCTTCCAGAAGACGTGACAGCGCAGCCGCTGGAACGCATAGAGCCCCGTACGCCGCTGTCACAGCCCGTTGCAAGGCCGGAGCCGCTCCCCACCGTGCTGCGCCATCCGGTGGCGCTGTCGGCAGGCCTGATACAATTCGGCGGCCGGCTGCTGCAACTCGACGGAATTCTCCCGCAAAAGGCGGATCGGGTCTGCGGCGAAGCGGGACGGACATGGCCATGCGGCGTGATCGCGCGAACAGCACTGCGCAATTTCATCAGGGCGCGTGCACTCCTCTGCAACGTAACGAAAAACAGCTGGCAGGGAACCTTGACCACTACCTGCCGCCTCAACAATGCGGATCCTGCCGCCTGGCTCGCCGAAAGCGGCTGGGCGGAAGTGCCGGCGGGATCGCCGCTGGCCGGCAAAGTGGAAGCTGCCCGCAAGGCCCGTCTTGGCTTCTTCGGAGATGATCCCAGAACTTTCGACACAACCACGGCGCCGCCGGCCGAAACACCGCTACCCGGAGATGCGAATGCCGGCGCGGATACGACCGATCAGGGCTTGTAGACCACGGCGACGGTTCATACTTCACAATACCGGAACAGCAACACGGATACGCCATGACTGACACCATGAGTCATCACGAAGCCCTCATCTACGTCATGGTGATGATGTCGGCCGTCGATACCGCCATGACCGATACCGAGATGGAACGCATCGGCAGGCTGACCAGCTCCCTGCCCGTGTTCGACGGTTTCGACCATGGCCGTCTGATCCATGCGGCGCGTGAATGCACGGCCCTTCTCGACGGACCGGAAGGACTGGACATCGCACTGGAAGTCGTGCGCGAAGCCCTTCCGGCGCGTCTCTCCGATACGGCTTATGCGCTGGCGGTCGAGCTTGCTGCGGCCGACCTTTCGATCCGCCAGGAAGAAATCCGGCTGCTGCAACTGCTGCGTGACCGGCTGGGGCTGGACAAGCTGACCTGCGCTGCGATCGAGCGGGGCGCCATGGCCCGCTTCCGCAAGTGAGGCGGCAGATTTCCGCTTCACGCCGAAGTGCATTTCCCTTGATCGCCGTCGCGTTAGAATGGCCATCGGCGAAACGATCATAGGGCAGATATGACAGTACAGATATTCGGCATCAGCGAACCGGCCTGGCGCCTGACCTTCTTTGCCGCAATCTTCCTGTCGCTTGCCCTGCTCGAACTGGCTCACCCCCGGCTGGAGCGCCCTGAACTGATGCGCGCGCTGAAAGCAAGGCGCTGGTTTACCAATCTGTCCATCCTGATCCTGTCGTCGCTGTTGCTGCGGATGATCTTTCCGGCCGCCGCCACCGGTGTCGCACTCTACGCAGACGCGCATGGATATGGGCTTTTGCCGATGCTCGGGCTGCCATCGCTTGTGAGCGGTCTCCTCGCCTTCGTGGTCCTCGATTTCGCTATCTGGGTCGAGCATGTGCTCTTTCACAAGGTGCCGCTGTTCTGGCGCGTCCACCGGGTTCACCATGCCGATACCGGTCTCGACCTGACGACGGCGCTGCGTTTCCACCCGCTGGAAATTCTGCTGTCGGTCCTGTGGAAATCAGTTGTGATCCTTTCGATCGGCGCACCGCCGGTCAGCGTGCTGATCTTCGAGATCGTGCTGAACGGGGCTGCGATGTTCAATCACGCCAATCTGAAACTCCCCGCCCGCGTCGATCGCCTGTTGCGCCGCCTCATCGTCACGCCGGACATGCACAGCATCCATCATTCCGCCGATCCGGACGAGACGGATACCAATTACGGTTTTAACCTTTCCCTCTGGGACCGGCTGTTTTCAACCTACCGGGAGCGCTCTAAACATTCGCCGGAGACTATGCGGATCGGGCTTGCGCAGTATCCCAATCCGTCGCCGGCGCGGCTATCCTGGTCGCTATTGCTGCCGTTTCGAAAGACCGGCTGACAGGGTTTCAGTAAATACCAGCCGGAAAATAGCGCAGATAGATCTCGTTCAGCCGACCCTTGCGGGACAGTTCCAGCAACGCGTGATCGATTGCCTGCGTCAGGGCCGAGTCGCCCTTGCGGTTCATGATCGCCAAACCCTCACCCAGAAAGCGCTGCGAGAAATAGGCGCCGTCGATCAGCGCGCAGCAACCAGCGGCATCGCTGCCGGCCGTCCAGAAGGACAATTGCATGGCGTCTGAAAAAACCGCAGCAACGCTCCCCTGCTTCAGTGCTGCCAGCATGGCGTCGCGGCTGGGAAAAGGCTGCGCTTCAAGGTGCGGAAAAAATGCCTTGAGCATGGCCTCATGCGTGGTGCCCGACACAGTACCAACCGGCTTTCCCGCCAGAGACGCCACGGAAAGAGCATTTCCCAGCACCTGATGGTTGGCCGCAAACCGGGCGGGAAGCCTCATGAAGGCGCGTGAAAAGGCGAACCGCTGCCGCAGTTCCGAGCTGGTGCCGATCCCGGCGATGACGGCCTCCCCCTGCCCGCCCTCCAGTGCCGGCTGCAGTTCCGCGAAGGTCACGGCCTGGATCTGGCATTTGGCGTCGATTTCCAGCTCACGGCAGATCTCCCGGACCAGATCCACATGAAAGCCGGCAAGCTTGCCGGATTGATCGATGAAGTTGAACGGCGGAAAATCCACGGTGGTCAGAAACCGCAGGCGCGCCAGACCGCTCAAGTCCGGCTTTGCAATCCGCTCGCGGGCGTCAAACAGGAGCGGCAAGTCATGAACTCCATCCGCCGCGCGCGACACGGCAGGAAAAGATGCAACCGACAACACGCAAAGCGTGAAAATCCCGTAAAATTTTAGAGATGCACGGAAAGCGCGTAGCATTATGATTATTCCCGGGATGAGACAGGGGTATTGCTGCGGGGCGCGGCAATGGGGTTTTCATGTGTCTGGGAGAATATCCGGACAATTCCGGTATGGCTACCGCGAATGGGCCATCGGTCGGGCGAACACCGCCTGATACCGTAGGGGGAGGATTTGCGCCTGCCCTGAAACAGGAGGGCCGGCTGCTGCTGCAGATGGGCATCGGCAAACCTTCGATCGCGCGGGCAATGCAGCTCGCCCAGGCGCAAGGCACCACCGTCGAGGACGAACTGCTCGCATCCGGCGAGATCGACGAAACCATCTATTTCGAAGCGCTGGCGGAAACACTGAAGCTTGATTTCATGCCCGATATCGATGCGGGCCGCGTCCAGGACATCGAAGGGCTCGACACCCAGATCGCCCGGCCGGAAATTCTGCGGGTCCATCATGCGAGCCGCCCGCCGGTCACCGTGATCGTTCCCTCGCTTGGCCGACTTGCCGGGCTTGCAGCACTTCTGCAGCGAACACCGCTGCTGCGCGCGTCGCTCGCCGTGTCGACGCCATCGGCGGTGCGCCGTGCAGTCTGGCGAGCCGGCAGCCACCGGCGGGTTTCGGCGGTGACGCGCGCACTGTTCGAGACCGCGCCGCTCCACAGCGCCCGCATCACGTTCTGGGGCAAGCAGGGTTTTTACGCCGGCGTCGCGCTGTGTGCCCTGGTCGCGGCGGCGGCGGCTGTCCCGCTGATCAGCATGCTGATCCTGCATATCGTGCTGACACTGTTTTACCTGGCCAATTTCCTGGTGCGGCTTTACGCGCTCGTCAGCGCCTTGCTGCAACGACGCGAGGAGAGGATGGCGGAACCTCCGGACACCGCCGGGCCGCTGCCGGTCTATTCGGTACTTGTCGCGCTTTACAGGGAAGAAAGCGTGGTGGGGCAACTTATCCATGGGCTCAACCAACTCGACTGGCCACGCTCGCGGCTCGACATCAAGCTGATCTGCGAGGAAGACGATGCCGCAACCATTGCGGCACTTGAGGCTTTACCGCTGGCGCGCGAATACGAGATCGTTCGGGTGCCGGTCCACATGCCCCGCACCAAGCCGAAAGCCCTGGCCTACGCCCTTCCCGGCGTCCGCGGTACCTATGTGACGGTCTATGATGCCGAGGACCGGCCGCATCCCGAACAATTGCGCGAGGCCCATGCCGCCTTCACGGCCGCGCCACAGCATGTCATCTGCCTGCAGGCACCGCTGATCGTTACCAATGCGCAGCAATCCTGGTGGAGCGCCTTGTTTGCGCTGGAATATGCCGGGCTGTTTCGCGGGCTGCTGCCAATGCTTTCCCTAACCGGCCTGCCGTTGCCGCTCGGCGGCACATCCAATCATTTTCGCACGGCAGAGCTAAGACGGATCGGCGGCTGGGATCCCTACAACATGACGGAGGACGCCGATCTCGGGTTGCGGCTGCATCGCCTCGGTTACCGTTCGCGCGTCATCTTCAAGCCGACACTGGAGGAAGCACCGACTTCCCGGTGCGTCTGGCTTGGCCAGCGCACGCGCTGGTTCAAGGGGTGGCTGCAGACATGGCTGGTGCTGATGCGCAAGCCCGGTCAACTGAGCTGCGAGATGGGCTGGCCAGCCTTCATCGTCTTTCAGATTCTGATCGCCGGACTGCTGCTTTCCGCCCTCAGCCATCCCTTCATCGTCGGCTTCCTTGTCTATCTGACATGGCTGATGCTGGATGACGGCACGCATGCGCAGGGTTGGCTGACCTTCTGGCTCTTCACCTGCGATATCGTCAATATTTTCGGCAGTTACGCGGTCTTCGTCTCACTTGGGCGAAGCCGGATGACTGCCCGCGAAAAACGGGCTGTCGGCTGGCGCTGGATTTTCGTGCCTTTGTACTGGCTGTTTATGTCCCTGGCCGCATGGAAGGCCCTGCTAGAGTTGCGGACGGCTCCGTTTTCCTGGAACAAGACGCCGCACCTTCCAGTCTGCCACCCCGGTGAAAGCTGATGGTTCCGGGCGTTTGGACGGCTGGGGTCTATTCGGATGGAGGCTTTTTTCCGAGAAAATGCAGCGTGTCGCCCTCCACCGGCGGAGCATCAATGTCGAGTTGCGGCTCAACCAACGGCGTGAACACCTCATCCTGGTAACGCTTCAGGACATGTTCGATCCGGTCGTATCGTGTCATGACCGCGATGATCTCGGGCAGCATCCCCTCGCGGAATTCGTTGGTGGCGCTGAAAAATTTGAACTCGTTTGCCAACTCATCCTTGAGCTGATCTCGTTCCTCTTCCAAACGAATGCGCTTTGTGGATTTTTCCATGGCCGGAACGGCGCTTCCTTGTTCAAGATGGATACGCCTGCAATATCTGAAATAAAGTGGAGCGGGTAGCGGGAATCGAACCCGCACGATCAGCTTGGGAAGCTGACAAGCTACCACTACATCATACCCGCCTTGCCCCCGAGGTTTCCACCAAGCATGGCTGCCTGTCAAGGCGGCAGCCGCTTTTCCGGCGGAATTTACTCCGAACGGAAATGCTTGGAGAGTTTCAGGCCCTGGGCCTGATAGTTGGAACCGAGACCGAGGCCGTAAAGACCTTCTGGGCGCTCGATCATGTGCTCGTAGACCAGGCGGCCGACGATCTGGCCATGCTCGAGGATGAACGGCACTTCGTGACTGCGGACTTCCAGCACGGCGCGGCTGCCCTTGCCGCCGGCCGAGACGTGGCCGAACCCGGGGTCGAAGAAGCCGGCATAATGGACACGGAATTCGCCGACCAGCGGATCGAACGGCGTCATTTCGGCGGCATAGAGCGGCGGCACATGCACGGCTTCGCGCGAGACGAGAATGTAGAACTCGTCGGGATCGAGGATCAGTTCGTCGCGGCCGCGGCTGTAGAGCGGTTCCCAGAAATCGAAGATGCCGTGCTCGGCCTTCTTGTCGACATCGATGACGGCGGTGTGGTGCTTGCCGCGATACCCGATCAGGCCATCGGCACCGGTGCCCTTGAGATCGATCGACAGCGCAATGCCGGCCCCGGAGACGTTGGGCTTGTCGCTGGCGACGAGCACGTCGCTTTCATGCAGTGCCAGCACTTCGGTTTCGGTGAGCAGCGCATGGCCGATGCGGAAGCGGATCTGCGACAGGCGCGAGCCGCGCCGGACAATGACCGGGAAGGTGCGCGGGCTGATTTCGAGATAGAGCGGGCCGGAATAGCCGGCCGGGATCTTGTCGAATTCCTGGGCGCGATCGGTGATGACGCGGGTAAAGATGTCGAGACGGCCGGTCGAGCTTTTCGGATTGGCCGAGGCGGACATTTCCGGTGAAAGATCGAGGCTTTCCATCAGCGGCACGATGTAGACGCAGCCGGTTTCCAGCACCGCCCCTTCGGACAGATCGATGACGTGCAGCTTCAACCGGTCGAGCTTGTCGGCCACCAGATGGCCGGGACCGGGCATGAAGCTGGCGCGCACACGAAAGGCGATCGAGCCGAGACGCAGGTCAAGGCTGGCCGGCTGGATCTGGTCGGCATCGAGCTTTGCCTCGCTTTTCAACCGTCCCGCATCAAACAGCGCAGCAATGGCGCGATCGGCTAGAATGCCTGTGGCCCTGGTCATTTCCATCGTCCTCTTTGCCGCACCCGGCACGTCATAACCCAAATTGTCCCTGTGACATATCTTCTTGTTCGCGGGAATTGACGCAAGCGCGGCTAATCAGTAAATACTGACTTATCCCGTGGTGATTTGGCCGGTCGGCTTGCAGCCACGTAAAACAAATAGCTAAAAAGGCCGGGTTTGAAACCGGCTTGCTTTACGCGGCCGGTTTTTTTGTTTTGAAAGAGACAATCGATGAGCAACAATTGGCGCCCCGCGACACAGCTCGTTCACGGCGGCACGACCCGTTCAAACCATGGCGAAACCTCCGAAGCCATCTTCATGACGCAGGGCTTCGTCTACGACAGCTCGGAAGCGGCGGAAGCGCGCTTCAAGGGCGAGACGGACGGCTTCATCTACGCCCGCTACGGCAGCCCGACCAACGACATGTTCGAAAAGCGCATGTGCATGCTGGAAGGCGCCGAAGATGCGCGCGCCACCGCATCCGGCATGGCTGCGGTTTCCGCCGCAATCCTCTGCCAGCTGAAGGCCGGCGATCATATCGTTGCGGCCCGCGCCCTGTTCGGCTCCTGCCGCTGGGTGGTCGAAACGCTGGCGCCGAAATACGGCATCGAATTCACGCTGATCGACGGGCGTTTCCTGGAAAACTGGGAAAAGGCCGTCAAGCCAAACACCAAGGTGTTCTTCCTCGAAAGCCCGACCAATCCGACGCTGGAAGTGATCGATATCGAAGGCGTCGCCAAGATCGCCGATCAGATCGGCGCCAAGGTCATCGTCGACAACGTCTTTGCGACGCCGCTGCTGCAGAAGCCGCTGGAACTGGGCGCCCATATCGTCGTCTACTCCGCCACCAAGCATATCGACGGCCAGGGCCGTTGCCTCGGTGGCGTGATCCTGTCCGACAAGGAATGGATCAACGAGCACCTGCACGACTATTTCCGCCACACTGGCCCGGCCCTCTCGCCATTCAATGCCTGGACGCTGTTGAAGGGCATCGAGACGCTGCCCTTGCGGGTGCGCCAGCAGAGCCAAAACGCGTCGCGTGTCGCCGATTTCCTCGCCGAGCAGAGCCAGGTCGCCAAGGTGATCTATCCCGGCCGCAAGGACCATCCGCAGGCCGATATCATCGCCCGGCAGATGAAGGGCGGCTCGACGCTGGTTTGCTTCGAGCTGAAGGGCGGCAAGGAAGCGGCCTTTGCGCTGCAGAACGCGCTAGACGTGGTGCTGATCTCCAACAATCTCGGCGATAGCAAGAGCCTGATCACCCATCCGGCAACGACAACGCACAAGAACCTTTCCGATGAAGCCCGCGCGGAACTCGGCATCTCGCCCGGCACCGTGCGCTTCTCGGCGGGGATCGAGGACAGCGAAGACCTGATCGAGGATTTCGCCCGTGCTCTGAAGTCGGTTCAGGCCTGATCAATCCTGCCTCCTCCCCACCGGTTGGCTGGGGGGAGGCACCGGTATACTTAATCATATTCTCGTATACAGGCGCTGATTTATAGAAATTCAGTTTTGAATTCAGCGGGATGCGCGCGCTTCTCGTCAGGAAGCTTAGCCACATAATACCCAAATTCCATTTTTTGCCATAGCGTGGCCCTGCGGCATCAGGAGAGCAAGGATGGGGTTTGCGCCAATCAAAAATCGCCTCAAATTTCACTTTACCCGCCATGATTTGTGGGCGCTGAGAACTGCGATTAGACTGCCACTCACAGCAGTATGCTTGCCACTTATGATCGCATTCTTTTGGGTATTTTTACCCGTTTCCATGCTGGTATTTCTGGGCGCCGTGACGGGGGGATCACTCGGACTGGCGGCCGATAAAATCATTCTGCCTATGATCGCAGTCCTGCTCTGTGTAACTTTAGTCGGCGTTATCCGCGCGATTGGCTGGTTTTTTGAATGGTATTTCATCGCCGCAGGCTTGATGCTTGGCCGAACAGGAATGGCGAAACAGAAACTCAAAAAGCTCCGGCAGCAGTTGACCCGATTAGATTTGGATTACCTAACCTCCCAGTCCGTCAAGCAATAGGCCCCGCCATAATTACTTTCTACCAAAAACCTGAGTGGCCAGCATGATGCGCGACAGGGCCGTATAGAAACAGACGAGCGCAAAGATCGCCGCGATCTCACAAAACCATTGTGGAAACAGGCAGAAGGCCAGGAAGACGCCGATCGTTTCGGTCGCCTCGGCAAGACCGGTGGTGAAATAGAGCGACTTCGCGCCGCGCAGCTCCGTCGTAAGACCGCGTTTTTCAGCCATGATGGAAAATGCGAGGAAGCTGGCGCCATTCACATAGAATGACAGCAGCAAGAGCCCACCGGCAACGCCGTTCTCATAAGGGTCGGCCAGGATGAAGGCGAACGGGATGAGACCGTAGAAGGCAAAATCGAGCACGATATCGAGGAAACCGCCGAAATCGGTTTTTCGGGTCGCCCGGGCGACGGCGCCGTCGAGGCCGTCACAAATCCGGCTTAAGCCGATCAGAACAAAGGCCCAGACATAAGCGTCGAGAACAATGGCGATCCCGGCCGCCAGGCCGATCACGAAACCCATGATGGTAACCGTGTCCGCCCCGATACCGCGCACCGCCAAACCTTGACCTGCACGATCCAGCCAAGGGTCGAGCCGCTTCCTGAGATGACCGTCCAGCATGCTGTGCCCTATCCAGACAGTTTACGCTGTCCATTATTCTTGACGAAACCATCTTGCTGTAGAATATCGCCTATGGACTTGAAAAGGGTTTGCATATGTACCGCGCGCTGACACGCGACATCGAGGTGACCGTCGAGCCTTATTATCTGGAGGAGCAATCCGATCCGGATGACAGCCGGTACGTCTGGGGTTACCGGATCCTGATCTCGAACCTGTCCGACGAGACGGTCCGGCTGATGACGCGCTACTGGCATATCACCGATGAAAACGGCCAGGTGGACGAGGTCAATGGACCTGGCGTCATCGGTGAGCAGCCGGTTCTCAACCCCGGCGATACTTATGAGTATTCTTCCGGCTGCCCGCTCGATACGCCATCAGGGGTAATGTTCGGCCACTATTTGATGGAAACCACGCAAGGCGTGTCCTTCAACGTCGCCATCCCCGCCTTCTCGCTGGATTCGCCCGGCCAGAACCGGACGCTGAACTGACGGCCGCAGCGTCTTACTGCGGCTTCACTTCCGTTGCCTCGAAGCTGTAGGTCGTCGAGCAGAACTCGCAGCTGACCGACACCATTCCGTCCTCCGCCGCATGATCGATATCGTCCTGGCTGAGGGCGGCCAGCACATCGCGCAGCCGCTCGCGTGAACAGCTGCATTTATCGTAGACCGCCTGCGGCGGATAGACCTTGACGCCACGCTCATGGAACAGCCGGTAAAGCAGACGCTCTGTACCAACGGTCGGATCGGTCAGTTCGTCGGCATCGATTGTCTGAACCATGACGCTGGCTTCACCCCAGAGATCATCGACCTCGAAGTCAGCGTTGGCATCCGTCGCGTCGCCATCTCCACCGTGCAGGTCCCGCTGGCGCATGCGGTCCGGCGTTTCCGGCAGAAACTGCGCGACCATGCCGCCGGCCCGCCAGCGATGGCGTGGCTTGCCGTTCTCATCGCGATCGAGCAGTTCGGCGACACCCAGGCGAACCTTGGTGGGGATCTGTTCCGACTGGCGGAAATAGACGCCGGCAATCTCTTCCAGCGAGGCGCCGTCCAACGGCACGATACCCTGGTAGCGCTGCATATGTGCGCCCTGATCGATGGTGAAGGCAAGGATTCCCTCGCCGAGCAGATGCTGGGGCTGGGTCAGGCCATTTTCTTCCGCAATCTTCAGAGCTTCCTCGTCGTAGCGCGCATAGGCGCGCACCCGGTCCGGCGTGGCGAAATCGGCAACGACCAGATCGACCGGGCCATTGCTCTTGGTCTGGATGATCAGCTTGCCTTCGAATTTCAGCGAGGTGCCGAGAAGTACCGTCAGCACGACCGTTTCGGCAACGAGACGGGCGACCGGTAGGGGGTAGTTGTGGCGCTCGAGGATCGCATCCAGCATCGGGCCGAGTTGGACGGCGCGGCCGCGCACGTCGAGGCCTTCTACCTGAAAGGGCACGACATGATCGTCGCCGGCAAAATCGAACTGGCCGAGGCCAAAGTCTGCTTCCGTCATCACTCTGCTCCTAGCCCTCGGACGTTTTCCCGCCATGAAGGCCGGGTCGCTGTCCGATGCTTTCTATTGATCCTGCGCAAGCCCGCTTTGTCCAGATCGTTCCTGAAAAAACGGCCGTTCGCTCAGCCGCCTCCATGGAGGACGGCGGCGCGGATGGATGGATATTTCTGAATACGAATGACCGGCAAAGGAGGACGTGCCGCCTGCCGGTCATTCAACGTGTTGCTTAGATCGTGTGCCACCACCCGGTTTTCAATATGCCGGGCAAGCCGGCTAAAGCGCCGCGATCTTTCAGGTTTGCTTTGCCGCTAGGCACTTTTGCGCGACAGTCGCTAGAGAGCGCCGAGGCACCATGCAAGAACCGACTTTTGCGCATGCAGACGGTTCTCGGCCTCGTCGAAGACAACCGACTGCTTGCCGTCGATGACCTCGTCCGTCACCTCTTCGCCGCGATGGGCCGGCAGGCAGTGCATGAAAATCGCGTCCTTGTCGGCCTTCGCCATCAGCTGGGCATTGACCTGGAAGGGCTGGAAGACGTTGTGGCCGCGGGCGCGGTGTTCCTGGTTCATCGACACCCAGGTATCGGTGACGACGCAGTGGGCGCCGTCCACGGCCTGATCGGCATCGTGATAGAGCTTGATCTCGCCGCCATTGTTGCGGGCCCAGTTGAGGATCTTGTCGTCAGGCTCCGAGCCGAGCGGCACGGCCATGTTCATGCGGTAGCCGAAACGCGCCGAACCTTCGATGAAGGAATGCAGCACGTTGTTGCCGTCGCCGGTCCAGGCAATCGTCTTACCCTTGACCGGGCCTGCATGTTCCTCGAACGTCATGATATCGGCCATGATCTGGCAGGGATGCGTGGCATCCGTCAGGCCGTTGATCACAGGCACCGTGGCATGCTCGGCCAGTTCCAGCAGCCGGTTGTGATCGGTGGTGCGGATCATGATGGCATCGACATAGCGGGACAGGACCTTGGCCGTGTCGCCGATGGTCTCGGCGCGGCCGAGCTGCATTTCAGTACCGGACAGAAACAGCGTCTCGCCGCCGAGCTGGCGCATGCCGACATCGAAGGACACGCGGGTACGGGTCGAGGGCTTTTCGAAGATCATCGCCAGCATCTTGCCGGCCAGCGGCTTTTCGGCTGTTCCGGCCTTGGTGTCGGCTTTGCGGACGCGGGCGTCCTCGATGATCGACCGCAAGTCGGTTGTCGTCATGGCAGAAAGATCGAGAAAATGTCTGGTGCCGGCCATTCTATTCAAAGTCCTGTGTTTTTTCAGCGTGTTAGCGAAGCATCGTTCAGGCCGATGCCTGTCGTCGCTCCGTTGTCAGCTGTTCGGCGGCGCGTTCAAGCCGCGCCAGGCCTTCACGGGCTTCTTCGGCTGTCGTCACCAGCGGCGGCAGCAGGCGTATGACATTCTCGCCCGCTGGCACCGCCAGCAGTCTTTCGGCGCGGATGGCCTTCAGCAGATCGGCAGACGGCACCTTGGCCTTGATGCCGAGCATCAGGCCTTCGCCGCGGATTTCCTCGATGACATCGGGGAAACGATCGGCCAGCGAGGCAAGGCCCTGCCGGAAGACCAGAGAAACATCGCGGACGTTCTGCAGGAAATCGTCGGCAAGGATGACATCGAGAACGGCATTGCCGACGGCCATGGCCAGCGGATTGCCGCCATAGGTCGAGCCATGCGTGCCGGCGACCATGCCGGACGCCGCGTCCTCGGTCGCAAGGCAGGCACCGAGCGGGAAACCGCCGCCGATGCCCTTGGCGACCGCCATGATGTCCGGGGTGACGCCGGCCCATTCATGCGCAAACAGCTTGCCGGTCCGGCCGACGCCGCTCTGGACCTCGTCGAGGATGAGCAGCAGGCCGTATTCGTCGCAAAGGGCACGCAATTCCTGCATGAATTCCTTCGGTACCGTGCGGATACCGCCCTCGCCCTGGATCGGCTCGATCAGGATCGCAGCGGTCTCTTCGCTGATGGCAGCCTTCAGGGCGCCCATGTCGCCGAATGGCACCTGATAGAAGCCCGGCGCCTTCGGGCCGAAACCTTCCAGGTACTTTGCCTGCCCACCGGCGGCGATGGTCGCCAGCGTGCGGCCGTGGAAGGCGCCTTCGAACGTGATGATATGGAATTTTTCCGGCTGGCCCTTGGAAAAATGATAGCGCCGCGCCGTCTTGATGGCGCATTCCAGCGCTTCTGCACCGGAATTGGTGAAGAACACCTTGTCGGCGAACGTCGCTTCCGTCAGCCGGCGGCTGAGGCTTTCCTGGCCGGGAACTTCATAAAGGTTGGAGAGGTGCCAGACCTTGTCTGCCTGCTCCTTCAATGCCGACACAAGATGCGGATGTGCGTGCCCCAGCGAATTAACCGCCACACCGGCAGCAAAATCGAGATAGCGGGTACCGTCCTCGGCGATCAGCCAGACGCCTTCGCCGCGCTCGAAGCGCAGGGGCGCGCGTGCATATGTGTCATAAAGCGGCGTGGCATCGGCCATGGCGCATGTCTCCTCAAACCATCACGGCAATTGTACAATCGGCGTCGTCGATAGGGCTGTGACCAACCCGCAAAAAATCAAAATGCCGCCTTTCGGCGGCAGGGGCACTATCTTCACTTCGCACTGCGATGTCAACAAAAGCCCCTGATTTCCGGCAATTCGCGGCTATACAGCGGACGCAATTTTTTTAGCCGGATACCCTTGCAAAAATGCCACGCATAGCAAGCAAGTTGGGGAAAACTCAGAAATCGATTCGGTGAGATTCCCCGGACTCTTGTCAGAGAGTCCCCCGGGCTCTACGTTAAGAAACAATTACTAGAACGCATGCGGCGGACCTAGTCACCAAAAGTGTTATCGCGTTTCAGCCTCGGATCATATCCAGGGCTCGGTGGAGGATTCGACCATCACCAACGCTGGGAATGGAGACAAGACCATGAATTGGACTGACGAGCGGGTCGAAAAACTCAAGAAATTGTGGGCCGAAGGCTTGAGCGCGAGCCAGATCGCTGCACAGCTCGGCGGCGTTAGCCGTAACGCCGTCATCGGCAAGGTCCACCGTCTCTGCCTGCCGGGCCGCGCCAAGGCCGGCGGCAGCACCGCAACGGCACGTGCAAAACGTCCAGCACCGTCCGCTGCGCCGCGTGCACCGACTTACACAGCGTCGCGCATGACCGCCACCCGCACAGTGACCCGCACCGCCGGTGCAACCGTCATGAAGGAAGAAGTGGAAATCGGCGCGAGCGAGGATCAGGAAGCAGCGCCGGCCGGCAATAACGTTGTCGTTCCGATGTCGCGCCGCCTGGTCCTGACCGAGCTTACCGACCGCACCTGCAAGTGGCCGATTGGCGATCCGATGAAGGACGAGTTCCACTTCTGCGGCAACGATTCCCCGGACACATCGCCCTACTGCACATTCCACGCCAAGCTTGCCTACCAGCCGTCCGGCGAGCGTCGCCGGGCCCGCTGAGGCCGGATCGGCCGTTTCGTCAATCCCATCCCGTTCGTGCGGGATATCGGCATCTCGAAGACTTTCTATTGCGAGATACTGGGATTGGTGATCAGCCGAGACTTCGGCAATTTTGTTATGTTTGAAACGGGATTTGCCATCCATGACGGCAAATCCCTGGAAACGACGGTCTGGGGACAGCCGTCAGTCGTTCCCGAGCCCTATGGCCGACAAAATATCCTGCTCTATTTCGAACACGATAAATTGGATGCGCTTTTCGAGCGCATTTCCGGCGATGTAAACCTCATCCACCCCATCGAGACGCAAGCCTGGGCGCAGAGGGTCTTCCGCCTTTATGATCCGGATGGTCACGCCATCGAGATTGGCGAACCGCTCGGCAGTGCCTGACGGTTCTTTCCTGTACGGCGCTCAGCTTTCCAGCGAATAGCCGGCGCCGCGCACGGTGCGGATCACGTCCTGCATGTTGGAAAAGTTCAGCGCCTTGCGCAGGCGTCCGACATGGACGTCCACGGTGCGCTCATCGACATAGATGTCGTGGCCCCAGACGCCGTCCAGAAGCTGCGAGCGCGAAAAGACACGGCCGGGCGAGGCCATGAAGAATTCCAGCAGGCGGAACTCGGTCGGTCCGAGACGGACTTCGCGGGTCTTGCGATGGACGCGATGGGTTTCGCGGTCGAGTTCGATATCGCCGCATTTCAGCAGCGTTGACAGCACTTCGGGCTTGGCCCGGCGCAGCATCGCCTTGACCCGCGCCATCAGTTCGGGCGTCGAGAACGGCTTGACCACATAGTCGTCGGCGCCGGTGGCGAGCCCGCGAACACGTTCGCTTTCCTCGCCGCGTGCCGTCAGCATGATGATCGGCAGGCGCTCTGTCTCGGAGCGCTGGCGCAGCCGGCGGCACAGTTCGATGCCGGAAACCCCCGGCAGCATCCAATCGAGGATCAGGAGATCGGGAAGGCGTTCCTGCAGGCGCATTTCCGCCTCGTCGCCACGATTGATCGTATCGACTTCAAACCCTTCGGCCTCAAGATTGTATCGGAGGAGGACGCTGAGCGCCTCTTCATCTTCAACGACGGCAATTCTTGGCAACATTCAGTTCAGCTCCTTGGCGCCCGGCCGGATGGCCGAAGGCTTGCCGAGCGGCTCCAGCGGCCGCTCGCGCAATCAGTGCGTAAGAATTTACTTACTTTATCGCGTGATCAGTTACCGATCGCGCCGACCGTGTTGGCCGTATCGTCCTTCGGTCGCTCGCCGACAGGCTGCGCGCCGGTCGCCATATAGTAGATGGTTTCGGCGATGTTGGTGGCGTGGTCGCCGATGCGCTCGATGTTCTTGGCGCAGAACAAGAGATGCGTGCAAGGCGTGATGTTGCGCGGATCTTCCATCATGTAGGTCAACAGTTCACGGAAAAGCGACGTGTAGATCGCATCGATCTCATTGTCGCGCTCGCGGATGCTGTTGGCCTTTTCCGGCGAACGCGACGCATAGACGTCGAGCACTTCCTTGAGCTGAACGAGCGCAAGCTCGGCCAGATGCTCGAGGCCGCGGGCCAGCTGACGCGGCAGGCTGGCGGTCGATACGGCGATGACCCGCTTGGCGTTGTTCTTGCCGAGATCGCCGACCCGCTCGAGATCGGCGGCAATGCGGATCGATCCCATGATTTCGCGCAGGTCGGCAGCCATCGGCTGGCGCTTGGCGATGGTGACGATTGCTTTTTCGCCGATCTGGCGCTCGGCCTCATCGAGAATGGCGTCGTCGGAAATGACCTTCTGGGCAAGCGCCAGGTCGGAATTGACCAGCGCGCGCACGGATTCGGCCACCATCTGTTCGGCCAGGCCGCCCATCTCGGAGATACGCCGGGTCAGGTACTTCAGATCTTCGTCGTAGACGGAAGCAATGTGCGTAGACATGATTGTTTTTCCTTGCGATCACAATCCGGGTTGGAAGGCCACCACCCTGCCCTCATGACAGGGTGGCAAGCTAAGTCCTCAGCCGAAGCGGCCCATGATGTAATCCTGGGTACGCTGGTCGTCCGGATTGGTGAACATCTTGTCGGTGTCGTTTTCCTCGACGAGATTGCCGAGGTGGAACATGGCGGTGCGCTGCGAAACGCGGGCGGCCTGCTGCATCGAGTGCGTGACGATGACGATCGTGTAGTTCGTGCGCAGTTCGTGGATCAGTTCCTCGACCTTGGCGGTCGCGATCGGATCCAGCGCCGAGCACGGCTCGTCCATCAGGATGACTTCCGGGCTGACGGCAACGGCGCGGGCAATGCACAGACGCTGCTGCTGACCACCGGAAAGGCCGGTGCCGGATTCATGCAGGCGATCCTTCACCTCGTTCCAGAGGCCGGCCTTCTGCAGGCTTGACTCGACGATCTGATCGAGTTCGGCCTTGGTGCGGGCGAGACCGTGGATCTTCGGACCGTAGGTGACGTTTTCGTAGATCGACTTTGGGAACGGGTTGGGCTTCTGGAAGACCATGCCGACGCGGGCACGAAGTTCCACCACGTCGATGCTCGGATCGTAGATGTCGCCGTCATCAAGGGTGATCTTGCCGGTAACGCGGCAGCTGTCGATGGTGTCGTTCATGCGGTTGAGCGTCCGCAGAAATGTCGACTTGCCGCAGCCCGACGGGCCGATCAGCGCGGTGACGGTGTTTTCGCGAACGTTGAGGTTCACATCGAAAAGCGCACGCTTCTCGCCGTAATAAACCGAAACGTCCTTTCCGATCATCTTGAAGGGAACAGTGTTCATTTTCTGGTCCAGCGCCTTTTCAACTGCTGCTTCTGACATCATGTTCATGTTTCTACCTCACTACCAGCGCCGCTCAAAGCGACGCCGCAACAGGATTGCGCCAAGGTTCATGACGACGAGGAAGATCAAGAGGATCATGATCGCACCCGAAGTCCGTTCGACAAATGCACGTTCGGCTTCGTTGGCCCACATGTAGATCTGGACCGGCAGAGCAGTGGACGGGTCCATCGGCGAGCCCGGATAATCGACGACGAAGGCCACCATGCCGATCAGGAGCAGCGGCGCGGTTTCGCCGAGCGCATGCGCCAGACCGATGATGGTGCCTGTCAGGACGCCCGGCATGGCGAGCGGCAGGACGTGGTGGAAGATCGTCTGCATCTTGGAAGCGCCAAGACCCAAAGCTGCCGAGCGGATCGATGGCGGAACCGCCTTCAGGGCTGCACGGGTGGCGATAATGATCGTTGGAAGCGTCATCAATGTCAGCACCAGACCACCCACGACGGCAGCCGAACGGGGCATGCCGGCGAAGTTGATGAAGATCGACAGGCCGAGCAGACCGTAGACGATGGACGGAACGGCCGCGAGGTTGTTGATGTTGACCTCTATGAGATCGGTCAGCCGGTTCTTCGGTGCGAACTCTTCCAGATAGATCGATGCTGCAACGCCGATCGGGAGGGCAAGCACCAGGACGATCAGCATCATGTAGAGCGAACCGAGAGCGGCGACCCCGATACCGGCAGCTTCAGGACGGCTCGATGCACCATAGGTGAACAGACCCGTATTGAACTGCTTGGCCATGGCGCCCGTTTCGGTCAGCTTTTTCATCCATTCGAGCTGCTGATCCTTCACCTTGCGGTTGGCTTCGGCAACGGTCAGGTCAATCTGGCCCTTGTTGGCACTGTCGATATTGCCTTCCGCCAGAAGGGAAACATTGGCGGTCGTGCCGATGATGGCCGGATTGGCAACAACCAGATCGCGCAGCTGGGTGCGGGCACTGGCCGAAACCATGTCCGTCGCCTGCTTGACGAGCGGCTTGTTGGCCGGATCGATACCAAGCGCTTTCACCAGCGCGTCACGCACCAGAAGAGGATAGTTCGCCGTCATCAGCTTGGCAGGATTGGCGCCCCGCTCGTTCTTCGGATCGACGATCTGTTCCGAAAACTCGATCGGCAGAGTGATCGCCGTCTGCTGGAAAGCCGTGTAGCCCTTGGAGACGACGGTCCACAGCAGAACGAACAGAAAGAACAGGCCGATCAGGATGGCGGTCAAGCCGTAAGCCTTGAAGCGGCGTTCGGCGGCATAGCGCTTCTTGATACCGATATCGCGTCTTGTCTGCGCCGGGCGCACGAAGGCGGACTGTACGGAGGATGTCATGTCGGTCATTCGTACTGTTCCCGATACTTGCGCACAATATAGAGTGCATAGATGTTGAGGCAGAGCGTGATGGCAAACAGCGTGATGCCGAGAGCGAACGCCACCAGCGTCTGTGGCGAGTTGAACTCAAGGTCGCCTGTCAGCTGATTGACGATCTTGACGGTGACCGTGGTCATCGCCTCGAACGGGTTGAGCTGCATGCGGGCGGCAACACCGGCAGCCAGCACCACGATCATGGTTTCACCGACAGCACGCGAGGCCGTCAGCAGCAGGGCACCGACGATGCCGGGAAGTGCTGCCGGGAGTATGACGCGCTTGATGGTCTCAGAACGGGTGGCGCCGAGGCCAAGCGAACCATCGCGCAGTGAACGCGGAACCTGCGTGATGATATCGTCCGACAGCGACGACACGAACGGGATCAGCATGATGCCCATAACGAGACCAGCGGTGAGAACGCTCTGTGCCTGGATGAAATTGACGTAGTTTCCAGTCACCAGTCCATTCAGCTGGGCGGATATATCGCGCAGGAAAGGCCCGACCGTCACCAGCGCGAAGAAGCCGTAGACGATGGTCGGAATGCCGGCGAGAATTTCCAGCAGCGGCTTGGCAATGCCACGCACGACAGGCCTTGCATATTCCGCCATGTAGATGGCGGCAAACAGGCCGACCGGCACGGCAAAGAGCATGGCGACGAAAGCGATGTAGAGCGTGCCGGCCAAAAGCGGCAGCAGACCGAACTGCCCTTCCGTGCCACCGCTACCAGCGGCCGAAAATCGCGGGTCCCAGACCGTGCCGAAGAAGAACGCGCTGGGGGACACCGACTGGAAGAAGCGGATGGCTTCCGACAGCATCGAGCCAACGATACCGACCGTTGTCAGGATCGCGATGGAAGAGGCAACAAGCAGTGCGCCCAGCATGACACGTTCGACGCGGTTTCTAGCCCGGAATGGGGCGCTGATGCCGCGAATGGCGAAAACGGCACCGGCGATGGCGATGATCAACACGACGGCGCTCATCACCCACCGGCTGCCATCCCTGAGCGAATTATAGTGCTGCGCCGCTTCAACCATGTAGGGCTCGCCGGCATTTGCCATCGGAACGCCCTTGGCAGCCAGCGCATCCCGAAGATTGCTGGAGCCGCTGGTGACAGTCGCAAGCTCATCGCTGTTCAGCAGCTTCAGACCGTTGGCGACCTGCATGACCTGACCAAGCATCAGCTCGGTGGTCGCACCACCCTGGCTTTGCACCGATTCCGGCAAAGCGGATCGAACGGAATTTTCAACGAAGAACGGGCTGGCGAGAAGCCACAGGGCAAGAACGAACGCCGCCGGCAGAACCGCCCAGATGGCAACATAGACACCATGATAGCCTGGAAGAGAATGCAGGACGGAAAGCTTGCCATTGGAGCTGGCCATAGCCCGGGCGCGCCCGGCAAAATATGCCGCAAGGCCAACGATCAAAATGATCAAAAGAATAAGAGAAGTGCTCATCGATATGTCCCCCCGGCGTGTCAATCATCGACAGCCGGCAAATCCGCATACTCGGGAGGTCCGGCACGGCAAGGCTGCCGTGCCGGATTTTTGACTTGTATTAGAGCAGGTTGCCGTCGGTGAAGGCCTTGCGGTCAGCTTCGCGCTCGGCATCCGGAGCCGGAACGAGACCATAGGCAGCCAGCGGGCTGTCCGGGCCGACCATCTGGTCGTCGAGGAAGAATTCAACATATTCCTTCAGGCCCGGGATAACGCCGAGGTGAGCCTTCTTGACGTAGAAGAACAGTGGGCGCGAAACCGGATATTCGCCCGAAGCAATCGTCTCCGTCGACGGAACGATGCCGCTGACGGTCGCAACCTTCAGCTTGTCAGCGTTGTTTTCATAGAAGGACAGGCCGAAAACGCCGATGCCGTTCTTGTTGGAAGCGATACGGGCCAGGGTTTCGGTGTAGTCGCCGTCGATGTCGATCGCCAGACCGTCCTTACGAACGGCGATGCACTTCTTGGCGGCTTCCTTTTCGTCGGCAACGAGGCCCTTGATGGCAACGTCAGCACCGGTGTCCTTGCAGCCGTGGGCCAGCATCTTCTCGTCGAAGACTTCGCGCGTGCCGTGCTTTTCGCCCGGAATGTAAGCGGCGATTTCAACGTCCGGCAGGTCCTTGTTGACTTCCGACCACTTCTTGTAAGGGTTGGCAACGAGCTTGCCGTCGATGACCAGTTCGGCAGCCAGAGCGAGGTAGATGTCCTTCGGCTCGAGCTTCAGGTCAGCATTGCTGCTGTCCGTTGCGAAAACGATGCCATCATAGCCGATCTTGACTTCCTGGACTTCGGTAACGCCGGCTGCCTTGCAGGTTTCCAGCTCGCTGTCCTTGATCTTGCGCGATGCGTTGGCGATATCGATCGTGTCCGGGCCAACGCCCTTGCAGAATTCCTTCAGGCCGGCACCGGTGCCGCCGGATTCAACGACCGGGGTCTTGAAGTCGGGGAAGGTTTCGCCGAACGTTTCGGCAACAATCTTTGCGTAAGGCAGAACGGTCGAGGAGCCGGCGACCTGGATCTGGTCGCGAGCAATGGCAACGCCTGCAAAAGCGGCGGATGCAACCAGAGCTGCAACAGTAAGTTTCAAGGACTTCATCAGAATACTCCCATAATGGGCTTGTGTGGGTGCGCTTTTCACCAGCGCTCGCTTTCGCCGTGTCGATCGGCCGCCCTAGTTAGCGCCCGATGCCCACACCTTTTATGTCAACTTGACGAAACATTTGTGACAGGTCAACAGGCTGAAATAATTCACTATTTTAAAAAAATGACATTTCAGGTGAAAAGTTTGTGTCAAAACCTCACGGTAAACACCGTACCCTTGCCGACTTCGGACTGAACAAGCAGTCTGGCGCGATGCCGGGTGAGGATATGCTTGACGATGGCAAGCCCGAGGCCCGTGCCTTTTTTCGACCGGCTGGCCTCGACATTAACCCGGTAGAATCGTTCGGTGATACGCGGAACATGCTCTGCGGGAATCCCCGGCCCGTGATCGCGCACGGAAACTTCCGCCGGCATGCCACCGCCGCCGGACAGCGTGACCTCGACCTTTTTACCCTCCTGGCCATATTTGCAGGCGTTTTCGATCAAGTTCTCGAAAACCTCCGTCAACTCGTCGCGGTCACCCTGCACGATGACCGGTTCATCCGGCACGATCAGCGAAATCTCGACGCCGACATCCTCGGCGAGCGGCGCCAGCGCATCCCGGACATGGCCAAGCAGCGGCGCCAGATTGATCGCCTCATCCGGCGCGATATGGGATTTGAGCTCCAGCCGCGACAAAGACAGGAGATCATCGACCAGCCGGCTCATCCGGGTCGCCTGCTCGTGCATGATGCCAAGAAACTTTTCGTGCGCCTTCTGGTCGTTGCGGGCAGGCCCTTGCAAGGTCTCGATAAAACCCCGCAAGGAGGCCAGCGGCGTTCTCAGCTCATGGCTTGCATTGGCGACGAAATCGGAGCGCATCCGGTCTATGCGGCGCGCCTGCGAAATGTCGCGGTAGGACAGAACGTATAGCCGTTCGTCGGCGCGTTGACCGATCTCCGCCGGGGCGACCCGGACGATATAGACCGCCTCGGACGGGAACCGTTCCGAATGCTCGATCTGGTTGACCTTGCCAGTGATGATGGTCTCACGGACCATATCGAGAATGCCCGGCGAACGGACGCGAGCCGACAGGTCCGAGTTTGGCGGGATGGTGCCAAAGGCCTTTTCCGCCGCCTGATTCTGCAACAGGACCGTCTCATCGGGCGCCACCACCAAAATCGGGGTGTCGAGCGCGTTGAAGACCGTCGCGAGCATATCGAGATCAGTGTCTTCCACCACCGAGGGCACAACCTCCGGGACCGGCGGCTTCGGATCAGCGGACCGATTGAACAGGACGATCATCCAGACAAGCCAGAACAGCAGCACAGCTGCGGTATGAATGCCCGAGAAAACAAGACCTCCGGCAGCGGCGACGGACAGGCCGATGACCCATATCTCCGACTTGGCTGTCCCCTTCAATCGTTCCCAGACTTTTGTTGTATCTTCCAAAATGGTCTCACGTGCACGGTGCAATTGACCGGTGATAGCGGAGGTTCATGACATGATTTTCACGGCATGCTTGAAATCGCAATGCAATTGTGGCCTCCTCCCGTGAAATCGGCGGCCGGCCGTACAATCCATTCAGCAAGGATAGGTCATGACGGATATTCAGGAAAACAAGCCGGTCGAGTTGGTGGTCAACGGTAAGGAGCGGGTTTTCGACATCGACAATCCGAAGCTACCCGGCTGGATCGACAACAATGCGCTGGCTTCCGGTGACTTTCCCTACGACAAGAAATTCGACGGCGACGAATATGACGATCTGCTGGAGAAACTGCAGATCGAGCTGGTCAAGGTTCAGTTCTGGCTGCAGGCAACCGGCAAACGCGTTCTTGCGCTGTTTGAGGGACGCGATGCCGCCGGCAAGGGCGGTTCCATCTATGCCATCCGATCCTATATAAATCCCCGTTCCGCCCGTGTCGTCGCGCTGCCCAAACCGACGGAAACCGAGCAGGGACAGTGGTATTACCAACGGTACATTTCACATTTCCCGGCGGCCGGCGAATTCGTGATGTTCGATCGCTCCTGGTACAATCGCGGCGGCGTTGAACCCGTCATGGGCTTCTGCACGCCGGAACAGCACAAGAAGTTCCTGAGCCATACGCCACGGCTGGAGAAACTGATCACCGGCGACGATATTTTCTTTTTCAAATTCTGGCTGGATATCGGCCGGGAGATGCAATTGAAACGGTTCCACGACCGGCGGCACGATCCGTTGAAGGTTTGGAAGCTTTCGCCGATGGATATTGCCGCCTTGACGAAATGGGACGACTACACCGAGGCACGCGACAGCATGCTGCGGGAAACCCATACCGACTATGCGCCTTGGACAGTGGTTCGCGCCAACGACAAGAAGCGCGCGCACCTGAACCTGATCCGTTACCTTCTGAATTCGCTCGACTATGACGGCAAGGACAAGAGCGCGATCGGCAAGATTGACGACAAAATCCTCGGCTTCGGCCACGGCTTCGTGAAATAGCCGTGGCGTTCCATCACTCGATGGACGCGCTTATTGGCCGGGAAGAATCCGAACCGCATAGACGCTGAGGCTGTTGCCGGTACCGGTGACATCGCTGTTGATCAGGATGCGTCCCGGCGAACTCGGCGCAAGGCTGCGATCGAACGTCACCTTGAACAGCATGTCGTTCTTTTCCTCATTCACCGTGAACCGGTGGCGGCCGCAATCGCCGAGCGAGGAGAAATCGCATTCGACCGAAAACTGCGTCTGCTTGCCGGTATCGGCCTGGACGCTGAGGGCGACGGTCGATGTCTTGCCGGAAATCTGCTCAAGCACCGAAGCCGGAATCTCGATCGATACGTTGCCGTCCGCGTCGGCCGTCGCCGAGGTGATGCGAAGGCGTTGCCCACGCTCGTCGCCGACGGGATCCGCTGCGGCGCGGCTGTCCGCCTTGACATTGCTCGTATCGGCAGGCGTGAAGACGTCAACCCAATCGCCGGAAAATCCCGCTTGCGGCCCCAGCGTCTTCAGGCCGGCTGCCCCGTCGAAATCTTCCGATTGTACCGTCGAGGGCGGATTGGCGACGCTGGTATCGCGCTCGGCCGCCGTTTTCAAAAGCCCGCTGGTTTCAACCCACCAGGCGCCCATCACGGCAGCAGCAACCAGCGTCGTGATGACCATGACGAAGGAGAGAAAGCTGCCACGCTTGCGCCGCCGGGGTTTTGCCGCCGCTTCGCCCTTGGCAGCCCGACCGCGCTTGCCGGCGACCGGTTCGGCCGATGCTGGCTCGGCAACACGCGGCCCATCGCGGCGCTCCGGACGCAAGCCGGAAAGCCCGCCGTCGGCGACGGGGCTATCCGCCGGTTGCGCATTTCGTTCGGACGGCATGGAGATGTCGTGATCAAGCTCCGCCGATGGCACCGGGATATTGGCGGTCTCGGCGCGGACCGGCGGCGGCACCGATGCAGCAGCTTTCAGACTGGCACGCTCCTCCAGCTCGATGGCGTGGATAACACCTTCAAGCCGGTGGCGCTGCTGGGCGATCACGTCGGGATCGTGCACATCCTGCTTTTTGAGGCCGGCCTCGAGCGCGTTGCGCGCCGATTGGTAGATGCGCGCGCGCGTTTCGGAATTCGCCCTCTCGGAGCGTTCCAACGCCTGTCTGATAGCAGTTTCCAGTCCGCTCACTCTTCGTCCTTCTTGGTGCAGGCATCAGTGACCTTGCAAGGCCTAAGGCGCATCGAGACCCACGGCGGCCGGATGACTGTCGCCTAAAAACCTTACACGACCGGCCTTGGGCCTTACAAACAATCCATCCTCAACGGCAGACTTTCCTTGCAAACCCGGCACGCTTTTGAATGTGTTAACAATTGGGTAACGGTTGACGCTGCGATCTGCAAGCCTTGCGCGTCAAACGGCCCGTCAGCACCGGGGAAAACCCGGTGGTTTTGGCAGAACCATGGGTATCAACGCCGACAAATCAGCCTTTGCAAAACGCCAAGCCGCTGCTAAAGTTCTTACGTTTACGGAAACGTCAAAATAAAAACCGGGAGTGAACCTTGTCCCTGCCAGCCATTCTCAACGGCACAACGCGCCTGCCCGTCATCGCCGCGCCGCTCTTCATCATATCGCATCCGGCCCTGACGCTTGCCCAGTGCAAGGCCGGGGTCGTCGGCTCGTTCCCCGCGCTGAACGCGCGGCCGGAAGCCCAGCTGGATGAATGGCTGGCCGAGATCACCGAGGACCTCGCCGCCTACAATTCCCGCAATCCCGGCAAACCGGCAGCCCCCTTCGCGGTCAACCAAATCGTCCACAAGTCCAACAAGCGGCTCGAACACGACCTGATGCTCTGCGTCAAATACAAGGTGCCGATCGTCATTTCCTCGCTTGGCGCCGTGCCCGAGGTCAATGCGGCGATCCATTCCTATGGCGGCATCGTGCTGCATGACGTCATCAACAACCGCCACGCCAATTCGGCCATCCGCAAGGGTGCCGACGGATTGATCGCGGTTGCGACCGGCGCCGGTGGCCATGCAGGCACACTCTCGCCCTTCGCGCTCATTCAGGAAATCCGCACCTGGTTCGACGGGCCGCTTATGCTGTCCGGCGCGATATCAACCGGCGGCGCGGTTCTGGCGGCGCAGGCCATGGGTGCCGACATGGCCTATATCGGCTCGCCCTTCATCGCCACCACCGAGGCGCGCGCCAGCGATGCCTACAAACAGATGATCGTCGACAGCGCGGCCGCCGACATCGTCTATTCCAATTCCTTCACCGGCATTCACGGCAACTACCTCAAGCCCTCGATTGTCGCCGCCGGCCTCGACCCGGATCACCTGCCGCAAGCCGATCCGTCCAAGATGGATTTCGAGACGGCCACCACCGGCGCCAAGGCCTGGAAAGATATCTGGGGCTGCGGTCAGGGCATCGGCGCCGTCACGGAGATCGTCTCCACTGCCAGCCTCGTCGATCGGCTGGCCTTGGAATATTCAGCGGCGAGACAAAGGCTGGCGCTGTAAAAGGCGCCATTCCCCTTGCCGCAAGCTTTTTTCCCGTTCTCAAAACTGATGACTTGAAATCCCAGCCGTTTGCGGGTATCAGCCCCTCACACATCGTTTCGCAACCTTGCGGAACGCATGCTGGCCGCTTTAGCTCAGGTGGTAGAGCACATCATTCGTAATGATGGGGTCAGAGGTTCGAGTCCTCTAAGCGGCACCATAATCCTCCACAAAGCATCGCCAATACAAAGCCTTGCGAATCCCCGTGGGATTTCAAGCGCTCATTCTACCTTTCAAGTTGTGACAAACGCGTTCCGCTCAGTTGGGCAGCTGGTAATAGGGGTCTTCCCTGTAGGTCGCGCCGACGTAGCAATTTGTCCCGAAGCATCGAGGACTTCTGCGGTCTCCCGTTTGAACATAGGTATATTGCGGCCTATCCCGATAGCTCAGCCCTTGCCTAACGTAATAATAGCGCCGCTCTATGACCACCCGCTCGCGATAGGCGGTGGGCACACGCGCATTAGAATAGAGGTATCCGCCTTCATCGACGCAACTCGACAGGATCACGCTGGACACGCCGAGGGCACTGAGAATCATAACTAACTTGTGGCTCATGCTTCCTCCAGAATGGAGAGATGGCGTGCTGTTGAAACAAGGCAAGTCGTTCTGTCCGGCTATTTTTTCAGATTTCCGGCTGATCTGCAAATCCAATGACCGCGCGCAGACACTGAGCGTGAAAAATACGCAACAGGACTGTTCAAATCCTTAATCGAAGGTTAATGCGGGGAGTAGCACCCACCGGGATGTTCAAGCCCGGCGCAAGCGACGCAGCCTATCCTGCCCTCACCTCCGGCATGATGCCGGGTAGCAGAGGACAATGACATGTCGAACATCATCGAGTATTCAGCCGAACCCAGCGACGCAGCCATCGCCATGTTTCTGCAGGACGAGAACGGCGACAAGCTGACCGATATTCTGGTGGATGCTCTCGATGAAGCCTTCCGGATTCTAAGCGACGAACTGGTTTCTGGGCCGCTGAACTAGCCCCTTCTGATCCGGCCTGTCCTTTCAAAACACGACTGCCTCATGACTGTCTTACATCATATGTAAGATCCCTCTTGGTACGCATCACATTTGCTGGCCCGGCTCCTCAGGCGAACATGGTTAATTTTTTAACTATTTTTCGGCTATGAGCGGAACGGTTCGGCGGATCAGCCGTTGATGCGACAATCCGGAAGGACCTTCGATGATCTTCAATTTGCTCAAGGGCAAGCGTACCGAATCGGCAGACACCGGCACCTATGCCGACGGCGCTTTCGACCTTCCGTCGCGCGAGATCAAAGCGGAACCGCAGCGGCTTCGCGGCCATATGGCCCATCAGCGGGACTATGGCAGCGACCGGACGATCGCACCGATCCCCGCCGGATTTGCCTGAAGCTTTTCCAGCAGGGACGCTTTACGATGATGTGGCCGCTCAAGCGCGCGGCTTCAGCTTCATGTGGCGGTTGACGTCCTTATAGAGCAGGTAGCGGAATTTTCCGGGACCGCCGGCGTAGCAGGCCTGCGGGCAGAAGGCGCGTAGCCACATATAATCACCCGCCTCGACCTCGACCCAATCCTGATTGAGCCTGTAGACCGCCTTGCCTTCCAGCACATAGAGACCATGCTCCATGACATGGGTTTCGGCGAATGGGATCACCGCTCCCGGCTCGAACGTGACGATCGTCACATGCATGTCGTGGCGCAGGTCGTTGGGATCGACAAAACGCGTCGTTGCCCATTTGCCCTCGGTGCCGGCCATCGGCGACGGCGCGATATCGGCTTCGTTGAGGAAAAGAGGCGTTGGAACGTCAAGTCCCTCGACGAACTCATAGGCCTTGCGCACCCAGTGGAACCGTACGGTCTGGCCGCTGATATTGCGGACCGACCATTTGCTCGCAGGCGGAATGAAGGCATAGCCACCCGGACGCATCTGATGCGCTTCGCCATCCAGCGTCACCGTCAATTCACCCTCAACGACGAACAGCACGCCTTCGGCAGCGTCATCGAGCTCCGGCCGGTCGCTGCCGCCGCCGGGGGCGACTTCCATGATGTATTGCGAGAAGGTCTCGGCAAATCCGGAGAGCGGCCGCGACAGAACCCAGAGCCGGGTATCCTCCCAGAACGGCAGGAAACTGGTGACGATATCCATCATCACGCCCTTGGGGATGATGGCGTAGGCTTCGGTAAAGACGGCGCGGTCCGTCAACAGCTGGGTTTGCGCGGGCGCGCCGCCCTGCGGGGCGTAATAGGTGCGGTTCATCTGCTTCCCTGAACTTTCGAATGGATAAGCCAAGACGGCGGCGGGATGCCATCGGGCGTGGAAAACCATTAGCGCAACACAGCGCGCAGATCACGCGGCAATTCCCTCCGATCTCTGGATTCACTTTCACGCAGGAGGAAGAAATCGGCGCCGCGCTATAATCGGGGGCATCTGCATATCCTGACCATAGCGTCGCTCAAAGCCCTTGCCGGCCTTGTGCCGCTGGGCTCTCAGGCGGATGTCAGACGGTTTCGCCCGAACATCGTCATCGGCATGGATGAGGCTGAACCAGGCTTTCCCCGACCGGCAGCTGATCGGCAGGCGGCTGCGGATCGGCGACGCGCTGGTTGCTGTCACCGAGCCCTGCGAGGGCTGCAGCTTAGAGGCGCTGGCGCAGGGCGAACTGCCTTTCGCGAAGGACGTTCTGCACGCGATTGCCCGCCACGGCGGCGGCGGTTTTGGCGTTCTGGCCAGCGTGGTAGAGGCCCCGCCGATCCAGCATGGCGACGCCGTCAGCCTTATTTGATGATCGTGCTTGGCGGTGTCGGGGTCGTCACCTCGCGCAGCCATTCCCGCCAGATCGACACGAGCAATGCCATCAGCACCGGTCCGACGAACAAGCCGAGGAAGCCCATGGTCTTGACGCCCCCGACAAGCCCGAAGAATGTCGGCAGGAACGGCAGCTTGATGGGTCCGCCGACCAGCCTGGGCCGCAACGTCTTGTCGACGATGAACAGTTCGATGGTTCCCCAGGCAAACAAGGCCACAGCCGCGACCGGCGATCCGCTGGCGAAGAGATAGACGGATACCAGCGTGAAGCATAGCGGCGCACCGCCGGGGACAAGCGCCATGATGCCGGTGATGATGCCGAGCGTGACCGGCGACGGAACGCCTGCCATCCAATAGGCAATCCCCAGCACGATACCTTCGCCGATGGCGATGATGCCCATGCCGGTCACCGTCGAGCTGATGGTCAACGGCACGATGCGCGAAACGCGTTCCCAGCGCATCGGCAGAATACGTTCGCCAAGACGATCGAGCTGGGCGACGAGCTTTTCTCCGTCGCGGTAGACAAAGAAAAGCGTGATCAGCATAAAGAGAAGCGTCAGCATCGACTGGAACGCCGATGCGCCGACAACCAGCACGCCGCGATAGATATTGCCGATATTGGACCCGCTGACGAGTTGCACCAACTCACCGAGCGCGCCGGGGTGACCGACATACTTTGCCCACTGGACGCCGAGCCAGACGCCCAGTCCCGGAATCTGGGTGAGCCATATCGGTACCGGAGCACCGGCAGCGTTTGTCTCGATCGTCCAGACGGCCCAGTTGTGAACCTCATCGACGGCATAGACGGCAGCAAGCGAGATCGGCGCAACAATGAAGGAGATCACGGCGATAATGGCAATCGTCGCCCCGATCGTCCGGTTGCCGCCGATGGCGCCAAGGAGCCAGCGGTAGATCGGCCAGCTGGCAAAACCGATGACCAGCGCCGCCAGAACCGGCACGAGAAAGCCATGAAAGAAATAGACGCCTGCCAGAAGGACGAAGACCAACAGCCAGCGCGCAGCCGCAATAGGGCCCACAAGCGCCGAGCGTTCATAGGCCGTGCGGCCAAAAAGGCGCGGTTCCGAGGGCAGTTCGTCCCGTTCACGATTGCTCAGTTGCAAAAAGCGTTCCTCCAAGTGTCACCAAGATGACAGCAAAACTCACGGCTAGCCAGCGTGTTTCCGTCGTGTACGGCAAACTCGTCAGCGTGCGGCATAGGTAAGTATGACCGCATGGTCAACACAAGCGGATGACAAACGTTTTTTGATCGGGAAGAACGACGGTTAAACGCGGCGGCATTCCACGTCACGTTATCCTTGGCTGGCGGCCGCCCTCTTCGACCGGTCGAGGAAGACCGACGACAGGAAAATGCCGATACCGGCCACCGACATCATCGCGCCGACAAGACCGGTCGATGTCCAGCCGTAACCGGCGGCAATGGACAGGCCCCCGAGCCAGGCGCCCAGCGCATTGGCGAGATTGAAGGCGGAATGGCTGAGCGCTGCGGCCAGCGTCTGCGCCTTGCCCGCCACATCCATCAGCCGCATCTGGATACCGGGTACGACGGCAAAACCGCCGCCGATCAGAAGAACGTTGATGACCGCCATCCAGGGCGTCGTCATGGTGAAATAGAACAGCACATAGGCGACAAGGTTGAAGACCAGCGCGATGCCGATGGCCGGCATCAGCTTCCAGTCGGCAAGGCGCGAGCCGACGATATTGCCAAGGATCATGCCGGCACCAAAGACCGAAAGGAGGATTGGAACGGTTCCGAGCGATACGCCTGCAACCTCGGTGAGGGCCGGGGTGATATAGCTAAAGACCGAGAACATGCCGCCACAGCCGATGGCGCAGATGCCGAGCGTCAGCCAGACCTGGGATTTTCCAAGCGCGCCAAGCTCCGTCAGCGGCGATGCCGACGGGTTGCGCCGATCCTTCGGCACATAGAACCAGGTCAGGACGATCGTCAGTACGCTGATGGCGCCGACGATGGCAAAGGCTGCGCGCCAGCCGAGTGCCTGGCCGAACCATGCCGCCAGCGGCGTGCCAACCAGGGTCGCGACCGTTAGGCCCATCATGACGCGGCCGATGGCGCGGGCCCGCTGGTGCGGGGCAGCCATGCCGGCGGCAACCAGCGCCGCAACGCCGAAATAGGCACCATGCGGCAAGCCGGCGAGAAACCGGGCGGCGACCAAAAGGCCAAAACTATCGGCGACGGCGCTGGCAAGATTGCCAAGCGCAAACAGGCTCATCAGTGCGAGCAACACATTGTGCCTTGAAAACCGCGCGGCAAGCACTGCAATGAGCGGTGCGCCGACGACGACGCCGATCGCATAGGCGCTGATGACGTGGCCGGCATAGGGAACCGAAACCGAAAGATCGCCGGCCACCTGCGGCAAAAGCCCCATGATGGCGAATTCGCCGGTACCGATACCGAAGCCGCCGACGGCCAGCGCCAATTCAGCGCTGGACATGCCGCCCCAGCGGGCGGCCGGAATGGAAGAAAGAGCGTCGTCTGACATAGGAAGACCTGCCTGGAGCCACATAGGCCCGAAGGATTTTCGTTCTGAAATGGGAAGCCGAGGCGGAAACGGGAGGAAGACCTTGGCGCTATTGCGATGCAATATACGCTTTTGCGCCTGCTCGCAAAGAGATTGATGCGCAGGGATGCCACGAAATCTGGCCAGGTGCGCGCCGCTTATTGACGTTTACGTCAAGGTTATATAATCCGGAACACTCTTGATGGCGTGCAACAAAAGCCCCATCTTGATCATGCGAAAGATCTGGAGGGATTTTTCGCGTATGCGCTGGAGGCTTGCCGGAGACACTTTCGGACAGGGTTGTGCATGGAAAAGGGAGAGACGGCGCGCTTCACTTTTGGGCGCGGCGCGGACCGATGAGGGAGAGAGACGATGCCTGACACATTGATGCAGACCCCCGGCCCTCATGTGGCTAAACCCTGGCTGCAATCCTACCCCCCCGGCATGCCGGCCGATATTATTCCGTTGCCTTACGATTCGATCGGCGACCTCTTCGCGCAGTCCTGCAAGAAATATGCGGATCGCGCCGCCTTCACCTGCATGGGCAAGACGCTGACGTTCGGCGACCTCGATACGCAGAGCAGGAAAATCGGTGCCTGGCTGCAATCGACGGGCCTTGCCAAGGGTGATCGCGTCGCCGTGATGATGCCGAATATCCTGCAAAACCCGGTGATCGTCTTCGGCATCCTGCGGGCCGGCTATACGGTCGTCAACGTCAATCCGCTCTATACGCCGCGCGAGCTGGAACACCAGCTGAAGGATTCCGGCGCCAAGGCAATCTTCGTTCTGGAAAATTTCGCCCACACCGTCGAGCAAGTGGCGGCACGCACGGATCTGAAACACACCGTCGTCGCCACGATGGGCGATCTTCTCGGCCTCAAGGGCCTGATCGTCAACATCGTCGTGCGCAAGGTAAAGAAGCTGGTGCCGGCCTGGTCTCTGCCGGGACATCTGTCCTTCAAGGCGGCTCTCTCAAAGGGTGCGGGCCAAACGCTCAAGGCCGTGGATGTGAAACCCAGCGATGTCGCCTTCCTGCAATATACAGGCGGTACGACCGGTGTCTCCAAGGGCGCAACGCTAACCCATTCCAACCTTTTGTCGAACATGGCGCAAATGGGTCTATGGCTGGAAACAGCCTTCCTTCAGAAGAAACGGCCGGAACGCCTGGTGTTTCTCTGCGCCCTGCCGCTCTATCATATCTTCGCCTTGACGGTGAATTCACTGATGGGCTTAAGCACGGGCGGCGAGAATATCCTGATCCCCAACCCGCGCGACATCCCGGCCTTCGTCAAGGAGATCGCCAAGTACAAGATCAATATCTTTCCGGGCCTCAATACGCTTTTCAACGCGCTGATGAACAATGCCGAATTCCAAAGACTAGACTTTTCCGACCTGGCACTCACCTTCGGCGGCGGCATGGCAGTGCAGCGCCCAGTTGCGGAGCGGTGGGAGAAGATGACGGGATCGCCGATCAAGGAAGGATACGGCCTTTCGGAATCTTCCCCCGTCGCCACCGCAAACCGGCTCGACGGCAATGACTTCACCGGCACGATCGGCCTGCCGCTACCCTCGACCGATGTCGATATCCGCGATGAGGAGGGCAACACCCTGCCGCTCGGCGATATCGGCGAAATCTGCATCCGTGGCCCACAGGTGATGGCCGGCTATTGGCAACGGCCGGACGAAACCGCCAAGGCCATTTCCGATGACGGTTTTTTCCGCTCGGGTGATATCGGTTTCATGAATGCGGAAGGTCTGGTCAAAATCGTCGACCGCAAAAAGGATATGATCCTGGTCTCCGGTTTCAACGTCTTCCCCAACGAGATCGAAGAAGTGGCCATGACCCTTGCCGGCATTCTCGAATGCGCCGCCATCGGCGTGCCCGACGAACATTCCGGCGAGGCGGTGAAGCTGTTCGTGGTCAAGAAGGACCCGAACCTGACCGAAGCCGAGGTCAAGGCGCATTGCGCCGCTAATCTGACCAATTACAAGCGCCCGAGGTTCGTCGAGTTCCGCACCGAGCTGCCGAAGTCGAACGTCGGCAAGATCTTGCGCAAAGACCTGCGTGGGTAGATTCCCACGGCCCTGAACTCGGGTTAACGGGTATTTCGGAAATTTCACGAGTCTGATTCAAGTGTGTCGGTGATTTGGAGGCCGACATGATTGAAGATCATCGCCCGCGGCTGCGGGTTTTGC
>NZ_JAFCTR010000017.1:0-123732 GCF_049896125.1 Pararhizobium sp. DWP1-1-3
CGGCTGCCGGGTGGTCAAACAGCCGAGCGTCATTCATGGCTGGTCAGAATGGGTGACGAGCTTGCCGTTCAACGTCTTGGCCAACGCCTTAGCCGGGACGGCACGAAAGAAACGACGCTTGACTACACCAGCGACTTTGCCGCCCGGCGCGGTATTGCCGCCCGGGTTGCCGTCGCGAGTGAGATCGCTCTCGGGCGTAACGTAAACCAAAGGCAGGATTATCGTCTCGCTGCTGGGGATCCAGCAGGCGACATTCAGGGCGAGGTATGGGGCGAGCACGGCGGTGCTGGTGCCCTGATTGGCTCTGATCGCGCCGGCGAAGATGGCCGAGATGGTCAGCGGTCGGCCCTCGAGAAGCCCGCACCGCTCGTGCCTGCTGTCAGGGATTATGCTTGCAGCATCGAGGACGTTTCCCGCGCCAACGCCATGCCGGCGTTCGACAGGCATTGGCAGTCGGTACAGTCCGTTGCCGAGCTCGTTTTTACCAATCCTGGCGGGGTCACAGACCGGCTGCGCATCGCGATCATCGAACAGAACGGCGACGGCAGGGCACTCGGCAAAGCGCTTGTCGAGCGACCCCAGCAGTTTGGAGATCTGCGCGGCAAGACCGGACTGTTCGGTGACAACAAAGACCGCAAGCAGGCGCACCGGTTTGCGCAATCGGTGGCTGCACATGTCGCGGCATCGGCAGGCACATGGCATCGGCGCCTGGAGGAAGAACGCAGCGCCGAGACGTGGGTCAGAGAAAAGCGCGATACGGTCGAGGTGCCGGGTCTGACACGCAAAAGCGCCCAGCTTCTTTCCCAGATCGATACTGTCGCGTTCACGCAGCGCAATCGCTGGATCGATCACCTGCGATCAACAGCGGATGGCAAGCAGGCACTGGATGAGGCAAAGATCGTCAATGATGCCTTGCGCCAGCGGTTCGGACATTCCGATCCACGCAACTTTGCACCAGAGCTCAGCCGCAATGCCGAGCTGATGAAACAGGCCGACAAAATCATCAATGTTGCGCGCATCGTCGAGCGCGCCCGGATGGCCGAACTCTCTCGAGACCATACCCTCAAACAGGAGCTGTCACGCTCGAAAGGGTTGGGATTGAGCAGATGACAAACTGGCTCATTCATTGAACGCAAAGCCACGCGCTGAATAGCCACTGCCTGTATCTACCGTTTCTCAGATCACATATGTATGGGTCGGACGATGGCTGGCAACCTGCTGTACAATCCCGGCGCCGGCGGTCAAAAGGTCCGGCAGGGAGCCAAGAGAAAACCTAAGTGGAGCGGCTAGGTTCGGAGCCCGCGGACATCATCGTCCCCCCGCCTGAAGCGTCGGTGATCGTCGAAGGTTACCCGGCGCTTTACATCAACGTATCAATATGAAAGTTCCGCTGCGAGGCGTCTCTGCGGCCTTACCAGCGAGCGGGCAATGTCGATGATATCGTCGCGCGAGGACGTCGGATCCTCCATGTTCCAGGCAACCCCCATCCCAATCCTGAAATCCACTCCCCTCACCTTTCGGAGCTCGAAATTACGGTTGGGGAAATCTCTCGTCCATTGCGGCGCAAAGCCAATGCCGAGACCGGCCGATACCAGCGAAATTAACGCAAATGTGTCGTCGCAACTATACGCGATGTTGCGGGCTAGATCATGCTCGGCAAACATCTCCGCGAAATAGCGTTCGGTATACGAAAGGTTCTGCCGCGAAAATGAGATGATCTTTTGATCCCGCAGGTCCTCGATGCCGATCTCGGCCATTGCGGCAAGCCGGCTGTCCTTGGCGACCGCAAGCAGATATTCGTCATTGGCCATCGAGAAGAACCGCAAGCTACCAATATTCTCCACCGGCCGGATGAAGCCGAGGTTGATCTGGCCAGATTCCAGACCACGGATGATGTCGCTGGTTGAGCCGCTCTGGATCTGCAGCTGGATGTCGGGATATTTTTTAGCGATCTTCGACAGGAAGGCCGGCAGCACGCCGATGGTGGCCGGATAGATGGTGCCGATTTTAATCTTGCGCACGGTCTTGCCGGCAGCCGAGCGCGTCGCCTGCGCGCTCATGTCGATATCGCTCAAGATCCGCACGGACCGGTCATAGAAGGTCTGACCTGCTACCGTCAGCTCGACACGCCGTGTGGAACGGATAAAGAGCTGCACGCCCAACTCCCGCTCCAGCGCCTGGATCTGGGTGGACAACGCCGGCTGGGCAATATGCACCCGAGCCGCTGCCCTGCCGAAATGCAGCTCCTCAGCGACCGCAACGAAGTATGTGAGTTGGCGTAGTTCCATGATGCCAACTTCCTAGAAGTTAGTGTGGGTGGAAGTATGATACGCGCAGCGGCTCGCACTCCCGGGTGGGAGCGATTATGATCATGACGAATCGTTTCAGCACAATTGCAGGCTGAACCGAACCTACAGCGCATTAATCGCCCTGTAAAGGCGAAAACGACATTTGGTGGCGATTTTGGTTTCAGCTCAATGCAGAATGGCACGTGTCGCGCTGGGATGGACGGTCAAGCAACTTGCTGAAACAGCAAACGTGTCTACGAACACTGTGGTCCGGCTCGAACGCGGCGAGGAGCTCAAGACACGCACGATCACAGACATTCGTCACGCGTTTGAAGGGGCGGGAGTTATCTTCATCGACGGGCACTATTCAGGATATGGCGGGCCAGGTGTCAGGTTGCGGAGCGTCGGTTCTTAAGAAACTGTCCTGTCAAAGCCGTTCAAGATATGATCCTTTCAGGACGCCAATCTGCTAAGCACATTTGAATATGCTTGTCTTGATGGGAACCGAACCATCGACACGCGCCTTAGATTCCCTAAGCGATTGAAACATTGAGAAATTCAGAACAGCGGAATGTCCACCGCGGCACAAGCATATTTATGGAACTTCGACGAAACAAGGATCCCCACCATTAGAAAAAGCGAGGCGAGTATCATACGGGCGAGCCCGGAAAATCGACGGTTGTGACCATTTTCATTACTTCTTGCAATTCACCGATTGAGAAGTTCGGCATGCCTGAACAGGTCGCGACCGCGACACACTTAACGGCCCCAGCGCCTCTACCTGGCTCGAGAAGTTTTCACGCGTGTCGGCATCGACGATGGTGACAGGCGCGGCCAGGATAAGCCCCGCTGCGTTCCCGGCCGCTGCGGCGGTGCCTGTTGTCGCTGCCAGAATCGTATCTCCGAGACCGACGCGATTGTCTGTGAGCGTCTGGCCGTCGGAGATGCGCGCACCGATGAGCCGCACGATCTCAGGGGACTCAGCGAATTTCCCGTGGTTGAGGCTGTCGCCCGCCTTCACCTTCGTAAGGTCTATGACGGTAATTTTGTTGTCGGCGAGTTCCTGCTTGTAGGGTTCCGTTTCGGGATCGATCGAGCCGAGGCGAGCGACATCGCCCCAGACACGGCGTGAGACGGCGAGCGCCTTGTCATCTCGCGATACAAACAATGTGAACTGCGGATGCGGGTCGCCCATGTCAACAATCTGTGAGCGGAAGACATCGACGTCGACGTCGGGGGCCGCGAGCATGACGTTCTTGAATTTGGTCGGAAGCCCACCGTTGCGGATCGCCATTTGCCGGAGCCCTTCGAGCGTCAACCAATTGCCCATCGAATGCGCCAGGATCGAGACTTCCTTCACTTCCGGGTCCTTGGCAAGATACTGGAACAGGTTCTCCAGGGCATTGCGTGTATAGTTGGTGCTTTCGCGGTCGTAACCGTATGCGAGCAGGCTGCCACGCGACGGCCACGTCACGAGAATCGGCGCACTGTGGACGCCAGAATCGCGGACGATCTGGGCAAAGCGGTAAACGCTGTCCTCGAATTTGGTGTTGAAGCCATGGATGAACACCAGGGCGCTACCATCCGGCGTTTTCTTGACCGACGTGCTGAGCCACGCCTTGGCGGCGTCGATATCGATCATGTCGGTCTTTAGCGTCGCGAAGTCGGTTGCAGGGTTTGGAGGCAACTTCTTAGGCCAGGCAACCTCCCCGACTTTACGCGCACTGTCCGGAGGAACCGAGACTGTGATATCAGCAAAGTTCGGCGCACGCGCTCGCTCGCCTGTGAACATCTCGCCTTGGACCGTCGACTGGCTACGGGTCGTCGCGATCAGCATATCGACCTTGTGAGACTGCGGAGCGGTATCAGCAACGGGCGTCAGCACATTCTTCGGATGGCCCCCGCATCCTGCCAAAGCCGAAACCAGGACACACGCCAAAAGGTTTCGGCCGCGATATGACTGACCAATTTTGTCGCATCGATTGCTGTGGTCCACTGAAAATCCCCATTCCATCCTCGGCCATCTGCGCCCCCGCCCTGATGTTTCAAAGTGTTGTAGCTTTGAATAAGCGAACCCGCGAGTCTGTTTTTTTAGATAGTCAAATGTTGCGACACCTCGGGTCGCCTATCAAAGACGTAGACAAAGCTATGCGCAGTTCGCTACGTTCACTTCAACGACCAATTTATTATATTTTTTCTTCTTTTATGGTCCGCTAGTACTGCTATTCTCCATCAAATTTCTCGAAGCCCAAAGTTTTTGGCCATGTAACGTACAGTAACACAATCCCCAGAGGCTGCATGAACCCCATAACAACGGCGGCCGGCGAGCGTACTGCATACCAACCCCTTCTGACAGGATGGAAAACAATGAACCCGGTGAAACACTTAAAAACGCGGTGACCGTTACTGCCCTTCTCATGATGGTGGCGACGCTTATCCTGCCCGCATCGCCTGCCGAAGCCCGACGTGTCGCCGCAGGATGCGGAACACGGGGTTGCGCCGCAGTGGGACGCAAGGGTGCTGTCGCGGTGCGTCGTGCCCCGGTCGCCCGTCGTGTTGTGGTCGTCAATCCTCATCGCTATTGGCGTACGGGCGGTGCGATCGCGGCGGGAGCCGCTGTCGGTTTTGTGGCGGGGGCGGCAGCGGTGTCACTGGCTGGAACACCTCCGAAGCCGGGTTACGGCTGGTATTACACGTCTGCGAACAAGACAACGGGCTTCTGGGATATCTGCCCTAAGTAGACAAACGCGCGCACCGAGGAGGATAGGCATTTGATCTATAGAGGACTTCTCTCGGTGACGGGTGTGGTCGAAGCGGTAACGGGGGTGCTATTGCTGGCTGTTCCCGCAATTGTGGTCCAATTGCTTCTGGGTGATGCGTCGTTGAACCGAGGCGGCGCGGTCGCCTGCCGCATCGCCGGGGCGGCCTTGATTGCATTGGGAATTGCTTGCTGGCGCGCCGAAGCGGGTGGAGCACGCAGGGCCGATCGGGGCGTGGTAGGTGCAATCCTCTTTTACAACATCGCGGTGATCTGCATTCTCATTGCTGCCTGGATAGCTTCGGGCATTGCCGGCATTGGATTTTGGCCCGTTATCCTAACCCATGCGGTATTGGGCGGTTGGTGTGTGATTGCCCTATTGAAAGCCGTTCAAGGATTAACGTGAAGCCAGTAATATCAGCTATTTTTTTGAATGCAGGTCCTGTTGCCGCAATCGGTCGGGTGTGCTGAATTGCATTAACCGTCGGCGGCAGGGCAATAAACCAATACAACAGGGAGGGTCAGATGCGCAAAGTAGCGGTGCAGTTTGGTGGAGTGCTCGGAATCGTAGCCGCCGGAGGCCTGGTTGTTCTGGTTAGCCCCAGTCGGGCGTTGGCGCAGGAGCCTGTCCGCACCGACGTCGGCGACATAGACGCTACCACTGGCATAGACGTGTTTCCCAAGAAACGTCCCTACTCCCCATGGGCAGGTCGGAACTTTCCGATGCGACCGCTGTTCGGCGACACACACCTGCACACGGCGCTGTCGTTCGACGCCGGAGCCGGAGGCGCAAGGATTGGGCCGCGCGAAGCCTATCGATTCGCCAAGGGAGAGGAGATCACCGCCTCGAGCGGCCAGCCTGTCAAACTATCGCGTCCGCTGGACTTCCTCGTTATCGCCGACCACTCCGACAACCTCGGGTTCTTCTCCGATTTCCTCGCAGGCAAACCGGAAATCCTCCAGAACAAGCAAGCCAAGGCCTGGTACGAAAAGATACAGAACGGCCAGGGAGCCGAAGCTGCCTACGACATCGTCATGTCGTTCTCACAAGGGAAGTTTCCGAAGGACATCTATTACGGTCCAGGTTTGCCTGCATACAGATCAACTTGGCAGAGCATCATCGACGCTGCCGAGGAGGCGGACGAGCCGCGCCGCTTTACCGCCCTCATCGGGTATGAGTGGACTTCGCTTGCCAAGGGCAACAATCTTCATCGCAACGTAATCCTCAGGGACAACGGCGACAAAGCCGCGATGATCGAACCGTATACGACGCAGCCCCCTCTCGGCAGCAATGACCCACGCGATCTGTGGAAGTGGCTGGCGAACTACGAGGACAAGACGGGTGGCCAGGCGCTCGCGATCGCCCACAACGGCAACCTCAGCAATGGCACGATGTTCCCCATCGTCGAGTCTTTCACCGGAAAGCCGATTGACCGCGAATATGCAGAGCAGCGTGCCCGTTGGGAAGTTCTGTATGAAACGACCCAGATGAAGGGCGACGGGGAGACGCACCCACTGCTCTCGCCGAACGACGAGTTCGCTAGTTTTGAGCGTTGGGACAAGGGAAACCTCGACCTCAGCGAAAAGAAGACGCCGGACATGCTCCAGTACGAGTACACGCGGTCCGCTTTGCAGACCGGCCTGCAGCTCGAAACCGCGCTGGGGGTTAACCCATACAAGTTCGGGCTTGTCGGCAGCACGGACTCGCATACGGGTCTCTCGACCGCCGACGACGACAATTTTTGGGGCAAGATAACCGCCAACGAACCGAACCCAACGCGGGCGGAACATCCTTTCATGCAAAACAAGGCGCTCGGCCTCGCCATCACGGGCTGGGAACAAACGGCCTCTGGGTATGCCGCTGTTTGGGCGCAGGAAAATACTCGTGCCTCGATCTTCGACGCGATGAAGCGCCGCGAGACCTATGCCACAACAGGGCCACGCATGGCAGTCCGCTTCTTTGGCGGGTTCGACTTCGAAGAAGCTGACGTGAAGGGCCGCAGTCCGGCTATCGCTGGATATACCAAGGGTGTGCCGATGGGCGGCGACATCGGTCCGGCAACGGACGGCAAGACCCCGACATTCCTTGTTGCCGCACTCAAGGACCCCATTGGGGCTAACCTTGACCGCTACCAGATCATCAAGGGGTGGATAGATGCTCAGGGAGCAGTGCACGAGAAGGTTTATGACGTCGCCTGGTCGGATGATCGTAAACCAGGGACCGACGGCAAGCTTCCTTCGGTCGGCAATACCGTCGATGTCGCCAATGCGACCTGGACAAACACGATCGGCGCATCCGAGCTGATCGGTTACTGGAAGGACCCCGAGTTCGATCCGGCGCAGAAGGCGTTTTATTACGGGCGTGTCATCGAGATACCAACCCCCCGTTGGACTGCCTACGACGCCAAGTATTTTGGCGTGAAGATGGCACCGGAAGTACGCATGGAGACGACCGAGCGGGCCTATACGTCGCCTATTTGGTACAATCCTTCATGAGCAACGGCGGCTAAAGCTGTTGTCAAATGCCGAAAGTGCAGGAGGTCGAAATGACTGTCGTCCGCAGGATCGTCGGCGAACCGCTCGTACATTTTTTGTTGGCGGGTGGCGTAATCTTCGCTTCTTACGCGCTGATCAACCAGTCGCCTGTCGCTCAGGACAAACGGTCAATCGAGGTCGGGCAAGGACAGTTCTCTCAATTGTTCGAGACGTTCTCGCGCACATGGCAGCGTCCGCCGACCAGGTCGGAGCTCCAGGGTCTTGTCGATGGTTATGTCAAGGAAGAGGTCTTTTACCGGGAGGGGCAGGACATGGGCCTCGATCTAGATGACACGATCTTTCGCCGCCGGATGCAGCAGAAGCTGGAGTTTCTGCTGGAACCCAGCGCGGAGGAAATGACGCCCACCGACGGCGTGCTCGAAGCGTATTTCCATGAACACGCAGGAAGATACGAGCAACCGACGAAGCTGGCATTCCAACAGATATTTTTCAAAAGTTCCCGCCCCGGCGACGAAGGCGAATTAGCGGCAAAAGCGTTACTGGCAAGACTTAGTGCTGGCTCGGTCGATATTGATGCGGAGACTTTGGGAGACGCTTCGATGCTTCCGTCTGGCATGGGCCTGACCGACGGAAAGGATGTCGAGGCGGTGTTCGGCCGTGAATTCCTCGTCGGCGCGCAGTCGGGGACGGTAGGAAAGTGGTCAGGACCGTTCCGGTCATCCTACGGGGCTCACCTGGTTTTCCTTAACCAGAGTGTTGCGGCGGGGGGCACCACGCTCGCGGTGGCGCTGGACAAGGTTCGGCTTGACTGGGAGAGTGACCGGCGGAGGGAAATCACAGACAAACGATACGCCGAAATGAGGGCTAAGTACGATGTCAAAGTCCTCTGGCCTGCCGAGCAAGCATCGTCCCTCGTCAGCAGTTCCGGTGTCGAATGATCAGGCTCGTTCTATTCGCGCTCGCGTGCCTTGCTTGGGCGGTTACAGCGCAAGCTCATGAATTGCGGCCCGCGTTCCTCCAGATCGATGAAACGGCTCGCGGGCAATATGCGGTCACCTGGAAGGTGCCCGCTCGCGGTGAACTGAAGATGGCCCTCTACCCCCGTTTTCCGAGTATTTGCCATCAGCTTTCGGAACCCGTTGGAGGTTTTGTCGAGACAGCCTATGTCACACGCTGGCGCATGGAATGCGACGGTGGACTGGCAAAACAATCGATCTTTGTAGATGGGCTATCGTCTACATACACCGATGCTCTTGTCAGGATCGTCAACCTCGACGGAAGTGTCCAGACAAGCCGCGTCACGCCGCAATCCCCCGAGATGATCGTAGCCGCCCAGCCGGGGGCTCTCGAAACGGCCCAAACCTATTTTGTTCTCGGGGTTGAACACATCATAACGGGCTTTGACCACCTGCTCTTTGTTCTCGCCCTTCTCCTTCTTATCCGAAACACGCGGTCATTGCTTTTGACGATCACCGCGTTCACGGCTGCTCATTCGGTAACGTTGGCATTTTCCGCGCTTGGCATCGCATCGGCTTCGCAGCCGCCTATCGAGGCTTTAATTGCCCTTAGCATCATGTTCGTCGCCGCCGAAATCCTGCGTGACAACCAAGTCAATCTTTCCAGCCAATATCCATGGATCGTCAGCTTCCTGTTCGGGCTGCTCCATGGCTTTGGATTCGGCGGTGCGCTCCGCGACATCGGGTTGCCACAGAAAGATGTACCGCTGGCGTTACTGACATTCAATTTAGGCGTCGAGGCAGGCCAACTCGTCTTCGTCGGGGTTGTCCTCGCAGTCATGGCCAGCCTGCGGGCGGCGCTGGCGCTCGACGTTTCGCGACTGCGTCCGTGGCTTGCCTATTTCATCGGCACGGTCTCGGCGTTCTGGTTTGTCCAGCGTCTGGCGGGGTTCAGTTAAGCTGGCGAGGAGGACGAGGGAATGCGCTGGAGGTCAAGCGGATGGGCGTATGCGACGCTACTTGCCGGACAAACCGCGGCAGCCGCTGCTCTGTTTGTAATCGTTTTTCCGTTGTTCCGGCAAATCGTGACGCATCTGGGAGAGCGGCAGGAACTAAGCCTTTCTCAGCAGGCCCTCATCATGACCATCGCGGCCGTGCTTCACGTATTATACTGGGCACGCCTCAAGTGGGTAGCCGTCGTCGCGCCGTTTCACAACGTTTTCGCCGCGCACCTGTGCTCGTTTGCGAGCCGTGTAAGCTTCTTTTTTGGAGGCGCACTGTTCTCAGCCCTCTTTTTCAGGCACCTTCCGGAGATAGACGCCCTATTGCCCGTTGGCCAGACCTTGATCAGAACGGTGTACGTGCTGGTGGTGCTGTTCGGGCTGTTCTGTTATTCGCAGGAACTCGACCGCCTCGCCAAGGCGTTGGAGGACCCGGCGTCAGAAATCAAACAACAGGACCTTTAAAGGGTCATTCGTTCTATTGCTGACCATGATCCCATCACGGTGATATTGCCTAGAAGCAGAAGATTGCGATGAAGAACTGTGCATCCACGGACTCGCCGTAGATTCTCACCAAACAGCACTTGGGAGCGGTACGATCTCCTGCGCCTCGCCGGATCGCTAAAGGTTCGCATCATGAGAGCCGCAGGTCTGAAATGGATGATCCAGATCAACAATGGCCCCGCCACGGCTTGCAGGTCTCTTCAGGAACTCAGCCGTGGGGCCGATATCGATCCACTACGCCTGGAGGGCGTCCCCTCGAAAACAAGGGTGTTCGTAGACTTCTTCGTCGAGCTGTTCCAGCGGGAGCGGTATCCGGAACGGTTTGCGGGAAGCCTCGGGTAGCGGAAGCTAAGTATTCTCGCCTTGAACGGATACGAACCGGCGGCCATCATTTTAGGTGGGGTGTATTGAAACGCTACCTACGTTGGCAGACGCCACGACGCTGAGCGGGCCGAGCGCGGCGGAACTCAAGCGATCGGTCTCCTCACGGCACGTGTTCGGTGAACATGTGCAGCAAAGCGCGGCGTCACGATCGGGCTTGAGGCGCTGAACCGCTTTGAATGTTACTGTTTAATACGATGGAAGCTTGCGGCCCATATCGACGCAGTCGAGCATCCGGATATCCGCGCCATGTGCGACACGTTCCACAGCAATATCGAAGTGGCCGATCCCATCGGCGCTTTCACGCGAAACAGCGACTGCATCGTCGATGTCCACATTTCGGAGAACGACCGTGGCGTACGGGGGCGTGGCAACATTCCCTGGGCGGAGACGTTCAGGGCGCTGCGCACGAGCGGCTACGACGGCTGGCTGACGATCGAGGCCTCGGCCGGGCGCTGAGGGACCTTGCAGCCGCGACAAAGGTCTGGCGCGACTTTTCTCCGAGACGCCGGAAGCGGTCTATCGCGAAGGCTACCGCCTCATCCGCGCTGGATGGCACGCGGCGGCATAACCGCGCTGAAATCGTTCGCACATTCGCTGATCCTCCATCGCATCAGCAAAAATGTCTCTCAAACAGCAGCAAGCATAAGTCGGAGCCCAAAAACGATCCAGTTATGAGGGATCAGACCCTGACGGAGGGGCCTCTGCCGTGACAGCGGCCCCTCGAATTGGCATTCCTACTTGAATTCGGAAATGTTTTTGAGAGTGACAAGAGCGGCACCCGAGTCGATTAATGACGGTACTTTTCCCCCCGCAATGGAGCGGACGAGCGCGTCGACGCCCAGTTCAGCCATCTTGGCGGGGAATTGGGCGACAGTGGCGTCCTCGATACCGGCGGTCAGCGCCTCTTCTTCGCCGCAGCAAAAGTCGAAGCCCACCAGGACGATCTTGTCGGAGGCGATGCCGGCATTCTTGATGGCGCGCGCAGCGCCGGCCGCCGGAGGACCGCAGGCCGCATAGATCGCCTTGAGGTCGGGATTGGCCGTCAGCAGATCTTCCGCCACCGAGATGCCGAGTTCTTCGGTGCAATTGGTGCCATTACGGCCGACGACGTTCACGGCAAGACCGTCCAGACCCTCCAGCATTCCCTTGACACGATCATCGAGCGCCGGAACGCCCGGTACCCCCTCCAGGATGCCGAGCGTATCGCCGGCGGAAAGCACCGACTTCAGATAGGCTCCGGCAATCTTACCGGCATTATAGTTGTCTGTGGTCGCCAGTGCCGCGGCATTCTCCCAGCCGGGAATGGAGTTATCCATGAGCACCACTTTCACGCCGCTGGCGATGGCCTTGTCGAGTGCTGACGTGACCGTCGGGTCCACGGGGGTGATAGCGATGCCTTGGACCCCCTGGGTGATCATCGATTCGATCAGGGCAATCTGCCCTTCGATGTCGGTGGCCGAAGCGCCCTGACCATAGATGATTTCCACACCCGGATTGGCCTTGGCATAGGCCTTGGCTGCATTCTCCATCGTGGCGAAGAACGGCACTGGAAACTTGGTGATGAAGCCCAGTTTCACATCTGCCGCGATTGCCGGAAAGGCGATGGCGCTTCCCAGCGCCAGCCATCCCAATAGACGTACGAGTTTCATGGTAGTCCTCCCGTTGATGAATGCCTCTTTCAGGCAACCGCTCCGCCACCGGAGGCCCGGCAGGCGAACCTCCTCATTCAGCCCCGACGATCATCGCCACCAGATCCTGCTGGTTGGACCGGTTGGGCTTTTCGATTTCGCCGACCTTGTGCCCCTGCCGCAGCACCACGGCGCGGTCGGCCAGTTCAACGACATGCTCCATATTGTGGGTGATCAGGATCACCGCGTTCCCCTCGTCTCTCAGGTGGGCGATGAGATTGAGAACCTTGCGGCTTTCGCGCAGGCCGAGGGCAGCCGTGGGCTCATCGAGAATGACGACCTTGCGGGCGAACACAGCCGCGCGTGCAACGGCGATGGCCTGCCGTTGCCCGCCCGACATCAGAGCCACCTGGGCGTCGAATTTGGGCAACTTGACCTTGAGCCTGTCGATGACGGCCGCAGCCTCCCGGTCCATCTGCCGGGTGGCCAGGAACCGGGCGCCGCGTGGCAGCCAGCGCGGGAACGACAGCTCCCGCCCGCAGTAAAAATTCTCGGCCGGCGTCAGATTGTCAAAAAGCGCCAGATCCTGATAGACCGTTTCGATCCCCGCACCGCGCGCGGCTGCGGGAGTGCGGATGGCGACTTTTTCACCGTCGATCAGGATATCGCCTTCGTCGAGCCCATGCACACCGCTGACGCATTTGATCAGCGTGGATTTGCCTGCACCATTGTCTCCCAGCAGGGCAAGAACCTCACCCCGACAGGCCACGAAGCCGACGCCCTTGAGAGCATGGACTGCACCGAAACGCTTGTGCGCGCTACGCACTTCCAGAACGGGTTTGCTCATCCCAGAGCTCCCGCCTGTTTGACCCGCATGCGGGATTCGAGGTGATTGCGCAGCACGTCCGACTCGACCGCCAGCACAATGATCACGCCGATGGCGATGAGCTGGAAATAGAGGTTGACGTTGAGCAGGTTGAGGGCATTACGGATGACGCCGATCATCACCGCGCCTACCAGCGCATGTCCGAGATGGCCGCGACCACCGAGAAAACTGGCACCGCCGATAATCACGGCTGCGATGGTGTCAAGTTCGAGCAGGTTGCCATACAGCGGCGAACCCGCCTCGGTGCGTCCGGATAGAAGGATCGCGCCAACCCCGCAGCAGAGACCGGAGATCAGGTAGGTGGAGACGATGACCTGATTGACCGGAATTCCCATGCGACGGGCGGCGTCGGGCTGGGGAGAAAATTAAATGAATACTGTGAAAACGCTGCTCATTCTTATATCGGCTGTTTCGATTTCCAGCCAGGCGAATACGGAAGATCGTAGTATCAAAATTGCGACTGAGGGCGCATTTCCCCCTTGGAACTCAGTTAACACGGCCGGTAGTCCAGTCGGCTTCGACATTGATGTCGGCATGGCGCTCTGTGAACGCGCGAAACTCAGATGCGAGTTCGTAACGCAGGCATGGGACGGAATTATTCCGGCCCTGACGGTGGGAAAATATGATGCGATCATGGCCGGCATGTCGATCACTGAAAAGAGAAAGCAGGTCATTTCGTTCTCAAATCCTTACGCCCTAACGTCAAACTTCTTCGTAGTCGCCAAGTCCCTTAACCTTCCGACCATGAGAAGCAGTGTCAAGATCAACCTGACGTCGGATACAGAGGCAGACCGAACCTCCCTGGAAGATTTGAAGCAAAATTTGGCGGGGAAAGTGATTGGGGTGCAGGCGAGTACAAACGCCGAGGCATTCGTTCGAGAATACTTTGGCGATACGGTCGATGTGCGAACTTACGACAAGCAGGACAATTTGAATCTTGATCTGGTATCCGGTCGTATTGATGGCGGGCTGGCAGACTATTCAGTCTGGAGAGAGTTTCTACAATCGAAAGACGGCGCTGCAACAGCGCTGTACGGGCCCCGGATTTCGGGCGGTCTATTCGGTCCTGGCGTAGGCATCGGCTTGCGGAAGGAAAACAAGGATCTTGTTAGCAAACTGAATGATGCAATAAGCGAAATCTCGAGTGACGGAACGCTGAAAAAAATCAGCGTTAAGTGGTTTGGTGCTGATTTGGTGTCGGAATAAAATCGACAGCGCGAATTGCAGTTCTAAAAAAGGCTACGAGAGATGACACTCAATACTGTGACGTTCGTCAGTGTAGAGAACATGATGGATTTGGTGGTTAGCACGGGCATTGAGCACCTCTTGTGCCAACTATCCCAGTACATCGAGCAAGATTTTCGCCGCTGGGATAGTTTCGATAAGATTTCTCGTGTTGCATCGCACTCGAGAAACGGTGTGATAGAGCTCATGCCAACGAGCGATGGCTCGCTTTACGCCTTCAAATATGTGAATGGGCACCCAAATAACATCAAAGCAGGTCTTCAGACGGTCACCGCCTTCGGGAGTTTGTCTGTTGTCGATAGTGGATATTCGGTGCTTTTGTCTGAGATGACAATTCTGACGGCTTTGCGCACCGCGGCCACGTCCGCACTGGCAGCGAGATACCTGGCTCGCAAGGGGGCTCGTACAATGGCCATGATTGGCAATGGTGCGCAATGCGAATTCCAGGCTATAGCTTTCAAGGCGCTGCTGGGCGTTGACAACCTTCGTCTGTATGACATTGATCCAGACGCAACGGCCCGCTGTAATCGTAACCTCCAAAGGTTCGGGTTCAAAATTACCACATGCGCATCGGCGGAGCAGGCGGTTGAGGGAGCCGACATAATCACGACCGCGACCGCAGACAAGAAAAACGCAACGATTTTAAGCGACAACATGATTGGCCCCGGTGTGCATATTAACGCTGTAGGAGGGGATTGCCCTGGAAAGACGGAAGTCCACCGTGATATCCTGCTGCGTTCGGATATTTTCGTAGAATTCCCGCCGCAGACCCGAATTGAAGGCGAAATACAACAACTTCTCCCAGACCATCCGGTAACTGAACTTTGGCGGGTCATCACCGCCCAGGAGGCCGGTCGGATAGAGGAAAAGCAGATCACGCTGTTCGACAGCGTCGGCTTTGCGATTGAGGATTTCTCGGCGCTCCGGTATGTGCGGGATCGGTTAGGGTCTGCAAACCGTCGCGCTCAACTGGACCTTATAGCTGACCCTGACGAACCCAAGGATCTTTTCGGAATGTTGTTGCGGCGTGAAGCGCAGCTGCAACAAATGTCTGCCTCGTCTAGGGAGTGATTTCATAGTCGAAGGACGGTGAGATGAGCTCGCAGTTATCTGGCAGAAGGCAGGTGAGGTCGCTCGCGCAATAGGGATACGAAAAGGTATGTAATAACATAACGAATGGATAAGATAACTTATGGAACTTTGTTAAGTCGGCCACCCGGAACTGCGGCATAACCGCGACGGCAGCCAAAGCAATGGCTACCAAAAGCTCGGCACCAAGCCTGGCAGGAGGACGGATTTTACCAATGATATTCTGAACCGTCGAGCCGCTATCAGCGCACTCGGCATCGGAATGATGCAGACGATGTTCCCAGCCCGCGGCCCCTTTTCCTGGAAACTTTCTAATCGAGGCCGCTGTGAACGCCGTCGACAAAAGGTGCGGCTCTTTGCGCCGATTAACCTCCGGTGAGGGGCCGATGGAATTGGTGCTGCGAAGCTTAGCCCGATGCTACTTTGGAAAGGCCTTGCAGCACATTGCGCTATAATCCCCTCTAAAGTATATTAGGCAATAGAAATGTATCGCAGAGTGTGATACAGCGTTCCACAATTAATCGTGTTCGCAGCGCCATATGGGGGCTGTCGGAACAACGCTCAGTTGCCCGCGTTTCGCGTTAAACAGCGGGGAGCGGCGCATGCCAAGGTTTTATTTTCATTTACGCGACGGCGACACTTTCCAAGAAGACACTGATGGCGTCGAACTGCCCGATGTGGACAGTGCACGAAGTGAGGCAATTATTGCTGCCCGAGAAATCCTAGCTGAACAGATTTCCTTCGGCCTACAAGCCGGTGACCAAACTTTCGAAGTTACAGACGAAGAAGGCTTTATGTTCTTTAGACTGGCATTCCGGGATCTATTGCACAGCTGAGACCAGCTACTTTCGATCAGGCTTGGCACCCCATGGAACAATCCAATCCTCGCACAGTTCGCTGGCAACGGAGGAGCGTCACATGCCTATATTTTACTACAATCTCAGATGCGGAAATCACCTGGCGGAAGGCACGGTAGGTGTCCATTCGCTCGATCAAGAGTCGGCTCGGTTACAAGCCAAGGACGCTGCGCGGTATATGCTATCTCAGAGATCGTCGATGCGCGTCTCCCTAGACGGGCAAATCTTCGAAGTGTGCGACGAGGATGGGTACGCGCTTTTCAGCATTAGTCTAAAAGACGTGCTGCACAGCTGATGTGACGGGCGGAGTTGATCCGCTGGCATTCACAACCAAAGCCTTATTGATTGCATCCAGCGCATCGTCCGGTGTCCAAGGCTTGGCGAGCCATGGGCGTCCCTTGAACACCTCTCCAGCTTCAGACCGCGCACTGCCGGTACATACGATGAAGGGCACATTGCGGAACGCCAAAACGTGTGCGACTTCAGTACAGTCTCCATCGTTTAGATAAAGGTCAAGGAGGGCCAAGGAAGGGGTGCGGCGTTCAAGATATTCGAAGCAGTCTGCACAGGAAGTGACTACCGTGACGTCATGGAAACCTGCATCCTTAATGGTGGCTTCCAAGTCGAGGGCTATCAGAGCCTCGTTTTCCAAGATGAGAATTGAATGTGTAGCCATGGATCATTTCCGATCATTACAGATGCAACCGCGTTCCGGGGCAGGATCATAGGCAGTCAACGAGTGAGCAGTGAGGTGCTTTTTGCAATGTCGACCAATCTTCGATCATTGACACGGAGTGGTTGGCACTCCTTCACGCGATAAGCGTAGTGCCCTTAGTGCCTCAGATTTGCGACGATCCGCAGTACGCTTCGCGGTGATGACTGCCTCGGCTAACCGCTTCGATTCCAAAAATTGCCTCGGGCTCAGAACCCTCGCTTGCGCTTCTTTTTCTGACAATCTCTTCCATAATCCTACCTCCGCTCGCCACTAATCGAGACGGCGATGCTGCAATCAGAAATCAGTCTAGTTCTAAAAGGTTGCAAATCCAGTCGTTAGTTGGGATTGTACGGAATCGAACATTTAGCCAATACGGGTCAGCGCGGCGGCTGAGACGTTCGCAAGAAGAACAGGCCGAACACGTTGTCGGGCTTTTATGGGTCAACCGGGAGGAATGGACGGGGTTCGCCTACGTGAAACTCGGTAAGCTTGCCGGCCATCCCGCACATCCCACCATGTTGGCACGCATAGCGATTAGCGGATCGCCTTAACGCCGGAACAATGCATCCTGCAGATCTCGGTGTTCGACTGGCTTTGAAAGACGCGGCACAGATTCGTATCGGGCTGGAATATCCTTATCGTCATAGCCCGTCGCGAAGACGAACGGAACGCCTCGGGAGAAGAGTAGGTCCGCCACGGGAAACGCCATGTCACCGTTCAGATTGATGTCAAGTATGGCGGCGTCGATGTGTGTATCACCGGAGGCGAATGCCAAAGCCCGGTCTAAGTTAGGGGCCGGGCCGACGATTATCGCACCGGTTCGTTCGAGCCGGTCTACCAGCTGCTGAGCGATGAAATAGTCGTCTTCCACAACAAGAATGCGCTTCCCTGGGTATAAATTTTCTTCGCCCATGTTCGTTCTTCCTCCGCAGCAGGTTGTCACTAGCTGCCTGCCGACAAGCTCTTGAGTGCGGCATCCATAAGGACGTCGGCGGAACGCTTATACTCCTGAGCACGTTCCTCGAACGTCGCAGCGGCGGCGGTTCTGCCGGCTTGCAACGCCTCTCGTATCATCTTTTCCATCAGAACGATGCGCTCGCCCATCACCCTAAGAGCGATGCGCACTGCCTCGTCAACTGAACCTTCCTGTTCGTGGGCGAGTGCCTCGGCGGTATATCCGTGCCCCACCTGACAGCGGAATCGCAGCGGCGTGCGCCTGATCTGCGATAATGTCCCCCCGCATCCGGGACAACTCAAAGAGACGGGATCGGCGATTTCTGCGATCGTTGGAGAGTTAGACGGCCGCCCCATGGCGATCGCCACCTCAAGCGCAACGCTGGACGGTGCCGCAACTTTCGGGCCCGCGCCTTCCAGCACGAGGCGGATCAAAAGCGCAGCCAGATCCTTGGCGGGAGCACGGTAGTCAACGTCACTCGCCAGCAACGCCGTTTGTGGCATCTCGCTCTCTACGGCGTCGCGGGGGTTTTGAACAACGGTTAATCCGCCACAACGTTTCAGGTCCGCCAACCCGGAAGCCCCGTCGTTGAGCATGCCGGAAAGCAGAACTCCAATGGCTTCGGGTCCGGCGCTAATCCCTGCGGATCGGAACAGCGGATCGATCGCGGGCCGCGCCATGTTCTCGCGCGGTCCGCGGCCCAGGCGAAGAACCCCCCCGTCCATCACAAGATGGTGGTCTGCGGGCGCCACGTAGATATGCCCTTCGTCTATGGGCTCACCGTCGACCGCAGTGGATGCCGGAAGTGTGCCTCCACTGTCCAGTATCGCGGCGAGCAGGTCCCGATTGCCCGCTCCGACATGGACTGCGATCAAGACCGACGCCTGCAGGTTCTGCGGCAACTCCTTGCATATCTGCCGGATCACCTGGATCGATCCTGCTGACCCGCCGATTGCAATGATTTTTCCCATGGCCCGTTCACCTCGTGCGGTTCAATGCTCTAGCCGGTGGCCGACGAATTCAATAACTGCAGCAACTGCGCTTTGAGTTCGTTCGAACTGTAGGGCTTCGTCAGACGCGGCCGATCGCGATGCCGTTCTTCAATCGCCCAGTCACTGTAGCCACTGCAGAGGAGAAACGGGATATCGCGGCTAGCGAGGATGTCTGCAACTTCGTACGAGTTGCCGCCCCGGATGTTGACGTCGAGGATCGCTGCATCGATCGGCGCCTCCCTCGCCAACCGAATGGCCGTGTCAAGGCGAGATGCAGGTCCGACCACCTGTGCACCCATGCCCAGCAGGGCGTCTTCTATTACCAGCACGATGGTCATTTCATCTTCGACGACCAGCACCTGGCGGCCTTCTGCTCTGTCCTGGCTAATCATCGGCGTCCTCCTAAGGCCACGGGACGAAGTTCTCCAACTTCGGCGGTGAACGGAAGTTCGATGATGCAAACGACGCCGCTCTCTTCGAAGGTGCGTGTTACCTCGCCGTCGAATTCATAACTCAGGGAGCGATCGATCACGGTTGTGCCGAACCCGCGTCGCGAGGGCGGCCCAGTGACAACCGGTCCATGGGTTTCCGCCCAGTGCAACCGCAGCCGGCGATCGGAACCGTCCGTCACTGCCCAGGACACCGAAAGCTGACCTTTGGGTACGGACAACGAGCCATACTTTGCTGCATTGCTGGCTAGCTCATGAAGGGCCATCGCCAGCGACAATCCGGCCTTTGGAGTCAGCGCGACGTCAGGGCCTTCGATCTGCAGCTCCCAATCCCCATAAGGTTTAAGTTCGGTCTCTACGAGCTCGCGCAACGTGCCGCTTCCGCCTCCCTGGTGACTGGTCAAGAGACTATGAGCACGCGTGATTGCCGTGATGCGGCCGGTAATCGTCTCCGCGAACGCTTCCGGCGATGAACTCGCCTGCAAGGTCTGGCCGACGATCGAGGACACGATTGCCAGAATGTTCTTTACGCGGTGGTCGAGTTCACCCAGAAGCAACGCTGCATGTTCTTCGGCACGTTTACGGTCTTCAATCTCCAGGGTCACCGAGATGATGCTGGTGGCGGCCCCGTCGCTATCCCCCAGCACGGATATGGTATCGTGCACCCACACCGACGTTCCGTCGGAACGCTGCAGGCGGTACTCAAGCGCTATCGGGTTTCTGTCGCGGGTCGCCTGCTCAAAACACGCACTGGCTGCTTCGATGTCCTCGGCATTGATTATGTCGTGGCGGCGGAGTTGCCGCAGATCTTGAGCCGACCGACCGGCCATCGTCTCAAACGCCTTATTGGTAAGCAGGAAGTGCCCCTCGAGGTCCGTTTCGGCAACGCCCACCGCTGCTTGATTGACGATGGCAGTAAAGCGTCGCTCGCTGACATCTTTCGCCCGCTCAGCTTCTCGTCGCGCGGTCACGTCGACGAATGTGATGACGACACCGTCGATGACTCTCTCGATGCTGCGGTACGGCCGGATGCGCATCACGAACGTCGCGCCACGGTCGTGCAGTTGAAGCTCGCGTTCCGTAACCGTGAGGTCGCGCAAAACCTTGGCCACGTCTCGCCGGAGATCGTCATAGGCGAGCAGGCTGACGATGTCGGTCAGCGGCCGGCCTCTGTCACTGTCGCGAAGGCTAAAAATGTCCGCCATGCCAGGCGTAAAGTTCCTGATACGGAGGTTTTCTTCAAGAAAGATCGTCGCAATCTGGGTGCTGTCGAGCAGATTCTGCAGATCGCTGTTGAGGTTCGAAAGAAGGTCGTTCTTTGCCATAAGCTCGGCATTGACGGTCTGCAGCTCCTCGTTGATCGACTGCATTTCTTCTTTCGAGGTCTGCAACTCCTCATTTGTCGACTGCAGTTCCTCGTTGACCGACTGGTACTCTTCCGCCGAGGATTTCATCTCCTCGTTTGCGGTCTCAAGATCGCCGATCGTTGCCTGCAACTGCGCACGAGTGGTACGAAGTTCTTGCTCCGCGGCCACAGCCTCTGGACTCCGGGGACTTCCATCCGCCGACATCAGCGGCTCCGTCGCCACGCTACGCATTTCCTGAAACGCGACAACATACAGCCCTTCACCGCCCGTATCCTGCACCGGCTCGACGATGACGCTCAGAGCGCGCTGTTGGCCCTCAAGAAAGACTGAGACGTTATCGGCGACAACGGCCTCTCCTGTTTTTAAGACCGACTGCAGCGCCGTGCGAACGGTGATCCGCAGCGTCTTCCTTAGATTGGAATGGATGCTCAGGCTTGCCGCACCGGCAGAAGGTTCGAGATAGCGGCCAATCTCGCCGCCCGAATAACGCACGATGTTGCTCTGACGATCCACGACAATAAAGGAGGGCGAGTGCTTCGCCAAGGCGGTGCGCACCGCCCGATCGACGCGGTCACCCCCTCCCCGGCTAAGCTCACCGGCCGCACGATTGGCGGCAGGCGTTTGCGGTGGCATCGGAAGGGCCGGGAATGCCGCATCCCCATCCGACCGCTGGAAGATGTGGGCCGCCTTATCCCGGACCGCGAAGAGATTTGAATGGCGGCTTACGCCTTCCGAAAGACCGAGGAACAGCAGGCCGTCGGGGTTGAGCGCGTAGTGGAATGTCCGCAAGATGCGGTCTTGCAGATCATTGTCCATATAGATCATCAGGTTGCGGCACGAGATGAGGTCAAGCCTCGAAAACGGCGGGTCTTTCGTCACGTTGTGGACCGAGAACACACACATCCCGCGTATCTGCCGGTTCGGGCAGAAGGCCCCGTCTTCCTCAAAAAACCATCGCTGAAGGCGTTCCGGAGAAATGCCTGTCACACGCTGATAACGGCCTGCCCTGGCGAACTCGATCGCACGGTCGTCGATGTCAGTTGCGAATATCTGGACCTCGAGGTTCGCGTTGCGCGCCTCAAGTATCTCGCGGATTGTAATCGCAAGGCTGTAGGCCTCTTCGCCGGTCGAACAGGCCGCCACCCAGACCCTCAGTGATTGCGGGCGGTCGCTGCGTTCGAGGATCCCGTCAATTGCCGCCGACAACCCCTGGAAGGCGTCGGTATCACGGAAGAATTCTGTCACGCCGATGAGCAGATCTCGGAATAGCATTTCCGGCTCGGCGGGATCGTCGCGCAGATGCTTGACGTAAGAAGGCACAGTGTCGGCCTGCAGAACCTGCATGCGACGCTGGATACGGCGCGTAACGGTCTTGCTCTTGTACTTCGAGAAATCGTGCCCTGTCTTCGAGCGGAGAATGGCAATGACTGTCCCCAAGTGTTCGGCGGCGTCCTTGCGCGTGCCGTCGCCATCCTTGCGGTCAGCCACTAGCGCCAGGTGATCACGATACTCGATCAGCTTTGCGGGCATGTCCTCGACTTGCAGCACGTAATCAACCAAACCAGTAGCCGCAGCGCTTTGCGGCATGCCTGCCATGGCATGGTGGTCAAATTCCGCCTGCGCAATCGTCAGCCCACCATTCTCCTTCACGGCCACAAGCCCGACCGATCCGTCGCTGCCGACGCCCGACAGCACGATTGACACGGCGTTGTCGCTTTGGTCTTTCGCCAGCGAGACGAAGAAGGTATCAATTGGTCTGCGGTCTTCCCGCGGAGGCGCTGGTTGGACGACGACGAGGTGCCCGTCCTTTATGGTCAAGGTAGCGTCGGGCGGGATCACATGGACGCAGTTGGGTTCGACGCGCATGCCGTCGAGAGCTTCAACGACGGGGATCGGCGATTCTCGCGCGAGGATTTCGGTCAGCATGCTTTTATGATTCGGTGAAAGGTGCTGCACGAGCACAAATGCCATTCCGCTATCAGGCGGCAAATTTTCGAAAAACGCCTTGAACGCTTCAAGGCCACCTGCGGAAGCGCCGATGCCGACAATCAGGCCGCAGTGCTTAGAATCGTTATGTTCTTCCCTCATGCGCATTAACCGTCCGTCCCCGTTCTATGTTCCCGTCGCCGAAGATCCTACCACATGACTGCGCGAACCCAGACGAAACATCAACAGTTGCAGAAGACAAAAGCTCTGAGGCGTGGAGGAGTGGCACCGGTTGCATCTCGAGAGCACGATACTATGGTTGGAATCCCGTTAGATCTCCAGGCCATAAAGGAAGCAGGTCTAGCTCACCGGCTTGAGAAAGCGCGGACGCAGGTGTGATGCCTAGGATTGAGTTATCGTCATAGCCGGTCGCAACTACGAACGGCACGCCGCCGGACATCAGTTTGCTCGCCCAGGAGCCCCAACCTAATTTCTGTACGACAGATTCCTGTCGCTGTGTGGCGCCGGTGAGAGGGCCAAAGGCTACGACGGTTCGTTCGGTGAGTGTGGAAACGACCGGGTATTGAGGGACAGCCTCTCCGCGAGCGACCGTTGGCGGAGGGCTCTGGCGCGGACCTTTTTACTTGATACGCTCAAGGATTACGCCGAAAACAGACCCTCAAGGCACTGCCGAAAGTGGCGCGCGCCGCCCTGTCGGAAGAAGGCGAGGCCGGCTTCCAAGCATTGCCATGAAACGCGAGGCCAGATCGAACGCCTTGACCAGGTCTTCGAACTTCTCGGCAAGGCTGCCCGGGGGAAGACCTGCGAAGCCATCCAGGCAGCCTTGCCGAAGGCCAAGAGATCAGGGAGGAATACAATGATGGCGACGAGGGCGACTTTGCCCGGCTTTCCCTTGGCCTTGAGGCGTTCGAAGAATGCCTTCATATCGGGATCGAAGCGGATGCCGGAAGGTCAGCGATGTGGAGTGCGTCCCGCACGGGCTTTCGTCCACCGGCGATCAGCCTTTTGCCGCGCATCAGACCGCTGTCGCGGTTGAGCGGCGCGACGCCGACCAGTTTGGCGATCTGTCCCTTGTCCATCAGCCCCAGTTCCGGCAGGGCGGCGATTAGGAAACATGCGGTGCGCAGGCCTATACCTTTGAGCGACATCAATAGGTCAGCCTTGCCCGACAGGTCCGCATCCAACTTGAGGCAGGCCGTCATTTCGTCCACTACCGCCTGACGCTGGTCGAGCAGAAACCGCAATGTTGCCTCAATCCAAGCTCTCGTCATGTCGTTGGCTTTACCGGCCAGCTTCCCGACGGTTCTTCTCTTGCACGATCATGTGCGACAACTGCCTGTAGCGTGAGACCCAAATCGACCAGGCTTTCCTGTTCTACCGTGGCGGCAATGAGTACTTTCGTGTCAATGCGCCGGGCATAGTCGGCCAGGACGAAGCCATCGATCCCGGTCGGTCTTGGAGAGCTGACCGCCCGCTCTTGCGAACTGTCTAATCTGTTTGGCGTTGACCTTGGCGACGGGAAGCCCGGCCGCCTGCAGGGCCGAAACGACGAGACGCTCGTAACCGTCTGACGGCTCAAGGATAACCCGCTCGATCCCCTCGACTGGGGCCAGGAAGGCGAGGAAGGCAGCGATGCCTTGCGCGGTATTGGCAGAGGCCACGGACTGCTGCTCGAGAAGAATGCAGATATCGAAGGAGGATTTGGATATGTCGATGCCGACAAAATGGCTAGTATAGGACATGAGGCGCTAGTCTCCCTTATACGCGAGGGCGAAGCTCTATCAACGGTTCGAAGAAGCCTCGAAATGCGCAAAGGGTTCTGCTTTTTTCCGAACGGAAGTTCAGGCCGGGCAGAAATCAACCGCTTGTGCATCGCCATTGCGGTGTTGCAACCACCCAATGACAAACGAGGCGGGAACATCATATCCGATGTCCCGGCCTCCCAATGTAAAGCCGGGATTGCCAATGATCTCGACGAAGGTGTTATGGCCTTCCCTGGAGAGGAGGGCGTGTCAGCCTTCGTCCCGGAACTCGGCAAGCTGGTGTTTCGAGCCGCGAGCCGTCGGTGAAGCTCGGTAGGCTTCTCCAATCAAGTAGTCTTCGATGGGGCGGGGTTCTCCGCGCCCTTCTGGATCCTGCTGGTACGCCTGGCATGTCCGGCATCCGTCATCAATCGATGCAGGTTTCGAGAGCGGCATCGTGTAGACCGCGCCTCCTTCAGCGAACCAACGCTTCGATTTCATACAGATCGTTGCGAATAGCTGTCGAAGCGACCCCGGCTTGCCCCATCGCGTGGCTAATCTGGTCGAGACCCATTACGACGTCGCCAGCGGCATAAAGGCCTGGGACGCTCGTTCTCTGATGAGCGTCGACGTCAATAAAGCCCTCATCCGAGACGCGAGCTCCGAGTGCTTCTGCCAGGCGGGAACGAATGTCCGAGCCAAGGGCCGGGTAGAGTGAAGCGAACGCGTAGGCAGTCGCGTCTGTTGTCACGGTAATCATGCCGGCACCCGGTTCGATTGATATCACCGGTCCCTCCTCGACTTTGACGCCGAGACCTTCCAGGCCTCTTCGCTCGTCGTCAGCAAGGCTGTGCTCGCCATCAGGCGCGACCAGCGTGACATCCCGGGTGTAGCTTCGCAAGAACTTCGCCTCCTTAAATCCCTTGGCGCCAGTACCAAGGACGCCAACGGACCTGTCGGAGACTTCGAACCCGTCGCAAACAGGGCAATAACGCAGGAGTCCGTGAGCAACCGCCTCGTCGTGCGCGGCTGACACCATCGGTGGCCGGCGGTTGAGCACACCTGTCGCCATAAGCACGGTCCGGGCAAATGCTGTGTCGCCGTCAACCTCCAACTCAAAAAAATCACTGCCCTTTTTAACGGCCGTGACCTTCCGGCGCTGGTTCAAAGCGCCGTATCTCTGAGCTTGCGCACGCATTCTGCCCAGAAGTTCCGGGCCACTGATCCCGTCTGGAAATCCAGCATGGTTATGCGATATCGGGATCATCGCCGCCCGGCTGGTATTATCGTCGAATACCGTCACCGAGAGATGGAAGCGAGCCAAATAAATCGCTGCCGTCAAGCCAGCCGGGCCGCCACCGATGATGGCACAGTCCCAGATCGTCTTTTCCAAGTGGTCGGTCATGAACGTCTTTCATCTGCCCCCAGCCTTTTGTCTCGAGAGCCCAGATACCATACAACCAGCGGCTTGAGCCTTCCCCCGGCACGTAGTTCAATCCAAAGCAGGCACCAGCCTTCCCCGTTTGTCGGGTCTTTGTAATATCCCTGGCCGTCAGACTGCATTAGTCGAGTGCGCTCGATAATCGGTTTTGACGGCTGTGCATCAGGGAGCCCTGACGCGTTCAAATAAGCTTCCCGCTCATCTAACATGCCGATTTTCTCATGGGGCGGCCGCGCGGGCTATCATTTTCCAAGCGTAAAGCGACAATGTTGAAACCACTCATATTGAACTAGACCTCGCACGATGGTGCACTCGCCTTTGGGGCTGTATTAGGTAGCGACCCTCATTTATGGTCGCCAGCTATTGATTTCCTGCTGGCAGTACCCTTGGAGAGAACTACGTCACCACACCGTCTGATCAACCTCGTTGAGTTAATATCGATGCGAGCTAACTGGTTCCCCACAAACAAGTTCCCAAATGAATTGGCGGCAGGAGTGGCTTGATCGGCCAGTCTTGTCAGTCCTGATGAAGCGAGTAACTCGGTTTCCCCACCCTATGCGGCCTGCTTTATTGAGACTGCCCGATTGACGGCTTCTCCCAATCATCCTGAGGTCGCGCCGTCCAGAATTCAGATGTAAGAAGCTGGGAACTTTAGCCCTCCCAGCTAGTTTGCTTTCCTCCGTGGTAGGAGACACGTATGGCTGTTCAGCTTTCGCTCGAAGAAACTGATGTTGCACCAACGACCGAAACCGGTTCAGGTGTCCTCGCATTTGCACGCGATCTTGCCTACTTGCGCCTGTCGATCGTCAATGTGATTTTCTATGGAGATCCGACGATCGGAAATGGTTGGGTCCTGATCGATACGGCCTGCCGACTTCCAAGCAAAGCATCATTGCTGCTGCGGAACATCGTTTTGGCCGGAATACCCGACCGTCGGCGATCATCATGACGCATGGCCATTTTGATCACGCAGGATCGCTTGAAGCATTGGCACGCCACTGGGACGTGCCGGTTTACGCCCATCCTCTCGAATTTCCTTATCTCAACGGACAGGCCTCCTATCCGCCAGCAGATCCCCTGGTCGGGGGTGGCCTGATGGCGTTGCTATGGCCGCTTTTTCCACGATCTCCGGTCAATGTCGAGCCGTGGCTGACGACGCTTCTGGCAGACCAAACGGTGCCTCACATGCCGGAATGGAGATGGCTACACACGCCGGGACACGCGCCCGGCCACGTCTCCCTGTGGCGCGAAGCTGACCGCACACTGATTTCTGGTGATGCAATTGTAACCACTGGCCAGGAGTCGGTCTACGACGCGATCATGCAGACGCCCGAAATGCACGGACCGCCGCGTTACTTCACTCCGGATTGGGACGAGGCCGAACAATCTGTCAAGCTGCTCGCTGCGCTGGAGCCAGAGTTGGTGATCAGCGGCCACGGCCAGCCAGTCAGCGGGCCGAGTATGAGAAACCGGCTCCACGAACTAGCAATGAATTTTCGAAACATCGCTGTTCCTGAAGGTCGCCCATACACTAGCGATCCGGCTAAGCCGGGCAAACGCGGTAATGACGTCTATCGATAGAGATCAGTCGCGCCGCTCGATCTTCCGCAACTGGCTGTGGTGGAGCCCGCAAGCGGAGCTTACAGCAGACTGGGCAAACGATGCCGTCTTTCTCGTATCCGCCGCAATTACGAGTAAACTCATTTCGTATCGCGTGGGGCTCAAGCTTTCGTGGCTCAAATTGTTACGAACGACACGCCTCCGGATGAAAAGCCTGGAGGAGCTGAATGTCTGGCTGCTCGACAAATGTATCGTTTACGCCAAGGCGCACCGCCATCCAGAGCAGACCGAGCGAATGATCTGGCGGGGTGTTCGAGGAGGAACGCGGTAGCCTCGTGTATTACGTCGGGCCGTTCGACGGCTTCCAAAGCGTCCCGGTCTCGATGTCGAAGACCTGCACGGTTCGTTTTGATAAGAACAAATACTCCGTAGTGGTTACGTCCGTTGCGTATAGGCCTATGGCATTAGGGCGCCGATATCTTTGACGAGATGGCTATTTGCGAGGCTTAAGAAGCGATCGCGCACATAAGCGGAGGGCTCGAGAGGATTCATTTAACATCTTTCGATCTGACGGACGGCGCCGAATGCACATTTTTCTATTTGTTGGAACGACGATCACATTGAGACGGCCAACGAGAAAACGGGTTGGTCTCGAGACTTTGAAACTGGACTGCATCCACCGGACAAGCTCCTATAATCGTCTTCATTGCCCAACGAACGCATCGTTGATCTCGCGATAGCTGCGAAACCTTGGGTACTTACGAAGTTCGTTCGCTCAAGTCATCTGCCGAAACTCGCTGTCCTGAACGGAACAACACCGGCTCCAAATGGTAAGAGCGTGGGCCGTTCATTCTGACGGCATCGGAACGCGGACGCGGGAGGCAAGGCAATGGGCGGAATTGAGTTAAAGGGGAATACCTTAGCCACGGCAACAACCGGCTTGTTACATACGGCCATCGTGTTCTTGAACGAACTCGCGAACGACCGCGGAGATGGGCCATGGATAAGCGATCTCCATGACACGATAAGCCACCACCTGAAAAACATCAGTCTTGATGACTTGCCTCCGCTCGAGGAGTTGGAGCAGATTGATGCAGCTCTGCTGGCACTAGACGCTGTCTTTTCGACAGTCGATCCCCGGTACAGAGGCCCACGGCGTGTATAAATTGGTGGATTCTCGGTGCTAAGTTGCTCCCACGCTGTGTGAACGGCGCACCTTGGCCACTGCATTGGCTTACGGCCGCTTTGCTTATTGGAAGCCGACCGCGTATCGCGCCGAAGAGAAGTTGAGTACAGGGATGGATAGCCTGCGATTTCTTCGCGATTATGGACAAGGTCGAGGTTTCCGGTAAAATGCAGAAACGTCAGGCAGAGTATGTTGCATACGCCAACTTCCCAGCTGGCGGTTCGCCAGTTCCCGCTCCATGACCGTTGCCATGTGCCGAACCGAGGAGATCGGCATTTTGGGCAAAGTCCTATTTTTTGCTGGCTCGAGCATTGCCTGCCCGACCGAGGCGTCGGTCTTATCGACATTGCCATTTTGATGCAGCATCGGCGCAAGGCCGAAATAACTTGCCAACTGCTTTCGGTTTCTGGCGGACGCGTAAGCGTTTCACAAAGGTGCGGAGCGACAAAATCCGGCATCAAGGATTTCACGCTTTTAGAGACCGTTGCCTTCTTCGCTGACTTGGCCGCCATCTGCGTCTTCCCTGCCTTGCGCTCTTCGGCGGTGAGACCGGTACTGCTGTCCCACACCGCATCCGCTTCGAGCGCGTCGCCCTGCGTCATGAACGGCGTCGGCTTGCTGCCCGTGCCGGACGCAATAGCCTCCATTTTCCTGTCGGATGCCACTGAGGTATAGTTCTCCTCAAGGCCGGCCGCGCCGTTTTCCTCGGCGGAAAAGCCGTCATGATGCTGTTCAGCAGCTAATTGGTCCGTTTCCCGCCGTCGCGACCGTGGCGCCTGCGCACGAGTACGAAGCTCCCGTGCAGTCGCTCTCCATCTAATGTGAACTTGAAATCCCGCTTGGCGAGCGCCTCCTCCGCGTCTTTTTTCCTTCCGGGCGATTACATCATGATCGATCCCGATGAAGTTGCGGCGGTCGTGCCGACTCTGACAAGATGCTAGAGGCCAAAGCCTTCATCCCGTGCGGCAAGATCGACGACGTTTATTTCGAAAAACCTTATTTTGTTGTACCAGTAGAAGATGAGGATCATGACGCTTTCATCAGCAGCCAAGATGCTGTGATCAAGGCACGCGCCACTGCGATTGCGCGGACCGTGGTCTTCCGCCGGATGAGAATTGTCCTGATCAGAGCCAACGGTAACGCTCCTTAAAACGCTTTCATTCACAATGTCGCGGGCCCCGTCAGGTCACACAGTTGCTATCCCGTTAGAGCCGCACCGAGCAGACCGGCCGCAGCGCTAAAGGCTCAGGACCTATTAAATCACTTGCGGTGGATTTCTGTTTGATTCACTAGGATCGAAGGGAAACGATGTTATCAGTGATTCGTTGCTTCTGTCGGAGGCGCAGATGCGCCGGCAAGATAACCGCCTGCATTCCTTCAAGGGCAAACTGCACGGTCGCGATCCCGTATGATCCCGCGCTATGAACAGGTGGTAACTTTCCGCCTAGCTTCAGGTTCGTGCCGCAGTTCAAAGAAGGGAAAGCCATGAACCGTCGCACCGTACTGACAACCGCAGCTTTTGCCACTTCCGGCGCTCCTTTTATCAAGGGCCTTCGCGCAGTCTGCCGCCATCCCGGCGAAGCGGAGAAGCGGAGAAGCGGAGAAGAAACATGCCACCGGGACAAAAAGGTTGGCTCTTTTTCGTTAGCAACCAGCCGGGTGGCCCTTGAGAAATTCTTCGACCGATGGCAAATGAATTCGCCAAGTGGGAGGTCGCCGAACAGGAAACGATTGCCGACATCCTGATGGAAATGGGAAATAAGGCTAAGGGCGCGCTCAAGCCTCCGACCGACTCCGAAGTCGAAGCAATGCTTGACGCCGAAGGCAATGCTTCGCTCCAGCCATATTGCAAAGCTTATAGGTGATTGTCGCCAGACTACGGTCGGCCGGTAGCGCTGTCGATGGCAGCTGGGTGATTTTCATGCCCGGCTCCCTCGGCCGTCTCGTCAATTATTCGTGCACCGCGTTGTCGCGTTAGATACCGCCCAACCCACTGGATGGAGACGAGAAGGCGCTTCTCGAAATTGATGAGAAGATAGACGTGAACGAGCGCCCAAAGAAGCCAGGCTGCCCTGCCTTTCATCGTCCATTTTCCAAAGTCGAATACAGCGGCGTTCCGGCCAATGACCGCAGTGTTACCGCGATTTTTGAATTTGAAGCCTGAAACGGCATTGCCCCTTCGCAGGCTTTTCCCGAGGTATATCCCTTGTTGTTTGGCGACCTGTGCTAGGCCCGGCAAAAACTTCCCGTCTGACCCCACCAGCGCAGATGTGTCTCCCACGGCATAGATGTCGTCCAACCCCTGGACACGAAGACAATCGTCGACAGGTATCCGGCCGCCCGCGACACCGGAAATTCCGAGCCATGAATGGGCGGGGGAAGCCTTGACGCCGGCGCCCCATATGATCGATCCGGCGGGGACGAATTCGCCGTCGATCTCGGCCCCATCCTCCCGGATGTCCATCACCTTCCTACCTGTACGGACCTCGACACCGATCTTTTCGAGGTAGGTCCTGGCGTAGGCGGAGAGGTGTTCCGGGAAGGCCGCCAGTATTCGTGGTCCCGCTTCCACGAGGAGCACTCTCAGATGGTCGGGTTGCAGGTTTCGAAAGTCGCGGCTAATCATAAATCGGCCTAGTTCAGAAATCGCGCCAGCCATTTCGACGCCGGTCGGTCCCCCGCCAATGACAATGCTGGTGAGCAACGCATGCTTCTCCGGCTCGCTTCTCGCCCGCTCCGCCCGCTCGAAGGCTAGAAGCAGGCGATGGCGGATCTGCCGCGCTTCATGAATGCTTTTAAGGCCGGGTGCGAACATCCGCCAGTTGTCGTGCCCGAAATAGTTGTAATCTGAGCCGGTGGCGATGACGAGGTGATCGTAGGGAACCAGTTCACCATCAGACAAAGACACCGTGCGGGACGACGGGTCGATGCCGACTACCTCTGCCATGATCATGTCGATGTTACTGAAATGGGCGAGCGTTTTGCGAATCGGTTCGGCGATGTCCGCCGGTGACAGGGCGGCGGTGGCTACCTGATACAGCAGGGGCTGGAAGAGATTGTGGTTGCGGCGGTCCACGACCGTGACGTCAATATCGGGGGCGTTGCCGAGTTCGATTGCACATGCCAAGCCGCCGAAACCGCCTCCAATGATGACGACATGGCGGGAGGCGGGATGTTCGGCGTCGAGCTCAGGTCGGTCTGTCATGGTACGCTCCGTCGATTGCTTCTCGGATATCGCCTGTCTGATCGATGCGTCATGTCGTGAGGCCGAAGCAGCGCAGTGAAAGCAGGTCTTCAAGAGTAAGGTTTCGGCTGAACAGAAGAAACGACCACACCGGTCGCGTCGCGAAGACAAGACCAAGACCGAAAGCAGCCCATGTTAACGCAGTGCGCATTTCACGCAGAATCTCAACCATGACGCCGCCTTATGATCAGTACGCCAACGGCGGCCATTGCCCCACCCCAGGCAAGAAAACCGACATCCCAGAAGAGCCACTGCCCGCGCGGGACCATTTCGTTGACGTGGTGCAAGCCAAGAACGTGGTGGTCAACAATGCCTTCGATCAGGTTGAACGATCCAAAGCCGGTGAGCATCGTCGCAATGAGGTCGCCTGTCGACCACCGGAAATGGCTGAGGCGGCCCGACCGCCACAGGATGAAGAGACCAGCGAGCACGAAGACATAGGTACCGGAGTGAAAGACGCCGTCCCAGAACGTGTTCAGTTCAAGGTTCTCGATTGTGGTGATCGGGTACCAAGAACTGAGCATATGATGCCATTGCAGAAGCTGGTGGAGTACGATGCCGTCAAAAAAGCCTCCGAACCCCAGACCAAGCAGCAGCCCTGCGGATAGCGGGAAGGTTCGTATGATGCGCCGACGCGAGCCGGTCATGCGAGCACCTTGGCCGCCACCGCAGCTTCTACGAACGCGTTGCGGGCAAGTTCGGGACTGCGGTGCCTTGCGATAGCGTCGACGCAGCGGCGCTTGGCGACGGCATATTCCGATTGACTGCTCGACGGCCAGCGATGGAGAAGCGCTGCTAATGCCGAGTCCGGCCCGCCAATGCGTTCCCGCATCCCGTTGCCAATCCGGACAAAGACGGGCGCTTGCCACGTTACCCGGAAATCAACATCGATGACCTTGTCCATGAAGGACTCCATTCGTTTCGTCACGTCAAACCTTCGCATGGGATACAAGTTCCCAAGGCTCCGACTTAAGTGTGCAACGGCGGCCATCTCCGCGATGACAAGTTCCCTGCGTTGCGAAGCTTGTCGACCGGGCCTGCCCACGGGGCTCCGCACAGCAGCCCTGAAGCAACGTGCTTCGAGAATCGACGGACGCCAGCATGGTAGGTTCTCTCCCATGGTTGAGCTTTCGGGTCCTGATGGGAAGAAAAATCGACCCGTTATTGTCCCCAGCAATTTACCTCGCAGCTGTCGGTCAGAGTCAGTCAGTCCTATGCCGAAGTGAACGGCGGCCAACGAGGATAACCTGCAGTGTCTTCGCGGCAGCTGCTATCTCATCGTTCTCGCCTCTCGGAGGAAAGCGACCAGCGTCCTTTCGATAACGGTAGGTCGTCGCGTAGACGGTGAGGAAGGTGATCGGTGACAGTTTCACCTTGAACGTATTCTCGTGAGGCAAGACGTCGCGAAGGAAGTCAGGCCGATGGTAGTCTCTACGCTCCGCCTTGGTATTTTCCAAACTGAGGAGCGCCAGAAGAATCATCGGCAGCCTGCCGAGATGATAGACATCGTTTCGCCCCATGCTTGGCATTATCGCGATATATAGCCGCTCTCGGCGGATTTCTGAACACCCAGCTAGCCATAACCCACTTGAATCAAATTGAACCTTGTCAAAGATCTCGCTAGTTTGGTAAATGGTCCCGTGGTGAAATTTGTAATCCTGAACGCCCTGAAGGGATCCAAACTTTTTTTACCCAGCTTCAATTAGCGTTCATCCCACCGCTCGAACAATGAAATATGAGCACGCTAACATGATTTCTGGTTCTCGATGGTCTAGGCTGGGCGCCCTCCCTCGCGATCGCTCGTGCTACGAGTGGAGATCGAACACCCGTCAGGTGCGCGCGCGGAGTTGGGCTCCGCGATCCCTCTAACCGCGGATAGACGAGCCTTAAGACGACCGCTGTCCGACTGTTGCTGTTAATCGGGTGCGAACACTACAACGCAAGAGTACTGTCGCAAGATTTTCGGCGAGCTTCATGCACAGCCGAGGAAAGGAAGGCGAAGTCCCACGTTGCAATTAAACTAGTCCGATAGTCGAGATATTATGGAACGAAAAATCGTCCCGCCCGTTTTTGCTGAGCAAAACGGAGGGACCTAGCCTCACGAACCTGGCACGACCATTGTATGACGTGTTATTGCAAAGCGTGGCGTGGCCGATTTTCTCCCATCGGGGGACCTGCCGCGCTCAAGGGCGCGGGCAAGTGAGAAGGGTAACTTCAGCCTTCGCGCTGTTCGTCACACGGGCCGTTATTGAGGAACACCTATGACTACAAGCGCCAAACTTGCTGTCGTTCTTCCGATCTTGATTGCTGTAGCGCTCGTTCTCAAAGTCCTGTTTGGTTTCTATTCTGTCACTAAGCGTGCCCCAACCGATGGAGATGGCTCTGAGGTCATGTGGGAATCTGGGGGCACAATTAACTCGGCATGAAGAGGGGCTGAATGTTTCGGCGTGGAATGATACAGGCCCCGTCACACGACGCTCGTGTATTTCAGTGAGAGCCACGCTCAAAAGGAAGCGAACAAATCCTCGTCCGCATGCATCAAGAGCACCACGACGTTAGATATCCCTCGGCCTGTTCGAGAACGCTGTTCGGCAATTCGTCGTAGGCTATCGAGATAGAGACATTTACCCCTTTTCTAAGGCCAATTCTTCCCCGTCCTTCCCCGGTATCATGATGTCATCACAACGTTGGCTTCCGCTCGGCAGTTAAGGAATTCGAGCTTGATCGGGGTTTACAGGTCAGTCATTTTCCTTTTGTCGTTCAGCTTCACCAACCTCACCGGCCGCGCTGTCCATCGGCTCATTTGGATCAGTGTCGCGGTCATCAGACGCACGGTTTGTCCAACGCTCTACCCACTCGACCACCCTTGTAATGTAATCAATGCGAAAGCTGGGCTGGCCCTCCTCAAGCAGGTGGTGACTGCCCCCTGGATAGAGGACCATTTCAGAAGCGGTATCGCTGCTGCGCATCAATGTCGCAAAAATTTCTTCCGATTGCCCAATCGGGCAACGTTGGTCATCCATCCCCTGAAGCAAAAGCGTGGGGGTCCGCGCCTCGTTCATGTGCACGAGCGGTGAGAGCTCTCGAGAAGGTTCGGGATTGACGAACGGTTCTCCAAGCATGGCAAACGGGGTCACATAGTACCCGCTGTCAGAGGTGCCAAAGTGGGATTCGATGTTGCTGACCGGAGCCGAAATTACGGCTGACTTAAACATGTCCGTCTGCGTTATTGCCCATGCAGCTTGAAAGCCGCCATAGGACTTACCTGCGATCGCAATCCGATCGTCAACGAGATTTTCTTCTTGGAGCTTCCGGATCGCCGCAATGTGCTGTTTGAGGTCAAGATCGCCCCACCGGCCCCGTAGCCGCTCTGCAAACTCCCTGCCGTAGCTTGAAGACCCCACCGGGTTTAGTGAAAGCACCGCCCAGCCGCGACTACACAACACATGACGATAGACCTGCTTACCAAACTCCAGATATGCAATTGCATGCGGCCCGCCATGGACGTCCACAAGGAGGGGAAACGGGCCCTGACTGTCGCCCGGCGGCAACATGAGCCACCCATCGATGGTTTCGGTCGCATTGTCTTCATTGGGCACGTCAAACGTGCGCAGCATTGTTCGCGGCTTTTCCCTATCGCTCCACCAAGCGTTGAAGTTGGTCAGCTTAGTCTCATCTTCACCCTTCCAACCGCAAGAATATAGCTCGGCCGGCTCGGTCAGGCTTGCGGCGGCAAAGATGATACGGTTTGGCATGGCCGCCAGCCCAATCACATGCCTTTCGCCGGTGACGATGACGTCGAGGCGGCCGTTCTCGATCGCGACGGTAGCTATTTCCTGAACACTTCGCCGTGCGAGGATGAAAACTACCCTTTTGGAGTCCTCGGACCAAAAAAAAGAACTTCCGCTTTCGACCTCAATGGACTCGTCGCCAAGCGGCGAGACGCTCTTTGCGTCGGGGTCGGCGATCCACGGGCGCTGCCTTGATGCGCCCTCTTCCTCGGAGCCGGCAAACACAATCGATTGGCTGTCTGGCGACCAGCACGGCGAACTTGCCGACGCAACATTGAACGAGATTTGCTCGGCATGGCTTCCGTCCACGTTCATGATCCAAAGGTCGGTGCCATGGGCTTCCCGCCCAGTTCTGGTGCGTGTGAACGCAATGCGGGAACCGTCAGGAGAACAGTCCATTCCTCGAATGTCAAATGGGCCATCGGTTAGCTGGCGCGCATCACCGCTTTCCAAATCTATCGAGAATAGGTGGATCTCCCGATCCAGTATGTAGCCTATTCCGTCGGTCTTGTATGGTAAACGCCACACGACTTGCGGGCGCTGACCCTCCGCTGGCTTACCGCGATTGCCTCGGCATTCCGGGTCGACCGCGACTTTGGCGGTCGCGAAGAGCTTGAGCCCATTGGGCGCCCATTTAAGGGAAAGTGGCCCGTTATCCATCTGGGTGAGTGCACGGCTCTCGCCGCCATTTCTGTTAATGAGATGAATCTGGAGTGTGCCTGTACGGCTAGTGACGAACGCGATTGTCGTCCCGTCTGGCGACCACGCCGCACCGGTGTCGCCCCCCTCACCGCTGGTAAACTGTTCGGCCTCTCTTCCGTCGAGTGGGACGAGCCAGAAGGAGGTGGCGTTTGCGTCCTGAGCGCTATCGGGAACAGAGACTTCGCAAAGCGCGAAATCTGCATCTCTGTGACAGGAGAGTGCTTGGATCGACTGGTAGAGTAGAACATCCTCAGGGCGGAAACGCCCCGACAGGCCTTGCTTTGTCATGTCGGGGCGCTCCTTATGGTCAGCGACGATCCTGCTTATTTTCCTGCTGGTTCTGCTTGTTTTCCTGCTGATCCTGCTTGTTTTCCTGTTGGTTCTGCTTGTTTTCCTGCTGGTTCTGCTTATTTTCCTGCTGGTTTTGCTGGTTTTGCTGATTTTCCTGGTTGCGGTTGTTCTGATCGTTCTGTTGGTTAGTCATGTCGTTTCCCTTTCGATGCCCGCACCATGCGAGTAAGGTCTAACCTCAGTGTTAGTTGATCGTTCCACCCGAAAATGCGTTTTTCTTGATTTGCGACAAATAGGGTGGATGAGTGAAATCACAGCACAAACAACTCGCCGTAATTGGCCCGCGGGTGGGTTCGAATCCGACTGCTAGTAAGAAATTATTCGTTCGCTGGCCGCTGCCGATGAGGCGAAACAGGAAGTACAGAGCAGCCGCTCGGAAACGACTTCGTACTAAGCGTTTCGTAGTGATATTTCTCAATTCTAATGAGCTACCGGTCGAGCGAATGCCATAACAAACGAGATCGCAGCACGTTCCAATAGGAGGTGCGCATCGCTTTCGGACTGGCTTGGCAAGCGCGCAGCGTTGGCTCGCGAGAGCTGCACAGTTGGGATAGGTGAAATTTCTGACTGAGTTCGGCTAGATACGGGAGCAGGTGAGATCATCGGGAGATGACGGCGCCGGAACCACACCCCGGCTTTCAAGATCGCTGGGGAGTTCACAGGGGCCAACGCTCGCAAGTGAGGCTTCCACAACGCAGCCAAAGTAGGAGATGCCGTCGTGGAAGCTGACACTTCGCATTTGCAAACGCCGGCCGCGGTGGATTTTCCGAACCGCGCGGCACGCTGGAGGCGACCGGAACGATCGACGGATCATATCCTGTGGTTAACACGAACGGTACGTGCAGGTGTTCGGGTTTCTCAGCCACCGGGCACAAACCTGCCTTAGAGGTTGAAATCGAGGATAGCCGCATTAATCTTGGCCAAGTTTCCTCCCAGCTCCAGTGCCATCTATGCTTCAGCAGCAACACACGAGCGCGCCTGTATCTGTCAAGCATGTTGCGCAGCTCATGGCGCGTATGTACCCGTCTTCGACGACCAGAATTCTGTATCTGCCAGTGCAAGGTCATTCATCACCAGCCCGGCAGACCACATGCGACGGACGACGCGCCGCTTTACCGTGGCGCGCTTATAAGCAGAGAAATCATGGCACGTACGCGCCCGTAGCAGCGGGATGCGGCGGAGATCATTAGCTGAGCCCAACATATCCAATGAGCGGACCGACTCCCTGCTACGAGCCACTTCGGCCGGACGCTCCGCCAATCTCGCAATAGGAGCCACAACTCGGCGGCCCCAGTTGCAATCGCGCTTTGTGGCATGAAGTTGACACCCGCCTCGGCTGGGTCCGGGACCATGATGAAGCCTCCCGCTTTCTTCACTCCCGTCACCCCGGGTGCGCCGTCAGGGCCCGCCCCGGAAAGGACTATGGCCACGCCGGCTACCCGCGCTGCGGCCACGGAGCGAAAGAACAATTAGATCGGCGGGCCGCGGCCTCTCGGTCACGCGCGACTCAGGAAGTCTTCGGTCGACGAGATTTCCAATTGCACTGAAAACCTATCCCCTAACAATTCAAGGGAAGCGTCATGGGTATCATCCGCGCCACTGCAGACGGCGTCCTTCAAAAGAATGACACGATAGCCTAGGTCGATGGCGCCGAGGGCGGCGGCCAGGACACAAACGTCCGTTTCGCCCCCCGAAATCGCGAGCGTCTCCACCGCCTCCCCCGCCAACACGTGATGAAGCTCCCCGGTGATCCATGGCGAATAGGTCATTTTGTCAAAGACCCTCGCCGGCGGGACCAGGGCCTTTAGCGGCGGAACTAGGTCGACCATCTGCGGTTCAAGCCGCTCGAGTGTCATCGTGTCCCACTTCTCATAGTAACTTCGCCACAAGCCGGCCATATCCGCTGCACGCTTTGGCGGTACGAAGCGCGTAAAGATCGTCCGCTGCGGATGATGCTTTGCGATTTCCTGGACCTGAGGCGACACCTGCTGCATCCATGGGACATGCCAAGGCGTGTCTTCGGCGAACATTCGTTGCATATCGATGCACAAGTGTACCCAGTTATATTCCATAGCTTCCTCCGTGCGGCGCAAACCTTGGAACGAGGTGCTGGTTCCATGGTCGACGCCGATTAGTCACCAGAGATATCTTCGCGGCAGGACCGCGGGCTCGCTCGTTTTGGGCGATAAACGCCGGACTTGGATACCGCCTGAAGAAGAAGCACTCAGAAGGACGGCGCCACATGCAGGCTCCGCTTGTGCGCGCTCGCACGATAGGCCTTCAGGATTCGCAGCCGCGCTCTCCACGACCGGATTCCCTTCAAGAAAATCATCTATTTGCTCATAGGTAACGCCATAGACTTCTTCGTCGAGACGAAGAGGCGCGTCAGACTCGAGATCGGCTGTCGGCACTTTGAACGCCAGTTCGGACGGAGCACCCATGTGTTCGGCAACGGCCCTCACCCGTCGTTTCGTCAGGCCTGCTAGTGGCAAGATATCGGCCGCCCCATCGCCTAACTTAGTGAAAAAACCCATCAGGGCTTCAGCGGTTAGTCGGTTCCGATCACCAATCCGCCAGTTGCACCAGCCCATGCAGACTGCGCGATCATCCGCTGACGCGCCTTCCTGTTGCCGAGTTGAAAGTCCTTTCGAGCCGGCTCGACACCATCCGCTTCCGCCAGCATGAGGGCAGCGAGCAAGGTGTCGCCCGCGGGTTTGATATCAATAGTGATGACACGATCCGAGCGGATAACGGCTAGGGATTTTTGCACGTCCGACTCGTCGGCATGGACCCCATAGGGCAACCGGATTGCGACGAAACCTGCTGGGTAGCCTTCAGCGCCGAGTTTTGAAACTGCTGCTTGGGCCAACAGGCCGGCGGCTAACGAGTAAACGCCGCCGCTTACTCCAAGAACATAGGTTCGGCAAAATGACTGACGCAGATAGCCACCCAGAACTGGACGCGCTGAGCACCTCTTGTGCTGCATCGAATCAACAGCAGATACCGTCTGGTCCGGTCGAGGTCTTGGCCTTCGCTTCGGTACTAGCAGGCGATTGACATCACTGTTTACGCGAATCCGGGAAGGAGCGTCGCCTGACTGGGCCGAACCAAAGTAGTAGCAGACCTGCCATAATGGGAACCGCGCCGCACACCAAAAACAAGACATCAGCTACTGTCATCGCTATCAGACCTTTGCTGTCAGATCTTTGCGGTTTCACCCGCTGCTTTCAAGGAAAGGAACCTGAGCGTGACGTCGGACAGGTGTTGCTCAAGCCAGCCGGCCATAGCTAGCTCTTCATCGAGGTTAGCTTTAAGCGCAGCGGTGGAGGCCGAAAATCCTCCTTGCTCGGCGACGGTGAGAAGCGACTTATAGGCGGCGATCTCGAAATGCTCGAATGCGAAATTCGCGAACGAGTTTTTCAAGATTTCATCGCCGGCTACGGTGTGTCCCATTGCGGCCATCGCGCCAGTAAATGAGAGTGCCATATCCTTCAAGGTCGATCGATCTTCAGCAAAGTCGCTGAGTAGTCCGTCAATCCGCACAATCTGATTTTCGGTCTCACGAATGTGCTGATCGAGCTTGGCTGCCACGTCCGGATAGTTTTCAATCCTGCTGACCTGCGGCTTCATAATCGAGAGCGCTTGATTTTCCATGGCATGAGCATTCTTGAGGCCGGTAACGAAAATCGAACGCGCTGTATTTTCGGTTGTCATGATAGATCCTCTGTTTCTGGATCCCTCTAACCGCCGCAAGCGCGTCAAGTTCCCAGAGGGGTCAAACAATCTAAGACTGCTCGAGCAATTTCAGAAGCTGAGGCGCGGGCAGCCACCGATGACTAGACAGTCGTCCCCTCATGAGGATCGTGAAGCGTGGCTTCGTTCCTGTTGGGACTCCGCAACACTGCGGACTGCGCAATCCTTGCCAACAATCAAGACAGACGAACGGCGACTGCTTGATCTCAATCGAGCCGATCGAATGCGACTGACCCTCTTGGACCTCAAGGATCGTAGGTTCGACCGGGCGGAGGATGTAAATGTCGGGTGCCCATGTAGCTTTCTGGTACGATCGTGGATCTGAAGGCATTCATTCAAAAATGCCACTATGGTTACGATGCGTCCGGTTCTTCGGAAAACTTTAATGGTCTAGATTTCCGAAAGATCGTCGAAGCTCTGCAGTGTCGGAGTACAGGGTTATCAACGCGAAGCGACCGCCTCTAAGGGCGAAGGGCCGCCTTGGAGTGGCCCTTCAAGTCAAGCATTTACCTTTTGGTTTTGGCAGCCCCCGGACTCATGGCCTTGGCCTCAACGACATTAGCAGCGCCGCCCATATCCGCGTTTTTGGTACGCCCTGCACCAGCACCCGCCCCAAGGTCGGCGCCAGTAGTGGGGTCAGATACCGGGTCAGACATAGTACGCGCAGCCGCTGCGGTTGCTACCTTCTTGTCCAACGCCGAAAGCTTCACGCTTGCAGAGCCGTCACCGTCATCGACCGGCATCACCTGCTCCAGATCGTCGATGCGATCCCAGTCGTCGCCGGAATTCCACGGCCCGGTGGTATCGCCTTCTCCTTGCGAAGTGTTAACGTACATGCTGGCGTATTGTTCGATACCCGGCAGCTTGCCCGAGGGAAAATTGTTTTCGATAGCGTACAAGGCCTTCTCGAATGATTTCTGATGCGCGATTTCTCGGGTCATAAGGAAGGCAAGAGCGTCCTTGATGCCTGGGTCGTCGGTAATGTTGATGAGGCGCTCATATACAATCTTGGCACGGGCTTCAGCTGCAATGTTCGAGCGAAGATCTACTGTAGGCTCACCGCGAGAGTCGACATATGCTGCGGTCCAGGGGACCCCAGCAGAATCGCATAGAGCAGGCGCGCCGCCGAACAAGATCGATTCCTTCACCGAAGTACCGCTCGACCCGATCATCATATATAGATCAGCCTCCTTAAGCTGGCCCTCGGCGAGTTGCGCCTTTAGGCCTTTATTCAGCATCGTAATGATCGATCCAACAACTTCAAGGTGGCTGAGTTCCTCCGTCGCAATGTCCAACAGCATGTCTCTGCGGCCAAGATCATCTTCCGCTAGCCCTTGCGTGAAGTATCGCATTGCCGCCGCAAGCTCGCCATCCGCTCCACCGAATTGCTCCATGATCATGCAGGCAAGACGAGGGTTCGGCTCTGAAACTCGAACGGTATATTGTAATCTTTTGTTATGCATGAACATTGAACTGATCCTTTGGGTGAGATGTTCAAGCCGAACCGAGCCTTATGGAAAAGGTTCCCGCACCACCGCAAAAATAGTCTGAATCAGCCGAGGCGGATCTGACACGGTATGCCGAGCCGGACAGTTGAGGAAACCCTTATGACGTACCATACGTGGAGGGCGCACGGGTTGCGGCGGCCAAGGAGAGGAGAAAACTTCGCAGGCCGCCTTGCGGACAAATGAGTTGTTGTGACAAAAGCTCAGCGTCTTCTGGTTGATATCGTTCCCGAGCACGAGCGTCACTTCGCGGTGTACAGTTGATGATCAAATTGAACTACGAACGATTTGGGAAGTTCCACGCCGCACACTCTTCTGCGATTTCAGTACCGGTCATCGGAAACAGACCCCGATTTCGTAAGATTCCCGACCTTGGGCGGGAGGCGCCCCTCGCAGATGCCGCAGCCGTCCTCGTCAAGCTCTTGGTCCATTTTACTGCGACCCGTGCCGCGAAAGAGGCGGCTCGCTCCTGCCTGAAAAATTAATTAGGTTCCAGATACCGGGTACCTGGCTTTCACGGCGTTATTCGAGGAGTGAGCTATCCAGCGAGCCGCGCCTCAACTTCGTGATGCATGTTTTGGGATCAGGGTCGGCCTAAGATATCACGTTTTGAACAGGGCAAACCAGCGTATCGCCCTATGGCGCCAGAATGACTGGGGTTGAAGTAGAAGACGATAGAACAGGCACCCTCCTTACGGATGAAACGTCGCGCTTCCACCATGACTAACTTATAACAGGAAGGCGGCTTTTTGGCCGCCGTTTTCATACCGGCCATTCGTGTCACCGGTCTGATGGCCCAGTGCTGCTAATGCGTAAGGCTTAGGTCGAAGGGAGGAGAGGGTACGTACAGCTACCGATCGCGGCGAAGGCGGTGGAACCGGTCCCAACTACCGAGAAGGAGCCATCAACCGCCCGGGCAGGGCGCAAGCTTTCGATCCTCGCGGTTGACGACAACGCGCTGGTCTTGGACGGGAGCGGAACTGGCGAAATTGACACAAAAAAATATCCGCATTGAGGTAATCGTTGCTGATAGGCCGAATTGCGGACGACGCGGGGGAGACCGTCAGGAGACTTCAGACGCAGTTCTCGCAACGGCAGCTGAATGATGCGCTTAATTCGACCTTGGACCATTGGAAGCCCGGGACCTGCTCCTTTGCCGACCCTTTTCGTTGTGTAGAAGGGTGGACAAGTAATAGGTCGGCTTGCAATATTTCTGCTCTTGAACTTTTCAACCGGCATAAGCATGTAAAGGGTACGATTGCGAAGCTACGGCTTCCTGCGGCTAAATCGTAGCCAGTTTGAACACCCTCAAAAGCGCTTGATAATAGGTGTATCGTTAATCAACTTTTTCAAATGCCCTCTGCTCTTGGCTACGACGCCGGGGAGCGACGGTGTGTTTTGGAACCATGACCCTTCAATTTCCGAAACTCACCCCATTCCAAGCCGAACTTCAGCAGGCGCACAAGCTCCGCCAGACCAAGTTTTCGTCCGCCGCAGGACTTCGGGCGGCGAGAAACAAGCTCGTCGAGATTAACAGCCGAACGCCGGTGTGGAAAACGTCCAGCAGCTGGTTTGACGCACATGTTCGTGCTTATCAGTTCCACCTTGCCAACAGGCTGGTTCGGCCTGCCTCGTGCCATGGCGCCCATAGCCGTGGTGACGAGGGTCGGGCCAAGCGTTTTTCGAAGGGTTCACCGCTTTCCCGCCAAGCCATCGTTCGCCCGTCAATGGCGGAAAACTCAGCGTTTCGGCCGTTTGTTGAAATCTTTCCTGAGTTCGTCCTTAGCTCGATCAAGCGTCGCCAGCCGCGATTTTGACAGCCCCTTGCCGGCGCGGTTGATGAAGAATGTCAGCATCGACATGGCGGATTGGAACGGGCTCGCCTTCCGGCGTTCGCTCTGCTCTGCGGCCTGTTTCAAGGAGTCGGCAATTTTCTTGGGACTGCGCTCTTTGAAGACACCATCTTTAAGGTCCATTGCATCGCTATTCTCAGTCACGTCCTGCGACCATTTCTTTTTCGATTTCTTTGCCATATTCGTGCTCCAGACGTTCCCTATTTTAAGCAAGCCATCAGGCGGCAGTGCTCCGCGTAGCTTTCGTTGCGTTCGCATGTGGCAGGGGCTCTTTTCAGCAAAGCCGAGCGCTCGTCCCTTGTACGAGATGCGGACGCAGGGCCCCCATCGCGCCCGCTTTTCGATCGGACTTTCGGCCTCCCCCTGCCCGTCCCTGACTTCTTGCCGCCAGTTCTTTTCTTGTCGACCGTGGCGCAGGCTCGACGCTCCAGCCAGCTCTTGTCGAAGGCAACGATCAATCGGCATCGTATTGCTCCGCTGCGCGCTCTGCCTGTCCGTGTAGGCGAATTGTCACCGCGTGGATGATCTTCCCGGTATAGTCGACTCCCAAACCGCTTCCGCTTTCAAATGTTCCAAGGCGGCTGTTCAGCGCGAGTGCCCCGCTTATGCAATCTCGTAGAGGTAGTGAGAAAACTCCGCAATGGGACTGGACCGCCCAAAGCGGCAATCCCGTTAAGCCCAGTGAGTGGCTGGTAACGGGAAGCGCACGACGATAAAATAGATGTCCTTTGAATCCGAGAAAGAGCGCTTTTTCACCCCGCCAATCCTTAGCAATGTTCCGCGACTTTGATGGAAAAGTTCGCTGCAAGCTCTTGCTATTCTGAATGACAAAAACCACTGAGAGACGGGCTTAGAAGCCCTCTGTTGGCTGAACTAGCGAAATCGATCCTTTAACGTATTCGACATCTCTTGCCGTAAGCGTCCGCTGCGTTTGATCTTTCAGGAATCGACTTCTCAACCCCGGAACGCGTCATTGTCACTTGCAGATACGTGGCCTTTGTGATCTGGGCCCTGATTGGCGCAATGCCAGCCTCGATTTCTTCGAAGACAAAGGCATGCTGCTCGTCATCGACCCCTGATGCTGCAAGCTTCTCCGAGCGTCGTCCAAAGCGGGCTCTATCAAAGGCCTTCAGAATCTGGGTCAGCCGCTCGATGCGCTCGTCGGCCTCCGCGTTCAAGAATCGGGTGGCGTCATGGGTCTGATTAGAGCATATTTTGCTGCAATCCGCCCGTGGTTTCAGCCACCTGATTCGCTGCGCCGCAGCGGGTTACCCATCATTTTGGGACGTTTCACTGGCGTGAAACGAACCCGCGTCCAGTCCATTCCATCGACCAAAGCGAGAGCTGCGCATGGTGACGTCGGCCCGGCTGTGGCCGATAGTTGCCAACAAAACTGCACTTTCTCCAACCGCTTGGCATAGAGGAAAAGCCCGGAACCATCCCACCACACGATCTTGATCCGGTCCGCTTTGCCCCGCAGACACAGCGCGCGCCGTTGTACGGGTCACTGCCCGCATCGCGAACCAGTGACAGCAAACCGTTAGGCCACTTGTGGAAGTCGATGGAATGGCTCGCAAGAAAGACTTTCACGCCCGAAGGGATCACGCCGATCGGATCGCCTGAATACTCGCCGTAGGTGTGCTTCACCGTTATCAGCGCCCATCCCGCGCTTTGAGATGATCCCGCGCAGAAAATCATGTTTTTTCGTGCCCGCCGCGCCCGTGAATAAAGGCATGGCCTTCGTTACCGTCTTTCGGATCCTCACTTGGATGGCGATGGTTTGTGTACACGATGCGGAGGTTTTTCAGCACCTCTTCCATGGCACTGATGGTCTCAAACGTTCCCCAGCCGTGGGTCGTCGCTCTGTTCAGTATGTCTTGTAGTGATCCGTCGACCTCTTCCTGACAAAGCAGGTGACGATCCTTATCAGATACTGGCAATTTGGGCGTATTTGTCATCACGGCTCCTCCTTAGCGGGGTAAACCAGACTTTTTCGGCTTTGTTCCAGAGATTTGCTCAGCACCTTCGCGCGGAAGCCCTGTCATGGAACATCATGACGGTTCGTTGGCTTGGCGCCTCAACCGGATGCTCAACCACGCGGCACAGCATTTCTTTTGAGGAGTAGGTTCACCATTCATCGATGGTGCGTGGTAGGTGATGATATTTTCGGGCGACGATACTTGAGACAGCTTGCGAGTTAGATAAAATTATTTTCCGCATGGGAACAAGCTGCGGCGCTCCCGGTTTGAGCCAGTCGAACCCGCCCCTCAGGGTTCGATGATGGCGCGCCCTCCCACGCGTCTCCGGCACTTGCCCCTCTGGGCGCCGGCTTGGAAGCGAGGTGCTTTGAGAGGTCCTCGCTTCCAAGGGAGCTAAAAAGACTAGCCAGGAGATCTACCGCTGCGGTGGAACTGTGGCACACTGCCTATGTTAGAAGCCATGTGAAGGAGATAGGTGTGATAAACCGCGAGCAACTTATCAAAGAACACGCCTTTTCATTATGGGAAACCGAGGGCAATCCTGATGGCCGCCATGAAGACAACTGGGTGCAGGCCGAACGAGAGATCGATGGCGCCGATACCGGTTCCCATGCAGTAAACTCGCAACGCCCTCCAGAAATGGATTTAGAGGCAATTCCCCCGCCCGATCGAGCCAGCTCGGGTGTACCGCCGGCTTTTTCTAACCCGAAGAATCTCGTGGTAGGCGCCGGCCCTGACAATCCGATTCATCACGTCGGCCAGCAGAGGGTGATTAGTTAGTGAAGTGAAGTTTGGTGGGGTCCCACCTCGCCGCCGTGCCTGCCGAAAACTTTGCCCGCGTCGCTGGTCGCGTCTTAGGTCCGTCGTTATCGTTATAGATAAACACGTACTTCAGAACATAGACACTGATCCAATTCTTGCTCCTGCGAGGCGCCAAAGGGTTTGCCGATATCAGGCAGAGGGCAACTGCGATCGGCAGAGCACTTGCAAAGCCACGCTTGCCCAGTCCGTCGGCTTTGGAACCACGTGCGACGATCGAAACGCCGCCGGGAAAACCCCTTCGTCATATCCGGTCACGAACGCGAACGGCACGCCGTGCATCTTGAGGAATCCCGCTACCGGATAGACCATTTGTCCGTTGAGGTTTACGTCGAGCAGAGCACCGTCCAACTCCATGTCGTTGCCCGCGACATTCATCGCTTCCGCAAGGTTTGCAATCGGGCCGACAACTGTCGCACCGAGCGCACTTAACGTCTCGGCTGCTTCCCTAGCTGTATAATAGTCGTCCTCCACAATCAGTATGCGCTGCCCCTTAAGAAGGGCGTTCGGTGCGAAATAATGTTTCTGGGCGGCGAGGGTGCAAAAGGATTGCAGCTTTTCCGGCCAAACCAATCCCCGCGCATACATCCGCAGGACGTACCGTGCAAAATCGGACCTGTGCGACAGTTGCTTCGAAAACCAGAGCTCCGAGGTGATACGATCGAATACACCTTGGACCAAATCCAGCTCCTCAGGGCTGAGAACGCACGGCGCTACATGGTTGTGAGTCACGGCAGCTCTCCAAAAAATTCTAGCACTCACGCGACCATGTCACCGCACCAACGGCTTTGCAATCCCAGACAGCCTGTGTACGGTACCCGACCAACGCCTCTTCCGACCTTAAGGCAGAGTTCTATAATGGCATCCGCTGGAGGAGATTGTGCCTGTTGTGAACAGGAACGGCACGTTCTCGTCCTCGAGTTTCCCGGCAATAGGGAGTACCATCTCGCCCTGGAGGTTGGCGTCAAGAATCGACACATCAATGTTCGAAACCTCCCGCAAGGCCAAGGCTTCTTCTATCGTGCCGCCGGGCCTATCAGGAGCGCGCCCAGATCCAAAAGATAGTCGCGAAGTTCGAGGGAGCATGTACTCGTCTTCGACCACTAAAGCGTGTCGCGTTTAATCTGCCTCGTATCCTGCGGCTTGGAAGTAGTTTCTGCATTCTGTGACCGAGAAGAGGTTGCAGATTTCGGAGAGGGGGATCTGGTTGACGAGACCGGTATCGAGATTGCACATTGCACACCCTCCGGTCCCAACTTATAGCTGGTCTTTGCGCCAAGCTGGTACGGCAGAGCCTGTTCGATCAGCTCCCGCCCCTGCCCTTTACCGCTCGGCCCGGATCCCTCGGTCGGCATCGTGACGCCGCTTTCCTGCCAGTCGATGTGAAGCCACGGTTGCCCCCCCGGACCGTTTTCCTCGAGCGACCAGGTGATGGACAGCTTGCCGGTGGCTTGCCCTAGGGCGCCGTATTTGATCGCGTTGGTCGCAAGCTCATGAAGGGCAATAGCGAGTGTCTGCACCATGGAAGAGCGAAGGCGGACGCCCCGGGGGCCGTCAAGGCTGACCCTGTCAACATTACCATCCATCGCCGATAGTTCGCTCTCGATCACCTCGTTGAATGTGACCCGGTCGTGACCATTTAGGCGCGAAAGGAGGCCTTGGACCCGTGCCAGGGCATCTAGGCGATCTCGGAATTTATCCCGGAAATCGTCCATGTCGGTGCTGGCGCGGCCTGTCTTATCAGCCATGGAGCGAATGACAGCGATCAGGTTCCTTGTTCGATGCTGCAGCTCGGCAACCAGCACCTCCTGACGGGTCTGCATTCCGCGCAAATCATCAACGTCAGTCGAGGTGCCGAGCCATTCTGCAATCGCGTCGGACGCGTCGCGAACGGGCGTCGCGCGAGTATGGAACCAGCGGTAGATGTTGGTGTCGGCCTGGCGGATACGGTATTCGACTTCCATCCCACCGGATTCGATGGCGTTGCCCCAATTCATCTGCGCCAGTTCGCGATCGTCGGGGTGGACCGGTTCCAGCCACCCCTCTCCATGACTTTCTGCCTCAGCCTGGCCGGTGTAGTTGGTCCATTGCAGGCTGGACCAGGTCCATTTACCCCCATCGATGGCACGCCAGACCAATTGCGGTATACCTTCTACAAGGGCACGCTGACGTCGCTCGGCAGCAGCAAGGGCTTCCTCCGTATTCTTCAAATCGGTGACGTCGTGGCTGATGCCACCTATATGAGCAACGTGGCCCTTTTCATTTTTAATCGGGAAGTCCGTATCCCTTAACCACCGAATACCGCCATCAGCGGGTCGCTGGATGCGGTATTCGAATGTTACCCATTCACCTTGCCCAACACGCCGCAGGCTTTCTGCTGCGTGTTCACGGTCCTCCGGCACAATTAACTCGAGCCAGCCGACCATGTTGTCGCCCCGTAGAGCGGCCTCGCGATCAAGGCCGTAGACCGTTTCAAACGCCGGTGTAAGATACGACCACTGGAACGTCTCCGCGTCCCGGATCCAGAGAATGTCCTGGGTCGCCTCTCCGAACTGGCGCAGGCGATCCTCGCTTACGCGTAGAGCCTGCTCGGCGCGTGCCCGGTCCGATATATCCACGAAAGTTACAACTGTGCCGTCGATCCGGTCCTCGACGGTCCTATAAGGTCGTAGGCGCATCGTGAATTGGCGGCCCCTGTGACTGACAACTTCGCGCTCAATCGGGATAAGATCTCTCAGGACCTGTCGTGCATCATTGTCAATATCGTTGTAATCGAGACGATGTGTAAAATCGGTAATGGTACGACCGATATCATGCCGCGTAATGTTGAAGAGTTCAGCAACGGGCGCTGTAAACATCTTGATGCGAAGATCAGGATCGAGAAATAATGTACCTATTTCCGTGGCAGCAGAAAGATTCTGAAGATCGCTATGTGCGGCCGAGATGCTTTCCAGCTTACTTTTTAATTCGGCGTTGACGGTGTGCAGCTCCTCGTTGACGGACTGCAGTTCCTCTTTCGAGGTTTCGAGCTGTTCGGCCGTCAAACGATATTCCTCGTTCATTGACTGCAGTTCTTCGTTTGCAGCACGAAGCTCCTGAACGACGGACCCATGCCCAGACCGGCTGACCATCAACGCTTCCTGCGATGCTTTAAGCTCGGCATAGACCCGTCGCACTTCGTCTGGCCGTGCGTCCCCGACCGGTTCGAGTTGTTCGCTTTCAAAAACAAGCCCGCCGTCAAGGAAGAAGACTAGCGCCTGGGCAGCTTTTCGTGCCTGGCTAGCGATGGGCGTAACCTGCATAGCAATTCGCCGCCTCCCCTGATCGAAAGCGACGGCGGTCGGCAAGGTGACCGTTGGTTCACCCTTTTCAAGGGCTCGCGACAGTGCGATCCCTAAGTCCAGCCGAAGCTCCGGCCTTACGACCGCCGGCAGCGTTTTTGATACCGGACCGGCGGAGTGAAGGATGAAGCGCCCTGCGTTTGAGGACAAATGAAGGATGTTTTGTCCGTCGTCGACGAGTACGCTTGCCGGCGCGCTGTGTTCCAGTGCTGCTACGTGGAGGGCAGTGGGGAGCGCAATTCGCTCCGCACCGCTCGTCGGCGGTCTGTCGCTGATCGAGAATTGCTCTGGCGCAGCAAACTTTGGAAGGATTGGTAGAAGGTTACCTCCATGCGGGCGCCCGCTGTAGAATCGCGCCTGTCTATCAACCGGTGCGAAGAGGTCGGCAGCCACATCGACGGTCTCGGCCGAACCAAGGAACAGGTATCGGCCAGGACGCAAACCATAATGAAAAGTCGAGCAGACCTGGGCCTGCAGAGCGCGCTCCAGGTAGATGAGCAGGTTGCGGCAGGTGATGAGGTCAAGCCGCATGAAGGGGGGCTCTTTCAGGACGCTGTGCTTTGCAAACAGCACGCTCTCCCTCAGTTCCTTGCGAACACGGAAATGCGTTCCCTCGTCTATGAAAAACCGAGCCAGCCGTTCTTCAGTAACGTCAGCTTCGATCGTTTTAGGATAGCGCCCTTCTCTTGCTGTAGCCAGTGCACCTTCATCAAGATCGGTGGCGAAAACCTGCACGGGAATTTTTACGTTTTGGCGGGCCATCTCTTCGCGCAGAAGGATGGCGACACTATAAGCTTCCTCGCCCGTGGCGCAGCCGATGACCCAGACCCGAATGCTTTCATCACTCTCCTGATCATACGCATCGAACAGCGGCTTTACAGCCTGGCCCGCCAAAGCCTCGAAAGCTTGCTCGTCACGAAAAAACATCGTGACCGAGATAAGCAGATCGGAAAACAGGTTGTGTGCCTCGTCTGGCGTGGTGAGCAGGTAATCCGCGTAGGCGGGGAGCGTGTCTGTTCGGCAGACCTGCATCCGCCGAACGACCCGGCGCATCACCGTGGCGCGCTTGTAGGCGGAAAAATCGTGACCGGTTCGCGCTCGCAACAAAGCTATGATGCGACGGAGATCATTACCGGAGCCTGACATATCAAGAGATCGTACGGCTTCCTTACTGTGGGCGACTTCAGCCAGACGCTCCGCCAATCTTGCGATGGGAGCGACGAAGTCCGCAGCGCCAGTCGCGATCGCGCTCTGTGGCATGGAGTTGAAACCCGCCTCGGCTGGGTCCTGAACCATGATGACGCCACCCGCCTCCTTGACGGCAGTAACGCCGAGTGCTCCGTCTGCGCCTGCCCCGGACAAGACAATGGCAACGCCGTCACCTCTCGCAGCAGCTACTGAACGAAAAAACATATCGATCGGCGCGCGACGGCCTCTCGGCTCGCTAAACGGCCGCGCCTCGATATTGTCCCCATCGATGACAAGCTCCCGATCCGGTGGAATGACGTAAACACAATTCGCCTTCAACGTCGGGCTGTCGTTTATCTGAAGCACCGGCATTTGCGTACACGCTGCGAGAATTTCACTGAGCGAACTTGGTTCATCCGGGGAAAGATGAACAATGACGACATAGGCAAGGCCGAGGTCAGGGGGTACCTGTCGAAAAAGACTTTGCAATGCAGGCACGCCGCCTGCAGATGCCCCGATCGCGCAGACAGATATGAATGTCTGTTTAGCCTGTGCCTTTAGCTCCTCGTCTGCCATCTTCATATCATGCACCTTCAAACACTTAGTAACTCAGGGTTGTGCGGACTGTGAATCCCTGTTCTAAGCCTGCAAGAAAAGAATATTCGTGAATAGCCGCAGCCGCCCAACTTTCATAGACCTGGGGGCGGTACAGTATGTTGAAAAGGAGCACTCGTGCCTCCGCACGTAAGGGCCCGGCTTGAAAATACTGTGTGCCCCCATGTCCGAGATTAATATGTCAATCTGGCACGTCGCTCCTTTGGTGCGGGCATGTTTGCGACCCGGAACGCCGACGTTGTACATTAAGTCTGGAACAGCCACGGTGGAATGATTGCTATTTTAAAGTCAAGCAGATTAGCGACGACCTTCTATGCGCGGCCCTGCAGGCCGTCGATAAGAAGATACAGGTAGCCAGAAAAAAAGCCCCTGGCCACCGCCCCATCGCTGACGATCGGGAGTTTATCGTCCTGGCGTCGAGTAAAAGTTCGGCAAAGATCAAAGCGAGCCCAACGGACTGCTGCCTCAAAAACAAAGTCTGACAATTCAGAAGCACAGTTTCAGACTGGGGCCACAGGCCCTACGTGTGCGGAACGTGCCGAACGGGATCCGGAGCTAATTGTCCACCATGGCGAAGCGTCATGTTGGCCTAATACCCGAGCCATATCGGGATATCGCCGCGCGTTGCGCCTTTAATCGGCGACTTCTACACTCATGGTCGGGACCGTCCGCTTTCAGACGAGCCGCATTACATTTAGCCCGGTAACGTACACTGCCGGCTATCCGGCTGCGGTTTGGTTCCACAGCGAGAGCGTGGCCTATGCTGAAGACACAATCCCGGGCCGCCGCCTCGGATGTACACAACAGCCGAAATCGGTCCTTGCCTCACATTTGGGGAACAATGACGTACCTTATGCATTCAGCCTCGGCAAACACCATGTTTTCCTAAAGGCTGCGCACAAAACGATGCGGGAAAGACTTGGAGTAATCAATGTTAGGGACTGGGAGCACTTCCAAAGCCAAACGTATCTTGGTCGTCGAGGACGATTATATGATGGCGGACGATCTTGCCGCTGACCTGATTTCGCTTGGATTAGAGGTGGTCGGGCCTGCCCCCTCAATTGAAACAGCTATGCAACTCTTGCAGGATTCAGAGAAAATCGATGGAGCCATTCTAGACATCAACCTAAATGGAGCGATGGTTTTCCCACTAGCAGATGAGCTTGATCGACTATCACTGCCGTTTTTTTTCGGGACTGGCTATGATCTGGATATCGTGCCTGCCAGACACGCCTTAAAGCAGTTCATCCGGAAACCTTTCGACATGCGCGAGATTGTTTCCGCGCTCCGGTCGATTTTACCATTGGACGCCGGTGGGCAGGTAGTTGCCCGAAAGAATAACGTTCTCGCAATGCTCCCGGGTGGTGAACTGAAAGCCCTTCTACCAGCTCTTTCGGTGATTGAGGTACCGCAAGGTGAGGAAATCCAACGTCAGCACCATGAGGTCGAGCAGGTATATTTCCCGACGGCATGCGTTGCTTCAATTATAGCGATCTCGCCAAAAGGGCAGCGAATTGAGGCCGGCCTCGTTGGCCTCGATGGTTTGACAGCCTTCGGCCTTGTTGCGGGTGACCGCAGAAGTCCGTATCAAGTCATTATCCAAGTTGGCGGGGAGGCTTTAAGGATGTCCGCGACCGACTTTGTAAAAGCCCTCGAACAGTTACCAACCCTTCGCAGCCTTGCCATTCGGTTTCTCCGGACGCTTAGCATTCAGGCCGGATATACGGCGCTTGCCAACGGACGCTACGGGGTCCCTCAACGCCTTGCTCGATGGCTGCTTATGCTTCATGACCGAACGGACGGCGATACTATTGTGATTACACATGAGTATCTCGCCATAATGCTTGGTGTGAGACGCCCAGGAGTTACTGACGCACTTCATCTTCTCGAGGGTGAAAGATTTATTCGGTCATTACGGGGGAGGATAACAATTAGAAACCGTACAGCACTTCTCGGTTTTGCGGATGATGCCTACGGCGTCCCGGAGACGGAATACCATCGTCTAATGGGTCCGCCGCAGCGCGCGGAAGTGGGCAGGGCCAGCGCGCAGCCTGACATCGAACACATTTTACCATGAGCGGGAAGGTCGGGGACCACTCTACTGAAAGGACGTCGGTGTTTCCACCGACGCCAATTTGGTTTTTAGGGATCTCCACGATGTCGCCAGCAAGCGGGTAGCACTGCAACCCCAATGTCGACGACATACCCGAACATCACTGCGCCTTCCTAGTTCCCACCGAAAGGCGTATTTTCCAATGGTCTGCCGGTTTCGGTAACAAGACTTAAGGGATTACCACTGCCGGTCGTGCGCTTACCGAGGTTAGCCAACGCGTAAAGTGCAGGCTCAGATGATTTCGGATGGGTGACTTGCGCTCGCGGTAACGCAGTTCGTCATAAGGCCTCACATTGCAATTGGGACGCGTGCCGTAAAGCGTTCGACCGAAGCGCCCGTTACCACGGCGTCGTTTGCCCTCAAGCCAGGTCATCATATCAAGGGCGATAGGTCGTCCTCGACGACCAGCAGCCGTTTGCCTGAGTACATGCTGCGCTGTGCCAACTCCATTACCCTGTTTTGCGCCACTTGATCGGCACGTCGATGGTGCACCGGAGCCGTGTCTCCGTAGTCTCGTAAGTCGTCGTGGCCGCCAGTGCGTAGGGAAGCGCCTTCTCTATCAGCTCACGGCCGTAACCGGTTCCTGTCACAGCAACCTCCACTGAACGTGGTTCGGAGATTTCCTCAAGCCATTCCACACGAAGGCGGTTCCCCTGATCCGATGCCTCATAATCCGATGTCTCATATGTAGACCACGATATCGTCAGCGCTCCATCGTCGCCCGAAAGCGCCCCGTACTTCCGGGCGTTTGTGGCGAGTTCGTGAATGGCCAGAGCGAATGTCTGTACCGTGCTGTTCTTGAGAAATACTTCTGGCCCGCAGAGAGACACGCGCTCGGCGACCAACTCCAGCGCCGAAATTTCCATCTCGAAGACCGTTCGAAGGGTAATAGGCTCGATTTCGGAGCGTGAGAGAAGGCCCTGCACTCGCGACAGCGCTGACATCCTGTCTGCAAACCGAGCCATGAAGTCCGCTGTAGGCCCGGTCTCGCTCATGGTCTGGCTGGCGATCGAGCGGACGACGGCGATCAGGTTACGGGTGCGGTGCTGCAGTTCCGCCACCAGGACGTTCTGGGTCTCCTCCCACTTCTTGCGCGCTGTCACGTCTTGCCCGATCTTGACTACGCCTTCCGGGCCCGTGTCGCCGCCACGAACCGGCCGAGCGAAACCCTCGATGAACACTCGGCTGCCATCCTTGCGCATGTGCCATCTTACGTTTTCAGCAAAGCCCTTGTGGAGGGCGTCGTGAAGCTCCTGCTGCGGGACGCCCGCCGCACGGTCTTCGGGCGTGTATGTGATTTTTAGATCCTGGCCGACGATTTCTTCTGGGCTCCATCCGAAAACCGATTGCGCGCCCGGCGGCCAGTCCTCTACCTTTCCCACCTGGTCGGTGGTAAATATCGCGTAGTCGAGCGCGCTCTCGACAATGAGACGGTAACGTTCCTCGCTGCGCTGCTGGGCCTGGTTAGCCTTGTGCTCGGCCTTGCGGGCCATGACACGTTCCGTGACATCCGCCGCCATGCCAAACCACTCGACGATTTCGCCGTCGTCGCCGAGGATGGGGACGGCTTTTGAGAAAGTCCACCCTTCCGACCCGTCGGTGCGGCGGACACGGTGTTCCAGCTCGAACGGCGCGCATCTTTCAATCGCCTCGTCGATAACGGCACGGATCGAAGCGTGGTCCTCAGGAAAGATGTAGTCGTCCATCCATCTTGCGGTTGGTCGCTCGGCATCGACGAGAAAGCCGCGGCCGTGAAGGTGGCGCATCTCTTCCCAGTCGGGGCTGACCCTGTAGACGACATCGGAGGTGGCTTCAACCAGTGCCCGCGAATGTGCGTCGCTCTTGCGGAGCGCCTCCTCGGCCAGTTTGCGGGGCTTGATGTCGTGGAACAGGATCGCGACGCGGCGGTCCTCTGGCTCGCCCACCCTGAACGCGTACACGTCGTACCAGCGCCCCAAGGCGTCCTCCCGGTGCTCAAATCGCTCAGCTTGGCCGGTTGTCGCTATCCTGCCGAAGGTCTCGAACCAGAACTGCTCATGCTTGGGAATGAGGGAACGAGCCGCCCTGCCGACGGCGTCGATGATTCCTGTCTGTCGGGCGAACGCTGGATTGACTTCCAAGAAACGATAATCCGTAGGGCGGCCGTGCTCATCGAATTCCATTTCGATAGTGCAGAACCCCTCAACAATGGATTCGAACAGGATGCGGTACCGGTCTTCGCTCTGCCGCAACGCCGCTTTGGCTACTTCGGCACGTAGGCGAAGCAGCTCGGCCTGGGCTCCTTTCTCTACCGATATGTTCCGGCTTGTGGTAGCGACTCCGTCGCCCAGCTTGACCACCGACTGCAGAAACCAGCCGTCGAGCTGCTGATGGGGATATTGACGTTCGGCCTGCTCAGGGACGCCTGTTTCGGTGACACGTTTGAAAGCGCCGAAGTCATCTTCTTGGATGAGGCCCCGAGTATGTTGAAGGGGGCTAGCTCGCCCGACGATGCCGTTTCTGCTTTCAGACGTGAAATTGTTCAGCGTCCATGCAAAATCGACTATCTCACCATGCTCATCGCGCACGGCATCAAAGACTTGGATCATGTCGGGCGAACTGTCAATAATCGCACGAAGGAAATCCCGGTTTGTGCGCAGCTCCGCAGCCCGCTCTTCGACCTGGCGCTCGAGATCCGCCAAATGTCGCTCGCGTTCTTCGTCAGCCTGCTTGCGGTGATGGATATCAACGTTCATGCCGATCCATTTCCGAATGCGGCCGTTCTCGTCCCGTAATGGCGTTGCAACGCTGTTGACCCAACGCCACCCATTCGCCATATGACTAATGCGAAACTCCGCATTGACGTCTCGACCCGTGAGCGCGGCTTCGCGCCACTGATGTTCCGCTTGAATCCGATCGTCGGGATGGACGGCCTTGAGCCATCCAAAGCCGAGCATCTCCTCTGCAAGTTGACCGGTGTAGGCGCACCAACTTTGACTTTTAGTGGTCACGCTGCCTGACGGGTCTGCTTCCCAAGTCACATCGGCGTACCTTGTTATCAGGGGATCAAACTCTCCGGCTTCGCCACTTGCCCGGTTCTCGGACATAGTCGATTTACTGACCGTTTCGTCTTGCATATTAGACATCCCGGGCTGTGTCATCGTGCCGGACGCTGGGTCGGATCGCATCGCCCGCTTACTATTGCAAGCGCAACGGCGGTCGGGACATCCTGTCCCACGAACGGTTTGAGATAGTGCGGAACGTTCCGAAGGCGAGTAGGAATGATCGCTCGTTCATAGCCTGTGAGAAATATGAATGGGACTTGTTCGCGCGATAAAAGGTCAGCTAGCGAAAACGAATTTGTCTTGCCCATCATGACGTCGAGGACAGCGGCATCGATTAGGCTGCGGCTGCAAAGGTGAACACATTCACTTGTGACCGCAAACGGACCGACGACTTTGGCCCCGTGCTGAAAAAGGGTCTCCGCTAAACCGCGGGCCTGATAATACTCATCTTCAACCACGAGGATATTCTTCCCTGAAAGACTGAACTGATACATTGGCCACGCTCCTTCCGCGTTCCAACTGCGACGGCACGACAAGGTTCCCCCAAGGATCGCGCGACGAGTACGATGGAGGTCGCGCCATCCTCGTTTGCCGTGGCAATGGAGCACCTACGGTTGGCTCGCCGATTCGACTGGTGCCTGATCACAACCCTACAGCGGGAGAGGAATATGATGTTTAGATCTCAGATGGGTAAAAGGTGGTAATCGAGGACGATTACCCGCAGGCTAATGATTTGACGCTCGCGCTGGAACTCCAGGGAAACGATGTTGTCGGTCCGTTTCCAGGCCCTGAAGGTGGCCTCAAGGCTCTTACCAGCAACGACGTCGAAGCCGCAGTTCTGGACATTCGGATAGGTGAAGACACAGTCTACGAAGTCGCAGATAGTTTGACCGGCAGCAGGGTGCCATTCATGTTCGTCACCGGCTCGATCGGAGCGAATACCCGTTCCTTTTCGCGAGGTGCGTTGCCTGCAGGAGCCATTCAATCTAAGGAGATGACCGTCGCGCTGGCAATTACTGTCACAGAGCATGCCCGTAGGCACTAGGGTCAGATGGGATATTCGGCTTGAGCCCATCTTCGAGAATTTTGGATAGGAGGTGCTGCGCTTGCTGCTGATGATAAACGTGGTCTGTTCTCTAACAGCCACAAACATCAGAAAGGAAGCGCAGCATGAAGTATGATGCGGGTTTGGACGTCTCTCTGAAATGTCAATCGGCGCGGAATGTTAGGCGCGATTACGACCGGCGTGTTGATTCCGGTGCGGTCACAATGGCGGCAAGCGTACTTGAACCGCACATTCTGCAGGACCTTTGCCTTGACCTCGATATGGAGCTGTTCGCTAACAGCCTCGCCCATGCGATGCATCTGACCTTGGCAGCAGGGACATGACTTCTGATCCTCAGGGAGGTCATATTCGACACGCTCGCGCGGCAGGTCGTCAGGCAAAGGCCTGCGGCCACGCTTCTTTCCCGCCTGAACTTCTACCGCTGGCAGGCCCGTATCCGGGAGATCGGCGACGTCATCGCCGTAATTACGATCATCCCCGTCCGCGGCCGCTTCGGCTTCGTGGAAGAGACGATCGATGTGCTTTTCGCTGCGTGGGGCAAAACGGTGCAGCTGTGCAAGCGCCAGCTCTTCTTCCAACTTGACGACACGCCGCGAGAGCGCCGCCTTCTCGGCCTTGAGCGCGGCGATTTCGGCAGCATTTGCCGCCAACTGCGCCATCAGCACTGCAATGTCAGGACCGCCGGCCCGTACCATCCCATTCTTGAATCTGACCGCCTCGTGGCGTCAACGGCTCAATGCGCCACCTTCAACCGGCAATCCGATACTGCCGCACCGGATGGCGGGTCATCGCATCGATATCGATGCCGTCAAGAATCCAGTGAAGCTGTTCTGTCGTCAGCACAACGACCGGCACCTCGCGTCGAGGCCATCAGAACTTGTCCTCGGTCAACCGCTTCAGGACGAGCACGAAGCCCGAGCGATCAAAAAACAAAAGCTTCATCCGGTCACGACGGCGGTTGCAAAAGGCAAAGACCGCGGGAGCATAGGGATCGAGCTCCATCACCTCCTGCACCAGGACAGCAAGGCTGTTGATGCCCGCCCGGAAGTCGATCGGTTCGCGATGCAGGTAGACCTTGAGATCAGCGTCCAGTCTGAACATGACCCAACGCTCCTATGATCGCCGCCAGTCCATCGACATCGCTGCATTCCAAGGTCAGACTGACCCCGTTCGGCAGCAGAGCGCTCACCTTGTTGGATGCATGAGAATGTCTGATCGGCTCCGCCTCCGTCAGTCGACCGCTGGCAAGAGACGTGTGCGTATCCGACGCAATCTGAACGGAGCGACCGCCGAGACCGCGGGCAAAGCACGCTCTTCTCTGGCCTTCTTCACCCACTTGCGAACGAGATTGGCATTGACGCCGTGCTCCAGAGCCAGCCGCGAGACCGAAACGCCGGGCTTTAAACACGCCGCGACAAGCTGATCTCTCGAGGCAAGGTCATATCGGCGGCGGCCGTCGCGACCAACAAGCCGCACCTGCAGTTTAGGAGCATCTTCATCCATGATTTGGTGTCCACCTATTTCAGACTGTGCAAAAACTCCGTGGGATTCCAACGGTAAGCGAACCGTAGTATGTTGTTTACATGGCACATTATCTGGCTCAGACCGCTCGCAGCTGCTGCTTCTCCCCGAAGCGGTTGATGATTATGTCGGATCGGACAATCCGGTTCGCCTCATAGAGGCTTTTGTGGATAGCCTTGATCTTGTCGCCGCTGGGTTTTCCCGCGCAACGGCAAAAGAGACGGGCCGCCCCGGTTACGATCCGGCTGATCTGCTTAAACTTTATCTCTACGGATATTTGAATCGGGTACGTTCGAGCCGAAAGCTGGAAGCAGAAACCCGCCGTAATATCGAGGTGATCTGGCTGCTGCGCCATCTGAAACCTGATTATCGGACAATCGCATCTTTTCGCCGAGTGAATTGCGCAGCTTTCAAGCAAATTTTCCGCGAGTTTGCCATCGTCTGTCGTCGGCTCGATTTGTTCGGCAGGGAAATGCTTGCCGTGGATGGTACGCGCATCAAGGCGGTCAATAATAGGCATCGCAACTTCACGCGCACAAAGCTGTTGGATCTTGTACGTCGCGCCGACGAAAAACTCTCCGACTATGTGAAAGCGCTTGATGACGGTGATGCCGACGAGGAGAAAGCGGCCAGTAATATCAGTTCGAACGGTAGAAGCAGTGACACTGAGAAGAAGATTGCGGCGCTCAGGACGAGGCGGCTGAAGTTCAGCAGTTTGCTTGCCGAGCTGGACCGCACAGGTGAGGATCAGATATCGCTGACGGATCCAGATAGCAGGGCTATGCCGAATATGATGAAAGTTGGGGTTGGGTACAACGTTCAGCTGGCAGTTGACGTGAAGCATAAGCTGATCGCTGAGGAAGAAGTCAGCAACAATGTTCTCGATATCGGCTTGCTCGCGCCGACCGTTGAGTCAGCCATGCAGCTACTCGGTGTCGAGCAGATCGAGGCAGTTGCCGATCGTGGCTACTACAAGATCGAAGACATAGAAGCTTGCGAGAAGGCTGGCATCACCGCCTATGTGCCAAGACCAAACCGTGGATCGACAAAAGACGATGGGTTTTTCTCGAAGGGGAAATTCACCTACCAGCCAGATATAAACGCTTATATCTGCCCCAATGGCGCAGTCATGTCTCCTCGTCGGAGTGGTAAAAAACGAGGTCTTGCAAGAACCTATTTTGCAAACCGCATCGCCTGCCAATCATGTTCCATCAAAAACAGATGCACGCCAACTGCCTTTCGACAGATCATGCGCCTGGAGAATGAAGCTGTTCTTGATCGCATGGCGGAAAGGCTGAGCCAACGTCCAAATATTATGAGTCAGAGAAAGGAAAGCGTCGAGCATCCTTTTGGGACTATTAAGCAATGGATGAACCAAGGCGCGTTCCTGATGCGTGGGCTGAACCACGTTCAGGGAGAGTTTAGCCTAACTGCAGTCGCCTATAATATCAGAAGGGCAATCGCCCTTGTTAGCATCCCGGACCTCATAGGCGCTATGAAGGCATAATCGGGAAATCTGCGTTTTGAGCGCAGGAAAATCCATTAAGGTACTACATTTTGGTCTCCTACTGACCCAATCGCGTTAATGAGAGAAATTCCCAAGAATTCCTCATCGGTCCAAGACGAGTCCGCGTATCACCCGATCCTTCGACGTTTTAGGACGGTCTGATTTTGGTGGACACTTCATGCCTGAGAGCACCGCACTTCAGAAGGTGCGCAGAAATTCGCGCTTACGATTTAACAGCTCCTGAGCCTAGATCATCCCGAGCACGAAAGCAGTCGTTGTTGACAACAAAAAACGCCGGCGAAACTCGCACCGACCCTTCTAATCGTGGGGCATAAGGTTTGCTCTATGATTTCGGCCGGCGCCTGCGCGAGTGGCAAATCGGCTTGCTCAAAGACCAACTCAAGTTCGCGTAAAGTTGAAATACCTGCTAAGCGTTCTCTGCCGTCGGCGCTGATTTTCACGGGTACAACGTCACGTCACAGCACCTCCTTTCCGAAAATTTTCAATCGAGCTCGACGTCTTTTCAGATCATCCATGTTTGCTGAAGGGCCGGTGGTCCGGTCAGGGCTATGCCAGATGTCTGCGGCACGGCGACAGGAACATATGTCTCTTTGTAGTGCTTGGTTGGGCTGCGGCAGAAGATTACGATGGCAATTAGGCATATCATGCCGAGCAAGATGAGAGCGGGCAGATCAAAACGCGGGTCATTCAGCAGCTTTGAAATATTCTGTTTCATTATCCTTCGCCCTACCAAGTCGATGCCACGACAGTCACCTGAAACAATGTTCTGCCGCTCAGGTCTTTCGCCTCGACACTCATGCCCATGGTGTCGCCGATCACTTCGGCCTCGAGCAGACACATGGCCAAAACGCGCTTTGCCTCCTCCTGCACTTGCTTGTGATCAACGAAGTAGCGACCCTTGGGATCGTTGAAGAACCGTTTGCCGTCGCTCCTGTGTAAATAAACAAATGGCATTCACTGCTCCCGCGGATCACGGAAGGATTTTCGCCTCTCCGGCCCAAACCACACAGCGGCGGCTCCTGCGATGAGCGGCACAATACTTTCCAGTAAGAACACGGTCGTCGGCCAATTCATCCGGAAGCCCTCGCCCAATTTGCAGTGTTTTCCTTATACAGCCCGTTCATCAGCCGGGGGCGCGCGCGAGCAAGGCTTTCAATGGTTTCGATCATGCTATGCACTTCGTCGGCGACTTCGTAGGAGGTGGCGCCTACCGAGATATCCAGAGTGAATTGCCTCTGCTCATCGCTAATCTTGTCACCAAGGGCAGACCGCTCCGACTTCGCAGAAGCGCGCGTGACAATTTCCTCGACGAGATCATTTTGCAGGTCTTCGTCCAGTGTGGATCCTACGGCAAGCCGCCGAAGAGCCGGTATGAGCTCTTTGACATTAAATTTGCAAACCAGGTTTTGCATGAAAAGCCTCATCTTTAGATGGCAGGTCAACTTACCTGCTTATGATGCGTTCCCGTCCGATAGCGTACCGGGTAACGGTTGCAACAGTGCTCGTACAAGTGTTCAGTGTCGTGGGAACATTTACTCTGGCAAAGGGTTGGGGAGCCAGATGAAAGGAGTTCCCATGACAACCAAAGATCCTCAGGGCAAGAATACGAGTGGAGGCGGCCACCTCGGTGGAACGCATCTAGGACAGTCGCCAGATGCGAAAACAGACTCTTCAAAGGTCAAAAAGGGCGATAAGGCCCGCCCGAACGACGGCAAGAAATAATTTTATCTCCCTTTTGACCACGGTGCACTGGGAGTACGGAAGGAAAGAGGCCGGAGCGACATCGCCCGGTCTTTTATTTGGAGTCGCTTGAATATCGTGCCTACAGTCCAATGCCGCACGAGACGGACGGGCTGTGTACTAAGAGCGAGAATGCCAACGATCGATGAGACGTGAAAGGTGATAGGTATCGTGAGTGCCAGATAGGGTCTGCAGGTGCGAATAGGCGGGACGCTGCCGTACCGCACATCCGGACTTGTCTTCCTCATGGATAAAGCTTGGCAAAACCAGCGCTGAGAGGGCTTCGGCTAAACCGCGTCGAGTTTATCAATCAAGCGATGGCTTACCTTTTCTGCCAGAGGAACCGATCGGTTGCAGTGTCGGATCCGTGACATCCTTTGAATTTTGCTCGCTGGATTCCCCACCGGCGGCTCAAGCGTGGGATCGGCCTTTTGCGCCGGCTTGACAGGCTGCGCGCGAACATCAACTTTGTTCCCTTTTCGATGATCTGGCATTACATCTCCTCGTTGCACGTTTGCTAAACGTTCTCGATCCATCCGAAGCACACAGGCTACGAGCTACCGGCCTCGAAACTCGCCGCAAAAAAAGCCTCACGTACCACTTCGACAGGCACTTTTCTGCGAAATGTTTAGGCATTGAGGACGAGCATTGTCGTAGTGGATTTCGTCTCTGCCGGCCAGCGATAGGTTAGGTAGTTCAAGGCTTCTTTCGGGCCATGAACAGCCTCAACAATTCCCCGGCCGTCCTTGATCCGGACCGGAAACTGCTATTGCGCAGCCTCAAGATGATTCCGTGTCATTAGTCCTTGCTTTGTTTGCGAACTAAACTCGCTGCTTCCAACATTCGTTGCCGTACGATACCAGACACAAGGTCTCGCGAGCGCTGGAGACCGCCCCCAGACGCGGCCCTGGTAGAGAACTGCCGGCAAAAGGGATTTCGGAATGCCCCCTTCGCAGTGGATTATTTGCAAACACGCAAGCCTGCTCAGTATTCGACGGGCATCGTCGACATCGATACCCTACCGGCAAGAATCTTCCGCTTGGTATCGTCGGTGGTTGGCACGCCGATATTGTCCGGGCTAGGCTTGGTGACGCTGATCGCGTGATCCTTGGCCAAGTGATCGAGATACGAAATCGTTGTGCCTTCCTTGTCGCAACGGGAACCATCACCGCCTGCGCACTGACGACTGCGGCATCGGTCTAAAGACCTGCGTTTGCTGCCATTTTGACCGAAACAACCTCTCCTCGCTCTCGGTTGAATTTCGCGCTTAGAAACCCGCGTCCGAGTCTTCTTGCGTATTACATCCTTCTCTCCATTATAGACAAAAAAGCTATTCCCACTCCCAGTTGTTCTGCAGGGCTCTATGGATAGCGAGAATTGCCGGATGTACGGCGGAGTCTGGCCTTTTGATTGCGCTCATGTGACTCGGCATACTCGGATCCAAACCAGCCCCTCGGTTACTGGTGGCCTCTCGCGGCCCGAAATCAGACGTTGGGCAAACGAGGGGATTAGTGATCTGGCGCGTGACCCATAGGGTAACGAGAATCTCGGCGGATCCACCCCGCCGCTCCAATAAACCCGCCTTCAACCGTGACAATAGCCAAGAGCAGACGTCACAGAACACCAAACCAATAGATCCTGGTCCTCCACCCCTATGAATCGCGGCACTGGCTGGATCCCGCGAAGACAAAGCGCGACTTGTTGGACGCTGGGAGGTCCCTCCGTATGCGGATGAAGGGAACAAAAAAGATCTTGTGTTGTTCAAGCTTGCGGAGCGCAAGATGGCCTAGTATTGCGAGTGTTCTGCCACGGAAGGACCCAGGTTGGAACATATCAGCATCCCGCTATTTGTGGGAAAACACGTTCTTATCGTTGAAGACGAGTATTTCCTCGCGGATGAAACCCGGCGGAAGCTGGAGGCCGCCGGAGCCATCGTCATCGGGCCGGTCGCCGCAGTGAAAGCCGCGCTCGATTTGCTCGATACGGAGAAGATTGATGGCGCCATTCTTGACATCCATTTGGGCGACGAGCTTGTGTTCCCTGTTGCGGAAGAACTCGAACGGCGTGATATCCCGTTCGTGTTCGCGACCGGGTATGACCCGTCAGCTCTTCCCTTAAAGTTCACCGGATTCTCGTTGTGCGAAAAGCCGGCAGAACTTTCCTACATTGCAAATGCCCTGTTCGGCAGGGGTGGCGCGGATTTACATTGAGGTTTCACGGTCCTAAGGGTAAAGCACCTTACTTAACTGGATCCGCGCCCGGCTAATCCGGCTCTTAATGGTTCCTACAGGGACATCACATCGCTGTGCCGCATCTCCATAGCTCAGGCCCTGGACGAGAACGAGATCTACGACGAATCTGTGGCTGTCCGGCAAGTTTGTGATTGCTCTCTCCAACTCGCGTCCCATGATCGCCCAGTCCTGCGTCGGAGGCGAAGAGGCGCGCCCAGCGTAATCCTCGACTTGGCCAACTTGTTCCCTCTTGGCAACCTTGAACTTTGTACAGAAGGTATTTCTCATGATGGTAAATAGCCAAGATCGAAGCTGGGTTCCATGTTGGTAGCTGCTGGAATGGGCGATAGCCTTGGTCAAAGTCTCCTGCACGAGGTCTTCGACATCTGAGGGAGACTTATGGAAGCGACGCGCGAACGCGCGCAGAGCGGGCAGTGTATCCAGCAGCTCAGCGTCCGTGAACCCTGATGTGCGATCAGTCGACATAGTTAGCTCTCCTCTGTCGAGAACAACTAATCCGACGCGACCTCGTTCCATACGCCCGCTCACTTTATTGACGAGTGGCGCCCATCCTCCGTCATCGTCCGCTATTTGTATTCCTCAAGGGGGACGACTACCTGCAGGCCATTGATCTGACACTTGGGCGTGAGCTGCAAGAAAGCATGTTGTCGGTCCATTTCCTGGCCTCGAAGGTGGCCTCGCGCAGCAGTTCTCGACATTCAGAAGAGGCCTAAAAAGTCGCAGACAGTCTGACGACCCATCAAGCGCCGCCGAGACTAGTCGCTGCAAGCAGGTTAACGGTCTCGGTCAGATGGATGCTGTCATCCTAACGCCAGGGTTTTATCAGTGGGGACCGGAGCGATACGCTAGAGGGCGTCCGACGATAGTGGCGGTGAGCACCCTTGCCGCATGAACGCTGACTGCGATTTTCACCGCGCGACCGAAAAGGCAGGTCTATCGCTGCCTTTTTCCCGCATGGATGAGATTGGCGGGCAAAGCCCGCCAATCAAACTTAGCGAGATTTCTTGTAAAGCTTTTCGGCGATCTCAAACATTTCTTCCGGCGCGTAGTCCGGGGTAAACGCAGAGGGGACGCCGACAAATTGTTGGATTTTGCCACCTTCCGGCATGCCGTCTATGACCTCAAGCTCACCGGGGGGGTCAAGCGGCAGTGCAACCTCGCCATTGCCCCAAATGCCCGACATCTCCTTGTAGTCATTCGGGCTAAAGGTATAGAGGCGACGATGTGATCCCTCATCGAGATATTTCTGGCACTCGGGGATATTGCCAAGTGGGATGTTCGGGGTTGGCAGGAATTTCTTGACGTCGACGCCGGTGATCTTTTCGAGAGCAAGCGCGTATGCATGCGCATGAACTGATCCTCGCACCAGCAGGTAGCCGCAGACTTCGCGGCCGGTCGGATCAGAGAGGGTCTCATAGACACGAAGCTTGTGAAGCCGGGCGCCGCATTCGAGATGGAAATTATGCAAAAGATCGACGACCACGTTTCCAGTCGTGGTGATGAAATCGTTATTCCAAGAAACGCCGTTGCTATTGACGGGCATCGCGCCGCCTCCTCCAGAAAGGAACGCTGCCGCGAGGCGAATGTCTTTCATGCCTTCCCAAGGGGCGCTTGAGATATCGCCGCCATCACCGGCATCGCCATCCGGAATATCCGGACCGTTGTTCAGCATGGCAACGCCATTACTGACGAGCTCCACATGCCCGAGTTCCTCAGCGGTAATGCTGGCGACGAGGCTGTAGAACGGTCGCAGCTTTTCCTTCGAACGGAAGTTGAAGCTCTGGAACATATAGTTGCCGAGGGTCGACATCTCTCCGTATTTGCCGCCGAGAAGCTCTTGTAAGGCAGCGGCGGCATTGGGATCGGCGCGTTTGGGCGCCGGCAGCTCCGCTTGGAGCTGGTCTACTCGCATGAACATGGTACGTCCTTTCGGGTTGAGGTCCGCACGAACAGTCAGTCCATCCGATAGTTCCGTGGTGGGATGATATTATCTTATGTCATCGACCAGAGTTTTGCGCCTTCAGTCCAAAGCGCCGCAAATTGCTAACCCATCCTAGAAAATACTGCCCGCGCGAAAAAGTTTTCGTACCAGTGGATTGACGCGATGCTCCTGGTAACTGCTCACGACGGATAAGGTTGAAGATCCCGTCGAATGGCCGAGTGTGCTTGGCGTGGCCGGCGACAAGTGTTGTTAGATGGCGTCGAGCCGCTCTTGGATGCCTTGGCCGTCTTCCGGAATCTCCTACTGGATCTGCAACGAACAACGGATTTTGAAAAAGCCGACCGTGAGATTCTACGGTTTACAATTTGACCCTCTCCACGAGAAGAGGAGGTGCCCTCGAGGTTGGGGTTGCCGCCCCTAAGTCGGATGGCCGCGGACCATCAAGCGCCTTGCGGGGACTATGGGTTGGGCGACCTCGCGAGCTAAAGGGCGCCGCTCGAACCGGAGAAAATTCGAATAGTCATGACAGGACAGGCAAGATTGTGGGCTTCCGTGATAGCAGGTATTATCTCAGACCGGCGTGCGGAGTTAAGGAACTATCGGCCGCCCCTCAAGTTAGCCTAAAATGATAGATGGAGACTTGTTAGCTTGCCGCCGGTGAAAAATCCAGGCGTCTCCTCGCCATCGGGCTGAAGCGGATGTCTTCCATGCGTTTTCGGATTGTCGCAACCGTTTTTATTTCCGCAGCACTGGTAGGTCTGGGCGGCGCATGGCTCCTGACGACCCCTCGCCCACAATTTGGGCCGAGCGACCCGTTCCCGCGCACAGACGGAAATGCCGAGCGCGGGCGTGATGTGTTTAATGCAGCCGATTGTGCGTCCTGTCACGCTACGCCCGGCCAGCCGGATCGCTTGAAACTCGGCGGCGGCTTGGCGCTCGCGTCGCCCTTCGGCACCTTTCGACCGCCGAACATTTCTCCAGATCCCGTCGACGGGATTGGGAATTGGGGCGTTTCGGACTTTGCGAACGCGCTCGTTGCGGGGGTATCGCCTGAAGGACGTCATTATTACCCGGCTTTTCCTTATACCAGCTATACCAGCATGACAGCCGCTGACATTAACGACCTCTTCGCGTATCTGAAGACCTTGCCCCCGGTCGCCGGCCGTGCACCGCCGCACCATCCAAGCATTTTGTTCGCAGTCCGCAGATCCGTCGGACTCTGGAAGCTGCTTTTCTTTGATCCTGCCAAGTCAGGGTCGAACAGCGACGTTGCAACGGGCGGCATCGAGCGGGGCCGCTATATCGTCGAGGCGCTGTCGCATTGTGCTGAGTGTCACTCGACCCGCAACATTTTCGGCGCGATCAAGTCGACTGCCCGATTCGCCGGCGGCATCGATCCGCAGGGTACGGGTTTCGTTCCGAACATCACCCCCGTGGGGATCGGCGGCTGGACTGAGGACCACATCGTCGGAATGTTGGAGACGGGTGACACACCCAGTCACGGACGCGTCGGCTCGTCGATGGCCGATGTTGTGAGAAATACCGCGATGTTGTCCGACAAGGACCGCAAAGCGATTGCCCAATACATCAAGTCCCTGCCGGCACGGCCGACCCCCGAACCGTGATTCAGCGCTGGTACAGGTAGGCGGCGACGTCCCTTGCCTCGGACTCGGTAATGCCTGTGATTGGCATCGCAGTGTTCGGTGAGAATCTTTGTGGCGCAACGATCCACTCGACCAGATTGTCTGGCGAATTGGTGAGCACACCTCCAATATAGACACGGCCTGAAAGTCCGGAAAGGGGTCCTCCCACCTGGCCGTCAGCACCTGGCGCGCCCGGAATGCTGTGACATCCGGAGCAACCGTATTTCCGCAAGAGCGGCAACGCTTTTGAGGCGTCACCATGGGTCAGAGCGACCGCCACGGCGTACCGCTCTTGATGTTCGGATATGATCCCAGCAGCCACAAAAGTTCCGCTTACGGCCAAAAGCCCCGCAGATATCGATACTATTGGAGTCAGCCAGTTTGAAACTCTCACGTCAGACATTGGCGACACCTTTTAAGCCGGAGCCGTTGATCCACATGGCCAGCATGGTCAGAGCAGCACCTGCATAGACAGTGCCAGTCGGCACCCACATTAGCATTCCCGCAAGCTGCTGGTCCTCCAGAGGCGTCAGTCCCCATGCCTGCGCATCCGCAGTTTGGGCGAGGTATAGAACCCTTGGGGCAAGCGCCATAAGTGCTCCTAGGATACCGGTGTGGATCATCGTTACGAACAGGTGCCATGCGGCGACCCCGCGACTGCAACGCCAAAGGATCGACCACCAGAACACCAGGGCGGTGATCAGGAAACTCAGATGCTGCAGGCGATGTAGGCTGATATCGGTCACGGAGGCGTCGAACAGCCAGGGCAGATGCCAGGCCCAAATCGCTACCCCGTGCAGCAGCGTGGCGTTTTGCCCACGTGTCGACCATCCCCAGATCCCCCGCATCACTGCGCTGTTCATTGCGGTGCCCACAATATGCCGCCCGTGCCTTGGCAGGGCCCAGACAAACGCTGACACCGGACGTGATAAGGCAAACAGAGGGGCCGACACGGCCATGACCACTTCGTGCTCGATCATATGGAAGGTGAAGAGGTGTTCGCCCAGCCAATGGAGGGGAGACGTCAACGCCGCGGCAAGCGTTGCCCAGCCACTGATAAAAAATCCGAGGCGCAAGGCAAAAGCGCCGTTGCCATGTGCTGCTCGGCTCGAGATCTTCACCGATCCCACGCCATAGGCCATCGCCATGATCGCGAGAGGTACGACGATCCAGGGGTCGAAGGTCCAGGTCGCACCGTCGGAATGTGCGTCTGTGCCATGGGCCCATGCGGGGTTGCTGGCCACCACGATCGTGAGGAAAACGATCATCTCTCGCATGGGCTTATCAGCAAAGCTGCTGCTCCCTGCAGGGAGACGGCAAAACAAAACAGCAGGCCTCCACACCAGCACAAGGTTCCGAATTGGACCCGTCGATGATTTTCTATTGATCTCGACGCCATTGCTCCGGCTCCAATAGCAGAAAGAGAGATGATCACCGCCAGAAGGCAGGCACACAGCGTCAAAGCCGTGTTGCGATCGCAATCGACCGGGGGTAAGATCAGTCCTAGTTGCGTGGTCAAACCCCAAAGACCGACGGGAACGAGCAAAGCGGCATTTTGGACGATCGCAGTCTTCATAGCCGCGGAACCCAATAGATACAGACGTAGATCGGGATCCAGGTAGCGACCACGAAGTTCCAATACATTGCGTTGTCGCCGACATCTCCGAAGCGTCGCGGATTATCGCCGTGACGAGTGAACATCAGGCAGGTGAGAACGAGGGTCTCTACGAGATCTGTCAGGATATGCGTCGTGTGCAAACCGAGCAGCAGCCAGACCACCGACCCGTAAGCATTTTGGTCCCACGGGATGTGCATCGCCGGAAACTCAAAGATCCGGACGACAAGCGGAACAATCCCGAAGAACGACATGACGATCAGCCCCAAGCGCACCTTGCGCATGTCTTGCTGCGCCGCCCAGCGGGAGACCAGGAGATTGGGAACAAGACTTGTGACCAGGAGGACAGTCATAACTGTGCCCGCCCCCAGATCGGGCGGCCCGACCCCAATTGGCCATATCGCCGCGATGCTCATGAGGTAAAGATAGAGCACGATCGCCAATGCGAAGCCGGTACCTTCGATGAGCATGAAGGCAAGGGTGCCCCACCACGCAGGGCTTGCACTGCCATCGCAATGTCCAGTCAGGTCGGAAACGTCGAGAACCACGGCTTCTTTCACGATTCGTCCTCCGGTTCGCCTTTGGGCCAGAACCACCCGATCAAGGCTATGGCGATCGGGATCGAACCCCAAACGACGGCCCAGGGTGTAAAGATCGACCAGATCAGCACGATGGTGGTGGCGATTGCCGTCCAGAAAGGCCAGACCGAGTGACCCGGCGAAGACTCCCGGGCTTCCGGCGACGCATCGACCACTCCCGTGACCAACAATTCCCGCCGATCAACACGCAAGCCGCTCGCAACGGTCAGGACTTCGCCGTCAGTCCAGAGCGGCGTGCTGTCGCCAACAACTGGAATGCGCTGGAAATTGTAACAGGGTGGAGGTGACGGCGTCGCCCATTCGAGCGTGGATGCCCGCCAGGGATTGGCTCCGGCGGGTCGGCCGTGACGTGCGCTTCGAACCACATCGATGAAGAACAGAAGAAATCCGGCCGTCAAGATCAAGGCGCTCAGGCTGATGAACATGTTCAACCCGCCCCAAGGCATTTCGGGTTGATAGGTGTAGATCCTTCGCGGCATGCCTCGCAGGCCAAGAATGTGCATCGGAAAGAAGGTCAGGTTGAACCCAACGACAATCAGGCCGAACACCCACTTCCCCACCCGCTCGCTCATCATCCGACCGGTGAATTTCGGGAACCAATAATAGATCGCGCCGAGCAGCGGAAACAAGGCACCCCCGACTAGGACATAGTGGAAATGGGCGACGACGAAGTATGTGTCGTGAACCTGCGTATCGAACGGAACCGAGGCGACCATGACCCCGGTCATCCCACCGATCACAAAGGTAAAGATGAAGCCGAGGACGAACAGGAACGGTGTCTTGAAGATTGGCCGGCCCCACCAGATCGTCGCCAGCCAGCAGAAGATCTGCAGGCCGGCGGGAAGTGCGATCGCCATGCTGGATGCTGTAAAGAAACTAGCGCCCAGCCGGGGCAAGCCGGCGACAAACATGTGATGCACCCAGAGCCCGAACGCCAGAACTCCGGTGGCGATGAGCGCCATGACCATCGCCAGATATCCGAAGACGGGCCGCTGCGTGAAGGTGGCTACAATAGTAGAGACCATGCCGACGGCTGGTAGGAAGATGATGTAGACCTCAGGATGGCCGAAGAACCAGAACAGATGTTGCCACAGCAACACGTCACCGCCCTCGGCGGGATTGAAGAAGTGGGTGCCAACCAGACGATCGAGGATGAGCGATGTGCTGGCGATCATGATGGCAGGCATTGCGAGAATGACTAGAAATGACGTGACAAGCATCGACCAGACAAACAGCGGGATTCGATCGAGCGACATACCGGGAGCGCGCTGCTTGAAAATGGTGACAACCAGTTCCAGCGAAACCGCAAGGGCGGAGATCTCGGTAAAGGTGATCATCTGCGCCCAGATGTCCGCCCTTTTTCCGGTCCCGTATTGCGGACCAGCCAGTGGCACATAGGCAAACCAGCCGACATCGGGACCGGTATCGATTGCAAAAGCCACCCAAAGTAGGATCCCGCCGGCGAGAAACATCCAGTAGGAAAAGGCGTTCAGTCGTGGAAAGGCGATATTGCGGGTGCCGACCATTAGTGGAACGAGATAGACCGCCATCGCCTCCATCACCGGCACGGCGAAAAGGAACATCATGTTCGTTCCATGCATGGTAAAAATCTGATTGTAGCGATCGGGACCGATGAAGCGGGCTTCCGGCTGGGATAGCTGCAGCCGCATGGCGAGGGACAGGATACCGCCGAGGGCCAGAAAAACGAAAGCCGTGACGATGTAGCGCCGACCGATAACCTTGTGATCGACATTTGTCAAAGCGCCCCAGAAACGGCGCGGCGAGCCCCATGTCGCGTTCAGATGTCGCTGAAGCTCTGCCTCTGTGAGTTGGCTGTCCCTGGTATCCCGATCTGGTCTAATAGCGTTCATTTGAGACTGTCCATGTAACGGGAAATCTGGCGCAATTCGTTGCTTGTGAGTGGCACCATCGGCATGTTGTTGCCGGGTTTGAGGGTTTGAGGGTCGGCAATCCAGGCTGCGAGCGAGCCTGGGGTCGTCTCAAGAAGCCCGGCGCCGATGGTCTGGCGGCTCCCGACGTGGGTCAGGTCGGGGCCGGTTGTTCCCGTGGAGGACCTGCCTCGGACAGTATGGCAGGCAGCACAAGGCTTGGCCAAGAACACTTTTTCGCCGGCCGACGCTTCGGGGTCCATGGTTTGTGATTGGACTTTTCGCTGCGAGGCGAGCCATCGCGCATAGGACGCCTCGTCGTCCGCCACGACCAAGATTCCCATATGGCTGTGCTGCAGTCCGCAGAACTCGGCGCATTGGCCGCGGTAGATACCGGGGCGCTCGGCGCGAATGAGCAAGGTATTGCTGCGGCCGGGAACGAGGTCCTGTTTTCCGGCGAGACTTGGGACCCAGAAGGAGTGGATGACGTCAGCGCTTTCCAGTTGCAGGCGTACGTCCCGTCCGACAGGGATATGAATCTCGTTTGCAGTTTCGAATTCCAGCGCCGGATCCCGATTTGGATACCGGATGCGCCACCACCATTGCTCGCCCTTGACGGATATCGAAATCGCGTCGCCCTGGCTCCCGTCGATGGCTCGCGTGGTATAATAACTCGCGATGGTAAGTCCCGTGATGATAACGCCAGTCGCGGCGACAGCGCCAGATACCACGATCTTCGTCCAAGGGCCGTCCGGTTGGGTTGACGCCTCCCCGGTGCGTGACCTCACCAGCGCGTAAATCAGCGCAAAGATAACCAGCAGCCAGACAAATCCGCAGATCCAAACGAACGCTGTCATCAAGTCCTTGAGGTGGATCGCGGGCGCGCCGTGCACGTCAAGCGCTGATTGCGAACCGCTGCAACCTGCAACGCCTGTCAAGAAGAAGAAAAGAAGAATATCGACCACTTTCATGGTCTCGGACCCTGGTCGGGATTAACGCGGGTTGGGACGGGCTCGAACAGGATCACTGCTGGAGCACGGTTTTCAGCCGGGCGCGTTTGCCTGGCATCGTTGCGGCCAGGTGCTGCAACCTTGGCCTGATAGGCTCCAATCGATTGGACATATCCTGCCAGCTGCCAGATCTGCCCGATTGGGATCTTGTCCTTGTAAGGCGGCATGCCATGCGGCCGCCCGTCGCGGATGGACGATACGATCGACACCATTTCCGGCCCGTAGTGCCACCAACCATCGAGAAAGGAAGGTCCTTTTCCTCCCTGACCGTCGCCGTGACATGTGGCGCATCCAAACCAAGAGTACAGGCGTTTACCTTGGGCAAGGTTATAGGAGCCGTTCTCATAAGGCTGGCCGAGCGCGAAATCGACATTCGGCGGCGCGCCGCTGATCCCGTTTGGCATGAGTCTGATCTTTTCCAGCTCCGAGATGACGACAGGGTCCTGGCGCAACTGCAGGGGTTCCCCGACGTAGCCGAGCAGAGCGGCAATCCCCAGGCACGACGCGAAAGCAGTCATGATGCCCAGCCACTGATCTATCTTGAGACCCGAAAGTGCGGCCCGGTACACTATGAGTCGCGAACTACGAACAAGCGTGCGATCGTCAGGCCCCTTTGCAGTCTTCGAGATCCTTGCAGATATCGCAACGGCTACACCTGCCACGATGGCTAAAGACCAGAACACCAAACTCGACCGCCCTTTGCGTAAACGCGACGACATCATCAAATCCTGGGCCAAAAAGTTTAATCGTGAGGCAGTACTGAGGACGGTGTAATCAGGATGGGAAGGAGTTTGTAGGACGGCGTTTTCGATTGGGCATCGTGATGTTCTAGAGGAAACAGCGGGTTCGTCTCAGGGAAATAGGCCCCGCACGACCCTCTCGGGATATTGTATTCGACAATCCGGAAGCCAGTAACTTTGCGTACCGTCTCCTCCCCGATCGCCGTGGTAAGATCGACGCTCGTGCCGTTAGTCAGCCCCATTGCGGCTATGTCGTCGCCGTTCATGAACACCACTTTTCGCGTCCCCTCCACACCGCGGAACCGGTCGCTATAACCGTAGACCGTTGTGTTGAACTGATCGTTCGACCGCAGGGTCGCCAAATGCAGCACGTCAGTTCTGCCGGAAGTAGAAAGATCCGGAAACAGCTTGCCCGGCGTAATGAAATTTGCCTTACCACTCGTCGTCACCCATCTGCGCTCCCGCGCTGGCAAGGGCCGCGGGAACCCGCCCGGCTGAAACAGCCGCTTGTTGAAGTCCTTGAACGTCTCTGGATAGGTTGCCTCGATCGCATCCCTGACCGTTCCATAGTCGCCCACCCATTGTTCCCAAGGCACCCTGGTGGTACCTAGCGTCGCCTTGGCGATACCAGCAACGATCGCCGGCTCGGATAACAGATCCGGGCTGGCGGGCTTTGTTTTTCCGCGCGAACCGTGAAAATATGCAATGGAGCTTTCCATAGACACGGCCTGGGGACCCGTCGCTTGCTGGTCAATCTCTATACGACCAAGACAAGGCAGGAGGTAGGCGATTTTCCCATGGATGACATGGCTGCGGTTAAGCTTGGTAGCGATCTGCACAGTTAGACGCAATTTTCGCCAAGCTGCTTCCACGGCTTCCGTTTCGGGAATGGCTTTTAGGAAATTACCGCCGAGGCTCACGAAACCGCGACTCGAACCGTCGATAATTGCCCTGCAGGTTTCGACCGTTGAGCGGCCCATCCAGCGCGGCGGCTCGAACCCGTAGAGCTCAGCTAGCTTGTCGAGTGGCGCGAGCCCCGGTTTCTCGGTTATGCCGACCGTTCGCTGCCCCTGGACATTCGAGTGGCCACGCACAGCGCAAATGTTTGCACCGGGCTTGCCAATATTGCCCCGTAGAAGTGCAAGGTTCACGACCATATGAACGTTCTGAACCCCCATCAGGTGTTGGGTCAGCCCCATCCCGTAAATCGTCAGAACGGCGTTCGACTTAGCATAGGTCGCGGCCGCCTGGATCATTTGTACCCGGGTCAGGCCGGAAATGCCCTCGAGATCTTCCCATCGATGTCCTCGGGCAGCTGCTGCGAAGAATTCGAAGCCAGCAGTGTGCTCCTTGATGAAATCATGGTCAAGAATATGCTTCTTGTCGGCCGCCGCCATCGAGGCGGCAAAGGCCACCATTGCTGCGTTCTCCGGATCGGCTGGCTTGTCGTCGTCGCCGGCAACCTGCGACACACTGGATGCGTTCAGCGTATCGTCGGCTTCGATTAGCGCTTTGCAGACGCCGAACAGGGCCGCGATGTCGCCGCCGTTCCTGACCTGGTAGTAGTCAGAGGAAATCAACGTCTCATGCCCGGTCAGCATCTGCGTCGGAGATTGCGGATTGACGAACCGCTCGAGGCCACGCTCGCGCAGCATGTTGAAGGTGACGATCTTTGCGCCGCGATCGACTGCATCCTGCAGATCATGCAGCATTCTAGGCGACGATGTGCCGACATTCTGGGCGATGTAAAAAATGCAGTCGGTGTTCTCGAAATCCGATAGGATTGCCGTGCCGACTGACGCACCAAGGCTCTCGGGCAGAGCGACCGACGAGCTCTCGTGACACATGTTGGAACTGTCGGGCAGGTTGTTGCTGCCGTACATCCGGGCGAACAACTGGAACATGTAGCTGGTCTCCAGCGAGGCCCGGCCCGATGTGTAGAGATCAACTTGTTCGGGCGCCAGACCCCCCAATTCGTGGCCTATTTCCGCGAAGGCCTGTTCCCATGGCACCGGAAGATATTTGTCGGAAATGGCATCCCATTTCATCGGATGGGTCAGTCGGCCCTGCTCTTCCAGGTCATGGTCTCGCCAGCTTTCCAGTTCGGTCAGGGTGTGGGCGTCAAAAAACGCTCGGTCGGCGCGCCGACTGGTGACTTCCCAGGCAGTTGCCTTTGCCCCGTTCTCACAGAACTCCAGTGGATGGGTCTTTGCCGGCTTTGCCCAGGCGCAACTCACGCACATGTAGCCTTCTGGCTTGTTCTGATGCCGCAGCAGGTTGGCGCCTCGAACGGGGACATGTTCGCGAACTAAGATTTCCGTTACGGACTTCGCGGAACCCCATCCGCCCGCAGGACCGGCATAGGTTCGAACTGTAGGCTTGGAGGGACTACCACTCATGACGGGCACTCCGGTTTACGATATCTCGGCCGACCTCGCGTTGACCAATCCTTTGGGGAAAGACAGGAAACGGGCAGGTCGACGCAATATTTCTGTCCGGTCGAACACCTGCAGCTGGGTCCTCCTCCGATCGACCCCGCCTTATTCGCGTAGGATACGATCTAGCGTGTATCTGGTCTACTCGCCTGCACATGTTGCATCCTTTCGGTTGGAGGCTGCGCACGAACAGAGGAGTTCGTGGAAAGTTCCACCCAGCTTGTGGCTTGCGCTTCATTTTAGGAGCTCGAAAACCTGACTCAATCGTACTTGTCCGTGGTCGGAGGACCCTCCACTTAAACGCCAATTGCACTCACGGGTAACCATCGGCATCACGCGAAACCTAGACGATGATGGCTCGGGGTCTGCCAGCGCTTTTGCTTGCGTAACAAGAGAAGCCTTAAGTCACTCCCCTCAGTCAGTTCATCCCGCGACAGAGAATTTTTGTCGGGTTGGGCTTCGCGATATCATATGGCATACGGCGCCTGCAGAGGCCGTCGAAGCGGACCATAGGCGTTCGACCCGCCGGTCCTTGACGAGGTCGATCTCTCATACGCTGATTTCGACGCTTAATGCCTTGCGGTAGCGGAGTTGCCAGAGACGATTGTTCAGAACGCTTCCAGGCATGGTCGCCAAGCGCCTGCGGAAAGGCTGAACGCCGTTGGTTCCTTAGGCGGGCCAAATGCTCCCGCGTCGTATGCTGGTTCTACGCAGGCCAGCGTTTCCTCGTCGTCGAGGACTAAGAGAGCCTAGCTTTGCAGCTTTGCACTCGATGTCGCTGTTTCAGATATCAACCTGAATGGACAGTTGGTCTACCCACCAGCAGCGTTGCTGGCAGAACGCGGGACGCCGTTCGTCTTCGTTACCGGCTACTGCGAGATGCCGATACCTGATAATTTGCTAAGGCACCGTGCCTCAACAAGCCATGCGATAATAGAACGCTTTCATGCATAGTGAAGCCGGCCAGCGTTTGACCTCAAATTGCTACCCCCGAGCGCCGACCAAGCAGCACGTCGGCGGAGCGCCGACGCTATGACTTAACTGCGATAGATCGCCGAAGGCGACTGAGGCGGTGATAGGCTTCGAAAAAGCACCCGCCGAGGGAACTTTCGCTGTTGCAGTTTGTTCGGTCGCTCTCGCAATTGCTTAGCCTGCTCCGAGCGTCTCAAAGTGATCCATCGCGCTCATCGGCTGACAAGCTCGGAATATTGTATGACCGGCACCACTGACTTTATAGCGGAACTTATTCGGGCCGCCAACTCACCGGCGCGGCTGACACCAGATGATAAACTAAGTTTGCTCAAGCGCGGTCGATCGACTGGGGTTGCACCGCGCGGACTGATCCTCAAAACAAGAAAACCGGATCCGATTGAAATATCCCCCAGTCACGCCGGCGGGGGTATGCCTCAGAGAATTTAGAATGTTCAGGATCAAACGGTTTCACACGCCATTCTTGCGATCGCCGAAGAAATACGCAAGCTTCGGATCATCAACCAGGGCGTCAACCGTGAGTAGAATGAGCACGCGTTGGTCGTCATATTCACGTTGACCTGAACAGCAAAGGGACATGTGACATGAAGGTAAGAACAGATCGGAAAATCGATGAGCGCCTATGAAAATCTTGCGAAGGCAGGAGTAGCGGTGTGGCTGGACGACCTAAGCCGGGAGCGCATTACCTCCGGTAGTCTGGCGCAGATGGTGGATAGAAAGGAAATCGTCGGAATAACGACCAATCCGACAATTTTCGCGAAATCGATAAGCGCTGGATCCGGTTACGACGGGCAAATTCGTGAACTCGCCCTGCGCGGAACAGCAGTTGGTGAAGCGCTTCGGCTCATCACCGGGCGCGATGTACGGGATGCCTGTGACGCGCTAAGACCAGCGTTCGAAGCCAGTCAATTTCGAGACGGACGCGTTTCGATCGAGGTAGATCCCCGTATATCCGCTGACGCTGAGCGCACGGCTGCGGAAGCCCGTGGGCTTTGGTGGCTTATCGACCGGCCAAATCTCTTCATTAAGATTCCGGCAACCAGGGCAGCACTGCCGGCGATCACGGCGGCTATTTCAGACGGCATTAGCGTCAACGTCACCCTGATATTTTCTGTCGAGCGATATGGTGCCGTTCTCGATGCTTTCATGTTGGGGTTGGAACAGCGGCTGAGCAATGGCGGCAGCTTAGCCGGTGTTGAGAGCGTTGCCTCGTTTTTTATCAGCCGGGTCGATATTGAAGTCGATCGCCGTTTGAGCGAACTCGGTTTTTCGGAGGACGCAGATGATCTGCTCCGACGAGCCGAGTTGCACGGAGAGGTTGCCATTGCAAATGCTCGGCTAGCATACGAGATCTACGAAACCGCGCGCACCTCAGGCCGGTGGCAAAATCTCGCCAGTCATGGAGCCTCACTACAGAGGCTACTATGGGCCTCGACCGGCGTAAAGGACAATACCCTCCCCGCTACCCATTATGTGACAGAACTGGTGGCGCGAGACACGGTGAACACCATGCCTCAGGCGACGCTTGAGGCTGTTGGCCTCTACAGCGCCCCTACTCCTGATCGGATTAGAAACCAGTATGATGAGGCCCGGTTGGTGGTGGGGAACCTCGCCAACCTGGGCATCGATCTTGAGGATATAGCGGAAGCGCTCGAGCGGGATGGTATCTCCGCCTTCAAAAAATGTTGGGCAGAGCTCGTCAAGTCCGTGGAGGATCAACTAACCGACAACGGTGCGGACGTCACGGACGAAGGAGCCGTCAAGCCAGCACAAGGTGACAGCACGACGGCGTCCCCAGCTGCTGCGGCACCCGCCGGGACCGAAAAAAGGGTCGGCGAACCCCGCTCTTGATGTGGAATTCACGAGGCATACCGAGATACGGAGGGACCAATCGCTCGCATGAGGAAAATGGGTGGGCTAGCAGTCGTCAACAATTGCTTCAAAAAATATCTTGCCCTCAAGCACGGAGTTTTTGCAAAACCGACTTTGCCGTGCGCGCCACGGAGCCTGCCGATATATCGAATTTCGCATAGACATCGCCGATTTTACCCGACGCACCGAAGCGATGCATTCCGACGAAGCCTCCATCAATACCTATATAGCGGTCCCAGCTATCTTGCACCGCAGCTTCGACGGCAACACGCGCTCTGGTCTTGCCGAGTACCGCGTGTTTGTAGGCTGTTTCCTGTTGCTCAAACAGCAGACGACACGGCATTGAAACGACCGCCGTCCGGATGCCTTCGTTCTGGAGCGTCGCCCGCGCTTCGATGGCGAGATGCAATTCCGATCCGGTTGCAATCAGGGTGAGTTGACGCTCACCGCCCTGTGCTTCCTTAAGGACGTACGCACCTTTCGCCGACAGATTCTCTTGCGACCGTTCGCGACGTAGCAGCGGCATGGGTTGCCGGGACAGTGCGATAAGAGCTGCTTGGCGCGGCGTGTCCAGAATGACTTCCCAGCACTCTGCAGTTTCGATCGCGTCACCGGGGCGAAAAACTGCGAGGGCGGGAATGGCGCGCAACGCCGAAAGGTGCTCAACCGGCTGGTGGGTCGGCCCGTCCTCCCCAAGCCCGATGGAATCATGGGTCATCACGAAGATCGTTCGGATTTCCATCATGGCCGCCAATCGGATTGCAGGGCGGCAGTAGTCGGAAAATGTCAAGAAGGTGCCGCCGTAGGGGATAAGACCACCGTGCAAGGCAATCCCATTCATCGCTGCCGCCATGCCATGCTCACGTACACCATAGTGAATATAGGATCCTCCATAGTCACCGGGGTTGATACCGACCTGGTCCTTCGCTTTAGTATTGTTGGATGGGGTAAGATCGGCAGAGCCGCCGAGTAGCTCTGGAATAGCGTCGAACAGGTGATTGAGTACGGTTCCGCTAGCCTGGCGGGTGGCGAGTTCCTTGTGGCTTCCCAGAAACTCGCGCTTCGCCGCGTCGATGGCGGAGCGCCAGTCTGCGGGAAGATGTCCGTCGATCCGCCGCCTAAACTCCGGGTTGTTCAAGGATGCCGCTTCGACAAGATCCATCCATACATGGCGGGACTGACGGCCTTTACGGCCGATTTCGCGCCAGCTGCCAAGCAAAGAGGCCGGAATTTCAAAAGGCGGCGACGTCCATCCGAGCGATTTGCGGGCGCCGGCAATCTCTTCCTCGCCGGGTGCATCGCTGTGAGCTTTCTGCGTGCCAGCTTTTGTTGGGAAGCCAAAGCCAATAATCGTCTTGCAGGAGATCATCGACGGCTGGTCGCGCACATCCTGCGCTTCAATGATCGCGGCACGGATCGCGTCCGGATCATGACCGTCTATCTCTTGCACGTGCCAGTGCGAAGCCCGGAACCGCGCTGGCTGATCGTCCGATTCAGAGAGACTCGTCGCTCCGTCAATGGAAATTGAATTGTTGTCGAAAAAGGCGATAAGCTTGCCGAGTTTCAGGTGGCCGGCAAACGAAATGCTTCTTGGCTGATACCTTCCATTAAACAGCCGTCGCCTACAAAAACGTAGGTGTGATGATCCACAAGGTCGTCGCCAAATTCGGTATTCATTATTCTCTCGGCGAGCGCCAAACCAACCGAATTCGCAAACCCCTGACCAAGTGGGCCAGTGGTGGTCTCAATTCCCGGGGAAAAATGATACTCCGGGTGTCCCGGCGTCCTGCTGTCGACTTGCCGAAACCGCTTTATTTCGTCAATCGTCATATCCTTATAACCCGTAAGGTAAAGCAGGCTGTAAAGAAGCATCGAGCCATGGCCATTGGAAATCAAAAAACGATCACGGTCGAACCATTTTGGTTCTTCAGGGTCGAATTTCATGAATTCTGAAAAGAGTACGGTCGCGATGTCTGCCATTCCCAGAGGCATACCGGAGTGACCGCTGTTTGCATATTCGACCGCATCCATCGACAAAAAGCGAATGCAATTGGCAAGCTCGCGCAGCTGCTCCAGCCCCATTGCTTCGTGAAGACGTGACATCGTCGGACTCCTTAGCTTCTGAGGTTGTGCTGAACTCAGCGATTAACGTTTTGTCTTATGGGGTAGGTTGGCAATGCGTACAGGCGAGCGATCTCAGGCTTCTATGCCAACATGGCTCGGTCGCGGGCGTCAGCTTAGTTGCCGATCAGGCCAAATATGACCAGACCCGCACCTAAAGCTATCATGGCTGCCAAAACGATTGCGATGGGGTGAAGTTTGGCTTTCTCCGAAAATTTGTTCGCAACCTCCGGCTCGCGCATTGCACCGTCATAATTTTCCTGGACATCGGGTTTTACGTCAATATGGTCGTCGACAGCGATGCGAGCCTGTTCTGGAGTTATAGCCTGTCCGCCAGCCTCAGAATCCGTCTCCATGGGCGCAGCGGCTGGGTCGAACCCTGGCCTTATATCCCCTGTTTCACCCGACTGGATCTGCCCTCGAACTTGTGCACCGGTGGGACTTTGACGATTTACCATTATTGATCCAGCGTGTTTGCAATGGGTGTTGAAAGCTTCTGCAGTCGTGCATCAAGCTTATTCCAAGTAAGGGCGCCGCCGACGATAATTAGGCCGATCGCAACGATCGCGCCGACGTAGACGAATATCAGGCCCCGGGGCGTTCCTTGGTTCATTTAATATCCGGTCTTAATCCAACCCGGTCCCACCTCAGTATGAGATGTCCCCAGCACTTCCGCCGGCGCCCAACATTGATCGGCGCTGAAAGTTCCCTAGAATCTGAAGATACACGTGGTGGCAATTTTGCACTACCGCGGCACCGCAATATCGCAAACGGGGCACCTAGCGGCGTGTCAGTTTAAGGTCGCTGGTCGAAATCGATTTGCCCGTTTTTGGATCACGATCGTTTGTCGTCAGCCGCAAACCCGTTGCGCCTGTGCGCTGGACAGTCGGCACTGCATCCCTGTCTCCGTTTATGACCTTCGCCCAGCGAATCGCAAAGCGTAAGCGATCGCCGGACCTGCTTCCCGCAAGCCTTGCAGTTCCACTTCCTGCGCCGATGTAGCTGCCGCCGTATTTCCTTCGCTCGCAAAACTCGGTACTGCAAAGCCTGCGAGTGTGGCAAAAAATAGTGGAAAGAGGGGCTTCATGCACACTTTTACAGTCCTTTTGATTCCAGCGAGAGTCGAGCCAACCGTCGTCGTAAAGAGATGTTCCACCTAAAGGGATCGATACTGTCGAAAGTCCAATCTGCCAGGCCCGTTGCAATGCGGCTAACGAAATCTCCTGCCCACGAATTCCGCAATCGGCTCCCGCCTAAGTGTGGAAGACCGGGATCGTTATTCCTTTGCCAAGCCATGAATACGTACATTATGCGCTCTCAGCGTTCCGAGCGTCTTTTCAGCAAAGGACTTCAGAGGACCGCCAGGGCTCTGTTGTGCGTACTCGGCAAACAATTCTACCACCGATTCATGGGCGGAAACTTGGGTCGAAAGGTATGCCTGATCAAAATCCCCGTCAGGGGAGGCCTTCAAAGCATTAAGCTTTTGTCGATGTTCATCATCAAGGCCAGCTTTCAACTGAAACTTTTCTTCGCGTGCTGCCTGTGCGAGGTCGAGTCCTGCTCGTTCATGGTCAGCGATCATGTCTTTAGCAAATGTCTTTGCCGAAGCATCATTTCCACGTTGTAGGACAAGCTTGGCCGCCTCGATTTCAAAGGTGTTGGATATGGCCGCCTTTTGTGCAAATGCCTGAGGCGTAAGCGCCTGCTGTTGAGCTGTAAGCTGGATAGGGATTAGCCCTACTCCGGTGAGAATGAGCAAGTAAATAGCTTGTTTCAAGGTTAGTTTAAACATTCGGGATTCTCCGGCTCCGGTAACTGCTAACTGCGGTTGAGCGTGCAAGTTCCCTGGCTTCAAGCGAAAGGTACGCTTAGATGCAAGCCTGCCGTTACAAATGCCGTTCTTGCCTCTCGTTACGAGAAGGCGGGCTGAGCGCAGCGCTGCATTCTTAAACTGTTTTCTCGTAAAAACGGTTATCGCGGCATATCCAGCTTTCCAATGGGCAATCAATAGGCCGGCACGACGACCTGACCCTCTGCCGCATTTACGCGAGTCGGCTTCGACCAGAGTAGCTCACTCACGGCCCCCTCCCTCTGTGCAACGCGGCATTATAATCGAGTGGGAAGGATGTTCCATCATTGGGAATTTGATCTTGGTTTAAGGGCAAATGCCAAGTCGCCTTGGGAAGCAACGATGCCATGTTCGGACAAATCTGTCGGAGAGCGTTGATGAGTTGGGACCTCGCACGAACATCTTGGGTCCGGGAGAGTGCGAGTAGACTTGTTGGCTTTGTGTTTGGTACGCACTACTTTTAAGTTTGGAGAGGCTTCAACGATCGCCTCGGCGTGAGCTCTAATATTTTTCTGCCGTTTAACGAACGGCTTAATGTAAGCCTGGACGGCCAAGCGAACATCATTGCGAAGCTTACCTGTCACAACCCGCTCGGTGTCGCGCGGTGGTGTAGGTTTCCACGCAACCGTCCATTTGGTTTAGTTCGGTAAAAGGTACGTCTTGGCCGCGCGAAATTTCATTGCGCAATAAAACAGCAACATTGCTTCCAGCAGCAAGACGCCGAAGCACCCGCTTTCATTGTTCCAGGCAACAATGCTGATTCCCTCCATGGGCGCCTCTCTCTCTCTCTCTCTCTGTGGTGTTCTGGCGGACATCAATTTGGACCACTGCGATACCGTCGGGAGCGGCATCCACTTTATCGGCTCTCCATGCAAATCGACATTGGGCAGTTCAGGCGGAACAATTTTTCGCTGACATGGTTGGGTAACGCGATCCATACCGTCCATCAATAGGAGAACCACCAATGACTGAGAAGACACTCGATGATCTGTTCCTTGACACACTCAAGGACATCTACTTCGCCGAAAAGCAGATTCTCAAAGCCTTGCCTAAAATGGCCCGCGCGGCCCAGTCCCCGGACGGCAAGGCCGCTTTCTTGAAGCACAAGGACGAAACCGAGGGCCAGATCGAACGCTTGCAGCAGGTGTTTGAAATTATTGGCAAAACCGCCCGCGGCAAGACCTGCGAAGCGATCCAGGGTATCATTGCCGAAGGCGAAGAGATCATGGAAGAATACAAGGGCTCGGTCGCTCTCGATGCTGGCCTGATCTCCTCGGCCCAGGCCGTCGAGCACTACGAGATTGCCCGCTATGGCACCTTGAAGTCTTGGGCGGAACAGCTTGGCTACACGGAAGCCATCGCCCTGATCGATGCGAATTTGCAAGAAGAGATCGCTACCGACGAACTCCTGACCCAGCTGGGCGAAGCTTCTGCAAACCCGAAAGGTGCGAAGAAGAAAGTCGCTTGAGACGTTCTTTCATAGTGGATGCAAGAGGCCCGCTTCGGCGGGCCTTCTATTTTGCGACCTGAGGATCTGATGAATATCGATAGCCGCCGCAACAATTCAAAAGTTGATCATCAGAGGGGCGCGCCGGCCTCCCAATAGAAGACGATGCCGAGTTCCTGTCATTGGCGGAACGTTGGATAGACCGAAATCGACAAGCTGGAGCTGCATCGGTTGTACGAAGTGGTTCGAGAAGAGCGGCGCAGAGCAAAATGGTCGCCGCAACCCCCGGCCGGGTTGGAACCCTTCCCTTCTAATCCACGGCCGTCTGTAGACTATTTTTGAGAAAAATTATTCGAATGAACCGACTCCACTGAATGAAGATCTGCACCGTCGCTTCGCCTGTAGGGACGTGGTCGATTTCATTCTCCCGAAAAATCCGCTCTCCTATCCAGGTAGCAAGGCAATGTCGTTGTCGGAAAAGTTCGCCCTTGACTGTCAACCGTGCTCACGCAAAAGAGCAGCGTGCTGTTCAAGTAAAGCCGCTGCTTCCTCGATGCTCATATGGGTGACGCAGAGATGCACCGCGCATTCCAAAAAATGCGCCGACGATCGTTTGAGGTACGCGTTCCGTTGGTCGTCACACATCCGTTTAATGTAATCGTCTCGGTCGTTTTCGGTCGGCATGGTGAACTCGCTCCGAAATTGTGGAGGCTCTACGCTTCGCTCTTGGATAAAACGCCACTTCGCGGCATCTAATCCATGGCGGCGGAGACATTAAAGCTCCAGCAGGTAGTTCTCGATCAGCGGCGCAAGCCCCTTTTAACTCAGCCACGGAAGAACCCGCGGCCTCTTTTTCAAAAAAAGCGCTTTTGCTACAAGTTGGAGGTCGGACTTTCCGACCGTTTCTTTTAGAAGCTTACGAGCTGCGGGATTGGATTTCAACCAGTCCTCGGTATCTTGCATGACAACTCCTCTCTCTTACTTGCTAGCGTAAAGCGTGGCGTCTACGGCCTGAGTACGACCTTGATCACGCCGTCCTCCTTATCGCGGAATTTCTTGTACATTTCCGGTGCATCCTCAAGTGACGCCGGGTGCGTCACCACAAAGCTGGGATCGATCTCTCCCGCTTCGATTTTCTCAAGAAGAGGTTTTGTATATTTCTGGACATGGGTTTGTCCCATCTTCAAAGTAAGCCCCTTGTTCATTGCGGCTCCGATCGGAATTTTATCACCCATTCCCACATAGACGCCCGGAATGGAGATTGTGCCGCCTTTTCGGCAACTCATGATTGCCTCGCGGATCACATGAACACGATCCGTGGCAAGGTACAGTGCTGCTTTTGCCTTATCGAGGAGAGCGTCTGCGGAGCCGTGACCTGATGCCTCGCATCCGACAGCGTCGATGCAACTATCAGGCCCCCGGTTTGCGGTGCGGGACATGAGTTCGTCATAGACATCGGTCTTGGAGAAGTCGATCGTTTCCGCGCCACCTGCTTCCGCCATGGCGAGACGTTCCGCTACTTCGTCGATGGCGATTACACGCCCTGCGCCGAACATAAGAGCGGAGCGAATTGCGAATTGACCAACAGGGCCACATCCCCAGATCGCCACCGTATCTCCAGGTTGGATCTGCGCATTCTCAGCAGCCATGTAACCTGTAGGAAAAATGTCAGATAGGAAAAGTGCCTGCTCTTCGGAAACTTTGTCTGGCACCTTGATCGGACCTACATCTGCCATCGGCACGCGTAGGTATTCGGCCTGACCGCCACTGTATCCGCCAAGCATATGACTAAACCCAAACAGCCCTGCTGGAGAATGGCCCATTGCCTTACGTGCGATCTCGGCGTTGGGGTTGGTGGTGTCGCAGCAGGAAAACATGCCCTGTTTGCAAAACCAACAATTACCGCAGCTTATCGTAAAAGGCACGACGACGCGGTCGCCGATTTTCAGGTTTGTGACATCGGACCCCAACTCAATAACCTCGCCCATGTTTTCATGGCCGAGAATATCGCCGGCTTTCATTGTTGGCTGATAACCATCTAGAAGATGCAGGTCAGAACCGCAGATGGCGCAACAAGTTATTTTTATGATGGCGTCGCGGGAATGTAGGATTTTGGGATCGGGAACGGTATCGACGCGAACGTCACCTTTTCCGTGCCAGCAAAGTGCGCGCATTTCAAATCCTCCGTTGATGAAATCGCACAACTGAGTGATGCCGCAGATGTTCCCCGGACCGGCAGCATTTGTCATCTGTTCTAAAGCAAATAATCACAGCAGAGCTCATCATCACTTGGAGGATGGCCATCCTCACTGAGCCCATTGAATACAGCACCAGCCAACACGATCCTATTTGGAGGTTGGAGAGTCGGGTTTAGAACTGCCAGCAGACAAAAGCCCCCTTGTCCTGTCCCCGACCACAGGCGCTGGCGCAACTGACTGTCGTACAAGCATCTCGCACTCCAGCTTCACCTTGTGATTGTCATGCCGCAGCCGAGGCGCGGCGATGATCTCGGCGAGCTTTTCCACGGCATAGCGCGCCATGTCCGCATGAGGCAGTTGCATCGTCGTGAGCGGTGGCAGCATGTCAGCGGTATAGGATTCATTGTCAAAGCCGATGACGGAAAGATCACGCGGGATCGAGAGACCGGCTTCCTTCGATGCCTCGTATACCCCCATGGCGATACGGTCGCAGAAACAGCAGATCGCGGTCGGCGGCTCGTCGAGCGCCTGCAATCGCTTGAAAGCCGCATAGCCACCCTGGATCGTCCATCGCCCTTTGATGACCAGATGATTGTCGACCGGAATATCGCGCATTGTCAGCGCGCGGCGGTAACCCTTCATTCGGTCGCGAGAGGCCTCAACCATATCTTCCCCGCCGATATACGCAACTCGTGTATGGCCGGCGTCGATTAACGATAGTGTTGCCTTCATGGCCGCCGCAAGGTCTCCGGGAACCACGCTCGGCAGGGGTTTATCCACGGCATAGCAGTTCAAAAGCACCGTCGGCCAAGCCGCCAACTGCGGTGCAAGGGTCACCTGCTGCGTGATCAACCGCGCGTAGATGATACCGGCGACCGACATCGTCGCGAGATGATCGAGGGCGGCTTGCTCGGCTTCCTCGTCCGCATCCGTCGGCATGATCGACAGCAGATAACCCAGCTCGTTTGCGGCCTCGGCGGCGCCATCAATCAATCCCGCGGCATGTGGCGAACTCGAAACCTCGTTGATGATCATGGCGATAAGCGGTCGCCGGTCGATGCGGCGGGCTGGCGTGCTGTATCCCAAATTAGCCGCAGCGCGCAGCACGGCCTGGCGCGTCGACGCAGATATCCGGGTTCCCGGAGCGTTGTTGAGCACAAGCGACACCGTCGCCTGCGAGACGGCGCAGGCCGCGGCGATATCGGACATAGTCGGTTTTTTTTCACACGGACCCTGACAAGCGAACTTTTCGATTAGCACGAAGTTCGCTGACCGCAAAAGGGCCAGGTGGGACTTGCTGCTAATAAATTTAGTTATAATTGGTAATATATAACTAATCGCTCTGGGAGGAGTGCATGGCAGGGGTAAAGCTCGCAGGAGTATCCAAGAACTATGGCGCGGTGAACGTCATCCGTGACGTTTCGCTGGCGATCAACGACGGCGAATTCGTCGTCTTCGTCGGTCCCTCTGGTTGCGGTAAATCTACACTTCTGCGCATGATCGCCGGTTTCGAAGCCATCACCAGTGGTGAGGTCCTGATCGGCGGCAGCCGGGTCAACGATATCGCTGCGCGCGATCGCGGCGTCGCCATGGTCTTCCAGAACTACGCACTCTATCCCCACATGACCGCCCGTGAAAACATAACCTTCGGCTTGAAGAACATCGGCACGCCAAAGGCGGAAATCACCGAGCGCGTCGGCAGGGCCGCTGCCATCCTGCAGCTCGAACCCTATCTCGACCGCAAGCCCAAAGCGCTTTCCGGAGGCCAGCGCCAGCGTGTCGCCATCGGCCGCGCCATCATGCGCGAGCCGGATGTCTTCCTGTTCGACGAGCCGCTTTCTAATCTCGATGCAGCGCTTCGCGTCTCGATGCGCACCGAAATCGCCAAGCTCCACCATCGGCTGGGCTCAACCATGATCTACGTCACCCACGACCAAACCGAAGCCATGACGATGGCAGACCGCATCGTCGTGCTCAGGGCCGGCGAGATCGAACAGGTCGGCGCACCGATCGAGCTTTACGAACGTCCGGCCAACGCCTTCGTCGCCGGCTTCCTCGGGGCACCGCGAATCAATCTGATCCCGGCCACCGTCGCGACCGTCGATGGCGAAAGCGTCGAACTCGCCTGCCCCGGAGCTGCCAGGTTGAGCGCCAAAGTTCGTGCCGGTTCTGCAAAAACGGGAGACCATGTCACGCTCGGCTTGCGGCCTGAAATCCTGTCGCCCGCCGATGAGGGTCCCCTTACCGGCACCGTCGACGTCGTCGAACAGCTGGGCTCGATGCAGCTTGTATATGCGACGCTTAACGATGGCACATCCATCGTCTCCGAACTGCGTGGCGGCGCCGCACCTGTCATCGGCTCGGTTGCCCGTTTCGCAATCGGCCCCAGCACGCGTCATGTATTCGATGCCGACACGCTCTCGATCACCCTGCACTCTGATGCCCTGCATTCCGGAGGCGGAGCATGAGCGTCACCAGCCTCAAAACGGCGCACAGGCGGGATGTCTTTGCCGCCTATATTTTCCTCGCCCCCTTCGCTGTGATCTATGCCACGTTCCTGATCTATCCGTTCTTTAAGGGGCTCTGGATCAGCCTTCACGATTGGGAGCTTGCCGGCAATTATCGGGAATATATCGGTTTCCTGAACTACGAAGACCTGTGGCTCGACGCGATCTTCTGGAAGGCTGTTGGAAACACCCTTAGCTTCGTCGCCATGACGGTTCCGACCATGACGGCGCTGGCGCTGATACTTGCGCTTGCCGTCTTCGGCCAGGGAAGGCTCAAGGGCGTGTTGCGCTCGGTCTTTTTCATGTCGAGTGTGTTTTCCGTCTCGGTCGTGACGCTGATCTGGTCGATGGTACTGTCGGCTGACAACGGCCTACTGGTGCCGTTCTTCAACATGATCGGCGTCAAGCCCATCAATTTCCTCGGCCATCCGACACTTGCAATGCCCTCCATCGCACTCACCACGCTCTGGTGGGGTGTCGGCCTGCCGATGGCGCTGTTTCTGGCGGCCCTCAGCCAAATACCGCCCGAGCTTTATGAGGCAGCCGAACTCGATCATGCCGGCCGGTTCACGGTGCTGAGGAACATCACCCTTCCTTCCATCCGTCATACCGTTCTGCTGGTTCTCGTGCTGCAGATCGTCGGCCAGTTCCAGATCTTCGGTCAGGCGTTTTTGATGACGCAGGGCGGGCCTGCGAACCGCACGCGCACTCTGGTTCAATACATTTACGAGACCAGTTTCCGCGACTGGCAGGTCGGATACGCCACCGCCATGTCGTTCGGCCTCTTTGTCCTGATGCTCGGCTTCACTGTGCTGCAGCTCTGGCTTGGCCGGAAGGGAGACGAGTGATGGTAAGCGCACGCACCCGCGGCCTTCGCCGCGCCACCGATCTTCTCATTCTCGGGGCAACTGTCGCCTTTGCGATCGTATGGCTGTTGCCCGTCATATGGGTTGTCGCCATGTCGCTGAAACCGAGTGCCGAGCTGATGCGCTCGACGGCCGGTTTCCTGCCGATCCCTTTCACGCTGGACAACTACATCGGGCTTTTTAAGCTAGACACGGTGCCGCGCTGGCTGATGCACAACCTGATCGTCTCGGTGACGATGACCTGCCTCGTCCTGGTCCTCTCGTCCATGGCCGGTTACGCCTTCGCGCGGCTGGAGTTTCCCCTCAAGAAAACGCTGTTCATGCTTATGATCGCCGGCCTGATGGTCCCTGAGCAGGCCGTGTTTATTCCGCTGCACACGATGGTGTCCGGCTGGGGGCTGCACAACACCCATTTCGCACTGGTCATGCCGCGTGTCGCCGTGCCGATCGGTGTGTTTCTGATGATGCAGTTCTTCCGCAGCGTTCCGAAGGAACTGGAGGAAGCGGCTGCCATTGACCACGCCTCGCGGCTGACGATCTTCCTGAAGATCATGCTGCCGCTCTCCATCCCGGCGCTCACTACGCTTGGCCTGTTCACCTTCATCTTCGCATGGAACGACTTTCTCTGGCCGCTCGTCTCGGCAACCAAGGCCGACATGTACACGGTCACGGTGGGGCTTGCCTCGATCCAGAGCAACTTCGCTTTCTCGGAAGGGCTGGGCGCGGTCATGGCTTCGGCGGTCTTCGCTAGCCTGCCCATCGTTCTTCTTTTCCTGATCTTCCAGCGCTTCATTGTGGCGGGTGTCGCCATGAGCGCCGGAAAATAGACGCCGGTCTGCCCCGGCCATGCCGGTACGGCCATTTCATAACCGCATCGACAAGGAGGATATGATGCAAAAGACCAAAACGTTGCAACATCTGGCGCTGGCCACGACTTTGCTGACCACGCTCTGGGGAGGAGCAGCCCACGCGGTCGATATCTCGTTTTTCCGTTTCTTCGGCGACTGCAAGACTGAATATGGCGAAGTGACTGATGTTGCCAAGGCGAATGGCGAGTGCGGCATCATCACGGCGCTGACCAACAAGTTCAACGCCGAAAACACCATCGGCGCCAAGGTCGTCACCCAAACGGTCGATTGGGGTGCCTACTACGACCTGCTGACCGCGACCTATTCCACCGGCAACATCCCCGACGTCGCCGTCATGCACGCCTCGGTCATGCCGAACTTTTCTGACCGCGATCTTTTGACACCGCTCACCAAGCCGATGGCCGATCTCGGCATCGATACCAAGGACTTTGTACCGGCGGCTTTGAAGAACGCATCCGCAAAGGATGAGGTCTACGCACTTCCCTACGACCTTCACGCTTTGCTGTTCCACGTCAACATGGACCTGATGAAACAAGCCGGGCTTGTCAACGCCGATGGCACGCCGACCTTGCCGAAGTCACCCGAAGAGCTTCTTGAACAGGGTAAGAAATTCAAGGAAGCCACCGGCAAGTATTACATGGGAACCGAGTCCCAGAGCGCCGAAGGTATGATGGTTCGGTTCTTTGACACGCTGCTGTGGCAGCAGGGCGTCGATGTCATTTCTGCCGATGGCAAGACAGCCAGCATCAACACGCCGGAAGGTCTAAAAGCCGCCAAGCTGATCTCGTCGATCTATTCCGAAGGTCTCGCCAACGCCGCACTCGATTATCCCGGTGCCGAACAGGCTTTTCTCAACGGCGAAACCGGCATCATGATCAACGGCACCTGGGCCGTCGACAACTACAATGCGCAGGCAGCGGCGGGTAAGGTAGGCCTGAAGAACTATGCGGTGACCAACGTCGCGCAGATCTACTCTAAGTCCTCGGTCTGGGCCGATAGCCACATGTGGGTTATTCCTAAGGATGAAAGCCGCAGCGAGGAAAAGACGCAAGCCGCCCTGGCTTTCGTCAAATTCCTGAACGACAACAACTTCGAATGGTCTCGCACCGGCCATCTGTCGGTTCGCCAATCGGTCCTCAATTCCGAGGAATTCAAGGCTCTGCCGCATCGCGCCGAGTTTGCCGACACGGCCACGAATGCAACCGCGCTGCCGCAGGTTCAGAACCAGCGAGCCGTTTAGAACGCGATGGTCACAGACCTTAACGCTATGTGGCTGACGGGCACAGAACCACAGGCCGCAGTTGAAGCCATGCAGGGCGGGGTCGAACGCGTGCTGCGGCGTAACCGCTAAGTTCCTCCCAATCCCTTCCGAGGGGTTGGTCTCCCGCGGGATACGCGCTGCAACGCGCGTATCCGTTATCAATCGCCGACCTTCCAAGGACAATCCGATGAATGCGCATTCCCAGTCGCTACCACCAGCGAATACGCCTCTGCGCGCCATCCTCTCTCTTGACGGTACCTGGCAGTTCCGCCACGAAACCGATGGCGCATGGCGGCAGGCAAAGGTACCTGCGCACTGGCAAGCTTGCTTCGAGGATCTGGCCGTCAGTTTCGGAACGGCAACCTATCGCAAGGATTTCACGTTGCTAGCGGAGTGGAACGGTCGGGAAATCGCCATTTGCTTCGGCGCCGTCAGCGATTTTGCAATCGTCTCCGTCAACGGCACCGAAATCGGCCGTCATGAGGGCGGCTATCTTCCCTTTGAATTTGTCATTCCCGCGGGTCTCCTAAAGGCCGACAATACCATCGAGGTTATCGCCTCCCTGCCCGACGGGCATCGCAACGAGCACGATACTGATTTTGCCGAAATCCCTCATGGCAAGCAGAGCTGGTACGGCCCGCAGGGCGGCATCTGGCAGCCCGTGCGGCTTGAGGCACGTCACAAGCTTCATATTTCATCCTTGCGCCTCGACCCCATCTGGCCTGAAGGCAGGCTCGATCTCAAAGCGAGTTTCGCAGGCGCGATCTCAGGTTCGCTGAAGCTCGAAGTCACCGACCCAGAGGGCACAGCTGTCTTTTCCGGCACGCTTCCAGTTGCGGCAGACACACTCAGCCTTTCAATCCAGCTCGACACGACGCAGCCCTGGTCGCCGGACCGTCCCAACGTCTATTCGATCAAGACGACCCTCGTTGCCGATGGCATCGAGATCGATAGCCGGCGAGAAAACTTCGGCTTCCGCTGCTTTGAAGCCAAGGACGGCTTCCTGCTTCTGAATGGTGCGCCGCTCTATTTGCGCGCAGCGCTCGACCAGGATTATTACCCCGACGGTTTTGGCGCGCCGCCCTCCCTCGACCTTCTCGAAGACCAGTTGCGCAAGGCGAAAGTCATGGGACTCAATTGCCTGCGCTGCCATATCAAGGTGCCGGACCCCCGCTATTACGAGGTCGCCGACCGGCTCGGCATGTTGGTCTGGACCGAGATTCCCAATATCGAGACCTTCACGCCCGCCTCCGCCGAGCGCCTGCGCAAGACAATGGAAGGCATTCTTGCCCGCGACCGCAATCACCCCTCGATCGTCATCTGGACGCTGATCAACGAAGACTGGGGCACGCGGCTTCGCGAAGCCGCCGAGCAGCGGCAGTGGATTTCCGGCATGGTCGACTGGCTGCGCGCCGAAGACCCGTTGCGCCTCGTCGTCGACAACTCCGCCTGCTTCCCCAACGTCCACGTCAAGACCGACATCAACGACTACCATTTCTATCGAACCGCCGTTGATCGTCGAGAGGAATGGGACGCCCTCTGCCGCGAATTTGCCGGCAATGCAGACTGGACCTTTTCGACCGAGAAGGAAGCGGTGCGCAGCCGGAACGAACCGCTGATCCTCTCAGAATTCGGCGTGTGGGGCTTGCCCGACCCTGCCCGTCTGCGCGACGAAAGCGGCCGCGACCCGTGGTGGATGGCCTACGGCGCGACCTGGGCGGACGGCACGGCGCTGCCCCAGGGCATGGAGGCCCGCTTCCGTGAACTCGGCCTCGGCCAGGTCTTCGGCGACGTCAGCGGCTTCATCGAGCAGGTTCAGTGGTACCAGTACATGAACCTCAAATACGAGATCGAGATCATCCGGACGCACGCTCCGATCGGCGGCTACGTGATCACCGAATTCACCGACGTCCATTGGGAAGGTAACGGCCTAATGGACATGGCGCGCAATCCGCGCGTATTCGCGCAGGCGCTGCCGGCCGTCAATTCCGATATCGTCATCGCGCCGGGCGCTGTCCGCCATGCGGTCTACGGCGGCCAGACGGTCGCGTTCGATGCCAAACTTTCAACCGGCGGCGCGACGCTGCCTGAGGGCAGCCATCTCGTCTGGGAACTCGGTATGGAAAAGGGCGAAATAAGGTTGCCGGCAATTGGGCCGATGCAGGTTCATGATATCCCGGTTTCCGTGACGACAAATTCGGCGTCGGCATGCAAGATATCAACGGCGGGCTTCCGCATCGTAGGGCCGGATGGACGTGTTCTGTCGGAAAATTCCGAGACGATATCGCTCTACGGTAGGCGCGACGCCCGGCCGTCAATACGATTTGCATCAGACGATGACACGATATCCGAGCGGCTGACAGCACTCGGCCATGTCAGTGTTTCGCCGGATCAGGCAGATGTCTTCGTCACCCACGATATCGACGGCGAACGCGTTGAGTCCATCCATTCTGGACAGCGCGTGCTGCAGATCGTAGCCAAAGAGCCCGGCCGCCTGCGTGATGATCTTGCCCCACGTGATGGTCCGATGTCGGTCGCAATCGATCCGGGTTCCGGGGGCATGATTTCAGGACCCTACTTCAGCTTCCCGGGATACAATCTCGTCAACCGCCACAAGTCGATCTGGCGCGGCGACTGGGTCGGCAACTTCTCCTGGCTGCGGCGCGACGGGGTTTTCGCCCACATTCCCGGCGCCCCCCTGTTCGATCTGTCCTTCACTGGCGTCGTGCCGCACCAGGTAATCGCCGGTTTTCGCCCCTGGGAGTTTCAGGGCCGCGTTCATTCAGGCGTCGTCATCGGCTGGGTCCATAAGCCTGCAGCCTTCATCATTGAAAAGCGTCTTGGCCGCGGCAAGCTTGTTGCGAGCACATTCAGGCTCCACGAGGAAACGCCCGATGTCGATCCCCTCGCAACCGCGCTTTATGATGGGCTTCTGGCGCTCACGACGAAGCGGTGAGGTAACCGCGTGCAGAGGCAGCCCTTCTCCGTAGAAAAATCGATGGAGTGCTGGCTTCTGGGAACATCGAGATTGGTTTTACGTTTTTGTTGGGGATGGTGCACAGATGCTCGGGCGACTTGCTACCTGACATGTGCTTGAGATCGACGCTCCGCCGCGTAGGCCAAAATATCGAGCGGCGTGACCCAGGGGTGTTGAACTTCCAGCACTGAGGAGGCGACCAGCGCAGACCAAAGCGAGCGGCGTCCGACTAAAAATATCGAAACGCGCTATCATGATGATTGGCATGAGGAGCCACCGGAACCAAGCGGCTCGTTCCGAGTTTTTGCGGAACCGGAGGAAATCCAATGATCAAAGGGCCGAAAGAAAATCTGAAAGACGATGATCTTGAACGCCAGGAAACATTGGAACCTTCGTTCCTCGCCATCCACGAGCGTGATGAGTTCACTAACCTTGACCGTATAGACGAAGTTAGGCTTCGCTTATCGAAGCCACGTTCGTACAACAGCAACGGTCGGCCAGGAATAGAATGGTGCATTGAGCTCGACCGTCTCGAAGTTCGACTGGTATATATTGAACATTTCATTCGATGGAGCATCGGCCGGATAAAAATTTCCTTTCCAGTGCCAATAGTACCAACCCGAGCAGCCAATAAAGGTTCGGCCCATTAATGTCGGTCCGTTGTCGACCTCCTTTTGGCCGTCCTGAGCGCCGACCCTGGCATGATGCATTTTCTCGGCGCGCCCGACATTTACGTCGCGCTGCTCCTGCCGCCGTTCGGCGCGACGTGCCCGTCGCTCGGCTACTGCTTTAGGCGATTGGTCAACCATAACACTGCGTCCATCTGCGCCTATGTGCGCTGGAGGTTCGTCCATCCATCAGTTGTCCTGCAATGTTTCCGCCAGCGCGGCTGATCAAGTCACCTTGATGCTCGATAGCAATATCTCCGAGCGAGACGAACCCGGTGCGGTCGCCATCAAAAACGACGAGCCGACGCATTTTGATCTCGTTTATCCGCCAAGTGGCTTCAGAAATCTCATCATTTTCCAGGCACCTTTCCACACCGGTTGTCATGACATCGGACACCGGAGTAAGCCCATCCTTTTGTTCCATAACCACACGGATGACAATATAGCCGTCTGTAATTATCGCAACGACCACGTCATCGTTAATAACCGGAATAGCACCGCTATCAATTTCGGGCATGATGCGGGCAACATCCTCAACGGTGCCGGTTGGCTTCGCGGTGACAACCTGGACCGTCATAAATTCTCGACCTCTCACTGTTTTTTCCTCTGTGCAATGGGAGTTGCAGGACCTGTTCCCTCGGGAAGCTCAACCAGTGCGGTGGAACTCTGTTCCACAGAATATCAACGTTGAAAAAATGGCGAGATAGAAAAGGCCGATGGTCACAATGTGAGATCGTCGGGCTGATCCTAAAAGGCGCCCACTTCCACGAGCTTTGCGGATCGGAATATGTCCGGAATCAAAGGTTCAGAAATGTCTGCGATCAGCCCAACAGCCGCAGCGCCCTAAAGGATGTGAAGGCGTGCTGACGCTCGCTCGTACTTTCAGTGTCCGCGCCATCGGAAGCGATATTCTCGGACTACCCCATCTTGAACGGAACTTTTACGCGAGATGGTGGTTCGCTGTTGCGTTCACACAAGGAGATAGTCATGAATCGCCGCACTTTGCTAACATCCGCAGCCTTCGCTGCCGCCGTCCCGACACTGCTTTCAGGACCAGCTTTAGCCCAAACCGCCTCCTCTGCCGGCGACACTGAAAAGAAGCATGCCGATGACACGAAGAAGGTCGGCTCGCTGTCGCTTGCGACCAGCCGCGTAGCAGTCGAGCAGGCGTCGGACCCGATGGTGAAGGCATTCGCTAAGTGGGAGGTCGCCGAGCAGGAGACGATTGCCGACGTCCTAAAGTCCATGGAGATGGGAGATAAGGCTGAAGGCGCACTGAAACCACCGTCGGAATCGGAAGTGCAAGCCATGCTCGACGCAGAAGGCAAGGCATCGCTCGACAAGCTGAAGTCAGCGTCCGGAAAGGACTTCGACAAGGCGTACGTCACCGGCCAGCTCGACGGCCACACGAAGCTGCTGAGGATCCAGGAGGACTACCTGAAGGTGGGCCAGAACCGCGAGCATCTCGGCGTGACCAAGCTCGCCCGAGGACAGATCAAGGAGCATCTCGACCACCTCGACATGCTAAAGTCAAAAACCGGCTGATGACAGACGGCGGGTCACTCTGGCCGCTACACGCCTTGAGGTCGTGAGATGATCGTTGGCTACCACCCTTCCCATGGGCAGTTTCACCGTCCGAACTTCTCACCAATGGCAAGGCCGGGAGTTTGCGGGCTCCGGGGCGGTGATGACGTCCAACAATATCGCCCCTGTGATCAAGCCCTTGCAAGTTTCAAGCCTTCAGAGCGAGGAGGTCGAGTTAACGGGGTCCAAAGGGCCCGGAATTCTTTGGCAGCTAGCAACCTCCTGCTGGCGGCATTTTGGAACAGCCAAACTGGCTAGATTGAAGGTAGGACTATGGATCGCGAAGTCACCCTTCCAGCACTGGGAATTGTGTTGTCGCTGACACTCGGTGCCCTCGTGGTTTACTCAATTGTTTTCGCCGAACCAGCGCCGACTGCGGCGGTTGAGGGCAAGGAGCAGAAAAACACACAGCCAGCAGGTCCACTCGACAAGAGCGCTCTTCCCGGCAGCAAACCCTAACGCTTGACGAAGCCTTAAGAAAGCTGGAGGACGACGGCGTATGTCGTTGAACTGGACTCAAACGCTTGGAGCGTGGGCGCGCAGGTAATCGCCTATACCAGAAACCCGACAGCCTTTCGTGGTCGGCGTTAAAAGGCCCGGCTCGCTAGGCGGCCGGGCCAACGACCGAATCGAAGCGGTCAGTTGTTGCGACGTGGGGGGCCTCGCAACGTTACCCTAACCGCTCCAAGATCTATTTGTTCCCGCTTATATGCTGCGGGTGGGCTCTCCGTTCTTAGTTTCTTATTTTGTTTGCAAAACGGTCACAGTAATACCAACCGGCACAGTCTTTGACTTTTGATGGTTCACAAAGTGCGATGAATCTGACTCCATATTGCAAACAGGAGGTTTGTCATGGGTTCAGCACCTCAGCTTCGAACGGACTTTGTCAGCGACGACCTGCGCAAGGCGGCGCGCGGCGAGGCCGCCAGAGTCGGCGGCGTGACTATGCAGATTGTGCGGGACTGGGTTGAGCGCTTTAACGCGCATGGCCCCGAGGGGCTGTTGAATGTGAAGGCTCCTGGCAAGCGTTCGAAACTCAACGACGATCAGCGCCAGCTCTCGTTTTGTTATGAGGCTGGTCCGACCGGATATGGCCTACATCGTCAGATCATGGATCTTGGATATGAGTGCATCGTGATTGCACCGTCTCGACGCCCGCTGGCAGATCGAGGTAGCCCCAGGACGAACACACGGAAATGCGGTATTCAACCCGCGCATCAGAGTCTGCTCAACCGTCGTTTTTAAAGCTCTGTCTCCAGCCCTACGCAGCCACTTCATCCTAGCCACACCCCATATACCTTGGTAGCGGGTCGCTGGAAGCTGCGTAAATTGGTTGACAATGAACATCAGAATTCATGCGCGACAACTGGCTGCCAAACCGGGTTTTTACATCCTACGATGACATCGTCGATCACTGCTGCGAGGCTTGGAACAAGCTCATCGATCAACCATGGAAGATCATGTCAATCGGATTGCGAGATTGGGCCTATCGGTCGTGATCAATGTCGATTGGTATAAGTCTGTACCGACAGGACTAAGATAACTACATTTGCTCCGCTTGGGCACGATTGTGGCGCCGAGATTGGCTTCACCTAAGGGGCAAGGCGCGGATTTAAATTCCGCGTTATCGTTGATCGACGAACCGCACGACTATCGGCCCGCGACTAGAGCGTTCCCGTCACTGGAAGGGGCGGTTTAAGCTCGCGCCAAGGTGCACGAGCGAGAGCCCGTTTGATGCGCCCCCCGTGGTCGTGGCCATTATCGCGGCAAGGTTCCGCGCTAAGAAAGCCGGATATCCAAGGCTTATCTGCTGAGCGTTTCGAGGCGCAAGGTCAGTGTCTGGGACAAATATTGCTAGAGTTCGCAAAGGCTTTTGGCGGCGATGCCGATGGCCGGCGGATCAATCTCGATCTGATTGCTGGCCGCGACCGAAGTGTCAATCAATGCTATCAAAGCGGGAATTATCCCGAGAGCCGAGCGTGTTATTGTATCTTCCAATTCGGCCAAACCCGCAGCGCGGGGGATGTACATGATTTCGCGAAAGTTTGACGTTCGACATAACATCAGTTTCTTCAGGGCAAGTCACAATTTTGCATTGCAGCTTCAGCGAGCACAAAATTTTTTCAGACTGAAGCGGAAGCTAGGACCACCTACGGTTGGATTTCTTCGACCCAAATTAAAAGCTCAGATATTTGAATAGCGCCTTCATGGGGTCCCGGTAGCATCCCTAGCTCTTCGCTAAGTAAGTGTCGGCAAAAAAGAAGGCCAGCTTCATTATTGTGAACGTCGGATTGGCACTTCCCGCCGTGGGGAAAACCGATGCACTTACCACTGAAAGGTTGGGAACCGCATGACAACGCAGATCAGCGTCGACAATCGACTTTTTTGGGTCAGTTCCCATGCGGGTGGTTCCTGACGGGTGCGCACATGCCTCGGCGTACGGAATGATGGCTGCATCGTTATCCAGAGCCGTCCAAGACCAGATAAGCGGGCAAACGAGATTGAGGCCGGCTGCTTCCCAATATAGTCTGAGTCGCGCGATTGTGGCCCGAAAGGTGCGTTCTTCACTTTCCATCGGCCGCCAATCTAGTTTCGCTTTCGGGATTCCCAATATGTCTGTGGCAGATGATAGCGAAATCGTGTTCTGCCAATTTGGTAGCTGTTCCGCGCAAAGCATCATCTTGAATTTGACATCGGGTGGAACATAGAGCTGACTTCTCATCAGCCGCCAATAGGCGGCCTTACTCAATATGCCCGCGCTCTGCGGCAAAAGAGAAAGCTCCTTCCAGTTGAACTGTCGGCGCTGCAGACCCTGCATAAGTTTCTTGAGGCCCGCAAGTGGGCCGTTGGCAAAGTCCATTGCGATGTAGGCAAAAGCGCTACCAGTCCCCGCCTCTTCTTGCGCGTGATGTGGTAACTCCAAATGAAGATCGCGTCGGGTGGCGTTTAAAAAACGGTATGCAAAAAAGCGATTGGTCAAGTTCGCGTAGGCACGCGCTATTTCAGCGACCTCAATTTTGAGGTGATCTTGAAAGTAATGACCCAGCACGCTGGCCTTTCCGAACACCTGCCCATCGGCGCATCGGTCCATCAGAAGTAGCAGCCTCGTACTTTCGATTGTCCCTGCGGCAAGCACATAGTGCTTTGCGACGACGTGTATCGTCTTGCCAGCGGAATTCCGAGCTGCCAACTCGGCCAATCGCCCAGTTTCACGGTTAACGGTAAAATTGCAAGCAGTTGCGTCGAGCCAAATTTCAAGATTTGGAGTGATTTGCAGTTCCCGTTTTAACAGTGTTGCAACGTTGCATTTAGTGAACGCTGGACATTTCGCCCATCGGACTTCCATACTATCATCCGACAAAAGGTCTTCCCCGATGCCTTGCATCGCTGTCTGATCAAACGGGCCGTTAGCTACCCCGAAAAAGCGTTCTATCTCATCCGAATAGCTATCCAGGCCCGCGATGTTGATCGGCCAAGCGGGCAGATCGACATGCGGCCGCTCGTCAGTATCTCGATCGCTGAGGGGTATCATCCTCCCGCCCCAACGGCTCGACGTTCCTCCCAACCCACGGTAACGACCGGATAGCTCGCGGCCGTATCGTCCAGACTCGTCATCCACGAAGTTCAGGTTTTGGATCTCGGAATCAAATTCCTTTTTACCACTCTCTAATACAATTACCTTCCGACCAGCCCGGGCAACGCGAATTGCAAGGAGCAATCCTGCGATGCCCCCTCCGACGACACAGAGGTCTCCCGTCACAATGGGCGTTGCATTAGTTGTGGATGTGAGATCTCTAAAAGCCATGAGAGAAGAATGCGGCGGTTTCACGCAATGTAAAGTCAAACAACTGTTTGAGCCCGCACTCTATGGTCGTACGTTAGCGCAGCTATCGTACCCGCGTGACATAACGTCCTCTCGGTGACCTGTGCCCAAATACTCCAGTCGAATTATCAACATCCACCATTCATTATGCACCAATTGTTGAATATCCACCTTGCGTCCGGCCCCCAGTGCGAGTGTAGGCATAGTTACATTCCCGCGGGTTAGCATTTTCTAGACGGGCGGCAGAGGGAGGTAATGGTGAGCACCCCGGGGCTTATAACGCCTAGAGTTATCGCATATTAAAATGTTAAACACGGAAGCGGAGGACTTTGGTCGCTTGACGGGGCAATTAGCTATTGCCCGCCCCCAGCGACGTTGAGGACGTCGAATGATGGAGGTGCGGGCCACGCTGGGGCGCGCATAGATTGATGGCAACCAGATCAGTTCTGTATGTCACCCAGCGTCCTTCCATAGGGATTGTTTTCGCCAATGGATGTCATGCTAACAGTGCAAAGTCATAGCCCTTACCTCGCAGTACTCCTATTTCGATGCCATCTTGCGTTCAAATGTTCCGACGATCTCACCTTTTGAAAGCACATGGCCCTCCATGGGCGCTGTGCGCCCGGTTCAAGCCCAAGCGTGTCGACGTCCAGTGCAAAGACCTGGAAATGATAAAGATGAGCGTTATCGCCGACGGGCGGCTTGGGGCCTGTGTAACCAATTGAACCCCTGCTGTTGGCACCCTGCTTCATGCCCTCGGGCTCCTGCAGCACTGTCAGGGCGCTGTTGGGCGCGAAATCTCCCGCGCCGACTGGGAAAATGCATGGCGCTTTACGAAAGGCAACGGGTGGCGACGCTGTGCATCAACACTTGCATCCGAAACCGAAGAACTAAACGCCTTCCAAGCCGCGGCGGCTCGGGCGGCCCCGGGCGCATCAATTGCCTCGAGACATGCGGTCATCGCTAACCGGGAAACAATTGTGTCGCAAGGCCAGTCTATCATAAGCGCCATTAGGGCGGCGTATGGACCGTGGATTGTTTGTCTGCCCGATGTTTCCAGATTAATAATGATTGGCTTCCAAGTCATGTAGTCCTCCAACCTCGAATGGACGTTTGGTGCGATGGCGCTTCAAGGTAGATACTAATTGGCGAGCCATTTGTTCCTGTCCGCTTCCGTACGCCACTATGCCGAATTCCGAGCTCCGTGATAATTTTCCTCCTTTATCCATTGTAAGGACCAGAATATTAGGTTTGAAGCCCAACCGTTCCCCGGGTGCCCGCGCGGGTTGGCGACCACCTTGGTCTCGCCTATGCGTTAGTCAACGTGTTGATAGACGTGACCATGCACCCACAGCGACGGCTTACCCTTTCAGTAAATCACTAGATCAATTTCCCATCATTAGACTTGATCGTTGAACCAGCACTACTGCCGTATTGAACTGCCAGCCATGCCTCGATCATCTGGGTAAGTACGGCATGTATGTCTTCGACAGGCGTTCCCTTCTCTTGCTCAGCCTTAACGCGTGCTGTCCACAATCGAATGTCCGACCCAGTTGGTTGTTTGCCGCCCATGACAATGTTCCTCCACAACGATCGTGCAAGTAAACACCTTCAGGTTGCTGCAAGCAACTGTTCGTGGCTTCGTTGGAGTGTCCCAAGGTAAGGATCGTAAATAGAGGATGGGTACAGATGCCCTGGGCAAGATCCCGTTTGGTTGGCGTGCCGTGGCAATTTCGAGGAATCGAAGCGAGTAGCCAAGACGGTCATCGCCGCGAAGTTAATGCTGATCGTCACATATCTGAGGTCCTAAGAGCTTACGCTTGGCGCTAAGGGTTGCCAGCCGGTCGCTTCAATGACCGTAGCTTGGTCATGAATGCGAAGAGTAGCTCATGAATTCTACTTGGGGGAAATGCTTCCCCCGTGGTTATGTATTCTACACAACTTGGAAAACGAGACTCCAATCGCCTTCGACCTTGAAACCAGAGGAGCCACGCGTAGCTGGTCAAATCTATGTAGCACCACCGGACAGGCATATGATTGTTGATGAAGGATCGGCCCTTCTCCTTCGTGGTCCGAAGGAAAACTGCGCTCAACCCGCTGTGGACCCGTTGTTCCGGAGCGTGGCTGAGAGCTACGGCCCCGCCGCGATCGGCTGATCTTGACGGGTAATTCAAATGATGGGATGGCTCGTCTATATGAAATCAAACGCCGCGGGGGGATTGCCATCGCCCAGGCTGCGTATGGTGCGGCCTATCCCGACATGCCGACAAGCGCAGCTGCCCATGTTGCGTTAAACTACTGCCTCCCGCTGGCGGAGTTAGCAGGATTGCCATCATGCCATCCCTGCCTCCTGGCATATCGATATCTGTAAAAACGATGCGGATATCAGCTCTTGCCTCAAGGATCTGAACAGCTTCAAAAGCGTTTGTCGCCTCTACCGCTTCAAACCCGGCCTCTTCGACAAGATCGATTGCCATCATCATCAAAAGCGGCTCATCCTCCACCACAAGGACGACCGCCTAGAGAGGGTCTGGGCTGGTATTCGCCTGCCGTTGACACTATGGAACCCTCAAAGTGCTGATTTGTTCCAACGTATCCCGACGCGGATAGTCTGACGCATCCTGCCTACCTAATGCCAATTTGCGCAACGGTGAAGCGTGGGGCGAGCTTGTTCCATTGGACTGTCAACTACTACGATATGCCTTGAAGGACGTTTTGTGGTCTACTCGTAGCTAAGTGTTTTCAGCACCGGGAATAGACCAGCTGGCTGAAGAGCGCAGCGTCACAGTCCGCTAGAGTGCGTTGGCACCACCCTGATGTAGTGTATGTCTCGACATACGAAGCCAGTTTTGATTATACAGTTCGCCAGCGTGAAAAGGTGTGCTGACGGTCTTCGATCTCGCAAGCCGATGACCGAAATTTTGGAGCTTTAATGACGACGACGCCTGAGACCCTTAAACCCCTTCTGTGGGAACCGAAAAACCTCATCCGCGCTATCGAGGCGGCCGGGGTCACTCTCTGGTCCTGGAATGTCGATACCGACGCCTTTGCGATGGACGACCATTCCTATGACCTCTGGGGAATTCCACGCGGCGTCGACGTTACCTTCGAAGATCTTTCCGCACACATACATCCAGCCGATCGCGACAGGGTGCGGGCCGCCTTCACGGCTACGCGTGCTATCATCGGGGCGTATGAGATCGATTTCCGGATTATGATCGGGGACGAACTCAAGTGGATTTCCGCGCGGGGTCAAGGTGATGATGTCGGAATGGTCCGGCGGATCATGTTTGGCATTTTCATTGATGTCACAGGTCGCAAGCAAGCCGAGGAAGGCCGGGAATTGCTCGCCGGCGAAATGAGCCATCGGGTCAAAAACCTTCTGACTATAGCTTCCGGCCTAACGGCGATCACCTCGCGATCGACATCGACTGTCGGCGACATGGCCCGCGAATTGACGCTTCGGCTAACCGCTTTGGGGCGCGCTCACGATCTCGTCCGGCCTGTCCCCGGTCAGACGGAAGCCCCCTCGGCGCTGCTCGGCGATTTGCTGACCGTGCTCCTTGCCCCTTACGACGATCTCGGGGCCTTTAGCGGTCGTATTCGCGTGTCGGTGCCTCGAATGAGTGTCGGAGAAGCCGCGACGACCATCGTCGCGCTGATCGTTCACGAGCTGGCAACAAATTCCCTGAAATATGGCGCACTGTCTGTTGATACGGGCACGCTCGATGTTTCCTGTTCAGCGCATAACGAAGCCGTCACCATTGTCTGGACGGAGAGTGGCGGTCCAAGGATCAAGACGCCTGAGGGGATGAGGGGCTATGGAAGCAAGCTTGTGGCGCGTAGTGTTACCGGGCATCTGCGCGGTACGATCAACTACAATTGGGCAGAAGACGGTCTTGTCGTGACCCTGCTGGTCGACCCGACGCGTTTGGCAGCGTAAAGACTTTTGGTCAAAAAGCTTGCGCTGCGCCGCAGCCGTGTTCGCCTCATCCAAAAAGGGGGCCAGTGCTCGCACGTCAGTCACTTTGGTAAAAATGCTCGGGCTATGTCGTCAGAAATCCGATCCTCCCCGCGTTTGAACAGAGTTGTGAAGGTTGCCTTGATCCGCGCGTGCCAGTCGCCGAAGCTCGAGAAACCCCCGCACTGGGCGCGAGCAGTTAAAATTCGACGAGCAGACCCGCATCGCCCGGAAACAGTGGAACGCGACGCCCCCGTTGCAGCGTCCGCTAGAGCTGAAACCGATGCGCGCGAGCTGGCTGACAAGTGCCGTATCGCACGTGTTCTTGAGGATGAAGCAGCCCGCAAAGCTGAACTCGATCGCCGGTTCGCAAACCACAAAGCCCGCCAGGCCTGACGTTCGTCAGTCTCTCAGAGGGGCTGCCGGCAAGGCATTCCTTCGACGGACATGCGCCATCTTCCTGTCTATCCATCGCATCGTCGGTGTGACCGCCACACCGTGAGCGACAATGGAAGCAAGAATGATCAAGAGCACGGTGGCCCAGACAATCTCAACCTTGTCGAAGTTGGCCTGGCCGGTCGCATAGGCAAGATAATAGATCGATCCCAAGCCTCTGATCCCGAATATTGCAATGATGATACTCTCGCCGGGCGCATGACCCGTTCCGGTTAGGCTTAGCCGCCCGAGGACAGGGCGCACGATCACGAGCGTTAGTGCGGCAACGGTCACGATCTTCCAGTCGATATTGGCGAACAGAGATCCGCTGGCCGCAATGGCTCCAAGACAGACGAGAAGAATCATCATCAACAGACGCTCGATTTGCTCTGCGAAGTCGTGCAGCTGCTGGTGGAAGTCGTGTTCCCTTTCGGCTTGACGGAAAGCCACTGCTGCCAGAAAGACGGCGAGGAACCCGTAGCCGCCCAGGAGCTGCGTAATCCCATAGGCCGTGAAGGTCATCCCAAGCGCAACAAACCCGTCTTTCGTCCGCGATAGACTTCTCACGCTGATCTTGAACGCCAGCCAACCGAACAGTTTGCCAGCGGCCCATCCCAATGCCACGCCAATTGCCAGACGCCAAACGATATCAACGGCAGCCCAGTGCTGGAAAACCGCCGAGCCGTCCTTGTCGGCGAGCGCTATGGCGATGGCGAGATGGACGAATGGAAAGCTCAATCCGTCATTGAGGCCAGCCTCGGATGTCAGTGCAAACCGAACTTCATCTTCGATCCCGCTCCCTGGTGGTCCAACCTGGATATCGCTGGCAAGAACCGGGTCTGTCGGAGCAAGTGCGGCACCCAGCAACAGGGCAGACGCGAGCCCCAGGCCAAGTATCGAGAACCCGAGAAACGCGATGGCGCCAATCGTGAGCGGCATCGCGATGCCCAGCAGGCGCCAGGTCGTCCTCCAGCGTCGCCACCCGATGGGTCGGTCAATTTTGAGACCGGCGCCCATCAAAGCAACAATGACGACAATCTCGGTCATCCTTTCCGTGAATTCCCTGTTCTCCAGCGGATTGAACGACGGCAGCAGTCGATAAGGAGACCAGGCCAGAAACATGCCGATGGCGATACACAAAATGGGAAGCGACACTGGCATGCGCCGCAATACCATCGGCAGCCATGCCGTCAGAAGAATGACGATCCCCAGGATGGTGAGCGTTACGATGTAGGGGTCCATGGCCGCTCCGTCGAATGTTCTGGTCCGCCTACGCGTGCACATCGAAGGTACGGCTGGACGATTGGCCTTCGCCAACTTGTCTTACTCAGTCAAAACCGGCCGAATAGCGATCCCCTGCCGATAGTGGCGAAAAGGGGAGTGCGCAATGGGACGTGTAGAAAGATCGTATTTGTGAAAGAGTATTCCCCCGATTTCTTAATTAGGATGCTGTCACTGCCTGACAACAATGCGAGCGCCTTCAGGGACACGATTGTAGAGGTCGATGACATCACCGGACGCAACCCGATGATTGCGCCTTCCCAATCGATCGCCAGTCGGGATTTCCATGCAGGCGATAATGCATGTCCTCCCCATTCGGGAAAATATACAGGGCGCGGGCGCCAAGCGGGTTATCAACGCCTGGAGCCATGCCGCCATTTCCAATCGAGTATCGTGTCAACTTCGGTTGCCGTGCAACCATTTCGTCGGATGGATTCTAGCGCGGCCATTTTTCCGCCACTGAATGACCCCTTCCCCCTGCCAGCCGAAGCCGTCCTTACCGATACTGACACCGTAGCGTACTGCAGTGCCACCCTGCTCGACCAAGTATAAAAACCAGCGTTTGGTGTCGACGACAACAGTGCCAGCCCGTTCGCCTGTCGGATCGCTAATGCGCTGCCGGTAAAAGCGCTTTTCGATTTGACGATAGGGATTCCGGCAGGTTAAAACCTTCGTCGGTGGTTGCCGCATATATTTGGGCGGGGCCGGGCTGGGTATTTTGCCGGGGGTCCGGTTCAGAAATTCCGGCATGAGAGAGCCGATGTCAGTTGTACTGCAGCTTTGCAGCGCAGAGAGCGGCGCCAGACCTGCACAGAGTAACAAGTGGCGACGAGGTAACACAGATGATGATTGTGATGATGTGATCCGGTGAATTATGTGCTGTGGCGGCGGGGGACGGGGTGCGCAATTCCGACGGCCGACGGATGATTTTTGGATGGCTTCAGGATGTTGCTGGTATGGTTCGTTGTTCATGATGCCAAAAATCGACAGAGCAATCTGTATATCCAGCGCTCTGGTGAGACATGCCCGGGTATAGGGCTTGGGTATGAACGGAATACTATCGGGCAGGCTTGGGGGCTCGACCCGCCCAGTCGTGACTAAGATACGGACAGAAGGAAACGCGTGCTTCACCAGGACCGCCAGGTCGGCGCCGGAAGAGCCGTCAGCGAGACCGGCATCAGTGAAGACAAGTGAAATTCCTTCCCCCGTTGCCAGCAGCGCCATCGCATCCGTACAGGTCCGCGCTTCAAGAACGATATGCCCTATGTCGTGAAGCAAAATCGCTACCCAGCATGGCAATCACGGCCTCGTCCTCTACCACCAGCGCTATGCTGACTGGGGCGCTCATTTCTTATCCGGCTTGGGGGTGGTATTTTGTTCGAGCGGCGATGTCTTCGACATCAGGCTCTGAAAGATGGCATCGTTCTTAGTGCGCCATGCCCTATCGTCAAGCCAGACGTAATCCTGGTCGGGCATGAGCGGCACGGATTTCACCTGGGCGCTGGAGATTGGTAGGAAGAAGCTCGTCCTTGCGCGGTCGATGACCAATGACAAAAGCGGAACAACGAGACTGTCTTTACCTGGCACGAAAAACCCGCCAGAGGCGACAATCACATAGTCCTTTTGGTCTTTCGTCCCGATGACGACGTTGCGAGTTCACCGACGATGCGGTCGTCTGAGGTCCGGACTTCTGCCCCGACAATTTCGTTGACAAGCAGGCCGGGATCCAACGCGCTGATTGGGACAAGCGGGCCTTCATTGAGAGTGCCGCGGCTACCCCTTATTTTACCAAGTCGTTGCTGCAGGGGTTCACCTGCGGCCTGTTGCTGATCAACGGCGTCTTCGTCGGTTGTACCACGCTCGCCCAGCGATGGGGCAGCGATCAACTCGCGGATATTGCCGAGGAGGCGCTCGCAATCATCCTCTAGGCCATAGGTCCAAAGTAGAAAGGCCGCATCCCGCATGGTCCGAAGGTTAAGCACGAGGTATCGATTATTCGGATCACGCAGCTCTGGTTTTTGTGAGATCGCGTCCGCGAGCTTGGCATCTGATATGTTGCATGCAGCAAGCACAGGGGTACCGAACAGGGCACAGGCAATTGCAGCAGCGGTTGCCGCTGTTTTGATTAAAGCCATGGAAATGGTCCGATCGGCGGATGGTGCTTCGACGTCGTGGTGTGAAGCACGTCAATCCGGAAAGAGCGTATCGCGTGACGCTTCGATCATACCATCAAACGCGTCATGTTTCGATTTGTTCCACCTGCCGCAAAATTTTATAAAATACACATGGCGGGGAGGCGAAATGATCGCACCGGGTCAAAGACATGGTACATGGCACACCACTCGGCACTGCTGGCGGCTACGGCAGAGCAGACCATTTCTGCTTGATATAGGAATTTCTTCTACTAATATTGCTCGTGGATGGGGACTTATCCCGGCATTCTTACGAGCCACCTGAAAGCTTTGCTGCGACCGCTATGAGTGAAGCCCGAGCGATCCTGCCGCGCTGGTTTGCACCTGCTTCTCTCACCTTGACTACCACCTTACGTGGCGTTGAGCCATTGGAGCGGATCGAAGTCTGGTCTCAAGGTTATCAGAGCGTTTCCACGATGCCGTAGGCAATATCGATCGTAGGCCCCATCGGCCGCCGTCAATCTGGGGCCGCCTAATCAACCGCTCACCAATTTCGAATGTCTTGCACTCTTTGCGCCGACTCGAGATTTCTGTGGTACACCTATTCCGGCTTGCATGACCGCGGCCTGAAACGCTTCACGCGCCTCATCGCTGCCCGATGATGTGCTGATCGTCGCTCGGGCCAGTCGATAAGGAGCGCAATGAGCGCGGCGTATGGTCCATGGATGGTCTGCGGACCCGCCATTGGCAAGTGAACAATTATCGGCTTCCAAGTCATACGTTACACCTCAACCGTCTCCTGCGGGCGGCATCCGCTTGAGGACCCATGCCGTCTTGCGAGGTTGCCTCTCTTTTCCGCTCGGTCTAAAGGCTGGTTCGAGAGTTTGGCCTCTGGACGGCGTCCGCTGCAGATCGCCACGCTCTATATATTGCGTACCAACAACGACGCTGTCGGATAGTTCCCCTGCGAAATACTAATGTTTTGTTTGAAAGCATTTCGAGGTCGACGATACACGCAGGTTGACTGGCACCGGTCTACAACGGTGTCGGGAAACGATGTTTTGGGCAAATTCGATATGTGTCGGCAGGTAACAGCCCCTCACGATAATCGTTAAGTTGAGTCCGGTTATGTCAAATCCGGACGGCCGTTTCACACGTTCAACGCTTGTAAGTGTCAGCATTTGACCAAGCCGACTAATGTGACGTGGTTTCATATTTTGAAAACAAAAGATGAACTTTTGTAGCTATCGGCAGTTAGGGAGTCATTGAAAGTGGTGAGACGCAGAAACTGCCCTCGTTCACGACATCAAGAGAAGCTGGCACAAACGTGTTCCGCGCCAGCTAGATGGAGGAGATGGCAGTGCAGCTATCGACGACATTTTTCCTGCCAATAGGTGCGCTACCACCCTTCGCAGCCGATCGCGTAGATAAATGTCCCTATGACAACGTAAAAGTGGTTAGGAACGTCCGTGAAAGTCCCGCAGTTAAGCGCACCCCTCTGTGATATTGACGATAACTGCACGGCACGTCACCATCGGTAGCTTTGGATAGAGATAATAGACAAGTCGCATTACGGCTTTGCACATAAATCTCATTTTTCGCCCTTTGATCGGAAGCGGCAGCGACCTTCGAGACATAGTTTTTTTCATGTTCAGTATCAACACATCGCGTGCACGATTGTTGAACTCCATGCGGAAACAAAAAGTGACGGAGTTGTTAAACTCGGCAAATGAGAGATTGGTGTAAATTCAATCGATTACCTGCTCATTGTACTAAGAATCTGGTCGGCCGCGCGAGCACCCCCCACCCGTGTACGACGTAAACACTGCGTGTAAATTTAATGCACGCTCAGCCCGGACCTTTTGGTCCGAGGCATTTCATTTCCAATCAGCCGAACCTCAACTCACCTCTTAGAGCGGTCGCCGTAGCCGAGCATGCGGGGCAAAACCGGGCTTATCAACGTCCTTTTGGCCGCTGCAACCCGCTCGCGGCCCTTTAAATCTCGTCCCGTACTTGGCCATGAGCAACTACGGCAAAGAGGCCAGTGCCACCGATGATGTTGCCAAGGAGGGCGGGGAGAATAAGGCCGCCGACAGCCCCGAATAGCGTCGTTTCGCCGGCCAACATCAGCAACCAGGCTTCACCGGAGCCGGCAACGACATGACTAAAACCGCCAAGTGAGATCACGTAAGTGATCAAGACAATGACCCAGAACTCGTTGCCGCGGGCGTTGGGCAGTATCCATGCAATGGAGGCAATCAAAAAACCTGCCGGTGTTGCCAACAGCAAGGTTTTCAGGAAATCATGTTTTAGAATCGCTCTGGACACTTCCAGTGCCGCGCCAAGCTCATCGGGTCCCACGATGATTTGATTGCCGATCAACGCGGCGACAAGGAGGGTGCCTACCATGTTTGCGAGGAACACGAAGGCCCACAAGCGAAGAAGCCTGCCAAAGTTGCGGCCGGTTGGATGAGTTGCGAGTGGAAGAACTGCGGTCACAGTCGTTTCAGTGAACAGTTGCAGGTTACCAAGGATAACGACGACAAAGCCGACGGTATACCCGAGCGACACAATCAGCTCCCGCCATGGCGCTTCGGGCAGCCGCATATAAAGGAATGCCTCTGCTAATATTGAAGCGCAGATTGCCACGCCGGCCGCGAACCCGGAAAACAATAAAGACCGGGCGGGACGGTCGAGCTCTTCGTCGCCCTGCAGCCGAACGACCTCGTGAACCACCCTGGCAGATCCGGCGCCCCTGTCACTGACTTCCCGTTTATCCTCCTCAGACATATTGCCGGAAGGCTGGGCCTCAAGATCGGGTGCTGGAACGCTGCTATCTAACATCTACATCTCTCCGCGATTGCGCGCCGGGTCATTCCACCAGCACTTCGTCGGTGAAGCGGCCGGATCTAACCGCGACTGTGGCAATTCCACATTTTCGGGCTGCTTCGATGTCGTATGGCGTGTCCCCCACGACGATTGCCTCTGAAGCAGAAATCCCCTTCACTTTAGAGAGGGCTGTCGAAAAAATATCAGGTGCCGGCTTGGTGTTTTTCACGTCACGGCTGCTTGTCGTCGCTGCGATAAGATCGCGAACTCCAAGAAGGTCTAGGTAGTAATCGAGATCGTCCTGCGAGGCGGAAGAAGCCAGCACGACCTTCTGTCCGAGTCTGTCCACATGAGCTAAAAGGTCACGTGCCTTAGGAAAGGGCTGCACGTCGCTCCGATACTTGGCCTTGAATATATCATTGTGCGCCTCGCCAAGCTTTTCTCGTCCCAAGTCATCCAGGTCCGGAAGGAGCGCGGGAAGAAGCATATCGGCCCCTTTGCCGATCTGGTCGTGGATTACATTTTGCTCAATCGTTACTCCGATACGGGAAAAAGCTTCTTTCCAAGCATCGACGTGCATGTCGTTGCTATCAACCAGGGTGCCGTCGATATCAAAAAGGATTGCTTTGATCTGCATAATGGGATCCCAAAGTGACGATTATCCAGTGCATTATCGTTGTCGAGCCACGTCAGTCATGGCGTTTTGCTGTTCGACCAGGTATTGCTCGACGTCTCCCCCGCAAGCGTCCTTCAGTTGCGTCGCGCTGTATCCAGCTGCTTGCGCCTGGATCCAAAGCTGCTTCGCCTGGGGCTGGAAACCTGCCTTTTCGTAGTGAAGTCCGGGAACGCCGATGACGTCTTGCACTCTGTCATCTAGCCAATCATCGATGGTCTGCATCGCAAGTCTCCTTTGAACGCAGGGTTACCGGGGAGCTGTTTTACCCAATCAACCACTGTCGGGCTCAAATGTTCACGCCCATCGCATTTAATGCAGGATCACCGGCTGGCACGACGGACTTGGCAAACGCGAAGAATGGGGGCGCCCGCATTTAAAAGAGGCAACACGAGCCGGCCCGTTCTATGCCCCTTACTTCCGTCATTCGGGCGATGGTTCGGCTGCCTCTGCCCCCGGAGAAGGAACGGGCGTTGCCTTTCCGTTGCCATTGGTTTCCTCGTTGGGCTGGCTGGACTTCTCCTGCCGCTTCAGATCTTTCTCGATCGTTTCGCGCGACCCCTCTGCTGGGTCTTGTTCCGGACGTTCGTTTTCTTCGGTCATTGCGATCTCCTTAGCCCGACAAACCCGCAGTATTGAACAAAGTTCCCGTACAGTTTTGCCACCAATGCCATCATGTCCGTAAGCCCCATGGAGCGGAAGCGATTTACCCGCTAAAGATCGTGTCCGAAGCGAGCGAGCTCTTAAAACGCGTCAGGACTGGCAGTTCGTGGCACGCCTACGCTGCAGCCACCATCTCCCTGATGGGGAAGCGGTTCTGGTCAGGAATTCCCCGCTAAAGCCCACTGAGAAACCGTTCCAGACGCCCGCCGTGGGGTTTGTGCGGTCTGGGTCTTGAAACGCAGGAGCCAACGATGACATGCCCCATCCTGCCCATCCTGCCCATCCTGCCCATCCTGCCTTTCCTGGGCGTCACGCTTTCTCTCACATTCATTGCTGGAAGCGTCATGGCAATCCCCAAGTTTGTGGCTGACGCCGAACCGGAAAAACTTGGCAACATCGAATTGCGTCTCTATGGACTTCCCGGCCAGTGCCTATCGATCGCAGCAAGCAAAGCTTCGAACGCCTCCCGGCTCTCGTCGTTCAACAGCCGGAGACCGCCAGAACCAACTAAGGACCGCAGAGAATTGTGACCAGGGCGAGCCTTGCTCCCAGGGGGGTATACCGAACCGCACGGCATGGATCAGAGCGAGGCGGCATGACCAGTCCGCTGCAGGTCAGCGGTGGCGGTATCGGTCGAAGCTGAGAAATCGACCGCCGAGACCAGGGCGACATCAACGTTGGGCTCTCGCCGATCGGCCTCGGATGCAGGCGCCTCCGATCCCAACCCCGACACAACAATAACTTTAACCTCTGCTCAAGCAGCGACGGACACGCATCGCCAGGACCAACTGTGGTGGCTCTGCTGAACTCATTGACGTGAACAGCATTCACCAGTCGGATCTGTTGATATAACATCCCACGTCATCGTCGCTGATCCGGACCGCCAGGGAGAGCCCCTGCCTTGTTGGAGGCAACCGTCGCGAAACCGGCATAGCACGCGGTCTGGCCGTTGGTCAGATCGACGTCGACGCGCATGCCCCGTGTCGGAGCATTATAGGGAGCATTAAGTGCCGAGCGGAAACGCTTGGTCGACACGGGGCAATGCCGAGGTTCTCGTTGCTGGACTTCGATTCGCCGCCGGAATTATCGCCGCCGAAGACCCCGCTTGTTGAGGTCGTCTGCCGGGCGAGCATAAAGCTGGGAGGGATAGGCCAGGTATTGCGGCGTGCCGTTGTTGACCGGATCGACGGCTACCGTGGTTTTGGCTGCATCCTTCCGCTTTATTGTCTTATCGCGTAGACCGCCAAGCTTAACGTGCCTTAGCGCTCGCCTGATGGTGTGAAGTGGGTTCAAGTGTTTCCAGACCAGCTGTTGATGAGTTGTGATGATGGTGCCGCAATTTACAGACAAAGCCTTGCCCATTCGGAAAATGCAAAAGCGGGTGATGAAAAGAGATTTCGCTAAGCTTCGTTGCACACTCACATCTGAAGCGACATATTAGTAGACAGTAATTTAGTGGACTGTAATTTGGTTATTAATTTATCAATCGAATTAAAAGGAAGGTTTTTGACATGCCTGCATTTGACTGGTTCAAAGAAAGAAGCGAATTCAACTTGAACTATGCCAAGAAATTCTTGGACATCGCAAAAGAAACCTCGGCTAATGCAGTTGGCGCTGAAGAAAAAATGTTAGCAGAACAAGCCATTGAGGAAGCGGATATAGCGATACAACTACTCTCCGATGCAATCGCAACGGGCAATACAGACGAAGGGCAGGAATTAGAGCGGGAAGGCTTAGAAGCCATCCGGCAGTGTGAACTGCAGATTAAGCTTGCTGAAGACGCCAAAGCAAATTTCGCGAACAAACCCTAAGCAGTAAAGCCGCACGGAAAAAAGAACCGGCAGACTGGTAGGGGATGTGACCAGTCTGCCGTGGGAAGGAACAAATGGCTCAACTGAAGCCGCGCTTCATTTACTTACGAAAACGATCAGCGAATCATTCGCGAATAATCAATGATTGCGTATCCGTTGTTTACCACTTCTGGTGTGATTGGTTCATTAGCCATGCAACATTTCGCCGACGGGTCAAAGGTTTCATGGACGGAACCAAAGAACGGGAATGCGGGTGCCAAAACATGGTTGCAACAGGCGAAATGTGGAAATTGTACGAAGTGAAGCAATCATTGCCGCCCGAGAAATTGTAGCTGAACAGATTTCCTTCGGCGTGCAGGTCGGCGACCAAGCTTTTGAAGCCACCGACGAAGAAGGCTTCATCTTCTTCAGACTGGCTTTCCGAGACCTTTTGCACAGCCGAGACCACTTTTCGATTAGCCTCGGCACCCCTACGAACAATCTGTCCTCGGACAGTTCGTTGACACGGATGCACTAGCTCAAGCCTTGCCTAAGAGCTTCTGGAACGGCTGGCCGCTGATGTCAGGCACCGGTCATTCCGTGGCAGCCTTCGAGGTCTTCCGGCTCCCATTCCTGCGGTTTAAACGTCTCGATTTCAACCTCATCGCGGGTGTAGGCATATGTGTACCTGCCCATGCGGCCAATGGCATCCATAAGCGGCTGATCGAATGGAGGTTGGACAGAGCAACCGCATCCCTGCGCACGAACACCCCAACCACTTCACCGAAAGTGCGCGCCCATTAAACGTGCGCTTGAGAACGACCTCGCCGCATCCAAGCCGGGAAAACCCGCTGCCACGCAGCCCGCAGCTTGGTGAAAATTCGGAACATACCGTCGCTCTTGCGAGTTCACGCTGTGAAAGGAGCCGCAAATGTCTGAGATGTTGAATGATTCGAATATCTACTCGCTTGAGGCACTCGCAAGAAAACACGGTTTTAGTGTTCAACAAGCTCGACGACATATCAATCGGTTAGGCGTAGTGAGAACGGAGATCAATAGCTTCTTGGCGTCTTCATCGAGAACATGGGAGCATATCAGACATCATCAGAACCATCGATGAGCTTCCCTTCGGGTGATTGGGGTCAACGATTGTCCCGGCCGTATCGCTCCAGTGGCGACACTCAGGCGAAAACTATGCTGTGATGGGAGATTTGCCGCGTAAGTCTCGTCAGCAAGCGGGGGGAGATTCAGATTGATAATTTGGCATCTTTCTTTTGGCTGGAGAGTGCGCAAGCATCTGTGGTTTAATGAGGGCCCGTCGCCCCCCGGCGGAGTGGGCGTGAGCCTCGCCCTGACACACAGCGCCCTAAGGAAATCTGACCGTCAAATGCGCGGTGCCGGTGAGATCATGCATTGAATCTCGGGCTGTGCGAGGCTAACCGATGCATCCAATTTTTCGTTTAGGTTTAGCAAACCGTGTTGAGATGGAAGAGCAACCGATCAGAGCTTCTGGAGAACCCAAGGGCGCACCGCCGTCCAGCGAACGGCCCACTGCGGTCATCGGAGACGAGGTGGCGCGCCAACTTGGTGGCCGAACCCGAGACATCCATCTAAACAGCGAGCTGTCTCGTTTTTTCCAAGAGCGCTCCTGGCCTCAGACGTCTAAGATCATAAGGGCATGGATGATCTGGGTTATTGTTCTCGACGTCCTCACGCTATGTCTCAACGCATTCTTGCTACCTGCCGAGATTGTCTTGTCGATGCTTCTGCCGGCCGCGATCCTCCCACCCGCCGCCATAACGGTCGCGATTTTTTTTCGCGAGCGAAGGGCTGTGCGGCTGCAGGCAACAGTCCTGCTTGTTGGCGTTTTCTTTATTCTGTTGTCCGTTGCTTTGGTGGGGGTTGCTACGGGTGGTGAGTTTTACGAGCGGCATTTGACGATCATGCTTTTCGTCGCTGTGACCGCCATCGTCATTTTTCCGATTCCGCTCCGCTGGGCTATGGTGATCGGCGCGTATGCCGTTGGTCTTTACCTCGTGTTTCAGCTTGGAAACCCGGACATCCAGCCCGGAAGTGCAGTGGCAGGAACCCTTTTCTTCGCGAGCGGCATTGGTGCAACCTTGGTGGCGCGCCGAACCGCAACGATCCTCGCGCACAAAACATTCCTCCTGGAGTTGCGCGACCGCAGACGCCTCGCCGATCTTTCTGATGCTAATGCCCAGCTCGAACTGCTTGCGCGAACGGATCCGTTGACGGGGGTCGCTAACAGGCGCTCGATGATGGAGCGGCTTAAAAATTGTTGGAAAGCAGCAGAAAATTCAGGGGGCGCTGCAATTTTGATGTGCGACATTGACGATTTCAAGTGCCTGAATGATAGCCTTGGGCATGCGGAGGGCGACCGCAGCCTGGTGAAGGTTGCCGGAATAATCCAGAGCAGCCTGAGAGATGATCATGATCAGGTGGCCCGCTATGGAGGCGAAGAGTTTCTGGTCCTGCTCCCGGGCGCTGACAAACATGCTGCTTGTGCGGTAGCTGAAACCATCCGTAAACGGGTCGAGGCCGCGTCCCTCCCCAACCCTCTGTCTCGCGTGATGCCAATTGTGACGGTCAGCATCGGCGTGGCGATGACTATACAGTGTGGACGCATTTCCGCTGAACGCCTCCAGAGCCAAGCAGATCACGCACTGTACTTTGCCAAGAGTCAGGGGCGGAACCAGGTCGTTGCCACTGCAGAGACCGAATGACCAGCGACGAGGTGGTCGACTAACAGTCCGAGGCGCTGACTGTAATGGCCCGATAAGTATCCTTATACGACCGCCCACTTAACAAATTCGCGCGATATGTGTCCATTAAGAAAACTGTCGTTGAGCCAGCTTCCTACGCTGGTCGCCGAGGAAATGGTCGTTCCGCCCCTTCTGCGACCCCCCGGCACCCATGCTCCTGATAAGGCCGGCGGCGCTTCTGCATCATCGGGGCCGCCAATCCTGTCCAGGCCGGGATGGTCCGTTTGCTCTGTGGGCTCACCAATTCATAATAGATTGGAATGCGGCTACGGGGGTTGCTTGAAGGGCCTTGGTGACCTCAGGCGACTTCAAGGCGGCGGCAGGCAGCGGTGGCGGGATCGATCGAAGTCGAGACATCAACCACTAAGCCCAGAGCGACATCAACGTTTGGCGCTGCTTGATCGGTTTCGGATGCAGGCGCCTCCGATCCCAGCCCCGACACAACAATAATTGTAGCTCTTCGAAGCGCGCCTTGCAGAGCTGCTCCCGAGTGGCAACTCCAGAAGACCGACACGCATCGCCAGGACCAACTGTGATCCAGCTTGGCACGCCCATACATTTGCCTTTTAACGAGCTTCAGCTTGTTGATCTGTCCTTCGACCTGGCCGTTCGACCAAGGTTCGGTGATGGCGGCGGACACCGCTGCCTTTTCTTGGGGGGCGAACAGACTGTCGCGCGCATCAGCGATCCACGGGTCGAGTTCTGTCCTGCCCTTCCTTCGGATCATTGTCTGGAACCGATCAATTAGATTGCGGGCTTGGATCAAGGCGGGAACGCCGGCTTCTATGGCCGCAATGGTGATTGTGTCAGCTTTACTCAGTTTATCGCGAGCAGTTGTCATCAATCGGGCAATCGTTCTGGCGGATGGCACTTTTTGAAGTTGCTGATCGCAGACCCGCTCAGACCGCCGTCGCCTTGCGGCCCACTCCCCGACGACACGAGAACAACCACGGAAGCCTTTGCACTTTAGCTGTCGCCAGAGTTCAGCGCCGTTGTGCTGCCCATATCCCCAGAGTTGATCTAACAGCGGCAGATAGGCCTCAAGGGAGCTTTGTCTGACACGGAACACATCAGTTCTGTGACCGCGGACGATCTGGCGAACTGTTCCGCTGCTATAGCCGGTTTGTCGCACGATTTCCTTTATGGAACGCCATCGGAGGAGCTTGGTGATTGTCGAATTCACGTCCTCACGCCGCAGATAGCTGTCATATTGCAGTCGTTCAGCGCAAGTGAGTAGCGCAGGATTGATCGTCGCAGCACCAATCGCGGTACGGATCGCTCGCATGGATTTGCGCACGACGTCGAGGAACGCCGCGCTGGCGTTCTCATCAAATGCCAACGATCTGCGACCTGCATGGCATGGGGTAAAGCCTTGGCGGCAGCTCCACGATAGCCGCCGCCTCGATCGCGGGAAACAATCGCTATTTCGGGGTGCTGAGCAAGGAACGTCGAAACTGTCGCGATCTCCCGATCGGGCAGAAGTTTGATAATCCTTCGCTTCTCAAGATGACATACGACGGTGCCATAGCGGTGATTGCGGCGGAAAGCCCAATCGTCAACGCCGACGACGTTTAAAGCATCATCCGGCGCCATGGATTTTGCTGATTCCTTTCTGATAACCGCGCCAGTTTCGACCGCGAAATCATTAAATATGAGTCAGACCCAACATTCCATGCTTAAACACACTCCTCGAGCATGTTCCCTCTTTGCGGAACTTTGCGCGACGGTTTCACTCTTCGCCGAGCGACATCGACGACCTCGTGCAGGAAACATTGGTAAAAGGCATTTCCAACGCACACTAGGTTCCGGGGGGAACACAGTTGCGATCCTGGCTGTTCACAATCATGCGCAATACCTTCTGCACCAAGTTCGGCCTCAACAAACGAGAGCATGTTGGTCTTGCTGATGATGCGGCTTTACATCTCGGCGTCCCCGCTGTTCAGGAATGGCGGAGGCGGCCGTGGCCGAAGCGCGATCGATCACTGGGGAACATGATGGTATCGTTGTGTGGAAGCAGGCTGTGGACACGGCAGTTGGAGACTACCGACCCAAAACGATCGCGTTTAGAATTGGCCAGATCCCCGAAATCGGCTAATACAACCTAGCAGGCCCAGATGGAACCTTAATTTCCGGCTGCGAAGACCCCTTCAGCGCCGGTAAGCCTTTGCCATTATCAAGCGCGGGCAGCAGGACCATGGTTGCCCCGGCCGATGGCCTGTGGCGGCGTCTTCGCATGCGCGTTCCCCTTCAAAGGTCATAGGGCGCCTCCTCCCGCGCGCCTTCCGCGCGCTAGCTCATCTTGGCCGGCGGCTGGAAGCGAGGTGCTTTGACGGGTTAATTGATAGCCGACAGGCCCCGATGTCGATTCCATGGAACTCTGACTTGCTTCCCTGGTTCTTTACTGAAAAGAGGAGAAGTCATGATTGACCGTGAACGCATTAAAGAACGCGCCTACTCGTTGTGGGAAACTGAAGGAAACCCAGATGGTTGCCATGCCGAGCATTGGGTACGGGCGGAACAGGAAATTGACGTCGAGGATATGCAATCGCCTGCCCCCGATGCTCCACTACCTGTGATGTTTTCGGCCGCGATAGCTTTACCCGATCGATCCACGGCGAGTTGCGAGGCCCTGACTCTTACAGATGCCTGCTACTCCCATGGCCTCTACTGGATCATCGATGGAGCGCTTCGAAATGCTCGAAAGTAGGCCTGTTGAGGACGGCTGCGTGAGACTTTCCGCCATGCGAGGCGAGCATGAAAAATAGCTGTCTGTTCGTAGCTTTGGAATCCGGAGCTCTGTCGTTCCAGTTGTGTTTCCCAATCGCGTCGCGATAGCCGTCGAGGTGGGCGAGACGGAGCGCGCTCTTCCCGCTAACGCCAGACAGTTTCTCCGTGGCAACGCCGATCATATTGCGCAGAAATTCAATACGCAGCTCGGGGTAGCGGGCACGACATCCGTGTGACCCACGAGCTAAGTCGACCTGCCCTCCATCTGATCGCGTGATCTCCGGATCACCCGGCGCAGGCGGTTCTTCAACAAGAGCATTGGGGCAATTGATCTTCATCGACGAGACCTCGACCAATAGGAAGTTGACCAAGCGAACGGGATAGCCGCCAAGGGGAAAGCGCTATCGTAGCCATGCACCGTTCGGCTCGTGGAAGACCCAGACCTTCATTGCCGGCCTGCGCTGAAATAGTTTGACGGCACCGTGGATCGTTAACAAGGCCATGAACGGCAAGATCTTCGAAACCTGGGTCGAAACCAAGCTCGCACCGACCCTGTCGCCGGGCGACGTCGTGATCCTCGACAATGTCGCCTTCCACAAAAGCCGAGAGCCGAGGAACTGGTCAAGGCTAAGGCGCCTGGCTTCTCTTCATGCCGCCCTATTCGATCAGGTCCTCAAAGTCCCCGATGCCCCAATTGCGCCCGGACCGCAATTCGTAGAGTTGCAGACTGATACCCCAGACGCGCGCCCTTTCGAGGATATTCGGCATGTACGATTTGGGTATGACCTTTGGTGGCTGCTTTTTGAGAGGCGCTTGGCCCGATTTTTCATCCACGCCCAACGCGGCAAAAACCTTCCACTTCGTCTCGTCGGCAATTGGTACTTCCGCCTTGTCGGGGGACGGCCGTGTCAAGGCTGATCCCATGTTGTGTGGCTAGCCGGTCGAGATGCAAACCCATGGCGGTCTCACTTCCAACGTCAGATCTGCGGACATTAAGTTCGAACGGGACTGATGCTCGAACACACGGACCACACGAGCGGCCCACTTCCTCTCTCCACCCCGAAGCGCTTTTCCAGTCTGGCACGATTGGCGGCGCGGCGGCCGATGGTTCCGGTTATCGTAATCTGTCGGAATGTTTGGGTCCGTTGCGTGGTTCCGGACATCCATATCAATCCCATTGACTATACCAGTCAGATTCTCGCGCCGCGTCGACGAGATACCCTAGAGGCTCATTCCAAAATCCTCGGTGAGGATTTCGCGCGCGTACAGAGCGCGCAGTCTTGCCGCGCTGCGATCGCAGGGCGCAAGGATGCCGAGGAGGCCCGCGAGATATTCATTGTCGCCGCGAAGGAAGCGAACCTTTTACATTGACTATGGTGCGGCGCTCGCCTCGCGTTGTCGCAGATGTGGAGTATCGATGACTATTTCTTGGATGAATCCCGTTGGGTTACAGTTCCCTGAGAGTGGCAAGGTACTTGTAGGAGGACCGCAAGACGCCTTGGACTACCTGTTAACGATTTGGCCGACGGAAGGCAGCGCGCTGTATCAAAAATGTAGGGTGGTCTGCATGGAAGCCCTAGAAGGAGTTTTGCCGATCGAAGAAGCGCGTATGATTTTTCGATCGGCTGCGGAGGAGGCCGGTATTGCCTCGTCTGGAAGTGATCGATTGAGCTCGTAATGGAACTGGTGAATGGGATGACAACACTGTTTAGGAATCCCAAGTTCATCCAGTGAAACCCCCGGCCCAAGATGGCCAGTACGCAGCACGCGACTCTGATTGTGTCTTGGCGTTGGACGGTAAGGTTCAGCAACTAATCGAAGAAGCGTTTCGTGCGGGTTGGACGAGAGAAGAAACGGCGGCGGTATTATCTATAGTCGCGAAGCGCAACGCGACGGTCGTGTCAAATGTAAGCGAGGGACAGCCTTAGGGTGCCGCTGGAACAGCAGCGGGAACCGGTTATGACGAACCGCTATCGGCTCAAAGAGTTTCTGCCTCATCAGCCCACAAAGTCCATTTAGCCCCGACATACCAGGCGATGGCCGCACGGGTTGCAGCTAGACGCGTAGCGCGACAACGAGATCACCGCGTCGGTTAATGACGAAATCATCAGCCCTTCCTCTCAATGGCAGCTGCAATATCTCCACATCGGAACAAAAGACACCGCGGCCGGTTTAGTAGCGTTCAAGCCTGCGTCTAACGACCGAAGCGCGACCTCGTTCCAACACTAGGACTTCAAATGACAAATTATCCGGCTGATGAACCCGTCGTTTTTGAGGTGGCAACGCTGCGAACTGCTCTTCCGACATGGATAGTAAGCACCGTCGAATTGGTGGAACTTGCCGGAAATGCGGAGCGTGCTGCAAGAGTGGTCAATCCTGAAACCTTAGAGCGGTCGCGTAAGCTGATCGTAGAGGTCGCCGAATGGCAGCATAAATTGGGCGAGTGGCAAAAACAGCAGCTTGGACCGCGACTTATGGCCGAGCTGCGCATCCTCAAGGCGACATTGGACGCATCTATGGATGAGGCGAACGCAGCCGGAGCGAGGCTAAAGCTGTTTGACTAACCCATCTATTTTTATGAGTTGTAATGGCCCCATAAAAATCCGGACACGATCTCCCACTTAACAAGTGTGCGAGGTAATGTGCCCATTATGACTAGTCACAATCCGAAGATAGAAGTCCTGCCCGGTCCTGAGCGCCGC
>NZ_JAFCTR010000018.1:0-122321 GCF_049896125.1 Pararhizobium sp. DWP1-1-3
GAACGGCGGACGGAGACCCTTGCTCTCCCACGGGCTTGGTGTCCCAAAGGTGCGACGGTCTTCCATCCGCCACCGCAACTGGCATTACAGCGCCAAATGCGGAAGAAGGGAAGTTACAAGGGTTTAGGGTGAGGGGCCTTTAGGCGCACCTCCTCGACTGAAAATCACCGATTGATCCGCGTCGACAGAATGATCGACGACAGCGTCTTTTCAACCCCGTCGATCTCGCCAATCCGGTCGATGACCAGATCGAGTTCGCTGATCGATGACGCGGCGACAACGGCGATCAGATCGAAACTGCCGCTGACCGAATGCAGCGTCCGCACATCCTCGATATCGTGCAGGTCCTGCGTTACTCGCCCCAGCGCCTTGGCGGCAAGCGTGATCAGCACATGCGCCTTGATCAGCCCCTTCTCAAAATCATCCGACAGCCGCACGCCGTAGCCGGCAATGATGCCGTCGCGCTCCAGCCGCTCGAGCTTTGCCTGCACCGTCGTGCGCGAAAGGCCGAGTTTGCGCGCCAAAAGCGCCGTCGGCATGCGGGCATTCTCGCTGAGAATGGCGAGGAGTTGCCGGTCCTTGTCCGCTAACGTCATTATGATCATCCTTATCGGCATTATGCCGATTATTCGACGGCATTTTTATCAGATCAGCGCTTCATATCAACCGGTAGAAATCAGACAATGGAGGTACAGACAGATTCATTCGGGGGACCCACCATGAAAAATATCGTTGTCATCGGCGCCGGCAAGATCGGCTCGACCATCGCCCGCCTTCTCGCCCATTCCGGCGATTATCAGGTCACGCTGGCCGATCGCAGTGCCGAACAGCTCGCCATGATCGAAAAGCACGACGCCATTTCGGTCGCTGAAATCGACATCTCCGACAGCGCCGCCATGGTGTCCCTTTTGACCGGCAAATTCGCCGTCCTCAGCGCCGCACCGTTCCACCTGACGATCGCCATTGCCGAAGCCGCCTCCAAGGCCGGCGTGCACTATCTCGACTTGACCGAAGACGTCGAATCCACCCGTCACGTCAAGGCGATCGCCGAAACCGCCAATACCGCCTTCATCCCGCAATGCGGCCTGGCACCGGGTTTCATCTCCATCGTTGCCAATGATCTCGCCAGCCGCTTCGACACGCTCGACAGCGTGCGCATGCGCGTCGGCGCCCTGCCGCAGTATCCGTCCAACGCTCTGAACTACAACCTGACCTGGAGTACGGATGGCGTCATCAACGAATATATCGAACCCTGCGAAGCCATCGTCGAAGGCCATCTGATCGAAGTTCCGGCGCTTGAAGAACGCGAAGAATTCTCGCTCGACGGCGTCACCTATGAAGCCTTCAACACCTCCGGCGGCCTCGGCACGCTGTGCGAAACGCTGAAGGGCAAGGTTCGCACGCTCAACTACCGCACCATCCGCTATCCCGGCCACGCCGCGATCATGAAGGCCCTGTTGAACGATCTTGGCCTGCGCCACCGCCGCGAAGTTCTGAAGGACATCTTCGAAAATTCGCTGCCGTCGACCATGCAGGACGTCGTCATCATCTTCGTTACGGTCTCCGGCCGCAAGGAAGGCCGCCTGGTGCAGGAAACCTACGCCAACAAGGTCTACAGCGCCGTCGTTGCCGGCCGCATGATGAGCGCCATCCAGATCACCACGGCATCCAGCATCTGCGCCGTTCTCGACATGCTGGCCAAGGGCGAACTGCCGGCCAAGGGCTTCATCCGCCAGGAAGAAATCGGCCTCGACGCCTTCCTCAAGAGCCGCTTCGGCCACCACTACGAACAGCGCGCCTATGCCGACAAACTGGCCGGCTGATCTGCTGCGATAAATGACGTTAGACCGCAATGCCCGGGATTTTACTATCCCGGGCATTTTTGCGTCAGCTCCATCATTGGATTGCTGACGCTATTGCTGTTGGGGACAACAAGAGGGAAGATTTCCGGGCGCAAAGTGTAGCTCCCTCTTCTCCCCGCAGGGGAGAAGAGAAGAAAGCAATCCTGAGACCTTACGTCCGCCCAAACTCGTCATCCAGCCGGATGATATCGTCATCCTCCAGATAGGAGCCGGTCTGCACCTCGATCAGCTCCAGCGGGATTTTGCCCGGATTGGTCAGCCGGTGGACGACGCCTTGCGGGATATAAACAGACTCGTTTTCGTGCAGCAGGCGCGTCTCGCCGTCGATCATAATCTCTGCCGTGCCGCGCACGACGATCCAGTGCTCGGAGCGGTGATGATGCTTCTGCAGCGAGATCTTGCAGCCGGGCGTCACATGCAGCCGCTTGACCTCGAAACGCTCGCCGCTCAGCACCGATGCCACTGCACCCCAGGGGCGATAGGATGTCGGATGGTTTTCCGTCAGCCTTTTCGTTTTCGCCGACAATGCCAGCTGCTTTACGATCTGCCCGACATTCTGGCTGTCCTCCATCCGCCCGACATAAACCGCGTCCTCGCTGGCGATGACGGCGACATCATCCAGACCCTGCACGGCGAGATGGATATCGCGCGACAGTATCAGCGAGTTGCGGGTATTGGAGACCGTTGCCTTCTGGCCGACGACATTGCCGTCCGCATCCTTGTCCCCGATCGCCCAGACGCTGTCCCAGCTGCCGAGGTCCGACCAGCTGAAGGATGACGGCACGACAGCTGCATGCTCCGTGTTCTCGAACACCGCGTAATCGACGGAAATATCCGGTGCCTGCGAGAAGGCCGCCTCGTCGAGACGGTCGAAATCAAGATCCCGCTCTGCACTTTGGATTGCCCGCTGGGCTGCATCGTAGACGGCAGGCGCATAACGCAGGATTTCCGCCAGCAACTGGCCGACGGGCAGCATGAACATCCCGGAGTTCCAGAGATAACGGCCGCTTGCCAGAAGCTCCTCCGCCCGCTCCCGGTCTGGCTTCTCGACGAACCGGGCAACGGTTTTTGCGCCCGTTTCGAGATCGTCCCCCATTTCGATATAGCCATAGCCGGTCGCCGGTTCCGTCGGCTCGATGCCGAAGGTCACCAGCTTGCCCGTCTGTGCCGTTTCCTGCGCGATGCGGATGCAGTCGAAATAATGCGGGCCCGCATCGATCTCGTGATCGGAAGCCAGTACCTGCATGACGGCGGTGTCGCCATGATCGCGCAAAACCACGAAGGCGGCGGCTGCGAGTGCCGGCGCGGTATTGCGGGCAACAGGCTCCAGAAGGATGCTCGACAGCGGTGCGTCGAGCGCCCGGGCCTGCTCGGCAACGATGAAGCGGAATTCGGCATTGGTGACAACCACTGCCGGCGTGTAAAGCTCCTGATCGGAAACCCGCTCCAGCGTCTTCTGGAACAGCGAACGATCGCCAAGAAACTGGAGAAATTGTTTCGGCGCCGCCGAGCGCGACAGCGGCCACAACCGCGTCCCCTTGCCGCCAGCCATGATGACCGGCACGATCCTGGAAGACATGCGCATCCTCTTGTCTTGAGTCGAACCTTGCAGTTCCAGATTTTCAGAACTCTTTTTGCGAAGGGGCAACCTAACGCAAAACCAGAGCATGTAAAATCTTTTCGCGGATATGCGCTTTTATCAAATCAAGGTGTTGACGCCGGCAGTGCCGCCGAAGCCGACAGTCCCGCTCTCCTGCACAAGAAAGTCCAGACAATAAAAAACCCCGCCGGAGCGGGGTTCGAAAGCCACGTCACAGACCTTTTCAGGCTGCGACGACAATCTCATTGAGCTGTGTCAGCTCGGCAAGGAAACTCTCCAGGCGCGTCTTGTGCTCGTCACTGTGCGAACCGTCTTCCAGTTCCGACTTCGTTGCATCGATGCGCTTTTCGATCAGCTTGGCATCGACTTCGCTGACCGGAACGGCGGATTCGGCAAGCAATGTGCAGCCTGTCGGCAGGATATCGGCGAAACCGCCGAACACGACGTAACGCGTCACCGTGCCGTCGATCGCCTTGACGCTCACGACGCCCGGCTTGATCGTCGTCATCGTCGGCGCATGGTTGGCCATGACGGTCATTTCGCCTTCCGTTGCCGGAAGCACGACTTCGCTGACACGCTCGGACAACAGCAGGCGCTCCGGGGAGACGAGTTCGAAATTGAAATCAGCCATGATCATTCGCTTCTTTTGGCGCTACCGGCGAGAAACCCCGGCAGAAAATCCGTTCGGCGCGGCCAGGCCCTTGCCAGCCGCAGCGATTGTCGATCGGGGCACCGTTGCGGCGCCCCGATCGAAAGTCATTAAGCGGCTTCAGCAGCCAGGCGCTTGGCCTTTTCGACCGCTTCCTCGATGGAACCGACCATGTAGAAGGCAGCTTCCGGAAGATGATCGTATTCGCCATTGACCAGGCCCTTGAAGCCCTTGATCGTGTCTTCGAGAGCGACCAGCTTGCCCGGCGCACCGGTAAAGACTTCGGCCACGAAGAAGGGCTGCGACAGGAAGCGCTCGATCTTGCGGGCGCGGGCAACCGCGACCTTGTCTTCTTCCGACAGTTCGTCCATGCCCAGGATGGCGATGATGTCCTGAAGCGACTTGTAGCGCTGCAAGGTCGTCTGGACGCGGCGCGACACTTCGTAGTGCTCTTCACCGACAACCATCGGGTCGAGCATGCGCGAGGTCGAGTCGAGCGGGTCAACGGCCGGGTAGATACCCTTTTCAGCGATCGAGCGCGACAGAACGGTCGTTGCATCCAAGTGGGCGAACGAGGTTGCCGGTGCCGGGTCGGTCAAGTCGTCGGCCGGAACGTAGATGGCCTGAACCGAGGTGATCGAACCCTTGGTCGTCGTGGTGATGCGTTCCTGCATCTGGCCCATGTCGGTGGCGAGTGTCGGCTGATAGCCCACAGCCGAAGGAATACGGCCGAGAAGAGCCGACACTTCGGAACCTGCCTGGGTGAAGCGGAAGATGTTGTCGACGAAGAACAGAACGTCCTGGCCTTCGTCACGGAACTGTTCGGCGATCGTCAGACCGGTCAGGGCGACGCGCGCGCGGGCGCCCGGCGGTTCGTTCATCTGGCCGTAAACGAGGGCAGCCTTGGAGCCTTCGCCGCCACCGTGCTTGTTCACGCCGGATTCGATCATTTCGTGGTAAAGGTCGTTGCCTTCGCGGGTGCGTTCACCCACGCCTGCAAACACCGAGTAACCGCCGTGCGCCTTGGCGACGTTGTTGATCAGTTCCATGATCAGAACCGTCTTGCCGACGCCGGCGCCGCCGAACAGGCCGATCTTGCCGCCCTTTGCGTAAGGCGCGAGCAGATCGACGACCTTGATGCCGGTGACGAGGATCTGCGCTTCAGTGGACTGCTCGACGTAGGACGGTGCTTCCTGGTGGATCGAGCGCTTGCCCGAGGTGATCAGCGGACCAGCTTCGTCAACCGGCTCGCCGATGACGTTCATGATGCGGCCGAGCGTTTCCAGACCAACCGGAACGGTGATCGGAGCGCCGGTGTCGGTCACAGGCTGCCCGCGAACCAGACCTTCGGTCGAGTCCATGGCGATCGTGCGAACGGCGTTTTCACCGAGATGCTGGGCAACTTCGAGAACAAGGCGGTTGCCGTTGTTGTCGGTTTCCAGCGCATTCAGGATCAGCGGCAGCTGGCCTTCTTCGAAGGTCACGTCGACGACGGCGCCGATGACCTGCGTTACGCGGCCGACTGCGCCGGTTGCCGTCAAGACCACCTTGGCTGCCGGTGCCTTCTTCGCTGCAACGGTCTTCGCTGCTGCTGCCGGCTTTTCCGCTGCTGCCTTCACCGCTGTCGGCTTCGCCGCCGCTGCTGTTGTACTGGGGGTAGCTGCCTTAGCCATAATCCTTACCCTCTTTCCGTAACCTTAGAGCGCTTCCGCGCCCGAAATGATTTCAATGAGTTCCTTGGTGATCTGAGCCTGACGCTGACGATTGTAGGAGAGCGTCAGCTTGTTGATCATTTCACCGGCATTGCGCGTGGCATTATCCATCGCGCTCATTTTGGCACCCATTTCACCCGCAACATTTTCGAGCAAAGCCCGGAAAACCTGCACCGAAATGTTGCGAGGGATGAGATCGTTGAGGATCTCGCCCGCATCTGGTTCGTATTCGTAGATCGCCGCAGCAGATGCTTCGTCGCTCTTGGCGACTGCAGGAGCAGCGGCCGGGATCAGCTGAAGCGCTGTCGGAACCTGCGAAATGACCGACTTGAACTCCGAATAGAACAGAGTGCAGACGTCGAATTCGCCCTTTTCGAACAGGCCGATGACCTTCTTGCCGATCAGGTCGGCATTATCGAAACCGATCCGCTTGACTTCGCGCAGATCGACACGGTCGATGATCAGCGATGCGAATTCGCGGCGAAGGATATCGAAGCCCTTCTTGCCGACGCAGATGATCTTCACCGTCTTGCCGTCGGCCAACAGCTTGCGCACGTGGTCGCGGGCAAAACGGGCGATCTGGCTGTTGAAACCGCCGCAAAGACCGCGTTCCGCCGTGCAGACCACGAGCAGATGCGTCTGGTCGCGGCCATTGCCCGTCATCAGGCGCGGTGCACTGTCGTCCGTGCCCACAGCTTCCGCGATGTTCGCAAGAACGATCGCCATCCGCTGCGAGTAAGGCCGGGCAGCCTCGGCCGCCTCCTGCGCGCGCCGAAGCTTCGCCGCGGCGACCATTTTCATCGCCTTGGTGATCTTCTGCGTCGCCTTGACGGAGGCGATCCTGTTTTTCAGATCCTTAAGTGAAGGCATCCGTTGTCCGTCCTAACTGGTACCCGTTCAGGCGAAGGATTTCGCAAACGTGTCGATGGCAGACTTGAGCTTGCCCTTGACGTCGTCGCTGATTGCCTTGTCCTTGCGGATAGCCTCAAGAATGTCCTTGCCTTCGGAACGCATGTACGACAGCAGACCCTGCTCGAACGCGCCAACCTTGTTGACGGCAATCTTGTCGAGGTAACCGTTCACGCCGGCGAAGATGACTGCGACCTGTTCTTCCGTCTTCAGCGGCGAGAACTGCGGCTGCTTCAGGAGTTCGGTCAGGCGCGCACCACGGTTCAATAGGCGCTGCGTCGCAGCGTCGAGGTCGGAACCGAACTGAGCAAAGGCGGCCATTTCGCGATACTGGGCGAGCTCGCCCTTGATCGAGCCGGCAACCTGCTTCATCGCCTTGACCTGAGCGGCCGAACCGACGCGGGAAACCGACAGACCGACGTTCACAGCCGGGCGGATGCCCTGATAGAACAGGTCGGTTTCAAGGAAGATCTGGCCGTCGGTGATCGAGATCACGTTGGTCGGGATAAACGCCGAAACGTCGTTACCCTGGGTTTCGATGACCGGCAGTGCGGTCAGCGAGCCAGCGCCGTTGGCGTCGGAAAGCTTTGCAGCGCGCTCAAGAAGACGCGAATGCAGATAGAAAACGTCGCCTGGATAGGCTTCGCGGCCCGGCGGGCGGCGCAGCAGCAGCGACATCTGGCGGTAGGACACAGCCTGCTTGGACAGATCGTCGTAACCGATCAGGGCGTGCATGCCGTTGTCGCGGAAATATTCGCCCATCGCGCAACCGGCGAACGGTGCGAGATACTGCATCGGAGCCGGATCGGACGCCGTTGCAGCAACGATGATCGAGTATTTCAGTGCGCCGCGCTCTTCGAGCACCTTGACGAACTGGGCAACCGTCGAACGCTTCTGGCCGATGGCGACATAGACGCAATACAACTTTTCCGCTTCCGGACCATTGTCGTGAATGGCCTTCTGGTTGAGGATCGTGTCGAGAATGATGGCGGTCTTGCCGGTCTGGCGGTCACCGATGACCAGCTCGCGCTGGCCGCGGCCGACCGGGATCAGAGCGTCGATGGCCTTGAGGCCTGTCGACATCGGCTCATGAACCGACTTGCGCGGGATGATGCCCGGGGCCTTGACGTCAACGCGCGAACGGCGCGTTGCGTTGATCGGGCCCTTGCCGTCGATCGGATTGCCGAGCGCGTCAACGACGCGGCCGAGCAGTTCCGGACCAACCGGAACGTCGACGATGGCGCCGGTCCGCTTGACGGTGTCGCCTTCCTTGATGCCACGGTCGGCACCGAAGATAACCACACCGACATTGTCGGCTTCAAGGTTCAGCGCCATGCCGCGAATTCCACCCGGGAATTCCACCATCTCGCCGGCCTGGACATTGTCCAGACCGTAGACGCGGGCAATACCGTCACCGACGGAAAGCACCTGGCCAACCTCGGAGACTTCTGCCTCCTGGCCGAAGTTTTTAATTTGATCTTTGAGAATTGCGGAAATTTCCGCGGCGCGGATATCCATCAGCCGACCTCTTTCAGTGCAAGCTTAAGGCTAGAAAGCTTTGTGCGAAGGGAAGTGTCAATCTGGCGGGACCCGACCTTGACGATCAGACCACCGAGAATAGAGGGTTCAACCGTGACGTTGAGCGTCACGTCTTTGCCGGTGACGCCCTTGAGCGCCGCCTTCAATTCAGTCTGCTGCGCTGCCGACAGGGCATGAGCCGAAGTCACTTCAGCAGAAACTTCGCCACGATGACGGGCGGCGGTTTCGCGATAGGACTTGACGATGCCAGGCACTGCAAACAGGCGGCGATTGCGAGCAACCACCTTCAGGAAGTTGCCGACCAGACCCGTAATTCCAGCCTTCGCGATGATCGCGGAAATGGCCTTGAACTGGTCGTCGGCAGAAAAGATCGGGCTGACGATAAGGCGCTTCAGATCGGCGTTCTCGTTGATCAGCGACTGGAACTTGTCCAGATCCGCCCCGACGCTCTCGACCGAACCCGCTTCCAATGCGAGATCGAAAAGCGAAGACGCGTACCTTTCTGCAACACCGGAAATAAGCTGGGATGTGTCTGCCACGGGCACAAGCTTCTCTTATTTTAATTCAAAGGCGATGTCTGCGGAGAACCGTAAACCCAACACTTTGAATTTGTTGCTATATTTTAAAGGACATGCAGGCCGGGCGGCCTGTTTCCCCCACAAGTCGCGGTTCGTCTAGCATAGGATATCTGGACTCGCAACACGCGAACGGCACGAATGCGCTTAAGATCGCCCGGTTTGGCCAAATTTTGACAAAAATGGGGTATGAGCTGGCGAGGTCCGCGCTGTAGGGCCTGGCAGACGGGGCTTAAATGAAGCCAAAGACATAGGCCAAGGGCAAAGCCGAAAGCGCGATCTGGACGGCCAGATACAACCAGTTCACAACCGTATTGCCGCTATCCGATAGCATCGACAGGATGCGCCCGAATGCCGCAAGCGCAAACGCAGCCCCCAGCGCCAGATACACCATCGGCTGGGCAAGCAGCAGCGCTGCAAGACCAAGCCCCAGATGAAAGCCCCCCATCGTCGAGCGCGCCTCCGCATACCCGCCACGACGGCCTTCGCGAAGATCGATCCCCAAAGCCCGAAACGCGATGCCTGGCGCGAACAGAAAGACAAGCCCGAGCAGCGACGTGACGACGGCGGCACAGAACGCCAGGAACTCCCCCGTTTCTGTCGGAATGTAGAACTCCATGCCATCTCCCCGTTTTCGATCAGCCGATTCGCTTATCGCACAGACAGATTCGGCCTGAAAGCACAGAAATCCAACCGAAGAATCGCCCGTATCACCATCCACTTTTTCCGTAATATATTGAGGTAGCTATTATTATCCCTCCTTGAGAAAATTCCATGCGAATAGGGATAATGCCTGAACCGCAACACACCTTCCGCATCTGAGCGTCAAAGATCAGCCCTCAACGCGCTTCCCTTGAACTTGAAGAGTCGAACAGCGATGTTGGCAGACGGAAACCGAGATACCCCGCCTTCCCTTGAGCCGGATTGGTAAAACCTCACAAAAAACTCTGCGGATCGATATCCAGCTGCACGCTCACCGAGCCGCGCATCTTCGGTCCGTTGGCCATCATCGTCTTGACGAAGGCCTGCATGTCGCTGTTGCGGCGGCCGTGGACCAGCAGCCGGAAACGGTGGCGGCCGCGGATCAGCGCCAGCGGCGCCTCCGCCGGACCCAGAATACTGATGCCGCTGACCTTGGGGGCGGCCTGCCGCAGGCCACGGGCATGGCCTTCCGCATCGGCGCGGGTATCAGCCGAGATGATAATCGAGGCAAGGCGTCCGAACGGGGGCAGAAGCGCCTTTTCCCGCTCGCTGATTTCGCGTTCGTAGAAGGCGTCCGAATCGCCCGAGACGATCGCCTGCATCACCGGATGCTGCGGCTGGTAGGTTTGCAAAAGGCCGAGGCTCTTCAGGCCGGTTCGCCCGGCCCGGCCCGTCACCTGGCTCAAAAGCTGGAATGTCCGCTCGGCCGCGCGCGGATCGCCATTGGCAAGGCCGATATCGGCATCGACGATGCCGACGAAGGTCATCATCGGAAAATTGTGTCCCTTGGCAACCAGCTGCGTGCCGACGACGATATCGGCCTCGCCCTTGGCGATGGCCTCCAGCTCCAGCCGCAGCCGCTTGACGCCCATCAGGTCGGACGAGAGCACGATGGTGCGCGCATCGGGAAAATGCCGGTCGACCTCTTCGGCGATCCGCTCGACGCCCGGCCCGCAGGCGACCAGATGATCGAGCGTGCCGCATTCCGGGCAGCTCTCCGGCGTCTTTTCCGCATAGCCGCAATGGTGGCACTGGATTTGGCCGCGAAACCGGTGCTCGACCAGCCAGCTGGAGCAATCCGGGCATTGGAAGCGATGGCCGCAGACCCGGCAGAGCGTCAGCGGCGCATATCCACGCCGGTTGAGAAACAACAGCGCCTGCTCGCCGCGTTCCACCGCCTTACCGATATAGCGCAGCAGAACGGGTGACAGGAAGCCGCCGCGCTCCGGCGGATGCTTGCGCATGTCGACGAGGCCGAGATCCGGCAGTGCCGCGTCGCCAAACCGGGTCGGCAGGTGGATCGGATTGTAACGGCCAAGATCGCCATTGACCCGGCTTTCAACCGATGGCGTCGCAGACACCAGCACGATCGGAAACTCGCCGATGCGGGCGCGCACCACCGCCATGTCACGCGCATTATAAAAGACGCGGTCTTCCTGCTTGTAGGCGGGATCATGCTCCTCATCGACAATGATCAGGCCAAGGCTTTCAAACGGCAGGAACAGCGCCGAGCGCGCACCGGCCACGACCCTGACGCCACCCTCCGTCACCTGCCGCCAGACCTTTTCACGGGTGCGTGGCGCCAGATCCGAATGCCATTCGGCCGGTTTCGAGCCGAACCGGTCCTGGAAACGTTCGAGGAAACTCGCCGTCAGGGCGATTTCCGGCAAGAGGATCAGCACCTGTTTTCCAGCCTTCAAGGTCGCGGCGATCGCCTCGAAATAGACCTCGGTCTTGCCTGAACCGGTAATGCCGTCGATCAGCGAGACGGAGAACCCGCCGGCATCGACGCTTTCGAGCAGATCAAGCGCCGCCTGCTTCTGCGGCCCTTCAAGCCGATGCTCTGTATAGTCCGGATCGGGTAATGCCACCACGGGCGGCGGCGGCATGAACACCGTCTCAAACACCCCTTGCGCCGTCAGCCCGTCGATGACGCTGGACGAGGTGCCGGCCGCGTGCGCCAAACCCGACCGCGTCCAGGTAAACCCGTTATCGGCGGTGGCGATCACCCTTTCGCGCGCCGCCGTCATCCGTTCCGGCCGGATATCGGTCAGCCGCAAGCCCTCGATCATCGGTTCCGGATCGAATGCCGCCGGCGCCCTCAAGGCCATCCTCGCGACAAGTCCGGGCGGCGAGACGGTGTAGGTCGCCACCCAATCGAGGAAAGTCCGCATGTCCTTTGCCAATGGCGGGCAATCGAAGGCACGGGTAATCGCCTTCAGTTTTTTCGGATCGACGCTGCCGTCGTCGATCCCGTCCCAGACCACGCCCAACACCTGGCGGGGTCCGAGCGGCACCTGGACGATCGATCCGGGCTCGACAGCCATTCCCTCCGGCACGGCATAGGAGTATGGTTTCGGGGCGGGCATCGGCACCAGAACGGGCACGACGCGGCGGGCGAACAGGTCGTCAAACAAATCGGTCGAATCTTCAGTCATCGGCCGTGACCTTGCCTCCGGATTGCGTTAAAGAAAACCCCGAAACAACACAGCAGCCCGCGCATCGCCCGCCCGAGCGCCGAAAGGGAGAATTCCATGAAGTTTTTTGTCGATACAGCCGATGTCAATGAAATCCGGGAGTTAAACGACCTGGGCCTCGTCGACGGCGTCACGACCAACCCTTCGCTGATCCTCAAGTCCGGCCGTAACATCCTGGAAGTGACCAAGGAAATTTGCGGCATCGTCGATGGTCCGGTTTCGGCCGAAGTCGCTGCGACCGATTATGAGTCGATCATGAAGGAAGCGGCTGTCATTTCCAAGATCGCCGACAATATCTGCATCAAGGTGCCTTTGACGCTTGATGGCCTGAAGGCCTGCAAGAACCTGTCGTCGGACGGGCACCTGACCAACGTGACTTTGTGCTTCTCGGCCAACCAGGCCCTGCTCGCCGCCAAGGCCGGCGCCACTTTCGTGTCGCCCTTCGTCGGCCGCCTCGACGACATCGCCTTCGACGGCATGGACCTGATCCGCGAAATCCGCCAGATCTTCGACAATTACGGCTACGAGACCGAAATCCTCGCCGCCTCGATCCGCACGGTCAACCACGTCAAGGAAGCCGCCCTGATCGGCGCCGACGTCATCACCGCGCCTCCCGCAACACTGAAGGCACTGGTCAAGCACCCGCTGACCGACGCAGGCCTTTCTACCTTCCTGGCCGACTGGGCCAAGACCGGCCAGAAGATCGCCTGATCTTTTTCAGGTTTTGGAATGAATGAAGAGCCCTGCGAGATGATCGCGGGGCTTTTTCCTTTTTCAGTCCTCTTCCTCATCGATCACGCCCGTCAGCCGCATCCCCTCGATCCAGGTCGCGCCATCGTTGCGGATCACCCGTTTCGGGCGCGTGCCGCAGCGCTTATGGATTTCCGCCGCCAAGAGCTCGGAATGGGTGACGATCCAGATCTGGCTGTCGGCCGAGGCTTGGGCAATCATCTCGGCAAGTGCCGGCAGCATGTCGGGATGCAGGCTGGTCTCCGGCTCGTTGAGCGCAATGAAGCGCGGCTTGCGGTAGGAGAGCAGCGCGCCGGCCAGCGCCAGGAACCGCATCTGGCCGTCGGACAGTTCGCGCGGCGAAAACTGGCGCTGCGGGAAATCCGGAAAGACCAGCGAGAATTCGGCAAACTCTTCCGGCTCGGGCACCACAAGCCGGGCGCCGCCAAAGGCGTCGGCAATGGCACGGTCGAGATCGACCGTATCCTGGCGGGTGTGAAACAGCGTCGCAAAGACCGCTGCCAGGTTGGAGCCATCCTCGTCCAGCATCGGCGCGGTGACGGCAAGGCAGGGCGAACGCAGCGGCGAATCGCGGTCGGTACGGAACCCGTGGAAAAAGCGCCAGCCGTCGATCGCCCGCCGGAACGTGCCGATCTCCGGATAATGCCCGGCATCGCCGAGAAGCGCGATGGCGGTTTCCGAGGTCAGCGCCTGTTCCGGATGCTCCTCCATCCGGCCGGCAGCGTTTCTGACGAAAATGCCCGGCCCCGCCCGCTTCATCACGGTGACTGGACGGCCGGCGTCGACCTTCAGTTCCTCCTCCTTCACCTGCGGTTCGAAGACGAACCCGGCAGCCGCCTTCGCCGGGCGCAACCCGGCCTCGACCCGGTAGAGGAAGCTCAGCGCCTGAACGTCGTCGAGCAATTCAACCTCGAGCTTGATCCGCACCGGATCGCCGCTCCGGCGCCTGCCGCTCCACAGCGCCGACGCCATGCCGCCTTCGCGGGCGATCTCATGCGCCAACCGCCCGCGCACGGCGGCCTGGATCAGCTGCAGGGCACGATAGAGGTTGGACTTGCCGACACCGTTTTCCCCGATGAACAGGTTGACGTCAGCCATATCCATGCGGATGGATTTCAGCGAACGGTAATTGGCGGCGAACATCGAGCGAATCTGCATGACGCAGATTTACCTGATCGTCTCCGGCAACGGAACCGGATTGCGGAATCGGGCATCGCCGTCGAACGCCAGATCGACCACGGTGTGACGCTCCAGCGCCCGCGTCACTTCGATCGGATCGCCATCGAGCGCCTCCGGCTGAATCAGGTTGCCGATGGTGAAATCGAACAGGTCGCCCTTCTTGTTCAAAAGCTCATGGAACACCGTCATGTCGCGCAATTCCGTCGACCATTTGGCGAGCCAGTAGAACAGCCCGGAATTGCGCGCGGCCATATGCACCGGCAGGATCGGCAGATTGTATTTGCGGGCAAAGCCAACAGCCGAGGTTTTCCATGGCCGCTCATTGAGCCGTCCGTCTGCCCAATAGGCGATGCGGCCGGAGGGAAACAGCACGGTTGCCTTGCCCTCCGAGATCGCCCGGTTGGTGATCTCAAGCGTTTCGCGCGCCTTCAGCTTGCTCTTGTAATCCTCGCGCCACTCGACGGGGATGACCATCTCGGCGAAGCGCGGATTGACCCGGATGGCATCGCGATTGGCAAAGAACATCATGTCCGGGCGACGTTTCTTCAACAAATCGAACACGGCAATGCCATCGGCGATGCCGGTCGGGTGGTTGCTGACCAACAGGAAACCGCCCTTTTCGGGAATACGCTCTTCGTTGTGCACGCGGATATCGAGCGACAGCGTCCGGCTCAGATGCTCAAACGCCTGGAAGCCCGGCACGTTGGCCACGGCTTCGGCAAACTCGATCGCCTTGCGGTAATTCAGCACCGTATAGAGAAACGGCCGCATCACCGGCCAGAGCGGATGCTTGACGATGCGCTGGCCACGCTCGGCAATCAGCATATCGACGATATGGCCGGGCTGGCCGTGCGACACCAGCGCGACCGTCTCCGCGAAATAGGTGAAACCGCTTGCCGAATCCCGTCGCGCCATCGCTTTTTCCGCCTTGCCTGTGCTTGAGCTATCGCAGTTGAATATGATCCGGGCATGACAAATTCCTGCGGCCGTTAGGAAAAACATAACCGGCTTGCGCGCAGAGTCGCGCTCATTACGAACGCGGAGCATGGCTGTGAACGAACTGCTGATCATAGGTCATCCCGAACTGATGGCCGAGCGCCAGCGCTGGCTTTCCGGCCTTGGCGAGGAGCGGCGCCTGTCCGACAAGACTGTGGAGGCCTATGAGCGCGATACGCGGCAATTCCTGCATTTCCTCACCGGTCACCTGAGCGGCCCGGCTCGGCTCAACGATATCAGCGCGCTTCGCCCCGGCGACTTGCGCGGCTTTCTTGCCTCCCGCAGACGGGATGGTGCGGGCGCGAGAACCCTTGGCCGTGGGCTTGCGGGTTTGCGTTCCTTTCTGCGCTATCTGGAAAAGAAGGGCCTTGGCAATGCCGCCGGGGCCTCCGCCGTGCGCTCGCCAAAACAGCCGAAATCGCTGCCGAAGCCGCTGACGGCGGTGGATGCCCTGATGGTCGTCACCAGCGACGCGCAGCTCGCCGACGAACCGTGGATCGCCACCCGCAACGCGGCCGTGCTGACGCTGCTTTATGGCTGCGGCCTGCGCATCTCCGAAGCGCTGGACCTGACGCCAGCCGATTTTGCCGGAGCGCCGACAGCACTTCGCATTCATGGCAAGGGCGGCAAGACCCGCATCGTGCCGCTGATATCGGCCGCGATCGATGCCGTGCACGCCTACGAAAAACTCTGCCCCTATCATCTGGCGACGGACGGCCCGCTGTTTCGCGGCGCCAAGGGCGGCAAGCTGCAGGCGGGGATCATCCAGCGCGAGATGCAGAAGCTGCGCGGCGCCCTCGGCCTGCCGGATACGGCAACGCCGCATGCCCTGCGCCATTCCTTCGCCACCCATCTTCTGGCCGGCGGCGGCGACCTCAGAACCATCCAGGAACTGCTTGGTCATGCCAGCCTGTCGACGACGCAGGTCTATACCGGCGTCGATTCGGCACGACTCCTGGAAATCTACGACCGCGCCCATCCACGCGCCTGAATTTTGCCGGTTAAGGCGCGTTAACCAGATTTGTTAAACGGCCTGTGAGGCCTGGGCGCCTAGAATCGCCCGATAGAGTTTTCGCAGACAGGATCGACTATGTTTCAGCACTGGGCAAAACCGGCACGCAGCCTGGCCAGAACATTGGCCGGCAGGTTGAGCGACAACGTGCTTGCGTTGATCGCCACGCTGCACGTTCTGTTTGCGCTGAGCCTGATCGTCACCCTGATGTCGATCTCGCCTGCCCGTGCAGAAGACGCGTCCTGTGGCGGCAAAAACCTGATTGCCGAGATGCAAACCTCCAATCCGGCCAAGTTCGCGGCGCTGGAAAAGGAAGCGGCGGCCATTCCGAACGGCAAGGGCACATTCTGGAAGATCGAGAAGGCGGGCATCGCGCCATCCTACCTGCTCGGCACCATGCACGTGACCGATCCGCGCGTGCTTGCGATGCCGGCCGGCGCCAGCCAGGCCTATGACGCCGCCAAGACCGTCATCGTCGAATCCGACGAGATCGTCGATGATCGCAAGGCAGCGGCCGCGATCATGATGCAGCCGGGTTTGACGATGTTTGCCGACGGCAAGACGATCAACGATTTCCTGAAACCCCAAGAGATCGAAAAGCTGTCGGCCGGGCTAAAGGCGCGCGGTATCCCGCTGACGCTGGTGGCCAAGATGAAACCATGGATGATCGCCAGCTTCGTCGCCCTGCCAGCCTGCGAAATGAGCCGCAAGGCCGCCGGTGCCGCCTTTCTCGACAAGAAGCTCGCCGAAGACGCCCTGAAACAGGGCAAGAGCCTGAAGGGGCTGGAAACTCTGATCGAACAATTGCAGGCGATGGATGCGCTGCCGGTGCAGTTTCATCTGGAAGCGCTGATCGAGACGCTGGCGCTCGGCGATACCATCACCGATGTGATGGAGACGACCACCGAACTCTATCTTTCCGGCGATACAGGCCTGATCATGCCGATGATGAAATCCGTTTCGGAAGAAAAATCCGCCGCGGACGACGCAGGCTATGCCGATTTCGAGCAACGCATCATCACCGACCGCAACAAGACCATGGCGACGAGAGCCAAGCCGATTCTCGACGACGGCGCCGCCTTCATGGCCGTCGGCGCCCTGCACCTGCCCGGAGACGAAGGCGTGATCGAACTTCTGCGCAAGGACGGCTTTACCGTCACCAGCATGTCAGCCGCCAACTGAGCAGCGTCTTGACTCTTCTCCACCGCGGGGAGAAGTGCCGAACGAAGTGAGGCGATGAGAAGGTGGTTCGGGATATTCCGCACCTGCGGCTCCCTCTCATCCGGCCTTTCAGGCCACCTTCTCGCCGCTGGGGAGAAGAGGCATGCTCGAAGCCCCCTTTACCCGCTCCAGAACGTTCGTCGGCACAGCAATTTTAGCTGTGACTCTTGCACCCGTGCCGTCTCTCTGCCTTTTTGCCAGAATAACCTGCGGCAGCCTGATTCGCGCCCGCTCCGCTTCGCATTCGATGCAGCTCCCGGAACGCGCTTCCACATGCCGGGGCCGCAAGCACGTCCAAGGAGACGACGAGATGACAGAGATCAAAAAACCCGTGATTTCGGAAATGAGACCGAAGATCACGGTCATCGGCGTCGGCGGCGGCGGCGGCAATGCCATCAACAACATGATCACCGAGGGCCTGCAGGGCGCCGAATTCGTCGCTGCGAACACCGATGCGCAGGCGCTGACCATGTCGAAGGCGACGCGGCTGATCCAGCTCGGCGCGCAGGTGACCGAAGGTCTCGGCGCCGGATCGCTTCCCGAAGTGGGCCGTGCGGCGGCAGAAGAATCGATCGACGAGATCATGGATCATCTCGGCGGTACCCATATGTGTTTCGTCACGGCCGGCATGGGCGGCGGTACCGGCACCGGTGCAGCCCCGGTGATCGCGCAGGCCGCGCGCAATGCCGGCATCCTGACGGTGGCCGTCGTCACCAAGCCGTTCAGCTTCGAGGGCAAGCGCCGCATGCAGTCGGCCGAGGAAGGCATCGAGCGGCTGCGTGAAGCCGCCGATACCGTCATCGTCATTCCCAACCAGAACCTCTTCCGCATCGCCGACGCCAAGACCACCTTTGCCGATGCCTTCGTCATTGCCGACCGGGTTCTCTATTCCGGCGTCGGTTGCATCACCGACCTGATCGTCAAGGAAGGCCTGATCAACCTCGACTTCGCCGACGTCAAGTCGGTGATGAAGGGCATGGGCCGCGCCATGATGGGCACCGGCGAAGCCAGCGGCGACAGCCGCGCCTCCAAGGCTGCCGAAGCGGCGATCGCCAATCCGCTGCTCAGCGAGGTGTCGATGAAGGGCGCCAAGGGCGTGCTGATCTCGATCTCCGGCGGCTCCGACATGACGCTGTTCGAAGTCGATGAGGCAGCCACCCGTATCCGCGAGGAAGTCTATGAGGATGCCGACATCGTCGTCGGCGCGATCTTCGACAAGAGCCTCGACGGCGTCTTCCGCGTCTCCGTCGTTGCCACAGGCCTCGACGGCCAGGCTGCGGGCGCCGATACCGGCGCTATCGCCGCTCAACTGGCACAGATGCGCACACTGCAGTAAGAGGGCTGGCCGCCGGATCAGTTCGAACCCGGGACAGCTTCACGCCCTCTGTCCGCGACGCCGGCATCTCCCCCTCAAGGGGGGAAACCGGCCGTTTGCTTTGTGCCCGCCTTACTGAGGGGCCAACAGAGGAAATGAATAATCTCCCTCCTTGAGGGGGAGATGTCACGAAGTGACAGAGGGGGGGTCTCCACAGTCTCTGAGCAAGCGGCCGGAAGCCGTACAAGACACTGCCGGAAAAATCTTGAGTGTCAGCTCAATGCTTCCACCACCTGCACCTTCGGATCAAACCGCACCCTGAAGGCGCTGACCGGATGGGCGATGTTCTTGACCTTGAGGAAGCCCAAGTCGTCGAAACTCAGGTGCCTCTGCTTGCGAATATGATCGCGCACCGCGCGTGAGATGCAGATGCCGCCGGGATCCGCCATCGGCTCCAGCCGGGCCGCCACATTGACCGTATCGCCGAAGACATCCCCGTCCTGCACGATGACGTCACCAACATTGATGCCGATGCGGAACATCAGATGTTGTTCCTCCGGCAGTTCATCATTGTCGGCCGCCATCGCCCCTTGGATCTCCACCGCGCAATCGATCGCCGACAGGGCGCTGGCAAAGGCAACCAGCACGCTATCGCCCGCGGTGGTGACGATGCTGCCGCTGTGGCTGGCAATGATCGGATCGATGCGATCGCGCATCTCTTTCAGCCGCGTCAGGGTCTGGGCTTCATCGCTCTCCATCATCCGGCTATAGCCGACGATATCGGCCGCCATGATGGCGAGCAGCTTGCGATCGAGCTGCTGCAACAACTCATCGCGCGACGCCTCCGCCGATCGTGCCCGCCGCAGCGTGGCCCGCACGGCGATCACGCCCATGAGGGCGGTCAACAGCGCCAGCCCGATCACCATCATCTCCAGCACAAACCCCGCGCGCCGCGCCTGGTTGGCGCGGACGGTCATCAGGCTTTCCTCCTCGGTGCGCATGCGCTCCAGAACGTCGCGCACGCCGTCCATCAGCACCTTGCCCTGGCCGTTGCGCAGAACGGAAACAGCCGCCGCCTCATCGCCGGCCCGGCGCCGCTCGACGGTCTGGCGCAGCTCCGACAGCTTTTGCGTGGTCAGCGATCGCAGCACTGCGATATTGCCATCCTGGCGGCGATTGTCGGAAACGCCGCTTGCAAGGCTCTCGATGCTGGCGCTGATCGCGCCGACGGCCTTGTCATAGGGTTCGAGATAGAAGGGATCACCGGTCAGAAGATAGCCGCGCTGGCCGATTTCCGCATCTTGAAGCTGAGATTGCACGACGGAGATCAGGCGCCCATTGTGCACCGTGTGCGCGACGGCCTCATCTGCCTCCTGCCCCTTTTTGGACACCCAGAAAGACGCGCCCAGGAGCAGGATGATGAACACCGCGACGCCGGCTGTGATCAGCCGCAGGTTCTGTCCTGCCTCGTAGCCGATACGCCGGATGACCGTCGAGGTTTTCGGGCCGGAGAGTTTGGGCGCACTGAAATCGGATGCCACGAATACCTGCCTTGGGCCACCGGCACCGATTGCGCCGCCAAGGGAAAATGGCGCGTGACCGCAGTTTTACAAGGGCTTGCCGACAGGCAATATTAGACGGTCCTTGCGGCCAGTAGTGTCAGCGCATGGCCATGACGGGACGGGAGAGCCGGGCCAGCATCGTCCTGACGATCAGCCGGTGAAACGGCGTGATGACGGCGATGTAGATCTTGCCGAGCAGGATCTTGCGGTGCACCAGCGTCGTCACGCTGACCCTTTGGGCTAGCTCGCCTGCCTGGCGAACATCGATAACAATGCGGAAATCCAGATGGGTATCGTCGAACCCCAGCACGGCCTGTTCGTTCGAACGCGAAATGACGGGAAAGGAGCCGATCATCTCCGCCTTACCGCCCGGACTGGCACCTGATCCCTTCAAGCCGAAGGGGCTGACAACGGCGTTTCGCAACCACATCAGCGCGCGCACCCAGGCCGGAAAATCACCCAATGCCCGCTTGGCCGCAGAGATGGCGGTGGTCGCCTGGCCGGGCACCAGAAGTTCGTAACAATCCGCCCAATCGGCCAGAGGCAATGCCGGCTGCGGCAGGGTGACCGGAACTGTGTGGGGGCGTTGGGGCATAGGCGGCACTCCTTGAATGCACCGATCCTAGACCGCACATTCAGGAGCCGCAAAGGGGCCGATTGTCACGGCCCCTCCCAGTTTTTCCGGTGCAAATTTTCTTACAGATGGATCGGCTTGAAGAAGGTGGCGAGAGCCGCTTCCTTTACCGCTTCCGACATGGTCGGGTGCGCATGGCAGGTACGGCCGAGATCTTCCGACGAACCGCCGAATTCCATCAGCACGGTGATTTCGTGGATCATCTCGCCGGCGCCGAAACCGACGATATGACCGCCGAGCACCCGGTCGGTGTCCTTGTCGGCAAGGATTTTCACGAACCCGTCGGTCTCCAGCATGGCGCGGGCGCGGCCGTTTGCGGTGAACGGGAACTTGCCGACCTTGTAGGCGATGCCTGCAGCCTTCAGCTCTTCCTCGGTCTTGCCGACGGACGCGACTTCCGGCTGGGTGTAGACGACGCTCGGGATGACGTCATAGTTCACGTGACCGGCTTGGCCGGCGATGATCTCGGCAACCGCAACACCTTCGTCTTCCGCCTTGTGGGCCAGCATCGGGCCGCGCACGACGTCGCCCAGCGCATAGATGCCGGGAACGCTGGTGAGGAAATGATGGTCGATCTCGACACGGCCACGCTTGTCCATGACGACGCCGGCCTTGTCGAGGCCAAGGCCATCGGTGAACGGCTTGCGGCCGGTGGCGATCAGGACGACATCGGCGTCGATGGTCGCAGCGTCGCCGCCCTTGACAGGCTCGTACGTCACCTTGGCACCCGTGCCGGACTTTTCAACACCGGTCACCTTGGCGCCGAGCTTGAAATCGATGCCCTGCTTGGCGAGCATGCGCTGGAACTGCTTGGAGACTTCGCCGTCCATGCCGCCGAGGATGGTGTCGAGATATTCGACGACGGTGACCTTGGCACCGAGACGCGACCAGACCGAGCCGAGCTCCAGACCGATGACGCCGCCGCCGACCACGACCATGGTGGCAGGAACATTTTCCAGCGCCAGGCCGCCGGTCGACGAGATGATGATCTTTTCGTCGATCGCGACCTCGACGCCAGGAATGCCGGCGACATCGGAACCGGTGGCGATGACCACGTTCTTGGTCTCGATGATCTGCTCTTCACCCTTGTCGTTGGTAACGGAGACCTTGCCTTCGCCGAGCACCTTGCCGGTGCCCTGGAAGGCATCGATCTTGTTCTTCTTGAACAGGAAGGCGACGCCATCGACGTTTGATTTGACGGTCGCGTCCTTGTGGGCCAGCATTTTGGGCAGGTTCAGCTTGGGGGCTGCGACTTCGACGCCGAGCGCATCGATGCCGTGGCCGACCTGGTGGAACACTTCCGACGCATGCAGCAGAGCCTTCGAAGGGATGCAGCCGATGTTGAGGCAGGTGCCGCCATAGGTGGCGCGCTTCTCGATGACGCCGACCTTGAGGCCGAGCTGGGCCGCCTTGATGGCGCAGACATAGCCGCCGGGGCCGGTACCGATAACGATGAGATCATAAGCCATGGAAAAGTCCTTCCTGAGAGCGGCTAGCGTCCGCCGCTGACGTTGAGAATGGCGCCCGTAACATAGGACGACGAAGGGGAAAGCAGGTAGAGAACGGCATCCGCAACCTCTTGCGCGGTGCCCGGCCGTTTCATGGGAATGGTCGGTCCGAGTTCGCGGGCGCGATCGGGAAGACCGCCGGACGCGTGGATATCCGTATCGATGACACCGGGGCGCACCGCATTGACGCGAATGCCATCCGAAACCACCTCGCGTGCTAGGCCGACTGTAAACGTATCGATCGCCCCCTTGGAGGCGGCATAATCGACATATTGCCCGGCCGAGCCGAGCACGGCGGCCATCGAGGAAATATTGACGATGACCCCACCCTTGCCGCCGTGCCGCACCGACATGCGCCGGACGGCCGCCGCCGCACAAAGGATCGAGCCGGACACGTTGACCCGCAACATGCGTTCCAGCCGGTCCGAGGTGATCTCCTCGATCCGCGCCGGAACGCCGACGATACCGGCATTGTTGACCAGCCCGTCGAGACGGCCGAACCTCTTGTCGATCGCCGCAAAAATGGCAGTGATCCCGGCTTCACTGCCGACGTCACCTTCCACCGCAATGGCCGTACCGCCCTCTGCCTCAATCGCAGCCACAACCGCGTCGGCGGCAGGCCGGTTGGAGGCATAGTTGACGGCCACCGCCCAGCCCTGCGCGGCAGCCGACCGGCAGATGGCCGCGCCGATGCCGCGGCTGCCGCCGGTCACCAGCAGAACGGGCCTGTCATTGCGCGTCATTGGCTGCATCCCTTGAAGGTCAGAGCGTCCCAAGGAACGACAGTCGCCTTGCCCCAGATCGAAGAATTGCGGATCGCCGGGCCCAAATCGGGCAGCAGGACCTGCGAGGCAGCCTCCAGGCCCTCTCCCGGCAGCGAAGCCACCTTGCCGTCGGAACTGACGGAATAGATCACGCCCTGCCAGACGGTGCAGGCGGCGATATCGTCGCCGGTGACGTCGCCTTCCGGGCAATTGTTCATGATCATGCCGTTGGCGCGCGCCGGTTCATCCGATTGCATGACGATACCGTCAAGCACCAGATCGGTCTTGGCGACCTTGACCTTGAAATGATTGCTGGTGGCGGCGCTGGCCGAACCGACCGGCTCGAACCGCAGTTCGTAGGCATTATCGGCATCGCCATAGATTGCCTGTTCCTGCAGGCAACCGGCAGCAACCGCCGGCGAAACCGCCAGCAATGCGCTCAAAGTCGATGCGAAAGCGGCAAGACGCATGCTCAGGCCGCCTTTTCGGTGGCAAGCTTCAGGCCGAGCGCGATGAAGACCAGACCACTGGCGCGGTCGATCCACTGGCTGGCGCGCGAGAAGGCGGCGCGCATCTTCGGCGTCGTCATGAACAGGCTGACACCGACGAACCAGAGGATCAGGCAGCTGGCCATCACCAGCCCATAGCCGAACTTGACCATGGTCGGCGTATGGGCGCTGACCACCGTCGAGAAGATCGACAGGAAAAAGAACACCGGCTTCGGGTTCAAGGCATTGGCGGCAAAGCCGAGACCGAACGCCTTCAGCCCTGACTGACGCTTTTCGCCGGTCTGCACGCCTTCGGCCTGCGCCGTCATGTCGGTCTTGCCGGCACGCAGCGACTTGATGCCGATATAGAGAAGGTAAGCGACACCGCACCATTTGACGATGTTGAACAGGGTGATCGACTGCGAGATCAACAGGCCAAGCCCGAGGATCGTGTAGGTCACATGGAACATCAGCGAGGTACCGACGCCAAACGACGTGATGACGGCGGAGCGGCGTCCGTTGACGATCGACTGGCGCATGACCATTGCAAGATCGGCGCCGGGCGAAACGATGGCAAAGGAAAAAATAGCCATCAGCGAGGCGAGTTCGAACAGATAGGGATGCACGGCACTCTCCGTTTATCGCTGTGGACGTCAGAAAACCAGCGTCGCAACCATGATGAGGAGCCCGGCAAGCGAACCGAGCCAGACGAGCGAGCGGACATAGGGAATACCCGCCAGATACAGCGGAATATAGATGATCCGGCAGACAAGCCAAGTCCACGCGCCGACCAGGCCCCAGCCGGTGAGGTCACCGGTGATCGCTAATGCCAGCGTCAACCCGACGAAGGCCGGATAGGTCTCGCGGAAATTGGCCGATGCCCGTGCCGCCCGTCCGGCCAGCGTGCCGGAGGGTTTCTTTTCCTCGTCGCGCGGACCGGCATTCCATGCCGATCCAAGTTCGAGTGTCGCGGAAAAACCCTGCAGCCCGACGTGGAACACGAGCAGCACCACGCTCCATGCGAGGAGCGTAACGAAGGGCGATACCGCCAGTGCTGCCGTGTCCATGCTTACTGTTCCTTACAGATCGAGAACGAGACGTTCCGGATCTTCCAGGCTTTCCTTGACGCGCACGAGGAAGGTAACCGCTTCCTTGCCATCGACGATGCGGTGATCGTAGGAAAGCGCCAGGTACATCATCGGACGGATGACGATCTGGCCGCCGACGACGACCGGGCGGTCCTGGATTTTGTGCATGCCGAGAATGCCCGACTGCGGTGCATTCAGGATCGGCGAGGACATCAGCGAACCGTAGACGCCGCCATTGGTGATCGTGAACGTACCACCCTGCATGTCAGCCATGGAGAGGGCTCCATCGCGGGCAAGCTTGGCGAGACGGCCGAGATCCTTCTCGACTTCGGCGATCGACATCTCGTCGGCGTCGCGGATCACCGGAACGACAAGACCCTTGTCGGTACCGACGGCCATGCCGATATGGCAGAAGTTCTTGTAGATGATGTCGGTGCCGTCGATCTCGGCGTTGACCGAGGGAATTTCCTTCAGGGCATGCGTTACCGCCTTGGTGAAGAAGCCCATGAAGCCGAGCTTGACGCCGTGCTTCTTCTCAAAGATGTCCTTGTACTTGGTGCGTAGCGCCATCACCGCCGACATGTCCACCTCGTTGTAGGTGGTGAGCATGGCAGCAGTGTTCTGCGCATCCTTGAGGCGCCTGGCGATCGTCTGGCGCAGACGGGTCATCTTGACGCGCTCTTCGCGTGGCGCATCCTCGGCAGCCGAAGGGCCGCGCGACACGACTTTCACCGGCTCGGATGCGGCTGGCGCCGAAATGCCCTTGGCAACGGCGGCGATGACATCGCCCTTCAGAACCTGGCCGCGTTTGCCGGAGCCGTCGACCTGTTCGGCCGAGAGGTTGTTTTCGGCCAGCATCTTTGCAGCAGCAGGGGCTGCCGGCATCGAGGAGGCAACCGGCGTTGCGGCCGGTGCAGCAGCAGCGGCCGCAGGCGCTGCAGCAGCCGGTTCGGCAACCTTCTTTTCAGCAGCAACTGGTGCAGCAGCACCAGCGGCGATGTTGCCGAGCAGCGCGCCGAGGCCGACGGTTTCGCCGGCAGCAGCGACGATCTCCGACAGGACGCCGGCGGCGGGTGAAGGCACTTCGATCGTCACCTTGTCGGTTTCGAGCTCAAGCAGGGGCTCGTCGGCCTTGACGGTATCGCCGACCTTCTTGAACCAGGTACCGATGGTAGCTTCGCTGACGGATTCGCCCAGAGTGGGAACGCGGATTTCTGTGGCCATGATATTTTGTCGTCCGTTGATCGGGTGTCTGTTTCTGTGAGGCAAAAAGAGGGAGGCCTTTCAGCCTCCCGTTTTTCAGCCCCCGAGGGCGTCTTCGAGGAATGCGGCAAGCTGGGCGAGATGCTTGGACATCAGGCCCGTCGCCGGAGAGGCGGCAGCCGGACGGCCGGTGTAACGCACGCGCTGGTACTTCGCATCGATATGGGCAAGCACCCATTCCAGATACGGGTCGATGAACGACCAGGCACCCATGTTCTTCGGCTCTTCCTGGCACCAGACCATTTCGGCGTGGCGGAAGCGCGAGAGTTCGTTGATCAGCGCCTTGGCCGGGAACGGATAGAGCTGTTCGACGCGCAGCAGATAGACATCGTCGATGCCACGCTTTTCGCGTTCCTCGAGCAGATCGTAATAGACCTTGCCGGTGCAGAGCACGACGCGGCGGATCTTGGCGTCCTTCTGCAGCTTGATCGGACCGTCCTTGATGACCTCGGCATCGTCCCAGAGCAGACGGTGGAACGAGGTCTCGCCCGCCATTTCCGACAGCGAAGAGACGGCGCGCTTGTGGCGCAGCAGCGACTTCGGCGTCATCATGATCAGCGGCTTGCGGAAGTCGCGCTTCGTCTGCCGGCGCAGGATGTGGAAATAGTTCGCCGGTGTCGTGACGTTGGCGACCTGCATGTTGTCTTCGGCGCACATCTGCAGCCAGCGCTCGAGGCGGGCCGAGGAATGTTCCGGACCCTGGCCTTCATAGCCATGCGGCAGCAGGCAGACGAGACCGGACATGCGCAGCCACTTGCGTTCGCCCGACGAGATGAACTGGTCGAAGATGACCTGTGCACCGTTGGCGAAGTCGCCGAACTGGGCTTCCCAGAGGGTCAGCGCGTTCGGACGGGCCAGTGAATAGCCGTATTCGAAACCCAGTACGGCTTCTTCCGACAGCATCGAGTTGATGACTTCGTAACGGGCCTGGGTCGGCGCCAGGTTGGCAAGTGGGATGTAGCGGTCTTCGGTCTCCTGATCGTAGAGAACCGAATGGCGCTGCGAGAACGTGCCGCGTTCGCAATCCTGGCCGGACAGGCGGATCTTGGTGCCCTCGACGCAGAGCGTACCGAATGCGAGCGCTTCCGCCATCGCCCAGTCGATGCCTTCACCGGTCTGGACCATGTTGGCCCGGCCGTCCATGAAGCGCTGGATGGTCTTGTGGGCGTGGAAGCCTGCCGGAACTTCCGACAGCTTGCGGCCGACGTCCTTCAGCACCTTCATCGGCACCGAGGTCTTGCCGCGGCGCTGCTCATCCTGATTGTCGGCAGCACGAAGCCCCGACCAGACGCCGTCCAGCCAGTCGGCCTTGTTCGGTTTGTAGGACTGCCCGGCCTCGAATTCCTGCTCCAGACGCGCGCGCCAGTCGGCCCGCATCATTTCGAGTTCGCCTTCGGAGATCAGGCCTTCGGCGATCAGGCGTTCGCCATAGATCTGCACGACCGTCTTGTGGGCACGGATAACCTTGTACATCTTCGGCTGCGTGAACGACGGCTCATCGCCTTCGTTATGGCCGAAGCGGCGGTAGCAGAACATGTCGACGACGACAGGCTTGTGGTACTTCATCCGATATTCGGTGGCGATCTTGGCAGCGTAGACAACCGCTTCGGGATCGTCGCCATTGACGTGGAAGATCGGCGCTTCGATCATCTTGGCAACGTCGGACGGATAGGGCGACGAGCGCGAGAAAGCCGGATTGGTGGTGAAGCCGATCTGGTTGTTGATGATGAAATGCACGGTGCCGGCAACGCGGTGACCGCGCAGGCCCGACAATCCGAGGATTTCGGCCGTGACGCCCTGGCCGGCAAAGGCGGCATCGCCATGCAGCAGCAGCGGCATGACCTGCGCCCGCTCGGACAGCGGAATGACGTCGCCTTCGAAGATCTTTGCCATCTGGTCCTGCTTGGCGCGGGCCTTGCCCATGACGACAGGATTGACGATTTCCAGATGCGACGGGTTGGCCGTCAGCGACAGATGCACCTTGTTGCCGTCGAACTCGCGGTCCGAGGAGGCACCCAGATGGTACTTCACGTCGCCCGAGCCCTCGACATCGTCCGGAGCGGCAGAGCCGCCCTTGAACTCATGGAACACCGCGCGGTGCGGCTTACCCATGACGTTGGTCAAGACGTTCAAACGGCCGCGATGGGCCATGCCGAGGATGATTTCCTTCAGGCCTTCCTGGCCACCGCGCTTGATGATCTGTTCGAGCGCCGGGATCAGCGATTCACCGCCGTCGAGACCGAAACGCTTGGTGCCCTTGTACTTGACGTCGATGAACTGCTCGAAACCTTCGGCCTCGATCAGCTTCTGCAGGATCGCCTTCTTGCCTTCCGGCGTAAAATCGACGCCCTTGTCGACACCCTCGATGCGTTCCTGGATCCAGCCTTTGATTTCCGGATCGGAGATGTGCATGAACTCGACACCAAGTGTCGAGCAATAGGTACGCTCGAGGATATCGACGATCTCGCGCAGGGTGGCGTATTCGAGGCCCAGCACGTTGTCGATGAAGATCGGGCGGTCCATGTCTTCCGGGCCGAAACCGTAGTTCGACGGCGACAGTTCATGATAGTCGTCGACCGGCGCGGCAATCGCCAGCGGATCGAGCTTGGCATGAAGGTGGCCGCGCATGCGGTAGGCGCGGATCAGCATGATCGCGCGGACGCTGTCGCGGGTCGACTGGTGAACGTCGGCGGGCGCTGCGGCAACGCCGGTTTCGACGGCCTTTGCCTCGGCCTTCGCCTGCACCTTCTTTTCGATGACCTTTTCGACCGTGCCCCAGTCGCCGTCCAGCGCCGAGACCAGATCGCCGCTCGCCGGGATCGGCCAGTGCGGCTTCTTCCAGGAAGCGCCCTTGGCGGCCTTGATGACGTCTTCGGGCTGCTCCTGCAGCGCCTTGAAGAACGACTGCCACTCGCCGGAGACCGACGACGGATCGTTTTCGTAGCGCGCATAGAGCTGATCGATATAGCCGGCATTCGCTCCGTCGAGGAATGAAGTCAGCTGAAATTGCTCGTTGGCTTCTTGCCGTGCCATGGTGCTCTGCGGACCTGTCCGTCCGCCTCCTGACTTGTTAATTCTGCCGGGTGTGGGCACCCGGTAAACCGCATTGTCGAAAGCGCCGAATGCGCCGTCACGTCTTCAAATGGGGCAGCCCGGGCCATCCGCAATGGGAAGCCCGGTCACGTTATCAATATGGACCGTCTCAGCCCTTGAGGACTTCGACCAGCGTCTTGCCCAGGCGCGCCGGGGAAGGCGATACCTTGATGCCGGCCGCTTCCATGGCCGAAATCTTCGATTCCGCATCGCCCTTGCCGCCGGAAACGACAGCGCCGGCGTGCCCCATGGTGCGGCCCTTCGGAGCCGTCCGGCCGGCGATGAAGCCTGCCATCGGCTTCTTGCGACCCTTCTTGGCTTCGTCGATCAGGAACTGTGCCGCGTCTTCTTCAGCCGAGCCGCCGATTTCGCCGATCATGATGATCGAGGTCGTGGCTTCGTCGGCGAGGAACATTTCGAGCACGTCGATGAATTCGGTGCCCTTCACCGGGTCGCCGCCGATGCCGACAGCGGTCGTTTGGCCGAGACCTTCGTTCGACGTCTGGAACACGGCTTCATAGGTCAGCGTGCCGGAGCGCGAAACGATGCCGACCGAACCCTTGCGGAAGATCGAGCCCGGCATGATGCCGATCTTGCATTCTTCCGGGGTCAGGATGCCCGGGCAGTTGGGCCCAAGCAGTCGCGACTTGGAGCGGTCGAGGCGAGCCTTGACGCGCACCATGTCCATGACCGGAATGCCTTCGGTGATGCAGGTGATGAACGGGATCTCGGCTTCGATCGCCTCGATGATCGCGTCGGCGGCACCTGCCGGCGGAACGTAGATCACCGATGCATCAGCGCCGGTGCGTTCCTTGGCTTCAGCGACCGTCGCAAAGATCGGCAGGCTTTCGCCCTTCGAACCGGTCCAGGTTTCGCCACCCTTCTTCGGGTGGATACCGCCAACCATCTGCGTGCCGTAGTAGGCGAGCGCCTGTTCGGTGTGGAAAGTGCCGGTCTTGCCGGTCAGGCCCTGAACCAGGACCTTTGTATTCTTGTTGACGAGAATAGACATAAGTTCGGGTCCTTCAAATTAGGCTTTGATCGCCGCGACGATCTTCTTGGCCGCATCGTCCAAGTCGTCTGCCGCCGTGATCGCGAGACCCGACTCGTTCAGAATCTTCTTGCCGAGCTCGACATTGGTGCCTTCGAGGCGCACGACGAGCGGAACCTTGAGGCCGACTTCCTGCACGGCAGCGACGACACCTTCAGCGATGACGTCGCACTTCATGATGCCGCCGAAGATGTTGACGAGGATGCCTTCGACCTTCGGGTCGGCCGTGATGATCTTGAAGGCCGCCGCAACTTTTTCCTTTCCGGCGCCGCCGCCGACGTCGCAGAAGTTTGCCGGCTCCTTGCCGTAGAGCTTGATGATGTCCATCGTCGCCATGGCAAGACCAGCACCATTGACCATGCAGCCGATATTGCCGTCGAGCGCCACGTAGGCGAGGTCCCACTTGGAGGCTTCGATTTCCTTGGCATCTTCCTCGGTCTCGTCGCGCAGCGCCTTGACGTCGTCGTGACGGAAGATCGCGTTGCCGTCGAACGACATCTTGGCGTCGAGAACGCGCAGATGATCGTTCTTCATGACGATCAGCGGGTTGACCTCCAGCAGCGCCATATCCTTTTCGTTGAAGGCTTTGTAGAGGAGCGGGAAGAGCGACTTGGCGTCTTCGGCAGCAGCGCCCGAAAGCTCAAGAGCCTTGGAGATCGCGGCCACATCCGCATCCGTCACGCCCGTTTCCGGATCGATGGCGATGGTGTGGATCTTTTCAGGCGTGTCGTGGGCGACAGCCTCGATGTCCATGCCGCCTTCGGTGGAGACCACGAAGGCTACGCGGCCGACCGAACGGTCGACGAGCAGCGAGAGGTAAAGCTCGCGGGCGATGTCGGCACCGTCTTCGATGTAGAGGCGGTTGACCTGCTTGCCGGCTTCGCCGGTCTGCGCTGTCACCAGCGTGTTGCCCATCATTTCCTTGGCATGCGCCTTGGCTTCGTCGATGGAGAACGCCAGGCGAACGCCACCCTTGGCATCCGGGCCGAGTTCCTTGAACTTGCCTTTGCCGCGGCCGCCGGCGTGGATCTGGCTCTTGACGACATAGAGCGGGCCTGGAAGCGACTTTGCAGCCGCTTCGGCTTCTTCCGCCGAGAAGATGGCGACACCTTCCGCGACCGGAGCGCCAAAGGTCTTCAACAGAGCCTTGGCCTGATATTCATGAATGTTCATGGGGAAACTTCCTGTTTAAGCCGAACGGCAATTACTTGAGGCTCGGCGCGATGGCGATGCAGGCTTCGCAAAGGCTCGCCACCGACGCGACGGACTTTTCGAAGGCTTCCTGCTCGGCCTTGTTGAATTCGACTTCGATGATGCGCTCGATGCCGCCGGCACCGATGATCGTGGGCACGCCGACATACATGTCCTTGACGCCGTACTGGCCGTTGAGATAGGCGGCGGCCGGCAGCACCCGCTTCTTGTCCTTGAGGAAGGATTCAGCCATTTCGATCGCCGAGGCAGCCGGAGCGTAGTAAGCCGAACCGGTCTTGAGCAGACCAACGATTTCGGCGCCGCCGTCGCGGGTGCGCTGAATGATTTCTTCGAGGCGTTCCTTGGTGACCCAGCCCATCTTGACCAGATCGGTCAGCGGAATGCCGCCAACGGTCGAGTAACGGGCAAGCGGCACCATCGTATCGCCATGTCCGCCGAGAACAAACGCAGTGACGTCCTGGACGGAAACGTTGAATTCCTGCGAAAGGAACAGGCGGAAGCGCGAGCTGTCGAGAACGCCGGCCATGCCGACGACCATGTTCTTCGGCAGGCCGGAGAACTTCTGCAGCGCCCAGACCATCGCGTCAAGCGGGTTGGTGATGCAGATGACGAAGGCGTTCGGGGCATATTTCTTGATGCCGGCACCGACCTGTTCCATGACTTTGAGGTTGATGCCGAGCAGATCGTCGCGGCTCATGCCCGGCTTGCGGGCAACACCGGCGGTGACGATGCAGACATCGGCGCCTTCGATTGCGGAATAGTCGCTGGCACCCGTGAGGTTGGCATTGAAGCCCTCGACGGGAGAGGACTGAGCGATATCGAGACCCTTGCCCTGCGGAATGCCGTCGGCAATGTCGAACAGGACGATGTCGCCCAGTTCTTTCAGGCCGGCGAGATGCGCCAGCGTGCCACCAATCATTCCAGAACCAATAAGTGCGATCTTGTTGCGCGCCATGAAAGTGCTTCCTTTGCGATCCAAATCTGACAAGGCCTGACGTGGCGCCTTGAGCGCGAGCTATGGCAAACCTTCGGCGCAACGAATTAAACTTCAAAAACTAAAATATCAACCGATACTTTTGAACAGAGCAATTTCAATCGGTTAGATCATAAAATTCTTACGTAAACGTAATATAATGCGTCGTCAATGTGTCATAAGATAGTGGAATTTGCGTGGTGGTTTGCGGCATATTCCTTGCTTTGCAACTCGATCAGGCGCGACACGGTGCGATCGAACTCGAACCCTTCCGTGCCTTTTTTCGCCGTCAGCAGATCGATCGGCGCAGATGCAGCCGAGGCAAACAGCCGGGCGCCATGATCGTAGATCGTGTCGATCAGCATGATGAAACGCTTGGTCTCGTTGCGCCGCTCAGGCCCCAGATGCGGGATCTGCTCGACGAAGATCGTCCGGTAATGCGAAAGGATGGCGAGATAATCGGCGGCCCCGAGCGGCTTTTCGCAGAGATCGGCAAAGGAAAACCGCGCACACTCGCCGGCAGCCTTGGGCACGACGATCTTGCGTCCCTTGAAGGCCACCTCAGCGGAGGTCACCGTCAAACCTGCGGTTGCCAGTTTCCAGGCATTGTCGAGTTCGGCATCGGCTTCCGGTCCGAGCGGCGACGACCAGACCGGCAGGCCCTCGATCTTTGCCAGCCGGTAATCCGTCGTCGTATCCAGCGGCACGATATCGGCATACGCTTTCAAAAGGTCGATGAACGGCAGGAACAGGCCGCGATTGAGACCATCCCTATAGAGATTGCCCGGCTCGACATTCGACGTCGCCACCAGCACGCAGCCCTTGGAAAACAGCTCGGAAAACAGCCGCGACAGGATCATCGCATCAGCAATATCGGTGACGGAAAACTCGTCGAAGCACAGCAGGCGGGCCTCGGCAAAAATCTCCGCCGCCACCGGCGGCATCGGATCGGCCTGGCGCGTCTCACCGTTCTTCAGCTTCTGCCGGTGCTTGAAGATGCGCTCATGCACGTCGGCCATGAATTCATGGAAATGCGCGCGGCGCTTGCGCTGGATTGGCACCGTCTCGAAAAACAGGTCCATCAGCATGGTCTTGCCACGCCCGACGCCGCCGTAGAGATAAAGTCCCTTCAGCGGCGGATGCTCGTTCTTGCGCGAGGCAAACAGCCAGCCGAGCGCATTCGACTTGCGCTGGGCACGGCTGGCGGCGAGTTCCGAGGACAGATGATCGAGGCGCTTGGCGATGACGAGCTGCGCCGGGTCACGCGTCAGCGTTCCCGCCACGATCATGGCTTCGAGTTTTCGCGAAATACTGTCTTGCGGATTGGGCACGCGCTTTACCGGTCTTATGTCGGAAACGACGGCAAGAAAAAACCCGGCTGATGCCGGGCTGATGATTAGCGGCTGAGGCTGACCGACTGGCCGCCGTTGGTCGAGCCGTCAAAGCGGGCATCGGCCGTCTTGAACAGGCGCGCCAGCGGATTGCCGTTGCGATCCTTGAGCACGACCTGCTTGCCGGCCACTTCCCAGGAGCCCATCGCCGTCAGTTCTCCGGCGCAACCGCGCGTACCGCCGCGCGAGCCGCTGCCGAGATTGGTCAGCGTCAGGAACATGTCGCAGGAGGCTCCGGCATTCGAGACGCGCCAGTTGCCGACCATCGATTCCTTGGTGACATCAAGCGCATTGGTCGCCGCCGCAACCTCGGTACCGCCGGGTGTCTGCACGCCGCCGACTGCGGCCGTGCCGCTGACCGGAGCTGCCGGAAACTGCGAAGTATCACCGGGAGCTGCCAGCTGGCCGGACGAAACGGTCGGCACAGGCTGCGCCTGCACAGGAGACGGCGACGTGCTGTTGCCACTGAAATCGGTCATGGACGTCCTCTGACATCCAGCCAGCGCCAGCACCACGGCCAGTCCCGCCACCGCATGTATTGTCCGCATGTTTAAGCTCCCGATCATCTTTGCTAACGCGTTGTCCAGGGGAATATAGGCGGAATTAGCTTAAAACTAACTTTAAAATCAAGATGGCGCCGATTCTTTAAGACCTGTGGCATGATTGAAACGGTCTGGCCGCATGCGCCGGGAGGTTGCCGGATGGCGAGGATGCCTGAAACCTGTCTGGCGCACTTTCAGCACGTGCGGCATTTGCCCCCTCTGTCGGCGACGCCGACATTTCCCCCTTAAGAAGTGGGGGGGGGGGGAGAGATCAACCGTAGACGTTGTGCTCTCCTGACAAAAGAATTTGCGAGCACCGGGCAAAATCTCGGAAAAGAATGATCTCCCCCTTGAGGGGGAGATGTCACGCAGTGACAGAGGGGGGTTGAGGCCCCGCCCCGTATCGCCTGCGTTAAGCAACAACCAAAACTAGACGCGGCGCTCCACCATCATCTTCTTGATCTCGCCGATCGCCTTGGCCGGGTTCAAACCTTTCGGACAGGTCTGGGCGCAGTTCATGATCGTGTGGCAGCGGTAGAGGCGGAAGGGGTCTTCGAGATTGTCGAGGCGTTCGCCCTTGGCTTCGTCGCGGCTGTCGATCAGCCAGCGATAGGCCTGCAGCAAAACCGCCGGGCCGAGGTAGCGGTCGCCATTCCACCAGTAGCTGGGGCACGAGGCGGAACAGCAAGCGCACAAGATGCACTCGTAGAGGCCGTCGAGCTTCTGGCGGTCCTCGTGGCTCTGCTTCCATTCCTTGGCCGGCGTCGGCGAAACCGTCTTCAGCCAGGGCTCGATCGAGCGGTGCTGGGCGTAGAAATTGGTGAGGTCCGGCACCAGATCCTTGACGACGGGCATATGCGGCAGCGGGTAGACTTTCACCGTACCCTTCACCTCGTCCATGCCCTTGGTGCAGGCCAGCGTATTGGTGCCGTCGATATTCATGGCGCAGGAACCGCAGATGCCTTCGCGGCAGGAGCGGCGCAGCGTCAGCGTCGGGTCGATCTTGTTCTTGATGTAGAGCAGCGCATCCAGAACCATCGGGCCACAATCGTCGACATCGATGTAGAACGTGTCGATCGATGGGTTCTTGCCGTCGTCCGGGCTCCAGCGATAGATGCGCAGCTCGCGGGTATTGGTGGCACCAGCCGGCTTCGGCCAGACCTTGCCTTCGGTCATCGTCGAATTCTTGGGGAGAGCGAGTTCAACCATTATCGTTTTCCTGTGACGTCGTGACCAGCGCGTAAGCTGCGTCCAAATTCAAAATCTTATCGCCGTAACCGGCAGCGGTGGCCTTGGCTCTGAACTTTTCATCCACCGTGACTAGCCTTCCAACCGGCGCTGTCATCGCACATGCCAGGTAAATCGCATCGTAGACCGAATGATCGAGCTTCGATGCCATGGCAAAGGCAATCTCGTTCAAATCCGCACACGGCACGATCCGCCTGAAAGCCTCCGGAAGTCTACGCACCGCCATCGATGCCTGGGTTTCCGATATCAGGCCCTGTCGCACTTTCCGTCTCAACACGTTGCCGACCTCTGGAAAGATCAGGTCCGGGGCAATCAGCACGTTCCCATTTTCGGCAAGCGCCACAGCTTTGTCGTGCCCCATTTCCTCAATGAACCACATCACGGCAACGGAGGCATCAACCACGAAGATCAACGATCGCGATCCTCTCTGAGCATCTCCAGGCTGCTTGTTTGCACTACGTTCTTCGGCGTCATTGCAGCGATCTGTCGCGCTATGTCGGCAAAGCTCTCTTGCGGACGCTCATTGTTGACGGCTTTTGTCAGAAGGTCGGAAATTTCTTCGTCGAGCGAACGTGCATTGCTCTTCGCCAAATCCTCGATCCTCGTCCGCAGGTCGTCTTCAATTCTGATGTTCATTTCACCCATATCAGGGTCCTTCGCGGATCTTTCCTACGTACTATCCTGCCACAAGCACCCTCAATACACACGTGCCTTGGGCTCGATCTTTTTCGGATCGATGCCCGGCTGCAGAAGTTCGGTGTGAACCGGGCGGTAGTCGAGGCGGACTTCGCCGGCCTCGTTCACCCAGGACAGCGTATGCTTGCGCCAGTTGACGTCGTCGCGGCCGGCAAACGGGCCGTCGACGAAATCCTCGCGCGCATGGCTGCCGCGGCTTTCCTTGCGGGCTTCGGCGCCATAGACCGTGACGATGGCGTTGGCCATCAGGTTTTCCAGCTCCAGTGTTTCGACCAGGTCGGAATTCCAGATCATTGAGCGGTCGGTGACCTTGACGTCGCTCAGTTCCTGCCAGATGGCGCTCATCCGCTTGCAGCCACTTTCCAGCGATTCCTGGGTGCGGAACACGGCGGCATCGTCCTGCATGGTGCGCTGCATCTTTTCACGCAGCACGGCGGTCGGCGTCGAACCATCGGCATAACGCAGCTTGTCGAAGCGCGTCATGATCTTTTCGCAGGCCTTTTCGTTGATCGCCGGGATCGGCGAAGCGCGATCGATGACTTCGCCGGCGCGGATCGCAGCGGCGCGGCCGAAGACGACCAGGTCGATCAGCGAGTTGGAACCCAGGCGGTTTGCCCCATGCACCGAGGCGCAGCCGGCTTCGCCGACAGCCATCAGGCCCGGCAGGACGCGCTCGGGATTTTCACCGTCGGCATTCAGCACTTCACCCCAATAGTTGGTCGGAATGCCGCCCATGTTGTAGTGGACCGTCGGCAGAACCGGGATCGGCTCGCGCGTCACGTCGACACCGGCAAAGATCTTGGCGCTCTCGGAAATGCCCGGCAGGCGCTCGTGCAGAACGGCCGGATCGAGATGGTCGAGATGCAGGTAGATATGGTCCTTGTTCTTGCCGACGCCGCGGCCTTCGCGGATTTCCAGCGTCATGCAGCGGGAAACCACGTCGCGTGAGGCAAGGTCCTTGGCCGATGGCGCATAACGCTCCATGAAGCGCTCGCCTTCGGAATTGACGAGATAGCCGCCTTCGCCGCGCGCACCTTCGGTGATCAGGCAGCCTGAGCCGTAGATGCCGGTTGGGTGGAACTGGACGAATTCCATGTCCTGCAGCGGCAGGCCGGCGCGCGCCACCATGCCGCCACCGTCGCCGGTGCAGGTATGGGCTGACGTCGCCGAGAAATAGGAGCGGCCATAACCGCCGGTCGCCAGAACCACCATCTTGGCGGAGAAGCGATGGATCGTGCCGTCGTCGAGGTTCCAGGCAACAACGCCGGTGCAGCGGCTGCCGTCATCCGACATGATCAGGTCGAGCGCGAAATATTCGATGAAGAATTCGGCATTGTGCTTCAGCGACTGGCCATAGAGCGTGTGCAGGATGGCGTGGCCGGTACGGTCGGCCACGGCGCAGGTGCGCTGTACCGGTGGGCCTTCGCCGTAATTCTGCATATGGCCGCCGAACGGCCGCTGGTAGATCTTGCCCTCGGCATTGCGGGAGAAGGGAACGCCGTAATGTTCCAGCTCGTAAACCGCTTTCGGGGCTTCCATGGTCAGATACTGCATGGCATCGACATCGCCGAGCCAGTCGGAACCCTTGACCGTATCGTAGAGATGCCACTGCCAGCTGTCGGGCGTCATGTTGGTCAGCGATGCGGCGATACCGCCCTGGGCTGCGACCGTGTGCGAACGCGTCGGGAAAACCTTGGTGATGCAGGCCGTCTTAAAACCCTGCTCGGCCATGCCGAGCGTGGCGCGCAGTCCGGCGCCGCCGGCGCCGACGACGATCACGTCATAGGCATGGTCGACATAGTCATAGGCGTGGCCGTTGATGAGCGGCGAGGAAGTGGGTGCCATTTGAATTACCCTGCAAACGCGATCTTCAGGATGGCGAAAAGACAGAGCCCGCCAACTGCGATCGCAAAAAACGTATTGAGCATGACGAGGACGATCTTGGCGCCTTCGTTGTGGACATAGTCCTCGATGACGACCTGCATGCCGAGCTTCATGTGGATCAGGCCGGAGATCACCACCAGCCCCATGACCACCGCCACGAACGGGTTCGACAGGGCAACGACGACCTCGGCATAGGGAGCGCCGGCATATTTGATCAGGAACAGCACGAAGAAGATGATCAGCGGCACATTGGCAACGGCCGTCAGCCGCTGGCGCCAGAAATGATCGGTGCCTTCCTTGGCCGAACCGAGGCCGCGAACCTTGCCGAGGGGAGTACGCATATCCATGGAATTCTTATCCTCTCAGCGAACCGCGTAGCCGACGATCCAGATCAATACGGTCACGGCGACCGAACCGATCAGATTGGCAATGGCAAGCTTGGTCGCGAAATGCTTTTCGTAGCCGTAGCCCAGATCCCAGACGAAGTGCCTGAGACCGCCGAACAGATGATGCACCAGCGCCCAGGTATAACCAAACAGAATGAGCTGGCCGATGATGGTGCCGAAGGCCCACATGGCCCAGTCGTAATATTCAGGACCGCTGGCGGCGGCGATCAGCCACCAGGCGACGAGGACGGTACCGAAATACAAAGCGCACCCCGTGATGCGGTGCACAATGGACATAACCATCGTGGGAATGGGCTTATAGATTTGTAGATGCGGCGAGAGCGGCCGGCTTTTGGTGACATTCGTCATCTGAACCTCACGGAAGATCCGGAAAGATGCCCAAAAACTGGACTATTTTCATCCGGTATTGCACCTGATTGTGCGCAATTTAGTCAGCCGACGTTTAATCACCATATTGATGAACGACAAGTGTGTTTGCACTGCAAAATCAATTTAATCGATTAGACGAAAATGTGGCGCCGTGCCGAATCGATTTCGCTGCAACGTTAACGATAAGCCGTGAAAATTCAGCGTCATCCGTGACTTTTGCGGGCATCTGCCCCACATTGCCCGTTAAGGATTTGTTAAGAACCATCCGGAGGGCCGCGCGAAATGCGTCCAATCAGCATTCAGAATGCGACGAAAGTCTTGATAGCGGCGCTTGCCATGATCATTTCGGTCGCCGGTTTCGCCGAGGCGCGTGATCGCAACGGCGAGAGAAACCATGTGCGCCGGCCGCATTTCGAACGGTTGCAGGACCAGCACCCACATCGCGGACGCCAGGAAGCCATTTCCGGCGTAACGGCCGATCGCCATTATTACCGGCGCGACTGGCGGGATCGCGGATATCGCTACGATCGCCGCCATGACAGGTTCCAGTTCGACCGGCGCCAGGCCAATCGCGGCCATTTCCAACCGAGATATGGACGTGACCGTTACGATCCCACCCTGCCGGTGCGGGAGTATCGTGGCCAGCGCCAAAACGATCGGAACCGGTCCTACGGCGATGACGGTTTCCCGTCGCATGCCAATGGCGGCACCTATTTCGGCGGCCTCTCCGCCTGGACCGATCCCGGCAACGGCACCTATTTCCACTCGGAGCGCAGCGGTTACGGATACTATTCCGGCGACACAGGCATGAACTATCCTGCCGCACGCCCGAAGATCATCCGCGTCACTCCCTCGACCACCGGCCGCGCCTGCTCCTGGGAATCCGGCGTCTGCGTCATTCGCAGATGACATTGTTGTTCCGAGGGTGGCGGTAAGGGGGACGGTGTGTGCTGTGCGGCGTGATCGCCGCAAACCTTATGCCAGTTTCCGTTGCTCTTCAGGCCCAGATGACACTTTCCTCGCGCTACGCCGAACGACCCGAACTGACTGACCTGAATGCCGGGATCGAATCGGTCTGGTCGTCGCTCAGCGATCGGTCGGGAGAATATCGCGTCCTGCCTGACGGGCGATGCGATATCATTCTCAGGTTCCAGGGTGGCGAACGCCCAATCCGGGAGGTGACGGCGGTGGTGACCGGCCCGGCGACCGGATATTATGATGTTCCGATAGTGTCTGGCATGGGATTTGCGGGCGTCCGGCTTCGTCCCGGTTCCTTTTTCAAGATACTGGGACTTGAACCTGCCAGTCTTCGCGATCGCAACCTGGTTGGTGATGCAGCGCTTGGCGCCTGTCCTGAACTTGCCGCGATCTGCCTGCCGGCAGTGTGCAGGGAAGAATTGCTCAATCGCCTGATCGGTTTCGTTCATCGGCGAAACGCCCAAAGCAATTACAGGCTCCCGCCTCGAACGCGCGAGGTTCTCGGCGCATTTCACGCGTCCAGTGGGCGGTTGCGCATTGGGGAAATTGCCCGAATGCATGACATCGCCGATCGCACTGTGCGGCGCATTATGATCGAGGCCACCGGCCTCCCGCCCAAGGCATTTGCGCAGATCCTGCAGTTTCATCGCGCACTGCGGCTGTTGCGCGATCATCACCTGAGCCCTGCCGATGCAGCGCTGGAAGCCGGGTTTTCCGATCAGCCACATATGAACCGGGTGTTTCGCCGCTTGGGCGGCATTTCGCCGACCCGGCTGCCTGACCTTACACTGGTGACAATTCGCGATTGATGTCCGATTTGTTCAAGACTAGCCCATCCTTGTCCACCATGATCAGGCTGCACTATAGAATGCAGAGAGAGACAAATGACCGTAAGGTTCGGATATACTATCCTTTACGTGCCGGATGTGACCGCAGCCATCGCGTTCTATGAAACAGCCTTTGGCCTCAAGCTGAGGTTCCTGCACGAAAGCAAGCTCTACGCCGAGATGGAAACAGGGGCAGTTACCTTGTCTTTCGCCGGCGAGGAAATGGCGGAGACGAATGGTCTGGCCATCCGCCCCGGCCGCAAGGGCGACCTAGCGGCAGGCTTCGAGATTGCCCTCATCTGTGACGATCCGCAAGCGGCGTGGGACAGGGCAAAGGCCGCAGGAGCCACCCCGGTCAAGCCTCCCGAGGCGAAACCGTGGGGACAGACAGTCGGCTATGTCCGCGATTTGAACGGCTGCCTGGTAGAGCTTTGCTCCGACATGTCGACGGTGGCCTGATCGTGCCCCGCACCACTTCAGGAGAAGCATAATGCGTCCAACCGCAGCCTCGCCCTGCATCACCACCCCGCATATCGCCGCTTGCCGGACATTCTACCGGAAGCATTTTGGTGCCCGGTTGGTCTTCGACTGCGGCTGGTTCATCAGCCTTGAATTTGGTGACGGAATTTCTCTGCAGTTCATGGAGCCACAAGGGGGACAACCAGCCTGCAACACCGAGGGGTTAACCTATAATTTCCGGGTGCCGGATGTGGATGAAGATTTCCGCCACCTCGTCAACACCGGTCTAGCACCGGACATTCAGCCGGAAGACCACCCTTGGGGCGATCGTAGCTTCTCGGTCAAAGACCCGAATGGCATCACCCTCTACATCTATTCCGATCGGGAACCAGCGCCTGAGTTCAAATCGGCTTTCATCGGGGAAACTGCATGAGCACAGATAAAGTGCAAGCCTTGTTGCAGGAGGTAAGGGAGCATCGCGAAGAGCTTTTCCCGATTGTCGCGCACCTACGAGATGTGATTCTTGCCGCAGGCCCATCCATCACCGAAGAGGTGAAGTATGGTGGATTGCTGTTCTCATCCGGGCAAAGTTTCTGTGGCGTTTTTCCCTACAAGGCCCATGTAACGCTGGAATTCAGCCAGGGCGCGGCGCTCGCCGACCCCCATGGTTTCCTGTCCGGCGATGGCAAGTACCGGCGCCACATCAAGCTGGAGACAGTGCAGGACATCGAGACGCGACGCGTTGCGGAATATGTGGCAAGCGCAAGAGCGGCGGCGGACAGCTGAACATCTGCGTTGTGCTGCTCCGAGGCCGGACACCTACGCCGTAACAGCCATCAATCAAGCTCTCCGCTCAGAAACCGCCAGACCGTGGTCTTCTTGACTTCGCTGTCCTCCAGCGCCCGGGTCACCGGCACCTGATAGGTTGCCAGCATCTCCATCCGCTCACGCGGGCAATAGGCTCGGCCGGGGTCGCCGACGAGAACATCGGCACCGCTTTCGGCAAGCATGCTCAACCACGGAACGATCCGGTCGGCAAATGCCTTGTCATAGAAGACGTCGCCTGCAAGATAGACATCCGCATCCCGCCCAGCGCCGATCACATCCGAAGCCGCTGAAGACACCTCGACGCTGTTCAGCGCCGCATTGAGCCGGATAGCCGTTTCGGTCCACGGATCGATATCGACGGCCACAACCGAAGCCGCCCCCGCCTTCATCGCCGCGATCGCCACCAGGCCGGACCCCGAGGCGAAATCGATCACCCGCTTGCCCGCAACCAGTCCGGGATGATCGAGAACATGCCGCGCCAGCCCCTGCCCGCCCGCCCAGGCAAACGCCCAGAACGGCGGCGGCAAGCCGATCTCTTCCAGCTCCTCCTCGGTCTTCAGCCACAGATCATGGGCTTCACTGGCCAGATAGAGCCGCACCTCCGGCACATGCGGCGGCGCCATGATGTCCGTGTTGTCGCGGATGAAGGTTTCGGGATCGGTTTTCACGGTTGATGAAGGTTCCGGTTGATGATTGGCCAATAGGTTGATGGCACCTCTTCTCCCCAGCGGGGAGAAGGTGGCCCGTAGCGCCGGATGAGGAGGCCGAAGGCAACTTTTTTGGCTCCGGCTTCGCCGAAGCCCCCTCATCGCCTCGCATGCGCTCGGCACTTCTCCCCGCTGGGGAGAAGAGGGGGATCGGCGCGCGCTCCCCTTCCATAAGTGATCCGACCCTAGTCTCTACGGTCAGCCACAGAAGAAATCACCGTGGCGGATTGTCCAGCCCGCCAAGCCGGCAGATTTCCAGGTATTCCTCTTCGGTGACCGGCTGCACCGACAGCCGCATCGAGGTCACCAGAGCCATCTTCTCGAATGCAGGATTGGCCTTGATGTCCTTCAGCGAAATCGGGTTGGGCAGGTCGCAGACGGCGCGGATATCGACGCAGTCCCATTTCGGATCGCCCTCGGCGGTCGAATCCGGGTGCGACAGCGCGCAGACTTCGGTGATCCCGACGATCTCCAGCCCCTCGTTCGAGTGGTAGAAGAAGCCCTTGTCGCCGATCTGCATCGCCCGCATGTTGTTGCGCGCCAGATAGTTGCGCACGCCGGTCCATTCGGTCCCCTTGGCGCCCGCATCCTTCTGCATCTGCCAGGACCATTTGAACGGTTCGGACTTGTAGAGCCAGTAACCCACGCTCAAGCCTCCGGCTTGTTGAAGACCCAATTCCAGGGCTTGATGTCGACATTGGCAAACAGGCCGGCCTTGGCATAGGGATCGGCGTCCGCGATCGCCCGCGCATCGTCGATCGTCTCCGCCTGGATGACCACCAGGCTGCCGTTCGGCTTGCCGGCATCGTCGAGGAACGGGCCGGCGAAGGCCAGCGTACCCCTGGCATTGAGATCGTTGAGAAACGCGACGTGCTCGGGACGGGCGTCCATCCGCACCTGCAGGGCATTCGGCTTGTCCGTGCACAGAACCGCAAACAGCATGGTGGTCTCCTTGATTTCTATTCCTGGAGTTGACTATTCCTGGGTGATCGGCCGGGACATCAGCTGTTCCAGCGCCGTTTTCACATCCATTTTTCCATCGATGATCGCAGCCACCGCTTCGGTCACCGGCATATCGACGCCAAGCTGCCGGGCCACATCGGCAGCAACCGAGGCGGCAAACGCGCCCTCGACCAGTTCGCCGGAAAACCCCTTGGCACTGCCGCTTTGGCCAAGCGCGATGCCGTAGCGCAGATTGCGCGACTGATGGCTGGTTGCCGTCAGTACCAGATCGCCGAGACCCGAAAGACCGCGCACCGTATCGGCCTCACCACCCCGCGCCGCAACGAAGCGCGACATTTCGGCCAGTCCACGCGAAATCAGCGCTGCCCGGGCCGAATCGCCAAGGCCTGCGCCTTCGACAATGCCGCAGGCAATCGCCAGCACGTTCTTCAGGGCACCGCCCAGCTGGACGCCGATACGGTCGGCCGATGGATAGAGACGGAAGGTCGCACCCGACAAAGCTTCCGCCAGAACAGCGGCGCGCTCGATGCTGCCAGCCGCAATCACCATCGCCGTCGGCAGCCCCTTGGCGATATCGGCGGCGAAACCAGGGCCGGACAGCACCGCGACATTCTGCAGATGCAGCTCTTCCTCGACGACATCGGTCAGCAGGCGGCCGCTGGCGCGCTCCATGCCCTTGGCGCAGATCACCACGTCGGCACCCTTGCCGATAAACCCGTGCAGCGAACGGCCAGCTTCGCGCTGCGCCTGCGACGGCATGGCGAAGAGAACGATGCCGGCGCCCTTGAGCACGGTCGGATCATCGGAAACAACCAACGTTTCCGGCAGGTCGATCCCCGGCAGCGCGCGGTCATTGCGGCCGGTTTGCTTGAAATCCTCGACAATGCTTTCGCGGCGGGTGAGCAGCGTCACCGGCACCTTGCCGGATGCGGCGGCAACGGCCGCGAGCGCCGTGCCGAAGGCACCGGAACCGACAACCACAATACGATCCGTCCGCACCCCGTCCGCCATCACGCCTTCGCTCCCCGCTTGCCGAACCCGATCAGGGCCTTTGCATCCGCATCCAGCGGCCAGCGCGAACGCGGCGCCACATCGAGATCATCGGCCGGCAATCCCGCCGCCATGCGCTCGGCACCGGCCCAGGCGATCATCGCCGCGTTGTCGGTGCAGAGCTGCAGCGGCGGCGCGATGAAGCGGAAGCCGTTCTTGTCGCAGAGCTCCTGGAGCGTCGCCCGCAGCGCCTGGTTGGCCGCAACCCCACCGGCCACGACCAGCGCCGGATGCGCGACAGTGCCGGAAAACTGCTCCTTGAAGCGGGCGAGCCCCCGGCCGATGCGATCCTTCAGGGTGCGCGAAATCGCTTTCTGAAAGGAGGCGCAGATATCAGCGATATCCTGCTCTGTTACCGGCGCTATCGACTGCGCGGCCTGGCGAACGGCGGTCTTCAGGCCGGAAAATGAGAAATCGAGCCGCGCCTCGCCGACCAGCGGACGCGGAAAGGAGAACCGGTCCGGGTTGCCGCTTTTTGCCGCACGCTCGACGGCCGGACCGCCCGGATAGGGCAGGCCGAGCAGCTTCGCCGTCTTGTCGAAGGCTTCGCCCAATGCATCGTCGATCGTCGTGCCCCAGCGCTCGTAAACGCCGACATCCTTGACGAGGATCAGTTGCGTATGGCCGCCGGAAACCAAAAGCATCAGATAGGGAAAGGACAGTCCATCGGTCAGCCGCGCCGTCAGCGCATGGCCTTCGAGATGATTGACCGCATAGAGCGGTTTTCCCGAGGCGCGCGCCATCGCCTTACCGGTCATCAGACCGACCAACAGGCCGCCGATCAGGCCGGGGCCGCTGGTTGCGGCGATCGCGTCGATATCGGCCAACGTCACGCCGGCGCGCAAAAGCGCTTCCTCGATCAGCGTATCCAGCGCCTCGACATGCGCACGGGCGGCGATCTCGGGCACGACGCCGCCATAGGCGCTGTGCTCTTCCAATTGGCTCAAAACCACGTCGCCAAGAATTTCGCCATGGCCGTTCTCATCGCGCAACACGACAGACGCGGCGGTTTCGTCGCAGCTTGTTTCGATACCGAGGATGCGCAGGCGGGCGGACATGGGCAGGTTTACTCGAATATTGCGGTCAGGGGGAAAGGCGGTTACACGGAACTCCGGTAACAACGGATCGCAGTGGATGCAAACAAAACCTTTCCGGATCGGCACGCGGGGCAGTCCCTTGGCGCTGGCGCAGGCCCATGAAACACGGGACCGGCTGATGGCGGCGCATGGCCTGCCGGGCGACATGTTCGAGATCGTCGTGCTGTCGACCATGGGCGACCGGATCACCGACCGCTCGCTGTCGGAGATCGGCGGCAAAGGTCTCTTCACCCAGGAACTGGAGGATATGCTCATCTCCGGCGGGCTGGATTTCGCCGTGCATTCCTCCAAGGACATGCCGACCAAGTTGCCGACCGGCCTCTTCCTCTCCGCCTACCTGCCGCGCGAAGATGCCCGCGATGCCTTTGTCGGCCGCACGGCCGCAAAGCTGCTCGATCTGCCGCAGGGCGCCACCATCGGCTCCTCGTCCCTGCGCCGTCAGGCGCTGATCAAGCGCCTGCGCCCGGATATCAACGTCATTACCTATCGCGGCCTGGTCGATACCCGGCTCAGGAAATTGGCCGAGGGCCAGGTCGATGCCACCCTGCTCGCCTTCGCCGGCCTGAAGCGGCTCGGCAAGGACGACGTGCCGACCGAGCTTCTCGATCCGGAAACCTTCCCACCGGCACCGGCGCAGGGCGCCATCTGTATCGAGAGCCGCCTTGGCGACGCCAAGGTCAATGCGTTGCTCGAAGCGGTCAATGATATCAGAACCCATGAAGCCGTGACCTGCGAGCGGGCTTTTCTGGCAACGCTCGACGGCTCGTGCCGCACGCCGATCGCCGGTTACGCGGTTTCCGACGGCGACACGATCCGCTTTTCCGGCATGGTCCTCACTCCGGACGGCAGCGAATATTTTCGCGTGTCGACCGAAGGCAAGGCGTCCGATGCCGAACAGCTTGGCGCCAAGGCCGGCGACGATATCCGCCTCGATGCGGGACCGGACTTCTTTTCGAGCTGGGCCTGAGCCCATGCCTGTCTCCTTGCGCATTCTTGTCACCCGGCCGCAACCTTCGGCAGCGGTTACGGCGGCAAGGCTGGAAGCAATGGGACACCAGATTGTCCTGTTGCCGGTCATGGAAGCCATCCATCAGCCGCAGGCCGCTTTGGACGCGCTTGCCCATCCCCACAGCGCTATTGCCGTCACCAGTGCCGAGGTGTTTCGTGCCCTTGCGCCCTATAAGGCGCAGCTGGCGCCGCATCTGCAAACAACGGTCTATTGCGTCGGTCCGGCAACGGCGCAGGCGGCACGGCACATGGGCTTCCAGTCGGTCGTCGCCGGCTCAGGCACCGGCGTTTCGCTGGCGCAGATTGCCGCAGCCGCGTCGTCCGACCTCACCGGCGGCCTGGTCTATCTGGCCGGCTGGCCACGCTCGCCCGCCTTCGAGGCCGGGTTGCAGGCCGCAGGCATCGCCTGCCGCACCGCCGAAACCTACCGGATGTCGACAATCGCCCATGCGCCGGAAGCCGTGGAACAGCTTCTCCATCCGCCCGGGCCGGACGTCGCCTTGCTCTACTCGCACGAAACCGCGCGGCATTTTTTCGCGCTTCTGCCTCCACAGATAGCACGCAGCATTTCCGGCATGCGTCTCCTCTGCCTGAGCCAGCATGTCGCCAATGCCATCCCCCCGGGTTTCGGGCCGGTAGCCATCGCCGCAGAGCCCTCCGAAGAGGCGCTTCTCGCCCTGCTTTGACCGGTTAAACGACAGCTACAGAACCCGCGTTCAACGAGGTGCGGTCAAGGAATTGTCGCTTGGGGGCTTTCCCTATCCCTGCCGCGTGTCTAGGTTTAAGACAGTACGCCAAATTCATGCGATAACGGAAAGAGATCATCATGGGACCGGAAAACCCTCCGCGCCGCTCGAAGTCCGATCAGGAGCCGTTGACGATCGACCTGGACGCCACTGCGGTGCAGCGGCAAGGGTCCGATGAAAGCGCCGCTGCGTCAGATTCCGCAGCATCTGCCGATGAAGCGGCAGAAATCCGCGCCGATGAAACCGAGGAGACCGTGCGCGCCGACATTTCCAGCACTGATACCGGAAAATCCGGAGAGGAAGAGGAGGACGCGCGCGCCGAAGCCGCCGCTGCAGCCTTTGCCGAGGAGCCAATCTCGGCTGCAACCGCCGCCGAAGAGCCGGTAAGACCGATCTACCCCGCCCAGCACCGCACCTCCAATTCCGGCGCCTTTGCCGCTGGTATCCTCGGCGGACTGATCGCGCTTCTCGGCGCGGGCGGCCTGCAATATGCCGGTGTCATGCCCTCGCTCAGCCCGGCCGCTGACAACACCGCGATCCAACAGGGCCTTGCCGGCGATATCGAAGCTCTCAAGGCGCAGCTGGCCGCAGCCCCGGCACCGCAGACGACTGCCGACCTCGGCCCGCTTGAAACCCGCATCACTGAGCTGGAGAAGAAGACCGCCGAAGCCGGAAATGGCGCGGCCGCCGATGTCTCGGGCCTCGATGCCCAGATCGCCAACCTGACCGGCGAGATCACCACGCTGAAAGCGGCGCTGGCCGACGCGCAGCAAACGACCGAAGCGGCCAAATCCGAACTTTCGACCCGTCTCGATGCGGCCGAAAAGAAGATCGACGAACCGGCAAGCGACGTCCAGCTCGCCCGTGCCATCGCCGTCACGGCGCTGAAGACCGCGATCGATCGCGGCGGACCGTTCCTGGCCGAACTCGATGCGCTGAAGAGCATTGCCGCCACCGACCCGGCCGTCACCGGCCTTGCCGAGGACGCCAGGACCGGCATCTCCCCGCGCGCCGATCTGGTGCGCGATTTCCCAGCCGTTGCCGATGCGATGCTGGAGGCAACAGAGCACAGCGACCCCAACCAGGGTGTTTTCTCCCGCCTGATGGACAGCGCCTCCTCGGCTATCCGCATCCGTCCGGTCGGTAGCGTCGAGGGCGAAGGCCCGGAAGCCGTCGTCGCCCGTATCGAAGACAGGCTGACCAATGGCGACCTGAAGGGCGCAAGCCTCGAATGGGACACGCTGCCGGAGCCGGCAAAGACTGCCGGTGACGATTTCAAGACCAAACTGGACCAGCGCATCCGCGTCGAGGGTCTGATCGACGCCACCGTTGCCGGCGCCATGACGGCGAACCAGGGCTAAGGAAGAGTTCATGATCCGTATTCTGTTCTATGTTCTCGTCGTCCTTACGCTTGGCGCAGGTTTCGCCTGGCTGGCCGATCGCCCGGGCGAACTGTCGCTGATCTGGCAGGGGAGCCGCATCGAGATGAGCCTGATGGTGGCGGCAACGCTGCTGGCCTCGCTGATAGCAGCCATCCTGATCGTGGTCTGGCTCGTCCGCGTCGTCTGGCTTTCGCCCCATTCGATCTCCCGCTATTTCCGTGCCCGCAAGCGCGACCGGGGCTATCAGGCGCTTTCGACCGGCCTGATCGCCGCCGGCGCCGGCGACAGCGTCCTCGCCCGCAAGATGACTGCCCGCACCCATGGACTGCTGAGCGCCGACCGGGAGCCGCTGATCCACCTGCTCGAAGCCCAGACGGCGCTGATCGAGGGCAAATACGACGACGCCCGCAAGAAGTTCGAGCTGATGGCCGACGATCCGGAAACCCGCGAACTCGGCCTGCGCGGTCTCTATCTCGAAGCCAAGCGGCTGGGCGCCAATGAAGCCGCCCGCCAATATGCCGAGCGCGCCGCCGACAAGGCACCGCACCTGCCCTGGGCAACGCTGGCCGCTCTCGATTATCGCAGCCAGACCGGGCAGTGGGATGAGGCCATCCGCCTGCTCGACCAGAGCCGTACGGCACATGTCATCGAACGCAAGGAAGCCGACCGCAAGAAGGCCGTGCTCTTGACCGCCCGCGCTTCCGAAAAGCTGGAGGCCGATCCGAAGGGCGCCCGCGACGATGCGCAGGCAGCCTTGAAGCTGGCCGAAGAGCTGGTGCCGGCCGGCCTGATCGCCGCCAAGGCGCTATTTCGCGAGGACAATCTGCGCAAGGGCGCCGCCATTCTCGAAAAGCTCTGGAAACAGGATCCACATCCCGAGGTGGCCAAGCTCTATGTCCGCGCCCGCAGCGGCGATTCGGCCACCGACCGGCTGAAGCGTGCCAACAAGCTGGAGGCGCTACGTCCCAACAACCCTGTTGCGCTCGCAGCCGTTGCCGAAGCCGCGCTCGAAGCCCGCGAACTACCGCTCGCCCGCTCAAAGGCGGAAGCAGCCGCCCGTATGCAGCCAAGCGAAAGCATCTTTCTGCTGCTCGCCGATATCGAGGAGGCCGATACCAATGATGACGGCCGCATCCGCCACTGGATGAACCAGGCGCTGAAAAGCCCGCGCGATCCGGCCTGGACGGCGGATGGCGTGACAGCGCCCGAATGGCTGCCGGTTTCGCCGGTCAGCGGCCGTCTCGATGCCTTCGAATGGAAACAGCCGGTTGCCCAGATCGCCGGTCCCATCGAGGACGGCACGCCGGATGCCGCCGATGAGGCGATCCGCAGCCTGCCGCCGGTCGCCATTGTCCATCAGCGTCCGGAGCCCCAGCCCGAACGCGCAGCGGTTTCTGCCGTGCCCGTCCATGTCATCGAAGCTGCGGAAAAACCCGAGGACGTGGCGGTCAAGACCATCGCCGTGCCGGCACCGAGCGAATCGGTGATCGTGCCGCAGACGGTGAAGATCGAACCTCAGCCGGCGCCAGCCAAAACTGCGCAAGCCAAAGCCGTCGAGACGGTCGTCGAACCGTTCTTCGGCCGGCCGCCGGACGATCCCGGCGTTCGCGACGACGGCAATAAGCCGCTGGAAAAGACCACTTTTCGCCTGTTTTGAGAAGAAACCCCGCTCTTTGACGGAAACCCATGTTTGACCGATTCCGAACTTTCCTCGACAGCCTGACCGGCAGCGGGCCTTCCGCCATCGAGCCCGGCGATCCTCGCATCGCCATCATGGCGCTCTGCATCCAGGTGATGGAGGCCGACGGCGAGATCCATGACAAGGAGCGCCGCAAAGTCCGCGCGATGATCAAGGATCATTACCAGCTCGACGACGCGGCCCTCGACGCGCTGATTGCTGCCGGCGAAACCGCAGAAAGCCAGGCCATCGATTTCTTCCGCTTCACCTCCGACATCAAGCGGCATTTTTCCGAGGAGCAGCGCATAGACCTGATCGGCATGCTGTGGGAGATTGTCTATGCCGATGGCAAGCGCAGCGAGATGGAGGATCATGTGATCTGGCGGATCGCCGATCTCTTGGGCGTGTCCGGCAGGGACCGGATCATCAAGCGGCAGGAGGTGGCCGCCAAGCTGGACGTCGTGGAGGAGGCAACCGCGCACCAGGAAAAGTGACATGCTTTTCGACGACGGGATTTATTCTAGACGCAACACCGGTAAGCCGGTCCTGATCGTTCTGCATCAGGAACGCTCCAGCCCCGGCCGTGTCGGACATCTGTTGCTGGAAAAGGGGCTGAGCCTCGATATCCGCCGCCCGGTGCTCGGCGATCCCCTGCCCGCGACGCTGGAACAGCATGCCGGCGCCGTCGTCTTCGGCGGGCCGATGAGCGCCAATGACGAAGAGGACTATGTCCGCCGCGAGATCGACTGGCTCTCGGTGCCTTTGTCTGAAAACAAGCCGCTTCTCGGCATCTGCCTCGGCGCCCAGATGCTTGTGCGCCATCTCGGCGGTGTGGTCGGCCCGCATCACGAGGGACAGACGGAAATCGGCTGGTATCCGCTGCACGCCACCGAAAAGGGCCACGCACTGATGGACTGGCCACCGATGGTCTACCAGTTTCATCGCGAAGGTTTTGATCTTCCTCAAGGCGCCGAACTGCTCGCCTCCGGAGCTACCTATCCCAACCAGGCCTTCCGCTACGGCGAAAACGCCTGGGGCATCCAGTTTCACGGCGAACTGACACGGGTGATGATGCACCGCTGGGTCGTGCACGGCGCACACCGGTTCGACCTGCCCGGCGCCCAGGCCGGGCGCGCCCATCTGGAAGGCCGCATGGATCACGACGCCCCGCTGCGCGCCTGGATGGATCGGTTTCTCACCCATATCTTCCAGCGACAGGGCGAGAAGGTTTCGGCCTGAATCTCCCTCTTCTCCCCTGCGGGGAGAAGAGATGGCGAGCAATCACCCCGAAACAGAACGATCCGGGGCATCCAGTGAATCGATCTTGCGCAGCTGCGGAAAACCGAGCGCCCAGATGACGGCGACTGCCAGCGTGCCGACACCGCCGATGACGACGGCCGGAATCGCGCCGATGAAATGCGCCATCGTCCCCGCGCGGAATTCGCCGAGTTCGTTGGACGCGCCGACGAACACCATGTTGACCGCATTGACGCGGCCGCGCACTGCATCCGGCGTCCACAGCGCGATCAGCGTTTCGCGCACATAGACCGAGATCATGTCCGATGCGCCCATCAGCATCAGCGCCATGATCGACAGCCAGGCAATTTGCGACAGGCCGAAGATCACCGTGCCGAGACCAAACAGCGCCACACCGGCAAACATCAGCCTTCCGGCATGGTGGCGGATCGGGTAGGCAGCCAATGTCACGGCCACAAGGATGGCGCCGATGCCGGGTGCGGCGCGCAACAGGCCAAGACCAAGCGGCCCCAACACGAGGATTTCTTTGGCAAACACCGGCATCAGCGCCACGGCACCGCCGAGCAGCACGGCAAACAGATCGAGCGAGATTGCCCCCAGCACGATCTTTTCGGTACGGATGAACTTGAATCCGGCCAGAACCGAGGTCCAGTCGCGCGGTTCGCTGAGACTGTGCTGCGCCGGCTTCTCGATCATGAAGACGAGGATGGCCGACAGGATCAGGAAGACCAGCGCCACGGAATAGGCGACGACGGCGCTGACACCGTAAAGCAGACCACCTGCCACAGGCCCCAGAATAGCAGCCGTCTGCCAGGAGGATGAATTCCAGGCGATGGCGTTCGCGAGGTCCCGGACCGGAACGAGGTTGGGCGCCAGCGATTGCACGGCGGGCGCCATGAAGGCGCGCTCGATCCCGAAGACGATCAGGATGGAAAACACCGGCCAGGGCGAAAAGGCATCGGCAATCGTCAATCCCAGCAGCGCCGCCGCGCAGAGCGCGCTGATGATCATGCAGATCGAGACGATCATGCGCCGCGAATGGCGGTCGGCCACCGATCCGGTGATCAGGATCAGCAGCAGCGACGGCAGAAACTGGAAAAGGCCGATCAGGCCGAGATAGAGCGTGTTCTGCGTCTGCTCGTACATCTGCCATCCCACCGAGACGCTGATGATCTGGATGGCGAAGGACGCAAGGAAGCGGGCGAAGAAGAAACGGGCATAGGAGACATGCCGGAATGCGGCAAACCGGTCTGCACCTTGAAGGACGGACATGCGGCAATCTTTCCGGAGAACGGCAGGCTATCGCGCCGCATTAAACATGTTTGGCCCATCGCGAAGCGCGGACTTGCCGGTTTAGTCGGCAATGTCTACATGTCTGTCAACAACGAATTGGAGACCGGCATGCTTGCTGTCATTGCGACCCTGAATTTCATCATCAACATTGCGTGGTTCCTGGTCATCGCCTCGGCCATCTTTTCCTGGCTCTACGCCTTCAACGTCATCAACGTGAACAACAACGCCATCAACATGATCGGCCGCTCGCTCTACCAGCTGACGGAGCCGCTCTACCGGCCGATCCGCAACGTCCTGCCCAACATGGGCGGCGTCGACCTGTCGCCGCTGGTGGTTTTGGTCATCCTCTATTTCCTCTGGTATTTCCTCAACACGACCGTCGCTGCCGCCTTGCTCAGCTAACGCTTGAGGGCCTTTGAACCCAAGGCTTGAACAACCGACAACAAAAAACCTCCGGATCAGCCTGATCCGGAGGTTTTCATTTTACGACTGACAAAGCCATTTCCCATTTTTGACAGGTCATTTGGGGAACTGAGTGACACCAAAATCTCCGTCATTCCCGTGCCCGTCACAGGAATCTAGCCAGCCCAAGTCCTTAGGCTGAAAAGCTTTTTGACCCGATGGACGTCAGGTCGCTGGATGCCCGCCACGAGGGCGAGCATGACGGGGGATGGGGCTATGCGCTTCGTCAAAGCAACGCCCTGGAGCGTCGGCAACTGAAGCGCAGGACGCCTTTTCAGCTCTCGCTTACTTCTCAGCCTTGGCGCGCTCGACGGCTTCGAGGATCAGCTGCTGGGCAACGGCGGTATCCTTCCAGCCGTAGATCTTCACCCATTTGCCGGGCTCCAGATCCTTGTAGTGCTCGAAGAAGTGCTCGATCTGCTGCAGGGTGATTTCCGGCAGGTCGGTATAGTCCTTCACCTTGTCGTAGCGCTTGGTCAGGTGATAGTTCGGCACCGCGACGATCTTTTCGTCCTTGCCGGAATTGTCTTCCATCATCAAGACGCCGATCGGCCGCACGTTGATGACGCAGCCGGGAACCAGCGGACGGGTCGAAGCGATCAGCACGTCGATCGGATCGCCGTCTTCCGACAGGGTGTGCGGCACGAAGCCGTAATTGCCGGGATAGGTCATCGGCGTGTAGAGGAACCGATCGACGACCAGCGTGCCGGCTTCCTTGTCCATTTCATACTTGATCGGATGCCCGCCAACCGGAACCTCGACGATCACGTTGATATCTTCCGGCGGATTCTTTCCAATCGAAATTGCATCAATACGCATGACTTTTCCCCCAGGGGCCAGTTTTTCGGATGGCAAGTCCGATAACGGGAAACATGACGCGGCGCAACATTACTTTCGTCATGCCCCGAAAAATGCGACGTTTGAGCGACTATTCGCCCATTTGCACCGCGTATCTGCAAGAGGAGCCCCGATGAAGCCGTTCGCCTATGCCATGCCGTTTCTGATCCTCGTGCCGATCGTGGCCAGTCCCTCGCTGGCCAATGACAGCACCTATACCGACCTCGACACCGATCGCTGCAAACCCCTTTTGCCGGAAGACACGGAAGGCGGCAGTCTTTCGCTGCGATGCAAGGGGTTCAAGGATCACGCTGTCTATTTCAAGGAAGGCGATCTGCGCCAGAGCATCCTCTACGGCCCCGTCAGCGACACCTACATCGCCGGCGTCTTCGAAAGCTTCGAGCCGTTCAACAATGCGACGCGAAAAATCGAATGGCGGCTTGATGCGGACGGCAAGCCGGTTGCGACAATCCTGCGCTGGTTCCTGGACAATATCGATCCGGTCACCTACCAACCGTCACCGAAATTGAAAGGCCAGGTTCTCGTCGTCTCGAAAGTGGCGGATGGTACCGGACAGGGCTGCGTGGTCGGTTATGTGGATGCACTGGCGAATCCGGATCCCAATGCACTGGCCCGGCAGGTTGCCGATGCCAGAGCCACGAATTTCGTCTGCGGTAAGGACATGGCGGGGTATCACGGCATTCGCGGGCCGACGGCGGCAGAGCCGACGCACGTTTTCCCCGACTGAACCACAGCCTGAGCGCAGACAGTCAGTGCGAGCGCATCAATCCCAGATATAGCCGATCTTCTTGAGATTCTTTTCGCCGAAATCTTCCATGCCCTCGCAGAGATCGCGGCCGCCGGCCATGCGGAAGAAGCGGTCGGCATGATGGCTGTCTTCCAGGCACCACACGACGAGGCCTTGGCAGCCCAGCGATTTCAGCAGGCTCTTGGCTTCACCGAACAGGATGCGGCCAAGCCCGATGCCCTGATATTCCGGGCGCAGGTAGATCTCGTAGACCTCGCCTTCCTGCGGCAGCGACCGCGACCGGTTGAGGCCCAGCGTCGCGTAGCCTGCGATGACGCCGGCAACTTCGACGACCAGCAATGTCGAGGGTCCGCGCGTGGCCTTGCGCCACCACGCGTGATCGCGCCGGTGAACCATCTGGGTCAGCGGCTTGTGTGGAATGAGACCGCCATAGGCCTGCAGCCACGAGACGCGGTGCACATCCGATATGGACATGGCGTCCCTCGGCTCACCCGGGCGCACCTCGATTGATAGTGTTTTCATAACGCGACTCTAGACTCGTGCCGTACAAACAGGAATCCCGTCCAAGCCCTGTCTTTAACTAACTCACAGGCAACTTATGGGGACAACCATGCAAAGTTAACGCTTTTTTAACTTTTCCGGCAAGCGGCTTTCATCGCGGCGCACAAGATTTGCCCCGGCGTCCCCTCTAACACCAGAGCAACTTTCACTTTTTGGCCATTGAGGTGATTCGACCCTGCCGGGCACGCTCCCCGGGCGGTCGTCCGAATCGCAAACAGACGCACAAACGCACAAAAACGCCCGCCGCCGCGAAATACGGCAGCGCAGCATGGAACCTTTTCTACAGATCGCGCGTTTGAAAGCGTCCGGATATGTGCGCTTGCGCAAATCAGGATTGCCGCGGCCTCTTCTTCCGGCCTCGGATCTCAATGGGAAGTAGGGCGGTTCGAATTCTGGTCAAGCGCCAGATAGCGGAAATCCCGAAAAACCGATCGACCTATCGTTCAGCGGCACGCTCTTGTGCCCGTCATGGAGTAGCCGATGAAAAATCTCTCAGCAGACCGGCGGATGATCAAGATCGCCATGGCGGCACCCTATCTCGCACGGGATGAGGAACATGCTCTGGCACTGGCATGGAAAGACCACCAGGATCAGGACGCCCGCAACAAGATCGCCATGGCCCATATGCGCCTGGTGATCTCCATGGCCTCCAAGTTCCGCAATTTCGGCCTGCCGATGAGCGATCTCGTCCAGGAAGGGCATATCGGCCTTTTGGAAGCGGCAGCCCGCTTCGAGCCGAGCCGCGACGTCCGCTTCTCGACCTATGCGAGCTGGTGGATCCGCGCCTCCATGCAGGATTATGTGCTGCGCAACTGGTCTATCGTGCGCGGCGGCACCTCGTCCGCTCAAAAGGCGCTGTTCTTCAACTTGCGCCGCCTGCGTGCCAAGCTTGCCCAGGGCGACCGCCAGCTGACGGCCCGCGCGGTGCATGAAGAAATCGCCGTGGCACTGGGCGTCAGCCTTGCCGATGTGCAGACGATGGATGCGCGCCTGTCCGGCAACGACGCCTCGCTGCAGGCGCCGATCTCCTCGTCCGGCGAATCCGACGGTGGCGAGCGCCTCGACCTGTTGGCCTGTGATGCCCCGCTGCCCGACGAGCAGGTCTCCGAAATGATCGACAGCGAGCGGCGGCGCACCTGGCTCAGCCACGCGCTCTGCCAGTTGAACGAGCGCGAGATGAAAATCATCAGCGCCCGCCGCCTCAGCGAAGACAGCGCCACGCTGGAAGAACTCGGCGCCGACCTCGGCATCTCCAAGGAACGCGTCCGCCAGATCGAAACCCGCGCCCTGGAAAAGCTGAAGATCGCGCTTGTCGCGGAAGCTCCGGTGCTGGCAATGCGGCACTGATGAAGATTTGCGCTGACTGTGAAACCGGATGAACGCTTCATCCGGTTTTTTTTCGTCAGGATGTGCGGCGCAAGCGGATCTGTAGTGCAACGGCAATCAATGCGTGGTTTACCTTTGGGGGTTAATACTGCGATACGCGACATCTGCGCCCCCGGCGCATCTTGGTCTCAGCTCGTTTTCAGGTGGCACAATGCAAGAGACATTCGATTCCGGCGTCTTCAACCTTGCGCCGATTGCCATGTGGATCGAGGATTTCAGCGACGTCAAAGCACTTTTCGACATGTGGCGCGCGCAAGGGATAACCGATATCCGCGCTTTCCTGCGGGGCGATGTCTCGCGCATCGCCGAATGCTCCCGGCTGATCCGGATCTTGGATGTCAACAGAAAGACGCTTGAGCTGTTTGAGGCCGATGACGTTGATCACCTTCGGGCGGGCGTGGCGCAGATCTTTCGAGACGACATGCTGGAAACGCATATCCATGAGCTGGCCGACCTTTTCGACGGAAAACTGGCGTTTTCCAGCACCACCGTCAACTACACGCTTACCGGCCGCCGCCTCGATATCCAGCTGCGCGGTGCGGTCATGCCGGGTCATGAGGGCTCTCTCGCCAAAGTGCTTCTGACGACGGAAGACATCACCGTGCGCGAAGATGCACGCAGGGCGGAAATCGCCCAAAGACTCTATGCCGAAGGCATTTTCGAGCATTCGCCCGTGTCGCTCTGGATCGAGGATTTCAGCCGCATCAAGCTGTTGATCGAGGATATTCGCGCCCGCGGCATCAGCGACTTTCGAACCTTCATGGATGTCCACCCGGAGTTCGTCACCCAGTGCATGAGCGAAATCCGCGTCATCGACGTCAACCAGGCGACGCTCGACCTCTTCTGCGCTCCCGATCGCATGACGCTGCTGCAGCGCTTGAGCGATATCTTCCGTGGCGATATGGAAAAACCGTTTCGCGAGCAACTGCTTGAACTGTGGAACGGCAACCTGTTTCACCATCGCGAAGTCATCAACTACGCGCTGGATGGTTCCGAACGCCACATCCTGCTGCATTTTTCGGTCTTTCCCGGCCGCGAAAACGACTGGTCCCGCGTTCAGGTCGCCCTCACCGATATTACGGCACGCAAGAAAGCCGAGGCCTATCTCGAATATCTCGGCAAGCACGACGTTCTGACGAAGCTCTACAATCGCGCCTTCTATGCGGATGAGATCAACCGGCTGGAGCGAAAGTCGCTCCGCCCCGTTTCGGCAATAATAATCGACCTGAACGGGTTGAAGGAGGCCAATGACCAGCTTGGCCACGACGCTGGCGATGCCTTGTTGCGGCGGTTCGGTGAAATCCTCAATGGTGCCGTCTCGCAGCCCAACCACGCCGCCCGGATCGGCGGCGACGAGTTCGCCGTTCTGATGCCAGGAGCAGACAACAAGGCGGCGGGCGCGATGATGGAGACGATCAACGAGCTTTTGAAGATCAACAACCAGTTCTACTCGAGCGCCCCCCTCACAATGTCTTTCGGCGTCGCGACCAGCGAACAGGGCGAATCGATGGAATCCCTCGTCCAGCGCGCCGACACGCTGATGTACGAGCACAAGCGCGCATTCTACGAAGCCAAGGGCACGATGGGCGTAACCGGCGGCCGCATCGCCCGCCGCACGTCGTGAAGCAGGACCGCATGTGCGGGATTGCAATGGGCGGGCGACGGCTCCAGCAATGAAACAGTCAGTGGAGTAATCGCACGCTAGGCAGAGGGGTCGCCCCAAATGCGAAAACGCCTCACTGCCCCCTATTCCGAAATGATCTTCACCTTGTCGCCGGGCTTCACCGTCGAGGTCACCTGCATGGCGTTGATCAGGCGGAACAGATCGAGCTTGCGATCGGTGCCCATCATCCGCGCCGAGAGCGTAGCCAGCGTATCCCCAGGCTTTGCGGTGACGACGCGGATGCGCAATGGCTTCAGGGCGGCGGCTTCCTGCGGCGTCATCCGGCGGAATGAGGAGCGCAGGACCTCGGCGGTCGGTTCTAGGCTCGGCGCGCCCTTCGGCACGGCGGTGAGGAAGCGGTAGATCTGCGTGTCGATGCGGATCACGGTCACGTCGAAATCCCAGCGTTCGGCCGATGCACGCGCCGTTGCGGCCTCGAGCCCGTTGATCGTCACGGCGTGGATCGTGTCCGGTTGCAGGCCGGTCACCCAGCCGCTGCCGATATAGTCGGTCAGGCTGCGCTTCTGGCTATCGGCCACGCCGTCGAAGCGGATCGCGGTCTCGTTCGGCCCGGTCGCCAGCACGGCCTCTGCCTTGTTGTCGATCTGGAAACCGTTGGGCACATCGAAACGGATGCCGAGCTTGCCGTGCAGGAAGGTCTGGCCGCGGACATAGCCCTCCTGCGGACTGTCGCCATAAAGCAGGCCGTCGATACCAGCGAGATAATAGTCGCGGCCACGATCGCCGACGGACCCTTCCGCGCCGAAGGCGCGGGCATGGCGGCGGGCGAGGTCGACGCGCTGCGGTGCGCTCGGATGGCTCGACAGGAAGTCCAGGCTCTGGTCGCTGTCGGGATCGACCGAGGAGAAACGGCTATAGGCCGCCATCGAATCGAGGAAGCGCGCCGCCGCATAGGGGTCATAGCCGGCTTCGCCGAGCATGCGCACGCCGATGACGTCGGCCTGCAATTCCTGATTGCGCGAGAAGGCTGCCAACCGCAGTTTCCCACGCGCCAATGCCTGCTTGCCGGCCAGATCGCTCGACAGCACTTCGGAGACGACGCGGCTGGCGATGACCTCGGCCTCTTCGCGCTGCTGCCGCTCAATGCCGTGATTGGCGGTGACATGGGCCATTTCGTGGGAGAGCACGGCTGCCACTTCCGACGCATCGTTGGCGAGCGCCAGAAGGCCGCGCGTTACATAGAGATAGCCGCCCGGCAGCGCAAAGGCGTTGATGGCGGGCGAGTTGAGGATTGTGATGCGATAGGACTGGTTCGGGTTTTCCGAAACCGCCGTCAGCGCGCCGGTGATGCGGGCGACAAGGCGCTCGGTCTTTTCATCCTGATATTCGCCGCCGTAGCTCGCGACGATGCGCGGATGCTCGCGGGCACCGACCTGGGCGCGCGGATCGTTCTTCTGGACTTCCTCGACGATCTGCGGATTGGACGACGGCGCGACCTTGGGCTCGTAGGTCTGCTCGATCACCGACTGGCAGCCGGACAAAAGCAGGCTACCGAGCAGCGCCGCGACGGCGCGCGCGGACACGCCGGAGCCTGTTCGCGAAACCTGCCTCTGCGTGCCTGTCGTTCTGCTCATCGCCTCAGCTCATTTCCAGTCTTCAGGCCAGCCGTGCGAACCATTCCGGTGTTAACACGCGTGCAAATTCAGTATTCTTTACAGCCCTATAAATAGGACGGGCGGCGGGTACGGCAATGACCTGCTGTAGCCTATTCGCGCCATGCGTGCCTAGCATACGCCGATAGAAATAGTTGCCCCGTGATATCCCGGCAACGCATAGGAGAACGCACGCCGCCGGACATCCAAAGCGCCGTCGCATAGGCTGTCGTTCAAATTGTGGCAAAAGCATCGCAGGCGATACTCACCGGCCGAGAAACCGGGCAACAGCTGGAATATCGGTATGATCGAGAAACCGCGCCGTTGGCTCATGCAGGAGAACACGGCCCATGTCGAGAAAAAGCACGCTGTCGGCCAGTGTCCGCACGTCGTCGGGATGATGGGTGATGATCAGGATCGTATTGCCCTCCTGCCGGTGCAGATCGAGGATGAGACTGCTCATGCCGGCGCGCAGGCCCGGATCGAGTGCGGCAAACGGCTCGTCGAGCAAAAGCACCGGCTTGCGGCGCACCAGCGCTCGGGCAAGCGCCACGCGTTGCCGCTCACCACCCGACAATGTCGGTGGCAGGCGCTTGCCAAAACCCTCCAGCCCGACGCGCAGCAGCGCACCTGCAATCTTCGCCTTCTCCTTGACGCCCAGCTTCAGCGCCGGATCGATACCGAGGCCGATATTGGTGGCGACGTCGAGATGCGCAAACAGGTTGTGTTCCTGAAAAATCACCGATACCGGCCGCTCGGCGGGATCGCGCCCGGCAACATCGTCCCCGAGAATCTCGACCGTGCCGGCATCCGGCGTCTCGAACCCGGCGATCACATTGAGCAGCGTCGATTTGCCGGAACCGGATGCGCCGGTGACAGCGACGATCTGACCCCTGCCGATGGCGCAATCGAAGTGCAGTTCGGTCTGGCCGAACTGCACGCGCACGCCGCTGAGGCGAACCGCAATATCCGTTTTAGGCGGTGACATCTTTACTCCTCGCATCATCGGCACCTGCCCGCAGCGTCCCGGCGATCGTCAGCACCAGGCAGACGAGGCCGAGAAACAGCGCCAGCCCCGCCGCATCGGTCGAACGATAGCCGGCCATGCGGCTGTAGAGTAGCCACGGCAGCGTCACCATATCCTGCGAGCCGAACAGCGCCACGGCGCCGAGATCGCCGAGCGACAGGGCACAGGCAAAAGACAGGGCCATCAGCAGCGGCCTGCGCAAGCCCGGCCAATCGATCAGGCGCCACCGATGCCAGCCGCCGAGACCGAGGCTGGCCGCAAGTTTTGCCGTGCGGGCCGTATGGGTGGCCATCGCGGGCTCCAGCACGCGGTAGACGAAGGGCAGCGCCATCAGCGTGTTGATCAGAATAACCAAAAGCGGTGCAAAACGGGCGGCATCGCCGAGCGGCCGCAACAGCAGAAACCAGCCTGCCCCCAGAACGACCGGCGGCACCAACAGCACCAGCGACGAACTCGCCGAAACCCCCGCCGCCAGCCCGCGCCCGGCCGCCGCTGGCCGTCTTGGCGAAAGCGCCGCCTGCCGCGCCCGGATCATCAGAGCGGCCGAGAGGACGCAGAGCAGACCCGAAACCAGTGCGATGACGACACTGGTAAGCAAGGCCCGCTGCACCATTGGATCGCTGGCCAGCCGGACGAGGTCGGCGCGAAGACCGGAGGAGACCACCGAGCCGAGCGGCAGCGCAAGAAACAGCACCGCAAGCGCTATCAGCAGCCCGTCGCCCACCCGGCCAAACCGGCGGCGGCCATCGAACCGGCGCACTTTGCGCCCGCCGCCATGGCCTTCGTCGGCCGTGGGCGTCAGCAGCCGGATGGCAACCAGCAGCGCTGCCGTCACCGAAATCTGCAGCAACGACAGGGCGATGGCGCGCGGCGGGTCGAAATCGAAGCGCAGCGCCTGATAGATCGCCACCTCGATCGTGCTGGCCGCCGGTCCGCCGCCGAGCGTCAGGACCAGGGTAAAGCTGGTGGCACAGAGCATGAAGATCAGCCCGGCGATCCCCGGCAAGAGCCCACGGATCACCGGCCATTCGATGAAGCGAAAAATCGACAGCGGCCGCATGCCGAGATTGGCCCCGGCCAGCCAGTATTCGCCGGGAATGCGCTCGAGCCCGCCCAGCATCAGCCGTGCCGCCAGCGGCATGTTGAAGAAAACATGGGCGACGAGAATACCCGACAGGCCATAGATACTGACCGGCTGATCGAGCCCAACAGCCACAAGCGCGGTATTCAGCACCCCCTGCCGCCCCCAGATGCCGATCAGCCCCAGAGCCGCCACCAGCGCCGGCAGCCCGAGCGGCAACGCCATCAGCCGGATGATCCAGACACGGCCCGGAAAGACAGCCTGCCGCGCCAGCGCCCGGGCAACGGGGATGGCGAAGACGATGGAAAGAACTGTCGAAAGCGACGCCTGCAACAGCGTGAACCGGGCCACACGCCAGACATAGGCATCGAATACCATGCCGTCATTGGCAGAACCCGGCTCATCAAATGCGAGAAGAGCGGCCGCCGCCAGGCAGACGAACAGCACAATGCCCCCGAGGCAAAGCGCCCCGGCGGTTAGCGTCCAACGTCGTTCCATGCGGTTGATCATGATGACTTTATCTCGTTTACGGGCGTCACCTCGTCCCCTCTTCTCCCCATCGGGGAGAAGGTGGCCCGCAGGGCCGGATGAGGGGGCCAAACACTCAGAATGTGCCGAACCGCCCCCTCATCGCCTCGCAGTCGCTCGGCACTTCTCCCCGCTGGGGAGAAGAGGAAAACCGTTCTCCACAGCCACGACGAAACAATCATCGCTGGCGGTGTCAGTTCTTGCTCATCGCCGCCAGCCACTCGTCGATCCAGGCCTTGCGGTTGGCGGCCACCTCGTCCGACGGCATCAAAAATGTCTTTTCCGGCGTCACCAGCTTGCCGAATGCCTCCGGCAGCGGTTCCTTGGTGGCGGCAACCGGCATCATCCAGTTGGTCGTCGGGATGATCGACTGGAACTCAGGGCCGGTGACGAAGGAGAGAAACTGCTTGGCGAGCGCCGGGTCCTTGGCAGCCTTGGTCATGGCAGCCACTTCGATCTGGATGTAATGGCCTTCGGAGAAGGAAGCCGCCTGATAGCGGTCAGTATTTTCGGCAACCATGTGATAGGCCGGCGAGGTCGTGTAGGACAGCACCATCGGCGCCTCGCCCTTGGTGAACAGGCCGTAGGCTTCCGACCAGCCGGGGGTAACGGTCAGCACGCGGTCTTTGAGTTTTGCCCAGGCGGCAGGCGCTTCATTGCCATAGACCGACTTCATCCAGAGCAGCAGGCCGAGACCCGGCGTCGAGGTGCGCGGATCCTCGATGACGATCTTCTGGTTCTGGTCACCCTCGACCAGTTCCTTCAGGCTTTTCGGCGGTTCCTTCATCACCTGTGTGTCATAGATCACCGCAAAATGGCCGTAGTCATAGGGAACGAACGTATCGTCGGCAAAGCCGCCGGGAACCTTGACGGCCGAGGTATCGACGCCGTGCGGCGCAAAGAAGCCGGTCGCCTTCGCCTCGGACACGAGATTGGTATCGAGGCCCAGCACGATATCGGCCTTGGAGGAGGCGCCCTCAAGCTTCAGCCGGGTGAGAAGCTCGACGCCGTCGGCAACGCTGACATAAGACAGCTTGCAGCCGCAGGTCTTTTCAAACGCTTCCGCCACCTTGGCGCCGGGGCCCCATTCGCTGGTAAAGCTCTCATAGGTATAGACCGTCAGCACCTGGTCTTCGGCCGAGGCGGAAAACGAGGCCGTAAGGGCAGCAAACGCCGCGAAAAATGGAATGATTGCCTTGCGCATCCGCGCCTCCTTATAAATCCAAAAAATGGGAATAGGGCGCTGGAATGTGCCGTCTAATCCCTCCGCCGGTACAAACCGGATCAGGTTCTTCGGGTTGGCTTTCAAAAAGCCTCTCAGCCGAACGTTCCAAAAAAGAACGACCGGCACCCCGTTAGAGCAGAAGGAGGTTTAGACCTGAGGGAAATGCTTGGCAAGGGGGCTTGGGAGTGCAGGCTGTCATGTCGCGCGCGGTTTCGCAGCTGCCACGGTCGAGCCCCTCCGCTTGTGGGGATTGGGCGGGGACTTCTTTTCAAAACGGAAAAGAACGCAATGAGGCATCAACTGCCCTTTCAGCTCTGATCCTGCAAGGCCTAGCTGGTCTTGCGTGGGCGTCCGCCCTTGGCACCGTTGGCGCGGCTTGCCTTGATCTTGGCCGCTGACCGGGATTGACCACCCCGGCGTTGCGCATCCATGAATTTTACAGTTCCGAATATGCCGTTCATCAAACCCGCGATGGTGAAATCCACGTCCAGGGTTTCCCAGTGCAGTCCGGTTTCGCCCATAAGCTCGACTTCAGCCAACTGCACGTCCGTTGCATTCTCCAGGCCCTGTATCGCTCGGGCGGGCACCATGAAAGCAGCTCCGTTGGTGAAATCCACGACGATGCGGCCGGATGCTTCATCGAAACGAACCGAAGCGGGGATCGGCGACTGGTTGCGCTCCGCATCCCCCTGCATGGTCGCTGCTTGGTAGTGGCGATCTTCAAGAATGATCTCACCCATGAATACTCTCCCATTTTTCGATGAACAGGCGCTGGTTTGCCTGAACGATGGCAAGGGCCACACTCAAATCCCGCTTCTTCATTCCCCTGTTCGATAACACGGTGAGATCAAGGATATCGATGCGGGCTTCCCCCTCCCCATAAACATGGGCGTGCGCCGGCTCGTGGTCATCGGGGTAGATGACAAATCGCATCCCGGCAGCGCGCAGAACGGTGACCATGTTTCACAATAACCTAACAACTTGGGTTTTTCAAGTGCATTGCCATTTTGACAGTTTCATGAGCGAAGCGCGGGACGATGTTCTGTACCGATACATTGCCACCAAATCGAATATGTCACCGGGAACCGGAATGGTCGCCCCCCAAAAATGCGTTCAAGTGCCGCGAATGGTCTATATTTGACCCCATCACGTTATGGCAGTTGCTCCCGAATTCCGGAAAAAGAACCCCTCCCCGCAGCTTCGCTCCGACCCTCCCCACAAGGGGAGCACCCCCTCACCCCGCCGGCTTCTGCGGCAACCGCACGGCCTTCAGGCTGATCGCCGCAATCAACGCGATCAGCGAAATACCGCCGGCCGTCAGAAACAGCGGCAGGAAGGCGGCCGTATAGCTCTGCGCCACCAGCTGGCGCGTTGCCTCCGGCAGCGTCGACAGCGCCAGCGGCGTCAGCTTTTCGATGTCGGCGATGCCTGGGATCGCCGTGGTGCCGCGTGCAAGACCTGCGGCGATGATGGCGCCATAGATCGAGATGGCGATCGAGGCGCCGCCCATGCGCGACAGGGTGACGGCACCGGTGGCGGCACCGACGTCACCGCGCGCGGCGATGTTCTGCACCGCGACGATCGGCACCTGCTGGCCAAAACCGATACCGATGCCATGCAGGGCCATGATTGCGCAGATGACGTAGAGTGGCGTGCCCGGCTGGATCTGCGTGAAGATGAACAGAGCCAGAACGGTCAGGCTGGCGCTGACGATCGCAAACGGTTTGTAGCGGCCCGAGCGTGAAATCAGCCGTCCCGCCGTCAGCGCACCGCAAACGATGCCGCCGGTCAGCATGATGAACAGCAGCCCGGCGAGCGACGGTGTCAGCCCCGTCGTCGTCTGCAGATACAGCGCGAAATAGTTGACCATGCCGATGCCGACGGCGCCGCTCGCCAGTGAAATCACCAGCATCAGACTAAACGTCGGATTGCGAAACAGCGTCAGCGGCACGATAGGCTCCGGCGCGCGGCGCTCGACAAAAACCCATGCCGTGGCGCAGATCGCGCCAAGCATCACGATCGCCAGACTGCCCAGCGAAAACAGTGAGCCGAACAGTTCGGCACCATCGCCCAGGAGCACGACGCAGGTAACGGCGGCGGCCAGAAGCAGCGCTCCGGCATAATCGATCGTCGGGCGGCGTGTCGGGCGGCGATAGGGCAGGAAGACGAACAGGCCGATGAGCACGGCGATACCGATCGGGATATTGATGAGAAAGATCGAGCGCCAGCCGAAATGATCGCTCATCGCGCCGCCGATCACCGGGCCGACGGCGCCGGAGGCCATCAGGACAAGACTGGAATAGCTCTGGTAGCGCGCCCGTTCGCGCGGCTCGAACAAGTCGGCAGTGATCGAAAAGATCGACACCATGATGCCGCCGCCGCCGAGGCCCTGCAGCACGCGCGCGGCAATCAGCGTGTTCATCGAGACTGCGAGCCCGCAGGCGATGGAGCCCAGCGTGAAGATCGTCACTGCGGTGATCATCACATATTTGCGGCCGAACAGGTCGCCGAGCTTGCCGTAAAGCGGCATGACGGCGCAGGTGGCGAGCAGATAGGCCGAACCGATCCAGCCGAACCGCTCCATCTGGCCGAACTCGCCGACGATCGTCGGCAGCGCCGTGGCGACGATCTGGTTGTCCAGCGTCGCCATGAACAAAGCCGTCATCAGGAAGAAGAAAAGCGTCAGGCGCAGTGCCGGGTTTGAGACCAGCGGCGCCGGGGTGACCTGCATGTCCATAGGGAGGGTATCCGGTTTCTTTCGGCGATTTATGTGCTGTTAGCACATAATTGTCAACAGCACATTTGTGCCCAAAGCATATTCATGCTTTATGGAACCCGCCCGTTTTGCTAGGATGCGCCATGGATCACGTACCCTCACCCTTGGAATGCATCGCCGAAAGCGGCGACGCGGAGAGCCACCGCACCTTGATCAGCAACTCGATGGGCCGCTGGCGGACGATGATCGGGCGGCGGGTGCTTGCCCGTCTGGCGATCAGCAGTGTCGCACCGAGCCTTGAAATCACCCATCTCGACGTGCTCGATGCCGTCCGCCGCGCCGAACCGGAGGGCGAAGTGACGGTCGGCACCATTGCCGAGATGATGCGCATCGATCCGTCGCGGGCCAGCCGCATCGTCGGCGAGATGGTGACACGCGGTGCCCTGCGCCGGGAAGCCTCGCAGGCCGATGCCCGCCGCATCATCGTCGTCATGACCGAGCTTGGCCAGCAGCTGATGATCAAGATCCAGGCAGTCAAGCGCGACGTCATCGAAAGCGTGCTGGCCGATTGGCCGGAAGCAGACGTCGCCACCTTCTCCCACCTCTTCGACCGGTTCGTCACCTCGTTCGAGCAGGTCTGCACCATCCGCGCCAAGGATGCGGATTAGCATCCCACTTCTCCCCCTCGGGGAGAAGTGCCGAGCGCATGCGAGGCGATGAGGGGGCGGTTCGGCACATTCGGAGTCACCGGCCCCCTCATCCGGCCCTTCGGGCCACCTTCTCCCCGCCGGGGAGAAGAGAACCAACCGCATCACCGCCAAATCCCCACCCGCCCCTTCCCCTCCTCCCCCTGTTTACGCTATGGCCTTGCGCCATGAGCAAACAGGCTTTTGTAATCTTGATGGGCGGGCCGCTGACGCCGACGGACAGGCTCTTGGCCCAGCTGTCCGGCGCCCGCGTCATTGCGGCCGATGGCGGCATGCGCCATGCCAGCGCGCTTGGCCTGACGCCGGAGCTTTGGGTCGGCGATTTCGATTCCACGCCCGACGCCCTGATCGCCGAATGGCCCGGCGTTCTCCGCGAGCCCTATCCCTCAGCCAAGAACGAAACCGACGGCGAGATCGCCGTTGCCACCGCCCTTGAGCGCGGCGCGCAAAAACTCGTGCTGGCTGGCGCCCTGGGCGGCGAACGCAGCGACCATGCCTTCATGCACCTGCTCTATGCCGCCAAACTTGCCGAAGACGGCATCGACATGCTGCTCACCTCCGGCGAGGAGGAAGCCTATCCGCTCCTGCCGGGCAGCTTCGAGATCGATCTGCCGAAGGGCAGCCTGTTTTCCATTCTCGGGCTCGATACGCTGACCGGCCTGTCCATTGCCGGCTCCCGGTATCCGCTCAAGGATTTTCATCTGCCGTTCGGCTCCTCGCGCACCGTTTCCAATGTCGCCGAAGGCACCGTCCGCTTCACCCTTTCCTCCGGCCGGGCGCTCATCCTTGCCCGTCCGCAAGACCTTTCGGGAGCCTGATCATGGCGCCACCCATTCTGAAACTCGACGATATCTTCCTCTCCTTCGGCGGCACGCCGCTGCTGGCAGGTGCCAACCTGCAGGTGGAGCCGGGCGACCGCATCTGCCTCGTCGGCCGCAACGGCTCGGGCAAATCGACCCTGATGAAGATGGCGGCCGGCCTTGCCGAGCCACAGTCCGGCGAGATCTTCCGGCATCCGTCCGTCACCATCCGCTACCTCAATCAGGCGCCGGATTTCGAAGGATTCGACACCGTGCAGGCCTATGCCGAAGCAGGCCTTGGCCCCAGCGACGATCCCTACCGGGTGGCCTATCTGCTCGAACATCTGGGCCTTTCCGGCCACGAGGACCCCAACCAGCTTTCGGGCGGTGAATCCCGCCGCGCAGCCCTTGCCCGCGTCATGGCGCCGGAACCGGACATCCTTCTGCTCGACGAGCCGACCAACCATCTCGACCTGCCGACCATCGAATGGCTGGAAGGCGAGCTGGTCAAGAGCCGCTCGGCCCTCGTGGTCATCTCCCACGACAGGCGCTTCCTCGAAAAGGTCTCCAATGCCACCGTCTGGCTCGATCGCGGCCAGTCTCGCCGCCTCAGCCAGGGCTTTGCCTTCTTCGAAGCCTGGCGCGACAAGGTGCTGGAGGAAGAAGAGCTCGAGCAGCACAAGCTCGGCAAGGAGATCGAACGCGAGGAGCACTGGCTGCGCTATGGCGTGACGGCAAGGCGCAAGCGCAACATGCGCCGCCTCGGCGCGCTGCAGGACCTGCGCGCAAAACATCGCGGCCACAATGGCCCGCAAGGCTCGGTTCAGGCGACGATTTCCGATGCCCGCGAATCCGGCAAGCTGGTGATCGAGGCCGACCAGATCACCAAGACCTATGGCGACCGCACCATCGTCGCCCCCTTCTCGATCCGCGTCCATCGCAGCGACTGCATCGGCCTCGTCGGCCCGAACGGTGCGGGCAAGACGACGCTTCTGAAGATGCTGACCGGCCAGATCAAGCCCGACAGCGGCTGGGTCAAGCTCGGCACGAACCTCGAGATCGCCACGCTCGACCAGCGCCGCGAGGACCTCAACCTTGAGGATACGCTGGCCCATTACCTCACCGACGGCCGCGGCGACAACCTGCTGGTCAACGGCGAGCAGCGCCATGTCACCGGCTATATGAAGGAATTCCTGTTCCAGCCCGAACAGGCGCGCACTCCGATCAAGAACCTGTCGGGTGGAGAGCGGGCCAGGCTGATGCTCGCCCGCATCCTGTCGCGCCCGACCAACCTGTTGATCCTTGATGAGCCGACCAACGACCTCGATATCGAGACGCTGGACCTGCTTCAGGAAATCGTCGCCGGCTTCCCCGGCACCGTCATCCTCGTTTCCCACGACCGTGACTTCCTCGACCGCACCGTCACCTCGACTATCGCGCCTGCCAACCCGGACGCGCCCGACGGCCGCTGGATCGAATATGCCGGCGGTTATTCCGACATGATGGCGCAGCGCAAGGGCGTCGCCGACGAACGGAAGCGTGCGGAAAAAGCCGAAAAAGCCAGATCCGCCACCGATAACGGCTCCTCCTCGGGGCCCAAAACCGGCAAGGGCAAACTCTCCTTCAAACAGAAATTCGCACTCGAAAACCTGCCGAAGGAGATGGAAAAAGCCGAAGCCGAAATCGCCGAACGCGAGACGGAAATGGCCGACCCGAGCCTGTTTTCCAAGAACCCGGCCCGGTTTTCCGCGCTCGCTGCCGAGCTCGAAAAACTGCGGGCTTCGATTGCGACGATGGAAGAGCAATGGCTGGAGCTGGAAATGCTGCGCGAGGAGATCGAGGGGTAGGCCAGCCGCAGCGATCCCTGCGCGGGCAGGCTCCGTCAAGCGCCGGCGGCTACTGGACCACCGCCGTCGATCTCGACCCATCCTCATCGACAAAGCTTATACTGCGACCCTTGAGTATGACGCGCGAGCAGTCGTCGTCATCGTCGCTGTCGTAGTAGAAGCAGATTTCGTTGCCGGAAATCTCCCACTCGCCGTCATAGTCCGGCTCCGCGCTCGATCGGCCTTTGATCGTACCATTGGCAAGCAATTTTTCGGAATAGCGCACCCCGCCCTCCGTTCCAGAAATCGTCTTACCGGTCAGTTTTGCCCTGATTTGCGGGCCACTGAGGAATGCATCCTGGGCTTGGCCCGATGATGCCAGCGCTGTGAGAATGATGGCAGCGAGCAGCTGTTTCATGTCGTCCTCCTAGAGTTCGTAGACCAGAAACAAGGCAATTTCAGTAAGAATCGCCACCAGAATGGCGGCCTCCAGCACCGATGAAACAAGGAACAGCCGGTACTCGAAAACCCGTTCCGCGACCTGATTGTAGAGTGTCTCCCTGCCCTCGATGATCTCGCCGATCAGTGTCACGCGCTTGGCGAGTTCGAGCTGGTGGCACAGCTCGAAAAACACCCGGCGCGCGTTGCGAGAGAGCCCGCCGTCGCCACGTTCGAGAACGCGCATGGCACGGAGGAACCATTGGCGATGGCGGCTTGCCTCGACAGCCCTTTCACTCAGCCGGCGTCCCTGCGACCAACTGAAGGACGTGCGGGCCAATGCCGCCGCGTCGTCATGCTGATCAGCCCACTCGGCTTCGAGTTTCTGTTCCAGCCTTTCGACATTGAGCCAGAGCCAGGCAAACGCGGCTATCGCCGTGGTCAGGTCGGTGAACTGGTCCGGGGGAGCCTGCACCACGGCGCGCGGGCCGCGCCACCGGATCTGGCCGTTGCGCAACGGCAGTTCGATCGCCAGGTCCTCGAAGCCGTTTCGACCCAGCGTCTCGTTCACCCAGTCGCTAGCAAGCTGCTGCAGGGCAAACGGCGTGTCGGAACCGGGCGCCAGTTTGATGATGTCGAGGCCATCTGCCGGGCTGGCGCCCAACTCGGCTGACGGTATCGTCTGCCCTTCGATCCGTACCGACCGCTCGGCCACCACAACGGCCTCCGGGTAGGAAAGGACGCAGATCCCGGTGGCGCTTTCGGCAGTCCTCGAATCCGGACGATGAAAGGCTAGCCTCGATATCAACATGGGATGCAGGGGCTGGTTCATGGATCAATCGACAGACAGAGAAGGAAGTTGCCTGACGCCGTCATCGACCGTGTGGATATCCGGCGGGGGAACAAACGCCACGCCGTCTTCCAGAATAGGACCTGATAATCCGAGATAGAATGACGTCTCCTTGTCGAAACAGAAGCTTTGCTTGATAAAGGCACCGGTGAGATGGTCGAGCCAGTCGGCCCCAAGCCGCGCCCCGATCGTCCGATCCATCCGCTCCGCACTTTCCTCACGCGGGTCCAGCCAGTCGGAAGCGATGAGAAATCCCCAGGACGCCAGGAAACAGGGGACGGCGACCTGGTAGCTGTGCACCTGCGAGAAGACCGCCGCCAGGGTCCGGCTGACGGCTGTGTGCCCCTTGTAGTCGCAGAACGAAAACTCCAGGGCCTGCACGATGACGATGCCGCCCGGACGAAGCCGCTCGCGGACCATCTGGTAGAATTCCCGCGTATACAGGTGTTGTGCCGGTCCATTGTCCAGCATGTCCACCACATCAATGATGACGACGTCGAACAGATCATCCGTCGTTTCGACGAAAGCGCGGCCATCACAATAATGCAGTTCCGCACGTGGATCCGTGAAGGCACCATAGCTCCAGGTTCCCAGATGCTCGCGGCAGATATCCACGACATCGCGGTCGATATCGACCATGACGGCACGGGTGATGCCGCCATAGGCCAGCACCTCCCTCAGTGTCGCGCCCTCACCACCACCGATGATCAGCACGTGACGCGGGTTCTCGTGCATCAGCAAAGCGGGATGCACCAGCATCTCGTGGTAAAGCGCCTCGTCTTCTTCCGAACTCTGGATCGCACCGTCCAGGAAGAGAGCCCTGCCGAAACTATAGGTATCGGCGATGGTTATCGTCTGGAACGCGGTGCGCACCGAGCAGATGACCGATTTTGCCCGGTAGTGGTACTCGTCGAAGATATCGGCATCCTCGAGCACGAAAACGCTGCCGCTGCGGGCGATGGCGGCGGTGTCGGCACCTTCGACGAAAAACTTGTTCGGCGGCAGCTCCGGAAGCGGGTAAGAGCGCTCGACCAGAACGGGACCCGGAAAGCCATCCGGCGGAAAAGGCAGCGGTGAAGGAGTGTCAGCGATCGCCATTCATTGCGCTTCCGCAAGCGTGTCGGTTGCCGTGTCGCGGATGATCTGGCGCAGTTCGATCAGCGCCGGCGTGAACGCCTCGATCAGCGCTGGAAGCGCGTTCAACGGATCGCAGACACCGCACATGAATATGTCGAGCGCGGCATAGGCATTCTCCGGCCATGTGTGGATAGAGATGTGGCTTTCGGCCAGCGACGCTGTCCCCGTGACGCCGCCCCCAGGGCTGAACACGTGAAAGCTCATACCGAGCAGAGTGGCTCCAGCAGCGGCGATGGCGCGGGTGAACGCAGCCTCGATGCGAGCGACATCGTCGAGATTTTCCGCACCACTGAAATCCGCGATAAGATGCCTGCCGGGCAGTTCACCGGCGGCGACAGTCGACAGGTCCGTTTTGCCGGCAGGGACTTCCGGAAGGTAACGGTTCGCAATCCTTCTGTGCGTCGATAACAGTTCTTTCAGGCCTCCCGCAGGACCCACGATATAAACCCCTTATTAAGATAGTAAAATATTCAATTAGACTAGACTAAATTAGAGGAAATCGCAATCGTGTGCAGCCGCAAATACGACCCGTTGCATTGGGGCGAAAAGCGGTGCCCGCCGGCATGCATCGTCAAAACTGCGTGGAGCCAGGCGACTGTTTTTGGCGCTGGAGCCGCCATTCGCCGTGCGATTTGATACGTTTTTAAAAAATTCTCCCCGCAAATCCCCACCCTCAAAACCCGTGCCATACTTCTTCTCGTCCCACCACGGACACATCGGAAAGCGTTGCCGCCGACGTGGGGCCGGTGACCGGAGGCGGAACGCGCGCAAACTCGCGGGGCTGCGTGAAAGGGGGTCTCCTCCGGTTCGTGAAAGTGGACCGGGGGTGCCGGGTAGCCACGCCGCCTGTGGACGGTCCAGGGCTGAACCCGCCTTACTGAAAGGCTTGCGGATAAGCGGCCGGGCTGCGGCATTGGAGGCTTTCTCCTGACACGGGAAAGCGCAAAATAACCTGAGAAGCGCGGCAATAGACACCGGAACGGGGCACATCGCGCGGCTTCCTCCAAGACCGGCATGCCGGCGCTTTTCGGACGTCATCAATGGAGAGCAGATCGGGGCGCGACGGCGCGCGCTGTTGCGAGACCGGCCGCAAGCTCATACCTTAGGTGTCCACCCTAACAAGGAGCAGCAGATGCAGATCGACCTCGCAGGCAAGACCGCTCTGATTACTGGATCCACCGAAGGCATCGGCTACGCGATCGCCCGCCAACTCGCGCGGGCTGGCGCGGATGTGGTGATCAATGGACGGTCCGACGAAAAGACCGCAAAGGCTGCCGAACGCTTGAGAGGCGAAGGTGCCGTGGGCACAGTCGCTGCCATCGCCGCCGATGTCGCGACCGCTGAAGGGTGTGACGCTCTTTTCGCCAAGGTTCCTCGTGTGGACATCCTCATCAACAACGCGGGCATTTTCCAGCCACTCGACTTTTTCGAGGCGAGCGACGAGGTATGGGATCGCCACTGGCAGGTCAACGTCATGTCGGCCGTACGGCTTTCGCGCGCCTACCTTCCCGGCATGCAGAAACTCGACTGGGGTCGCGTGATCTTCATCGCGTCGGAATCCGGCTTTAATATCCCGGTGGAAATGATCCACTACGGCGTCAGCAAGACCGCGGATATCGCGGTTGCCCGCGGGCTTGCCAAGCGCATGGCGGGCACGGGCGTGACCGTGAACTCGGTCCTGCCCGGTCCAACATTGTCGGAAGGGGTCGAGGCGATGCTTGCCGACGAGCAGGCGAAGACCGGCAAGCCGATCGAGGAGCTTGCCGCCGACTTCGTCAAGACGCATCGCGCCAGTTCGATTATTCAGCGCGCGGCAAGCGTCGAAGAGGTTGCCAACCTCGTCACCTATCTCGCCTCGCCTTTGGCATCCGCGACGACCGGGGCTTCCATGCGCGTGGACGGAGGACTGATCGACACGCTTTGAGGCGAGCGCAGCATCATTTGGGGAAATGGCCCTGCCAAGTGACGCAGAAAAGCCCTCGGTGCGGTAAGCCTTTACACGCCGAGGGCCTTCGAGGTCGTAATAGTAAATGAACAAATCAGATTGTTTGTCAGGCAAGTGACGCCTGTATTTCGCCACCTGCCTTGTCGTCAACAGTTAGCGGCAAGCTATTGCAGAACCGGCAGCGCCGCCCAAAGTTGCTCCGGCGCCAACGGCCCAGAGCTGGCCGGTACCGGACCCGATTGCGGACCCCGCCACACCGCCCACCACGGCGCCTCCCACCGTTCCGACCACACAGCCGGGCGTCGCCGGGCCAGCGCTGGAATTCATGCTCGCTGTTTGACATCCAGCCAATGCAACGCATGATGCTGCGACGACGATCATAGTGGAATAATAAGACATTTCTTCCTCCTATCGTTGGTTTCAAATTTTGCTTGGTCCTGGAATTTCGACCAACGCAGACATCGCCAAGGCCACCACCGCTGTGGTCGAATAGTCGTCAACTCAGGGAAATGGGTTTGGTTCCATTCGTGGTGACGATGGCAGGTCTACTTTTACCCCCTTTCAAGGGTGACGGCACCGGCGTGACAGAAGGATAACGTTCAGCAAAAGCCCGGCAGACATGCAGATGACGCAAACCACGGGCGAAAAAAGCCGCCGCGTGAAGGCACGGACTATGGTCCCGACCGGGCCTGCCGGCGAACGCCGCATGCCGGATATGGACCATCCAGACATGAAATCTTAGGAGACGGCCGTTAGAGTTCGCCGCAGAGAAAGGGGATGGGATGGCGAAAGGCAGGCATCAGGTTCGAGGCACGACAGATGTGCTCGCGCTACAAATGGACGCGCTGTTCAAGGCAGCGCCGGCATCTGTGCTGAGCATATTCGGCGGGCTGATCGCGCTGGCGGCCTACTGGGCGCCGCAGACGCAATCGGGCCTGTTGGTCTGGTTTACCATCGTCTGCGTGCCGGCGCTCGCGCACATCGCCAGCGCGGTGCTGCGCCACAAGGGTATTCCGCAAGGCTGGGGGCCGGTTGCCTGGTCGCATCTCGTCAAGGCCATCTATCTCACTGCCGGTACGGCCTGGGGTGTCGGCGGCGCCTGGATGCTGACCATCGGTGACGATCACCAGACGCTGGTCATCTGCTGCCTGGCAATGGGCGCTGTCACCTGCACCTTCCCGGCCATCGTCTACGGTGCGGCATACAATCTTTTCCAGGTACCGATCTTCACGCTGTTTGCCATCACGCTGGCATCAGGCGATATCGAATACGGCCAACTGCTCGCCCTCGCCTCGGTGCTGCTATGCATTGCCTTGGCCATCATCGCCAGAGGCATGGGATCGCAGCTCACTCTTGCGCTGCGCCTGTCGTTGGAAAACAAGCAGCTGGCCGAAGAGCTTGCGGACCATGGCGCAGCGCTGGAGCGGGCCAACCGGGAGCTGATCGTCGAGACGCTGACCGATCCGTTGACGGGGCTGGCCAACCGCCGGCAGTTGATGAATTTCATGCGCGCAAGCGCGGGCCGCAGCAGCCTTCTGATCGTGGATATCGACCACTTCAAGTCCTACAATGACAGCTTTGGCCATGTCGACGGCGATCTCTGCCTGGTGCTGGTGGCCGATGCGCTGCAGACCAGCATCCGGCCCGGCCGCGACCTGGCCGCCCGCTTTGGCGGCGAGGAATTCGCCATCATTCTCGGCGACCTTTCGCAGGAGCAGGCGGTCGAAGTGGCCGAGCTGGTGCGCGGCAATGTCCAGTCTCTCCTCACCCTTCATGCCCGCAAGATCCGCCGCATGGTCACCGTCAGCATCGGTTTTGCCCACCGCGATGACGACCGGCAGAAGCCGAATGCGACGTTGATGTCAGAGGCGGATGCAGCTCTTTACGAGGCCAAGAATTCCGGCCGCAACCGCGTCTGCATCGGCTCTGATCCAGTGACCGTTTTCGGGGAAGAATCCTCCAGAAACGCAACAGCCCGTGGCTGACCGCAAAAAAAGGGTGAGACGATCCTCCCAGCCACGCCAGGATCGCCCCACCCGCCGCTTGCGGCAATCGCCTCCGCCCGTTTTCTGACCGGAAGGAAGACGCCGATTGCCGCGCGACCTCGCTCAGCCCCGGCTTTGGCTCAGCGCTGCTACCCGCCCGTGCCAGACGACCAGGCAGGGCACGACGACAAGCTCCATGCCAAGGCCGAGCACATGCCCGGCCGAGGGCAGACCATCGGAAATCAGCGAATACAGCCGCGCCAACCCGCCGCTGACGGTCAGGATCGCCAGAATCCGGATGCGCTCGGCCTTGGTCTCGATCGCCGGAATGCAGCTGTACCAGCCGATGCCTAGGGCAAGGAAAAGCCCGGACAGGAACCGCACATGGCTGGCGAGATCGACGGGCGGGGTCTTTTCGCCGAGAAAGCCGGGTCCCATCACCACGCCCGCCAGCCCGGCAAACACCGGTAGCATTGCAAGGACGGCGATGGTCGCCTGCAGCATGCGCCGCTGCCGGAAATCGGCCGGGCTGATCTGATAGGCAAGACTGGGCATCGTATCCTCCTGACATCATCAGAGGTACGGACGCGGCAGCCGCCGGGTTTCAGGTTCGCGAACACATCGGCGTGAACACGGCATCTGGCGGTTCACGGGACTGCCGCCCGCATTCCCCCATCGCCGCTTCAAGAAAACCTGCCGCCGGCAATCGCCGCGGCGCCGGTTTCACGGACATGGGTGATGCATATTGATTCGCAGGCGAACAGGCGCTATTGAGGCACTCGTGGTGATTTGGCCGGCCGGCTTGCAGCCACGTTAAATAAGTCGCTAAAGGGCCGTGCATGCGCAAGCAAGCGGGGCCGGTTGCGATTTGTATCGTTGCCGGTTTTTTGTTCCGGCATGTTCGTAGAGCCGAGTGTTGCCCCATGCCCATCAAGATTCCCGATACGCTTCCCGCCTATGAAACCCTCGTCAAAGAGGGCGTGCGGGTGATGACCGAAACTGCGGCGATCCGCCAGGACATCCGGCCGCTGCAGATCGGCCTGCTCAATCTCATGCCGAACAAGATCAAGACCGAAGTGCAGATGGCGCGCCTCGTCGGCGCCTCGCCGCTGCAGGTCGAGTTCTCGCTCATCCGGTTGGGCGGCCACAAGGCCAAGAACACGCCGGAAGAGCATCTGCTGGCCTTTTACCAGACCTGGGAAGAGGTCAAGCACCGCAAGTTCGATGGCCTGATCATCACCGGCGCCCCTGTCGAAACGCTGGATTATGAAGACGTCACCTACTGGAACGAGATGCAGCAGATTCTCGACTGGACCCATACCAACGTCCATTCGACGCTGAACATCTGCTGGGGCGCCATGGCGGCGATCTACCATTTTCATGGCGTGCCGAAATACACGTTGAAGGAAAAGGCATTCGGCGTTTATCGCCATCACAATCTCAACCCGTCCTCGCCCTATCTCAGCGGCTTTTCCGATGATTTCCAGATCCCGGTATCACGCTGGACCGAGGTGCGCCGCGCCGATATCGAGCAGAAACCCGGTTTGGAAATCCTGATGGAATCCGACGAAATGGGCGTCTGCTTCGTGCACGAGAAGGCAGGCAACCGGCTCTATGTCTTCAACCATGTCGAATATGATTCGACCTCGCTGTCGGACGAATATTTCCGCGATGTCGATGCCGGCGTGCCGATCAAGATGCCGCACAACCACTTTCCCCACAATGATCCGACGCTGACGCCGCAGAACCGCTGGCGCAGCCACGCACACCTGTTGTTCGGCAATTGGATCAACGATATCTATCAGACGACATCCTATGATCTCGCCGATATCGGGAAGGACAGACGCTGACCGCACCCCTCATCATCCGCCAGGTCGAGCCCGGTGACGAACAGGACTGGCGCCGTCTGTGGAAGGCCTATCTCGCCTTCTACGAAACCACCCTGCCGGAAAAGATCTACGCCCTCACCTTTTCACGGCTCTTGAGCGGTGCAGCCCATGAATATGCCGGATTTCTGGCCGTTCTCGACGGCAAGCCGGTCGGCCTTGCGCACTTCCTGTTTCACAGATCCTGCTGGCACGAGAATTCGATCTGCTACCTGCAGGACCTGTTCGCCGATCCGGACGTGCGCGGACAGGGAATTGGCCGGGCGCTGATCGAGGCCGTCTATGCCCGCGCAAACGCTGAAAAGGCCGAGGAGGTCTACTGGATGACCCAGGACTTCAACGCCAATGCCCGCAAGCTCTATGACCGGATCGCCGGCAAGACGCCTTTCATCGTCTACCAGAAGACGTTTTAAGACCATCTGCTTCTCTTAGCTGAGAGAGACGCCGGAACGCTGCATTGGCCGGACGGCAGTAAATTGTATGACTTTTCGGTTGCCGCTTTCAGCGAAATGAGCCAGTTTGCCGCCGGGGATTAGTGGAGGAAGAATAGCCGTGCAGACAGAGACTGAAGTGTTCGGCCATATGCCGTCCGGCGAACCCGTACATCGCATTGTGATCAAGGGCGGCGGCCTGACCGCGCATATCCTCACCTGGGGATCGGTCATCCAGGACCTGCGCCTTGATGGCCATGCAGCGCCGCTGGTGCTTGGCTTCGAGAATTTTTCCGACTATCTCGCGCACTCCCCCTATTTCGGCGCTACGCCGGGCCGCAATGCCAATCGCATCGGCGGTGGCCGTTTTGCCATAGACGGCGTGTCCTATCAGCTGGAGTGCAATGAAAAGGGTGTGACCCACCTGCACGGTGGCAGCGACGGCATCGCCAAGCGCCTGTGGACCCTGATCGAGGCAGCGGAAAACCGCGTGCTGCTGCAGATCGCCGATCCCGATGGCCGCGCCGGTTATCCAGGCAATTGCACCATCACCTGCACCTACACGGTCGGCGATGGCGGCGTCCTCAATGTTCTCTATGAAAGCAGCACCGACCGGCCGACGATCTGCAACATCTGTCAGCACAGCTATTTCAATCTCGACGGCACCGCCGATGCGCTCAGTCACGATGCGATGATCGCCGCCAGCAGCTATCTGCCGACCAACGAATGGCAGGTCCCGACCGGCGAAATCCGCTCCGTCGAGGATACCGCCTTCGACCTGCGCGCCATGACCCCGCTACGCCGCCAGCTGGAAGGCGACAAGATCGGTTACGACCACAATTTCTGCCTGGCCGAGGCCCGCGGTCCGAAACAGTCCGTCGCTCTGGTGCGCAGCATCAATTCGGGCATCTCCCTGGAAGTCCGCACCACCGAGCCCGGCGTGCAGTTCTATACCGGCTTCAAGATGAACGTTCCCGTGCCGGGCCTTGAAGGCCGTCACTACGGCCCGTTCGCCGGTTTCTGCCTCGAAACCCAGATCTGGCCGGATGCGGTCAATCACGCCAATTTCCCGCAGGCCGTATTGCGGCCCGGCGAAATGCTGCGGCAGGAAACCGACTACGTCTTTACCCGGAGTTGATCCACGTCCGCCTTCTCGTTCAAGTAGGGGGTGGCATGTCCCGGCAGCACGGCTGCATTCGTGGATGAAGCCAGCCCAGAGTGGTGATCCGATGTTGCCCGTGCAAGCCAGTCCCTCGTTCCCGCCGGTCGGCTGATCCCATAAGGCCAAAAGCAAATCCGCTGGGCTTTTGCAGCGAAACGGGATTTGATGCACCGATCAAGGCTGCGGTACGGGAGGACTTGGGCATGGCTGAAGCAGGCGGATCGAAGATTGCATTGGTGACCGGCGGCGGCACCGGTATCGGCCGAGCGATTGCCGAGGCACTATTGAAAAACGGCTATACGGTCGTCCTTTCAGGCCGGCGCTTTGACGTGCTGCAGGTGGCGGCAAAGGAACTCGCTGCGGAGACCGGCGGCACGGCACGGGCCTTCGCCGCCGATGTCGGCGATCCGCAGGCGGTCGCCACCCTGTTTTCGGCCATCCGCCACGATTTCGGCCGTCTCGACCTGCTGATCAACAATGCCGGCATGGGTCTGCCCGCCGTTCCGATGGAGAATATCACCTTCGAGCAGTGGAATTCCATCGTCAGTGCCAACCTGACCGGCGCCTTCCTCTGTACCCAGCAGGCGATGAAGCTGATGAAGGCGCAGACGCCGCTTGGCGGGCGTATCATCAACAACGGCTCGATCTCCGCCTCGACGCCGCGCCCGATGTCGGCGCCCTATACGGCCACCAAACACGCCATTTCCGGCCTCACCAAATCGACCGCCCTCGATGGCCGCCTGTTCGACATCGCCTGCGGCCAGATCGATATCGGCAATGCCTCGACGGAAATGACATCGAAAATGAGCGGCGGCGTCCTGCAGGCCAATGGCGAAATCGCCTCCGAACCGACCATCCCGGCAAAGCTGGTGGCCGATGCCGTCGTCTATATGGCCGGCCTGCCACTTAGCGCCAATGTGCTGACGATGACGGTGATGGCAACTGAGATGCCGTATGTGGGGAGGGGATGAGGCGGTAGCTTACAATCTCAGTCATAGAGCACGAGTAGATTCGCTTTGATAACAACTGCATGCCGGGGTGAGAGGACAGTAAGGCCCGCATCTATGGCCGCGACAATAAGGTCTCGCAATTCGCGGCTGATACATGGAAACTCCCGCGCTTCCTCAAGCTCGAAAGTCGGGTGTACGACAATGCGGGAAAGGTCCAAGTAGCTGTCGTGCTTCACCAGCACGTAGCAACCCGCTTGCAGAGGAACTTGATCATGACCATGCGGTCTAGGATCAGTGTTTATCCACAAAAAGAAACCGTTGGCGACACAGACACACAACGAGAACTTGGCCTTCGGTGGTTTCGTTAAAACCGTTTCGACGATGTACACATGACCAAGCTTACAAGACGCCATATGCCGCAAACACTTTTGCATCCTCGATTATATCAGCGTCCGTACCCTCAAGAATGTCGTCCCATTTCATAGGGGCGTTAAGGTTCGCGTCCGACCAGGCTTTATGATCATGGGTTTCGTCAGAAATTGAACCGAATGATCGCCCCCGGCAATGAGTGATGGCCAAGTCCAAGCACTCTAAGTCGCTCTTGCTGAAATATTCCAGACGCGGACTGCGGCCCGCCTCATATGTGGGATGTCGAAAGCGATCGATCGAGATAACAGCGCCCTCTATCAGCTGACGGATGTCTGGCGATACTGTGCCCTTTAGAATGTCGTAGACGAAGGACGGAACAGGCCCGTTTTCCATGGCAATATATCTATCACCAAATATCGGCCGCCCGTATCTCTGGATATGAAATCGTTCCGAGAAATATAGGATTTTGGCAGCGTGAAAGCGCCCGACGCCGGAATTCTTGTCGGCGACATACACAAGCGCTTCGATTGCTTTTTCTTTATCAAGGGAAAAATCCATGGATAGCTAAATAGCTCCAAACTCGCCAAATTTCAATTTAAACCACCAGTGAGATGAAAATTGACGCATTGTGGCGTCCTAGACGCCGCTCGCCATGCCGTCCTATGAGACTTCGCGAAAACGCACCAACTGAATGGACGCACCATTGGATGGTGCGCACAGCTACATGTGCTTGACCACGAACGAAAGAGATCAGATAGGTTTCATATACACTCTGGGAGAAATCAACTTCCGGATCATCGCAAAAACAGCTTACATCGAAAGAGAAAATGGAGCGGGTGAAGCGATTCGAACGCTCGACCCCAACCTTGGCAAGGTTGTGCTCTACCCCTGAGCTACACCCGCTCATCATCCAAGGTCCGGGGGTAGTCGGTGGACCGTGGCGCCGCTGCGTTTGTTGTTTGCTGCGACGACGGCTATATGGCCCAGACGATTTTTAAATGCAACAGGGAAATGACGGCCGACCCGATATTTTTTTGAAGAAATGTCGCAAGACCCTGAAAACAAGGCGTTTTGTGGCCTGCATTCTGCGGAAGATTGCGGTTTTTTGCCCCTTCGCCGTAAGAAAGACCATCATTTTCAAGCAAGGGGGAAGCCGTCATGAGTGAAACGCAGCCGAAGACACAGGACGAATTGTTCGCGTTTCTCGACAGCCTCGGCATCGCCCACAAGACCGTGCGGCACGAGCCCGTTTTCACCGTCGCCGAATCGGTGGCGCTTAGGGACGCCATCGCCGGTGGGCACACCAAGAACCTGTTCGTGAAGGACAAGAAGGACAACTATTTCCTGCTCACGGTCGAGGAGAACGCGACCGTGGACCTGAAAACGGTACACACGCTTATCGGCGGCGCCAGCAAGGTCTCGTTTGGCCGGCCGGAAAAGCTGATGGAATATCTGGGGGTTATTCCCGGCGCCGTCACCGCTTTCGGGGTCATCAATGATACCCAGCAGAACGTGAAGATCATTATCGACGAAGACCTGATGAAGGACGAGATCATCAACTGCCATCCGCTGGCAAACGATGCGACGACATCGATTGCCTCCAAAGACCTGCTGCGCTTTATCGAGGCGACCGGACACGAAGCCCTTGTCTTGAAAGTGACGTCCTGACATACGATCTTTGACGGGAAGACAGTCAGACGGACGAGGATGTCCGCGAGGAGACACGATGAGCGGCAACGACAATCCCTATGCGGCATCCTACGGCAACCAGATGACCGCGACGGCCAGCTACGGCGGCGCCCCGGCACAGGCGCAGGTTCCGGCAGGAGCGGCCGCGCCAGCCGGTGAGCTGATCAAGGAAACCACGACCGCCAACTTCACCCGCGACGTGCTCGAAGCCTCCCGTCAGCAGCCGGTGCTGGTCGATTTCTGGGCGCCTTGGTGCGGCCCGTGCAAGCAGCTGACCCCGGTGATCGAAAAGGTCGTGACCGAAGCGCAGGGCCGCGTCAGGCTGGTCAAGATGAATATCGACGATCATCCTTCGATCGCCGGCCAGCTCGGCATCCAGTCCATCCCCGCCGTCATCGCCTTTGTCGGCGGCAGGCCGGTCGATGGTTTCATGGGCGCCGTCCCTGAAAGCCAGATCCGCGAGTTCATCGACAAGGTCGCCGGGCCGATGGTCGATGACCAGCAGGCCGGGATCGACGCGGCGCTCGCAGACGCAAAAGCCTTGGTTGAGCAGGGCGACGTCGAAAACGCCGCCGGCCTTTTCGGCGCCGTGCTGCAGGCGGACCCGGAGAATGCCGTTGCCTTGGCGGGACTCGCCAATTGCCTGATTACCGCCGGCGAGCTGGAGCAGGCCCGCGAAGTTCTGGCAGGGCTCACTGAAGATCTAGCCAAGGATGCCGGCATCGCCGCCGTTGTGAAAAAACTCGACCAGATCGAGGAGGCCCGTAAGCTCGGCGACCCGAATGCGCTCGAACAAATCCTTGCTGCCGATCCCGACGATCACGGCGCCCGCATCAAGCTCGCCAAGATCCGCAATGTGGAGGGCGACCGTGAGGCTGCCGCCGATCACCTGCTCAAGGTGATGAAGCGCGACCGGACGTTCGAGGATGACGGCGCGCGGCGCGAGCTGCTGCAGTTCTTCGATGTCTGGGGACCGATGGACCCCGCAACGCTGTCGGCGCGGCGCAAACTGTCATCGATCCTGTTTTCGTGATACCCTAAAGGGGCGGCTTTGTGACAATCTCCCTTGAGATTTACCGCTGGCGCCCCATTTCTTGTCGATAAGCGGCGCGGCGCCACAGCGGCTGCCAAGAACGCCTGACAGCGATGGGGTGAATTGAGACATGCAAGTTGGTAATGCACGTTATCTGAGGCCTCAGGACCTGCCGGAGACGCTTCCGGTATTCCCGCTGACGGGCGTGTTGCTGCTTCCGGGCTCACAGCTGCCGCTCAACATATTCGAGCCGCGCTATCTCTCGATGTTCGACGATGCGCTGGCCGGAAATCGCTTGATCGGCATGATCCAGCCTTCGTTCGGGGAAATTCGCGAAGAGCCGGGCCAGGCGCATGTGCAGGCGCTCTGCCAGGTCGGTTGCATCGGCCGGATCACCTCGTTTGCCGAAATGGAAGATGGCCGTTATATCGTCTCTTTGACCGGCATATGCCGGTTCCGGCTGTTCGATGAAGTGCATCTGACCAAAAAAGGCTATCGCTCCTTCAAGATCGCCCCCTTCGCCACCGACCTCACCGGGCCGGACGACGAAGCCCAGGTCGATCGCCAAGCTTTGCTTGCCGCCTTCAAAGCCTATCTCGACGCCAACAAGCTGGAAGCCGACTGGGAAAGCGTCGAGCGGGCCAGCAATGTGACGCTGGTCAATTCCATGGCGATGATGTCGCCCTATGGCCCGGCGGAAAAGCAGGCTCTGCTTGAGGCACCGGACCTCAAGACCCGCGCCGAAACGCTGATTGCGATTACCGAAATCGTGCTCGCCCGCAATTTCGGCGATATCGAAACCATGCTGCAATAGGCGGATGTGATGGAAGACAGAACCAGCCGGGTCGATCCCAAACTGCTTGAACTGCTGGTCTGCCCGCTGACCAAAGGCCGCCTCAGCTACCGCGCCGCCGACAACGAGTTGATCTCCGAGAAAGCCCGCCTCGCGTACCCGATCCGCGACGGCATTCCGATCATGCTGATTTCCGAGGCGCGCAAGATCGAGGATTAAGGCTGACGCCGGTTATCTCCACTGATGAATTTTGCGACGCTTGCCCGCTCTGTCGGCGACGCCGACATCTCCCCCACAAGGGGGAGATCACCGCTGGCTCTGGATCAATATGGGAAAAGAAAAATCTCCCTCCTTGTGGGGGAGATGTCACCAAAGGTGATAGAAGGGGAAGCTTCCGCGCATTCAGACATTTCCGAAACGAAATATGACCTCCGCTCAGATCGCCTGCCCGCCCAGCATTTTCGGCTCGCTTTGCCCACCTAACCCCGACGCCTGGCGAATGAAGAACGATTTCACCGAGGGCATGCGATCGACGAGGCCCAGCCCGAAATCGCGCAGTGCCCGGACCGGCGTGACATCGTTGGAAAACAGCCGGTTCAGCACATCGGTGGTCACGCCCATACGGAACGTGTCGAAGCGGCGCCAGCTCTGGTAGCGCTCGAGCACGGCGAGCGAGCCGATATCGAGACCGAGGCGATCGGCATCGACGATGGTTTCGGCGAGCGCCGCCACATCCTTGAAGCCGAGATTGAGGCCCTGGCCGGAAATCGGGTGGATGCCGTGGGCGGCATCGCCGGCCAGCGCGAAACGCGGCGCGATGAAATCGCGCGCCAGCGTCAGCCCCAGCGGAAAGGCGCGGCGCCCGCCGACAACCTTCAGCGTGCCGAGCTTGTGGCCGAAGCGGCGCTCCAATTCTTCCTCGAACACCAGATCGTCGCTGGCGATCAACCGGTCGGCATCCCGCGTCCGCTCCGTCCAGACCAGCGAGGAGCGGTTGTTCTTCAGCGGCAGCGTTGCAAACGGGCCGGCAGGCAGAAAATGTTCTTCCGCCGTGCCGTCATGCGGCCGCTCATGCTCGACGGTGGTAACGATCCCGGACTGACCATAATCGAAATCGACGGTCTTGATGCCGGCGGCATCGCGCAGTTTCGAGCGCACGCCATCGCAGGCGATCAGCAGCCGTGCCTCGATTGCCTGGCCATTGGCCAAAGCGACGGAAACAGAATGATCGCCGCTGTTGAAACCGGCGGCGGCCGTCGATTGCCGGATCTCGACGCCTAGCGCCTGCGCTGCCTTGCGCAGCGCGCCGACCAGCGCGACATTGGGCACCATATGCGCAAACGGCCGGCCCTCGACCTTTTCATCCTCGAAGGTCAAAAACACCGGGCGCACCGGATCGGCGGTCTTTGAATCGGTGATGACCATGCGCTTGATCGGCTCGGCTTCCGGCTCGATCTCGCTCCAGATGCCGAGCACGTCGAGCATCTGCGCGGCGGCGGCAATGATCGCCGAGGCCCGCTCGTCCTTTTTCCAGGCATCGTCCGGAGCGCCGTCGATCAGGCTCACGGCAAGGTGCGGCGCGGCCTTCTTGATGGACACCGCAAGCGACAGCCCGACATAACCACCGCCCGCAATCAGCACATCGATCATCTCTCATTCTCCCGTCGCTCTTGAGCATTGCTTATGGCCTATATAGATCATTGATGCGCTCGTTCCTACCGCGTGAGCGCTCGACCTTAGGAAATTGCCGAAATGCCGCGCCCCGCCGAAAACCCTTCCCCAATGGATGTCCTGCTGCAGACGCTGGATCTGGAGAAGCTTGAGGAGAACCTGTTTCGCGGCCGCTCACCGCAGGTCGGCTGGCAGCGCGTGTTCGGCGGACAGGTCATCGGCCAGGCACTGGTGGCAGCCCAGCGCACTGTCAGCGAAGGCCGGTATGTGCATTCGCTACACGCCTATTTCATGCGGCCGGGCGATCCCGCCGTGCCGATCATCTACGATGTCGACCGCATCCGCGACGGCGCAAGCTTTGCCACCCGCCGTGTCGTTGCCATCCAGCACGGCAAGGCGATCTTTTCGCTGTCGGCTTCCTTCCAGTTCGACGAGGAAGGGTTTGACCACCAGATCAGCATGCCGGATGTCGCAGCCCCCGAAACGCTGATGGGCGAGCAGGACATCAAGGATACGTTTCTGGTCAATGCGCCGGAAGCCATTCGCCGCTATTGGGAACGCCCCCGGCCGATCGAAATCCGACCGGTTTCGCTGAAACACTATTTTTCGCGCGACAAGCTGGAGCCGTCGCAGGACGTCTGGGTCAAGGCCGTCGGTGCCGTTCCGGACGAGCGACACATCCAGGCGGCGGTGCTCGCTTACATCTCCGACATGACCCTGCTCGACACGGCGCTCTATGCCCACGGCACCTCGGTTTTCGACCGCGACCTGCAGGTGGCGAGCCTCGATCATGCCATGTGGTTCCACCGCCCCTGCCGGATGGACGACTGGCTGCTCTACACGCAGGACAGCCCCAGCGCCTTCGGTGCACGCGGGATGACGCGTGGCAGCCTTTTTGATCGCTCCGGTACACTGATCGCCTCTGTGGCCCAGGAAGGCCTGATCCGGAAAAAGGCATCTGAATAAAAAAGCGCCGATTTTTATAAAGTGATTAATTTTTCATCGTTTAATTTGATGGATTTTTGACATTTCGCGGCTCCGCCTCCACGGAATATGTCATTTCCGTGTCTTTTCATAGACTTACCCATCCACTCCGAAACTGGCACGCCCCTTGAATAGCACTGGGCGGTCGTTGGGGATTTTTGCTCGGCGGCAAGGAGAGACGGCCCCGAGCCGAAGATGAACAAGGATGGAAAACCAGATGAAAATTGTGATGGCCATTATCAAGCCGTTCAAGCTCGATGAGGTTCGCGAAGCCCTCACTGCCGTTGGCATCCAAGGCCTGACCGTGACCGAAGTGAAGGGTTACGGACGTCAGAAGGGACATACGGAAATCTACCGCGGCACCGAATACGCCGTGAGCTTCCTGCCGAAACTGAAGATCGAAATCGCCGTTGCCACGGAGATCGTCGATAAAACCGTCGAAGCGATCGCTGCGGCAGCCAAGACCGGCCAGATCGGCGACGGCAAGATCTTCGTCTACTCGATTGACCATGCGGTGCGCATTCGTACCGGCGAAACCGACACAGAAGCGCTGTAAGTCACGGCCGTTCAGGGAGCTACATGTCAATGTCTTCATTTAAACTTTCTACCTCTCTCGGACGCGTGGGCGCTGCGGCAGCAGCCCTCCTCGCCCCGGCCATCGCGTTTGCGCAGGAAACAGCGCCGGCGGCCGTCGAAGCGGTCGCTGCAGCACCGGTGCCGGACAAGGGCGATACCGCCTTCATGTTCATCTCAAGCATCCTCGTGCTGTTCATGCTCGTCCCCGGTCTTGCCCTGTTTTACGGCGGCCTGGTGCGCGCCAAGAACATGCTCTCGGTCCTGATGCAGTGCACGGTCATCGGCGCCGTCGTCATGCTGATCTGGGTCGTCTACGGCTATTCCTTCGCCTTCGGCGGCTCCGACAGTCCTTACTGGGGCGGCACGGCCAAGCTCTTCCTCTTGGGCGTTACCAAGGATTCGACCGCGGCCACCTTCTCGGCCGGCGTCGTCATTCCGGAATATATCTTCATGATCTTCCAGATGACCTTCGCAGCCATCACGCCTGCCCTGATCGTCGGCGCCTTTGCCGAACGCGTCAAATTCTCGGCAGTCATACTGTTCTGCGCGCTTTGGGTTACCTTCGTCTACTTCCCGGTCGCTCACATGGTTTGGGATGCGAACGGCCTGCTCTTCAAGATGGGCGCGCTTGACTTTGCCGGCGGCACGGTCGTCCACATCAATGCCGGTGTCGCAGGTATCGTTGGCGCCCTGATGGTCGGCAAACGCACCGGCTTCGGCAAGGACATGATGGCTCCGCATTCCATGACGCTCACCATGGTCGGCGCTTCGATGCTCTGGGTCGGCTGGTTCGGCTTCAACGCCGGTTCCAACCTTGAAGCTTCGGGCGGCGCGATGCTCGCAACCGTCAACACCTTCATCGCAACCGCTGCTGCCATCGTTTCCTGGTCGCTGGTTGAAACCTTCACCCGCGGCAAGGCTTCCATGCTCGGCGGCGCATCCGGCATGGTTGCCGGCCTTGTTGCCGTCACGCCTGCAGCCGGCATAGTCGGCCCGATGGGTGCGATCGCTCTCGGCCTGATCGTTTCGCCGCTGTGCTATTTCTTCGTCTCCGTGGTGAAGAACAAGTTCGGCTACGACGACACGGCTGACGTGTTCGGCGTCCACTGCATCGGTGGTATCTTCGGCGCTCTGGCAACCGGCATCTTCGCCAGCGCCTCGCTCGGCGGTATCGGTTATGCCGAAGGCGTTACCATGGGCGGCCAGCTCGCCACCCAGGCAACTGCCGTCATCATCACCATCCTGTGGTGCGGCATCGGTTCCGCAATCCTCTACAAGATCGTCGATGTCATCGTCGGTCTGCGTGTGCCCGTCGAAGCCGAACGCGAAGGTCTCGACCTTTCCTCGCACGGCGAAGCCGCCTACCACTCATAAGGAACTTGCGGAGCCGGAAAACCGGCTCCGCATCCAGTCCCGTCGCGGTTTCGTCTCGTGCGGAACCGCTTTTGACCCGGATTCGTCCGGGTCTTTTTTTGCCCTCACGCATCGCTTTGACTGCCACAAAAGCGCTTTCAATGGGGAAAACTGCCCTTGCAGGTCCGTTTCGCGTAAACGAAGCGTCAAGGTTAATAGGGCTTTAACTCTCCTCTGTTTACCTTCGACGCATGCGCGCATGGCGTTTTTCGGGAATAACAGGCAGCAGGTCATCATGAGCAGAAGCAATCAGGCGGTATACGACAACCGTTCCAACCGGTTTGTGCTTTCCACATTCGTCTGGAAACAGATCGCCGCTCTTGCGGGGTTTGCGGTATTCGTCGCTCTCGGTTTCGCCATTGCCGCATTGTCGAGCTGGAACGTCGCCGATCCCAGCTTCTCCTACGCGACCGCCGATGCCCCGACCAACCTGCTGGGCTACACCGGTGCCGCCTTCGCCGATATCTTCATGCAGTTCTTCGGCATTGCCAGTGTCGTGGCGCTCCTTCCCGTCGTCGCCTGGGGCTTGGTGCTGATCATCGGCAAACCCTTCGATCATATCGTCAAGCGCGCCGGTGCCTGGTTCTTCGGGTCCGTGCTCGCCTCGGCTGCGCTGAGCTGCATCCCTGCTCCCGTCACCTGGCCGCTGCCGAACGGCCTTGGCGGCGTGTTCGGCGACATGATCCTGCGCTTTCCAGCCCTGTTCACCGGCACCTATCCGAGCGGCACATTCGGCACCGTGCTCGCCGTCCTATTCACGCTTCCCGCCGCCTATTTCCTGATCTACAGCGCCGGCCTCATCGGCGTATCCGACCCTGAGGACGAGAACGACGTGCCTGTACCGGCACCCAGCAAGGCCCGCACCGTCAGCGACGAATCCGAAGACGACGAATCCGAGGGTATCATCATGGTGATGGCTGGTGCACTCACCCATATGCGCTTCACCGCCCAGGCCCGTATCCGCCGTCTGTTTGGCCTCAGCGGCCGCCGTAAGCAGGCAGTGCGCGATTATGACGAACCCTATGATTTCAACGGGGATGAATTCGGCACGCTGAACGAACCCTCACGCCCGAAAGCCGTTACCCGCTCCGAGCGGGTCGAGCCGTCGCTGGACCGCAGCGAGCGCCGCACCGTCACCGCGCCATCAATGTCGATGGACGACGAGGACGACGATTTCCCCGCTATCGACAACCGCCGTGCATCCGCTGACATTCTGCCCGGTGGTGACGAGGACGACGATATCGACCCGGCCGCCGACTGGGCGCCGGTCCCAGCACCGCGCAAGCAGGCAACGCCGTCGGCCACGGCACGCGTTGTCCCCCCAGCACCCCGTCCGAAGACCGGCCAGCGCATCGAACGCGAAGCGCAGACGTCGCTGGTGTCCGACGATGACGATTTTACCCTGCCGCCGCTGCATTTCCTCGCCGAACCGAAAAACGTCGCCCGTGACGCGACGCTGTCTGCCGATGCACTCGAACAGAATGCCCGCATGCTGGAAGGCGTGCTGGAGGACTTTGGTGTCAAGGGCGAGATCATTCATGTCCGCCCGGGCCCGGTGGTCACCATGTACGAACTGGAGCCCGCGCCGGGCATCAAGTCGTCGCGCGTCATCGGCCTGGCCGACGATATCGCCCGCTCGATGTCGGCGATCGCCGCCCGCGTCGCCGTCGTGCCCGGCCGCAACGCCATCGGCATCGAACTGCCCAACCAGCGCCGCGAAACCGTCTATCTGCGCGAACTGATCGGATCGAGGGATTTCGAGACCAGCAAGACCCGTCTTGCCATGGCGCTGGGCAAGACGATCGGCGGCGAACCGGTCATCGTCGATATCGCCAAGATGCCGCATCTGCTGGTCGCCGGTACCACTGGTTCGGGTAAATCGGTCGCCATCAATACCATGATCCTGTCGATCCTCTACCGGCTGAAGCCGGAGCAGTGCCGGTTGATCATGATCGACCCGAAAATGCTCGAGCTCTCCGTCTATGACGGCATTCCGCACCTGCTCTCGCCCGTCGTCACCGATCCGAAGAAGGCCGTCGTCGCACTGAAATGGACCGTGCGCGAGATGGAAGAGCGCTACAAGAAGATGTCGAAGATCGGCGTGCGCAACATCGACGGCTTCAATTCGCGCGTCGAACAGGCGATGGCCAAGGGCGAGCAGATCAGCCGCACCGTCCAGACCGGATTCGACCGCCAGACCGGCGAGGCCGTCTATGAGACGGAAGAGTTCGACCTGCAGCCGATGCCCTATATCGTCGTCATCATCGACGAAATGGCCGACCTGATGATGGTGGCCGGCAAGGACATCGAAGGGGCCGTCCAGCGTCTGGCCCAGATGGCCCGTGCGGCCGGCATCCACGTGATCATGGCAACGCAGCGTCCGTCCGTCGACGTCATCACCGGCACCATCAAGGCCAACTTCCCGACCCGCATTTCCTTCCAGGTCACCTCGAAGATCGACAGCCGCACCATTTTGGGTGAACAGGGCGCCGAACAGCTGCTTGGCATGGGCGACATGCTCTACATGGCCGGCGGTGGCCGTATCCAGCGTGTGCACGGCCCGTTCGTCTCGGACACCGAGGTCGAGGATGTCGTCAAATATCTGAAAACCCAGGGCTCGCCGCAATATCTCGATGCCATCACCGAAGATGACGACGAGGACGACGAAGGCGGCAGCGGTCCGGCCGGCACATCCAACCTTGCCGAATCCGACGATCCCTACGACCAGGCGGTTGCCATCGTGCTGCGCGACGGCAAGGCATCGACATCCTATGTCCAGCGCCGCCTCGGCATCGGCTACAACCGCGCCGCCTCGCTGATCGAGCGCATGGAGCAGGAAGGCATCATCGGCGCTGCCAACCATGCCGGCAAACGCGAAATCCTGGTGCCGACCGAAAGCGACATTACCGGCAGGTAACCCTTTGAGAAAGCCGGTTAAGGCACGCTCGGGAATCCCGGGCGCACATAGCCCGGACGCCTTCACGGGGGAATTGAAGACGGGCGCAGGACAGGCCTTGAAGGCGCCGCACTTGCGCTCCACATGAGACTGGAAATGAAGGAGATAACGATGACAGACACCGAAACCGGCCATTTTGAACAGGACATGAAATTTCCGTCCCTGTCGCGCCGTGCCTTCGTCGGCGGTCTGGCTGTTTTCGCTGCCCTGACCTTCATCGGTCTGCCCGTTGAGCCTGCCCGGGCGCAGACCGCCATTGCCCAGAAAATCGCCGATCATTTCGCCTCCGTCAAAACCATGAGCGGGGAGTTTGTGCAGTTCGGCCCGCGCGGCGAACAGACCGGCGGCAAGTTCTTCATCAGCCGCCCCGGCAAGATCCGCTTCAACTATGAGGCGCCATCGCCGATGCGGGTGATCGCCGACGGCAAGTCCGTCGTCATCGGCAATCAGAAAATGAAGACCTGGGATATCTATCCGTTGTCGAAGACGCCGCTGAAGCTGCTCTTGTCCGACAATATCGACCTGACCGGCAAGATGGTGCGCGACGTCAAGGAAGAGGCCGATCTCACCACCATCGTGCTGGGCGACCGCACCGTGTTTGGCGATGCGACGATCACCCTGATGTTCGACCCGAAGACCTACGACCTGCGCCAGTGGACGATCACCGACGCCCAGAAGAAGGACACCTCGGTGATGATCTTCAACGTCAAGAACGGCGTGCCGATGGACGACAAGGTCTTCCAGATCCCTTACGATGATATCAACAATCGCGGCAAGTAAGGCTACCAGCGGCAGATTGAACGCCGCTGCGGGTCACTGAGCCACCGCGCCGCCATCGATGCGGCGCGTCATCAGGATCTCGTCGATCTCCCTCCCTTCATGGATCGTGCCGCCAGGAATACGGCCCGCCTGCGTAAACCCCTCGCGCTGGTAAAAGCGGATCGCCGCCGGGTTTTCAGCGCTGACGGCAAGCTCCAGCTGCCGGATACCGGCTTGCAGGGCATGAGCGACCAGCATATCGAGAATTGCCTTCGCATGCCCGCCGCCGCGCCTGTCCTTGCGTACATAGACCATGATGACGGTGCCGCGATGCGCCATCTTGCTGGCAAGTCTGCGGCATCAGGCCCATGATGGCGACCGGCTCGCCCTCATGAAAATCGACAAAGACGGCATTGACGGTCAGCCGCCGTGTCCATTCGGCATCCGGCAAAGCCTCCCAATCCGCTGCTGGCAAAATTCGCCGGCTCGTTGCGTAAGGCTTCGAGCCGGATTTGGCGAAACACCTGCATATCGTCGGGGCCAAGCTGGCGGATCATGGGACACCTTGTCTTGTCGGGGAATCGCGGCGGTTGAAAACCTCAGCGGCAATAGATATCACCATCAGCGGCTGTCAACATGGGCCCTGGTCCACGTGTAAAGCCGACCTGAAAGCCCCCTTGACGAACGCGGGCTGCGTCCGTTTCCACGTCGCATTCTCACGAAGGACCCCTTGCATGGCATTGTCGATCGCCACCTGGAACATCAACTCGGTGCGCCTGCGCATGCCGCTGGTCGAGCATCTCTTGAAGACCTGGGCGCCGGATATTCTCTGCCTGCAGGAAACCAAGGTTGCCAACGATCTCTTCCCGTTTTCGCCGCTGAAGGCGCTGGGTTACGAGCATATCGCCATCCATGGCCAAAAGGGTTATCACGGCGTCGCCACCATCTCCCGCCTGCCGCTGCATGAGTTGAGTGACCGGCGCGACTATTGTGGCGTCGGCGATGCCCGCCATCTCTCGGTCGTCTTTGAAAAATCCGGCAAGAAAATCCGCCTGCACAATTTCTATGTGCCCGCCGGCGGCGACGAGCCGGACCGAACGATCAACCAGAAGTTCGGCCATAAGCTCGATTTCATCGACGAGATGAAAATGCTCCATGCCGAAAGCGAGGCCGGCATTTCATCGGTGCTGGTCGGCGATCTCAACATCGCGCCGCTGGAACACGACGTCTGGTCGCACAAGCAGCTCCTGAGGATCGTCAGCCACACGCCGATAGAGACCGAAGGCCTGACGGCCGTGCTGAACGGTGGCGCCTGGGTCGACCTGATGCGCCAGCACAAACCGTCGCCGGAAAAGCTCTACACTTGGTGGAGCTACCGCGCCAAGGATTGGGAAGGTGCCAACAAGGGCCGCCGTCTCGACCATATATGGTCGTCCGCCGACCTCTCGCCGCACCTTACCCGGGTCGAAATCCTCAAAGAAGCGCGCGGTTGGGAACGCCCCTCAGACCACGTCCCCGTCATCGCCCATTTCGATCTTTAGGGCGATAATCGATCCTACCGCCAGCCGAGCGCCGGCGCCACATGCTTCAGGACCGCTTCGATAACGTGGGCGTTGTGGTCCACGCCCAGCTGGTTCGGGACGGTCAGAAGCAGGGTATCGGCCTCGGCAATCGCCTCGTCTTCGGCCAGTTGCCGGATGAGGACGTCAGGCTCAGCCGCATAGGAGCGGCCAAAGATCGCCCGTGTCTGGTCGTCGATATAGCCGATCGAGTCACTTTCCTTGCTGCCGCCGCCGAAATAGGCGTGGTCACGGTCATCGACGAGCGGAAAGATGCTGCGGCTGACGGACACACGTGGCGTGCGCGCATGGCCGGCTTCCTTCCAGGCCTCCCGGTAGAGCCGGATCTGCGCCGCCTGCTGGACGTGGAAGGGCTCACCGGTTTCGTCGTTCTTCAGCGTCGAGCTCTGCAGGTTCATGCCGAGCTTGGCTGCCCAGATGGCCGTTGCATTGGAGCTCGCACCCCACCATATGCGCTCGCGCAAGCCTTCCGAATGCGGCTCAAGCCGCAACAGGCCCGGCGGATTGGGAAACATCGGACGCGGGTTCGGCTGGGCAAAGCCCTGGCCTTTCAACGTTTCGAGCAAGACTTCGGTGTGCTTGCGCGCCATGTCCGCATCGCTCATGCCGTCCTGCGGCTCATAACCGAAATAGCGCCAGCCATCGATCACCTGTTCGGGCGAGCCGCGGCTGATGCCAAGCTGCAAGCGTCCATTCGAGATGAGATCGGCGCTACCGGCATCCTCGGCCATGTAGAGCGGGTTCTCGTAGCGCATGTCGATAACCGCCGTGCCGATCTCGATCTTCTTGGTACGGGCGCCGATGGCGGCCAGAAGCGGAAAGGGAGCGGCGAGTTGCCGGGCAAAGTGGTGGACGCGGAAATAGGCGCCGTCGGCGCCGAGCTCTTCGGCGGCAACGGCCAGATCGATCGATTGTAGCAGCGCGTCTCCGGCCGACCGGGTCCCCGATTGCGGCGAAGGTGTCCAGTGTCCGAAAGAAAGGAAGCCGATTTTCTTCATTGTTTTCTATCCCGATGATGGCGATGTGTTGCAGCATAGATGGGGAAGAAGCACGCCACAGCAAAGACCGAAGGCCAGCCGCAGACCCCCTGTCGTCGAAACACACTGTCTCCGAAAGGAAACGTCGATAGGTTTCGGCGCAAGCGCTGGCTTTTCTTCGGGTAACCTATTCGATCAGCGTCACCTGTCCATGCACGAGGCGGTAAAATCCATCCTGCGGCACCGGCAATTCCAGCATTTCCCGGCGGGACAGGCCGAGATAGATGCCCCTGATCAACCGTCCCGTCAGCCCGTGCGAAACGGCGATCACTGGCGTGGATATCCCGGAGAGCCACCTCTCGACGCGAGCGCAGGCGCTGTCGAATGTCTCGCCATCCGGAGAGCGGAAGTACCAGTCGAACGCGTCTGACCCTTCAAGCGCGCCAGGATATTCGACATCTATCTCGTAGAGCGTCATGCCATCCCAGCAACCGGTGGTCACTTCCTTCAGTCGCACGTCCTCCCGAGCGGTAAACGGAACAGCAAGCGTGACGCGCGCGGCTGTCTCCAGCGCCCGGCCGAGCGGACTGACGTCAATGTCGAAGGAAGTGCCGCTGCCGCCGATTTCCTGCGCCAGCCGCGCGGCCATCTGATCCACCTGAAGAATGCCGCGTTGCGTCAGCGGCGAATCCTTCTGTCCCTGGAAACGCCCGAGCGTGTTCCATACGGTTTCCCCATGCCGGAGAAGGTAGATCATGCGGGATATCTTTCGCGAGCGATGATTAGGGCCGGGAGGTTACCCGAATTTCGGCGCAAGCTTCTGCTTTCGAACCCGAGGCGCGCTATTCAATCGGGTCCGCTTTTCAGGCTGAAAGGATCGACAAACTCATGACACAGAATTCCCATCATCAGGTCATCGTGCCAGATATCGTTGACGAATGCCGTCTCACGTTCGCGCCCCTCCACCCGAAAACCGCATTTCTCGTAGGCCCGGATGGCACGGCTGTTGTAGGCGAGCACCCGTAGGCTGACACGATGCAAGTTGAGGGTCCGAAAGGCATGGGCGAGAACCATTGCGATCGCCACTGGACCGATGCCCTGCCCAAGCCTCGAGGGATCGAAAATACCAAGAGCCAGCAAGGTGCGGCGATCGGCCTTGTTCAAGTTGTCGAGCCGTATCTCGCCGATCGGCGATCCATTTTTTTCGATGATCCAGGCATGAGGGTGTGACATCAGCCAGTCAACCCAATCCTGGACACCCTCGCGGGTCAATTGGGGGATATCGGACCTGTTCTTCCCGTACATTTCAGCGATATCAGCATCGTTGCCGAACGCAAGGCGGGCGTCGATGTCGGCCTCTGTTGCGGGCCGCAGCACGATATCTCCAGCCTTTAGAACAGACGTTGAAGACATGAACGGTCCTTTTGGAGAAAGAAAAGAATGGCAGCAGCTACCCGAATTTCGGCGCCAGTCTCTGCATCGCGCTGATCATCGCCTGCAGGTTGGCCTTGATCCGGCCTTCGACGACGACGGCGACTTCCGGATATTCCTCCAGCATGCGGCGAAACAGCGGCCGGTTGATGCGGATGACTTCACTGTCTTCCTCGGCCGTCGCGGTAAACTTGCGCTCGACGAAGGAAATCATCGCCAATTCGGACAGAAGCGTTCCGCGCCCGACGGTGTCAACCCGTTCGACGCTGCCATCGACGAGGTGGCGCGTCAGCGTGACGGAGCCGCTGGCAATGGCAAAGGCGCAATCGGCTGGCGCGCCCTCGCGAAACAGCTGCTGGCCCCTGTTCAACCGGCGCCGCTCGGCCCCGAAGGCGATCAGCCGCAATTTGTCGTCATCTATATCCGCAAACAGCGGCACGAGGGACAGAAGGGCGATATCGTCATTCAGCGACAAAGGGATACCTCTAAGCGGGCATGATGCGGTTAGGGAACGATCTTGTAGCCGCCATTCTCTGTCACCAAAATCTCCGCATTGGAAGGGTCGCGTTCGATTTTCTGGCGCAGCCGGTAGACATGAGTCTCCAGCGTATGGGTGGTGACGCCGGAATTATAGCCCCAGACCTCCTCAAGCAGCACGTCGCGGGTCACGACCTTCTGGTCGGCGCGGTAGAGGTAGCGGATGATTGCTGCTTCCTTTTCGGTCAGCCGGATCTTTTGGCCGTTTTCCAGCGTCAAGAGCTTCTGGCCCGGCTTGAACGTGTAGGGGCCGACGGTGAAGGTGGCGTCCTCGCTCTGTTCGTGCTGGCGCAGCTGCGCCCGGATGCGGGCAAGCAATACCGCAAAACGAAAGGGCTTGGTGACATAGTCGTTGGCGCCGGCCTCGAGCCCGAGGATCGTATCCGAATCCGTGTCATGCCCGGTCAGCATGATGATCGGCGGCTTGAAGCCGCCCTTGCGCAGGAGCTTGACCGCCTCGCGGCCATCCATGTCCGGCAGGCCGACATCCATAACCAGCAAGGCTATCTGGTTGTTGCGGGCGGTGTTGATGCCCTTGGCGGCCGTCGCCTCCTGCAGAATGGTGAACTCCTCATAGAGAGCAAGCTGCTCCACCAGTGTTTCACGCAGGTCGTTGTCGTCATCGACGAGAAGAATGGTGCGGGCCGACATGGTATTCTCTCCTTGCTTGCGGTCTTAAACTAACGCAATTGCTGCCTTAGACAAGCTCCGCAGCACTCACCCGGTTGTTACATATCGTGCAATGCTATGGTTATGTTTCAAATCACGGACAACGCAAAAAACTGTGAGCAAAATGCGATTGAAATCCCGCAAGGTTGCCGTTCCCGCCCGCACCATCACCGTCAGGGCAAAGCCCGGCAACCGCAGCCGCGCACTGGTGAGTTTTGCCGGACGTACCGAGGAAGCCGCCATCGGCCGCAGCGGCATCACCGCGCGCAAGCGCGAAGGCGATGGCGCCACCCCCATCGCCGCCATGCGCCTCATTGGCGGCTATGTCCGCCACGACCGCATTATCCGACCGCCAACCGCCTTGCCGCTACGCTTCACGCCGGAAAAGCTGCTCTGGTGCGACGAGCCCCGCCATGCACTCTATAACCGCCCCGTGGGCGCGCCGTTCACGCCCAGCCACGAAAAGATGCGGCGTGAAGACGGGCTTTACGACGTCTGCCTGGTGATGGACTGGAACCTGCGCAGCCGGAAGCGCTACGGCGGCTCGGCGATCTTCTTCCACCTTGCCAAGCCTGGATATCTGCCGACAGAGGGTTGCGTCGCAGTCAGCCTGCCGTCGATGAAGCGGCTGCTGCGCTTCATGCGGCGGGGGACGGTGGTCAGGGTGGTGCGTTAAGGTCTGGGCGAATTTCCACATCACGAAGAAGCAGACTGGTTACGGCAGTGCTGTAATGATATGCGCGCGGATGGGGCCTTCAATGGCTCCGTCACCGAACTGCCGCCGCAGCGCACCGGCGACGGTTTCGGTCACATCCTGCAGTTTTCCGGGTGCACGCGTCTCGATCTCGACGGCAAGCGGATTGCCTTGACAATAGGCCGTCGCCGCATCGAGCGCGGATCTGGCGCGGCTGACACAGTCGACCGTCTCGGTCTTCACCGACGAGAATCCGGCGGCCCGCACATCCGCCGTGATCGCCGGAAGGTCGTGGTATCCGTGCGGCGTCCGCTCCATGAAACGCGGCGGATCGTCCGGAAACATATCCGTCAGCGTTCGCGCGGCAGTCATGACGAACGCGTTGTTCTGGATGGAATCCCAGACATTGAAGAGATAGAGCCCGGTAGGCTTCAAAACACGCCGGGCTTCGCGGTAGCCGGCGATCTTGTCGGGGAAGAACATCACGCCGAACTGGCAAGCGACGATGTCGAAGGACTGGTCCTCGAATGGCAATGCCAGACCGTCCGCCTGCTTCCAGATGATGCGGTCGTCCACGCCCTGATTGGCTATCGCCAGGTCGAGCATCGGCTGGTTGAGATCCGTGGCGACGATCCGTGTTTCGGCGCCGAGCCCGGACGCCATGGCGCGGGTCAACACCCCCGTGCCAGCAGCGACCTCGAGCACGTCGCGCGGGGCCAACGCCGCAATCCGCTGCGCCATCTCCCGCGCATACGGCTCGAAGATCATCGGCACGAAAAGTTTCTCGTAGATCGCCGGCATGCCGCCAGCAAAGACTTTGTCCGCACCGGTCATGATGAAACTCCCAAACCGCGACGCCCCCCACCGAGTATACGCGCCCAAACGAAAAGGCGGAAGCACTGCTTCCGCCTTAGCTGGATCTGAGATCGGGTCGCAAGGACGCCGGGGCCACGAGGTCCCCGCCGAAGCCTACTTCCAATCGCGGATATCGACGAAATGTCCGGAGACTGCTGCCGCAGCGGCCATCGCCGGCGAAACGAGATGCGTGCGGCCTTTAAAACCCTGGCGGCCCTCGAAGTTGCGGTTGGAGGTCGAGGCGCAGCGTTCGCCTGGCTTCAGGCGGTCGTCGTTCATGGCAAGGCACATCGAACAGCCCGGCTCGCGCCAGTCGAAACCGGCCGCCTTGAAGATCACGTCGAGGCCTTCGGCTTCCGCCTGTTCCTTGACGAGGCCGGAACCCGGAACGATCATCGCCGAAACCGTCGAAGCCACGGTGCGGCCTTCCACGACCTTGGCGACTTCGCGCAGGTCCTCGATGCGGCCATTGGTGCAGGAACCGATGAAGACGCGGTCGATATTGATATCGGTGATCTTCGTGCCCGGCTTCAGGCCCATATAGTCGAGCGCGCGCCATTTGGAGGTGCGTTTGTTCTCGTCGGCAATTTCGTCCGGGTTCGGCACGATACCTTGAACCGAGATGACGTCTTCCGGCGAGGAGCCCCAGGAGACGATCGGCGGCAGGTCGGCGGCATTGAGGACGACGACGCGGTCATAATGCGCGCCTTCATCGGTCTGCAGCGTCTTCCAGTAGGCGATCGCCTTTTCCAGGTCTTCGCCCTTCGGCGCGCGCGGCTTGCCCTTGATATACTCGAAGGTCTTTTCGTCCGGCGCGATCAGGCCGGCGCGGGCGCCGCCTTCGATGGTCATGTTGCAGACGGTCATGCGGCCTTCCATCGACAGCGCGCGGATGGCTTCGCCGGCAAATTCGATGACACTACCGGTACCGCCGGCGGTGCCGATCTCGCCGATGATGGCCAGGATGATGTCCTTGGCGGTGACATGCTCCGGCAGGACACCATCGACACGCACCAGCATGTTCTTGGCCTTCTTCTGGATCAGCGTCTGGGTGGCGAGCACGTGCTCGACCTCGGACGTGCCGATGCCATGCGCCAAAGCCCCGAAAGCACCATGGGTCGAGGTGTGGCTGTCGCCACAGACGATGGTCATGCCCGGCAGGGTGAAGCCCTGTTCCGGTCCGACGATATGGACGATGCCCTGGCGGATATCGCTGGCGGAATAATATTCGACGCCGAAATCGGCAGCGTTCTGGGCGAGCGCCTCGACCTGGATGCGGCTTTCCTCGTTCTTGATGCCGAGATGGCGATCCGGAGAGGTCGGCACATTGTGATCGACGACGGCAAGGGTCTTCTGCGGAGCCCGGACCTGACGGTTCGTCAAGCGAAGGCCTTCGAACGCCTGCGGGCTCGTCACTTCGTGAACGAGATGGCGATCGATATAGAGAAGACAGGTTCCGTCATCCTGTTGATCGACCAGATGGTCGTCCCAGATCTTGTCGTAGAGGGTACGCGGTGCGCTCATGGCTGTGCATCCATTTGAAGTTCGGGCATTGTGAAGAAAAGTTCAGGAAAAAGTCCGGCAAAAAAGCGCCGGCGGCCCGGTCGGGGTCAAGCCCCGACGGTCAGATAAGCCGGCTGCTAAGGGCGCCGGAAACGCACGCAAAAAACCGTGCCGGCAGACGCTTGTGGTCCTGCAGCACGACGATTTTCTGCTCGAAACATCCGAATTTGGATTCCATGAGCGGGGATATAGCAATTTTTTGAAGGTTCTTCAATTGCCATCGTGTCAGCATTGCTTCGATGAATTTAGCGCGCGACGTTTATGCCTCTGTGGGCGTGCGCCTTTGCCAGTATGTACGACTGAAAAGCGTCCACGCCAAATTGATCGAAAACATTAAGATTAAAACAGACAGAATCCAGGCAGTCACACCGCTCAGCGCAAACGCATTGGCCAGAAAGTAAACCGGAAGGAAGAGCGCCGCGGAAAGAATCTTAACGGAAAGCACTAAAAGTAGGAGCCATTTTGCGGCAAACTTTAAAGCAATCATATTGATCCCTCAACTGACGTCACCTTCAACCTATAGACGAGTTTGGAGCGCATATCAATGATTGCTATCGGGATGTTCGCCGCATCCTCTGCTCCAATCGCCGCAGACCCAGCGACAGCCCGACCGTCAAGATCAGGTAGATATAGGCGACGATCGAATAGGTCTCGAAGAACCGGAACGAACCCGACGCATAGATCTTGCCCGCCTGGGTGATATCGGCAACGCCGAGCACCGAGACCAGGGAACTATCCTTCACCATCGCCACGAAATCATTGCCGAGCGGCGGCAGGATGACGCGGATCGCCTGCGGGAAGACAACCAACCGGAAGCGTTGATAGCGCGACAGGCCGAGCGCCTTGGCCGCCTCGATCTGCCCCTTGTCGACCGACAGGATGCCGGCGCGAAAGACCTCGGCGATGAAGGCGGAATAGCCGATGGAGAGGGCAATGATCGCCCGCCACATCAACGACAGGTCGCGCACCACCATCGGCTCCATGGCGCCGGCCGAAATCAGCGGCGACAGAATGAAATTGATCGCGACCACCAGCGCCGGAGCACCGGCAAAGGCGATGTAGAACAACAGAACCAGGATCGGAATGCCACGGATCACCTCGGTATAGAACCGGGCGATCTGGCGCATCGCTGCCCGGTCCGACAGCGCCATCAGCGCAATGCCGAGCCCCAAGGCCGTGGCGAAGAAGAAGCCGACCAGTGTGACGAAAATGGTGATGCCGATGCCGGCCGAAACGATGCTGAAGACCTGGCGGTAGACACCATTGGAGATGATCACTGCGGCCAGCGCCACGGCGGTCACGGCAAGGGCGACCAGCCACCAAGGATAGTCGCCCTTCTGGGAATTATCGTGCGCAGGCGTCATCGGGCGGCGATCATTCGCCCATCTTGTAATCGACGAACCATTTCTGGTTCAGCTTGTCGAGCGTGCCGTCCGCCTTCAGCGCCGCGATGGCGGCATTGACCGGCGCGACCAAGTCCGAGCCCTTCTTGAAGATGAAGCCGAAATCCTCGGTGCCGAGCGGCCCGCCGACGACCTTCAGGCCACCGGCCGACGAATCCACATAGCCCTTTGCGGCAACGCTGTCGGTCAGGACGACATCGACATCGCCCGCCTTCAGCGCCTGCACCGTCGCGCCGAATGTTTCGAACAGTTTGACCCGCGGGTTCTGCTCATTGCCGTCGAGCATTTCGTAGACCGCTGTGTAGAACGGCGAGGTTCCCGGCTGCGCACCGACCAGACCGTCAGCAAAGGCGCCAAACGTCTTGGCGTCGGCAAAGCGGGTCTCGTCGCCGCGCACCAGCATGAACTGCTGCGAGCGCATATAGGGATCGGAGAAATCCACCTTCGCCTTGCGCTCATCCTTGATGGTGATGCCGGTCATGCCGATATCGTACTGGCCGTCGGACACCGACTGGATCATCGCATCCCAAGAGGTGTTCTGGATTTCCAGCTTGAAATTCAGCCGCTTGGCGATCTCTTCCATCGCGTCATATTCCCAGCCGATCGCCTTGCCGCTCTTCGGATCGACGAACTGGAGCGGCGGATAGGCATTCTCGGTGACCACAATGACGTTGCGCCCGCCGAGATCCGGCAGATCGGCGGCGGCGGCGCTCAAGGGGGCAAGAACAAGGGCGGTCAAGCCGGCGAGAAGGGTGCGGCGGGAAAACATGGGCGGCTCCTGAATTGTGGCGACCGGAAAGTGTCACAGAAGCCAACGGGCTGGCAAGGGCAACAGTTAATCGGAAAATGAAAGGAAACGCTCAACAAAGTGCCATTGCCATTTTTTTCTCCTCTAATAGATTTCTTCCCATTTGAATTCGAAGCTGTATTCTTCCCCCACAGCTCGCATACGGCAATGCGAACAATTAAATGAGCAACAATAAATGGCGATGCTAAAATACAATCCTTTCCGCCCTAATAATATTATAACTCCCGGAATGTTTGTCGGGAGATTGGAAGAAATAAACGCCATAGAACGCTGTCTTTTTCAGGCAAAAAACGGCAATCCTCAACATTTTCTTGTCCAAGGTGAAAGAGGTATAGGTAAGTCTTCATTGCTATATTACATAAAGCTAATCGCCGATGGAAGAATTGATGTTCCAAACATTGGAAGATTTAGATTTATTACTGCGTCCATTGATTTGGGAGGTTGCCAAACGCAGATGGATATTGTTCGCAAGCTTGGCCGAGGACTAAAATCCGCCCTTTCAGAGCGCGATGTCGTAAAAAATGCCGCTGCCGGATTTTGGGACTGGCTAACTAATTGGGAAGTCTTAGGAGTAAGATACCACAAGGAAGATGGCGAACCAGATTCGGAAGAAGTTTGTGAGGAGCTTGTTGGCCGCCTCTCTGCGCTTTGCAGGGGCGTGGCGGGTGAGATAGACGGACTTTTGATTTTAATTGATGAGGCTGACCGACCTAGCGCTCAAGCTGGACTCGGAGAACTTCTTAAAATGCTTACCGAGCGACTGAATCGAGCTGAGTGTTTTAACGTAGTTGTTGGATTAGCCGGCCTACCTACTTTGCTTGGTCGACTCAGGGATAGCCACGAATCTTCTCCCCGCCTTTTCCATACCTTGTTGCTCGAACCGCTTGAACTAGATGAGCGGAAGCGCGTCGTTAACATTGGCATAAAGTTGGCTAATGAAAAGAATCAGGTTCAGACGACAATTACGCAGGATGCGATCGATTTTTTAGCCGAACTTTCTGAAGGTTATCCACACTTCGTTCAGCAATTTTCATATAGCGCTTTTGAGCACGATAAGAATAATGAAATTGATGAAGAAGATGTTGGCGAAAGCGCTTTTAAAGAAGGCGGAGCTCTTAGTCAGCTCGGAGATAAGTTTTTCAATGAAATGTATCATGCACGAATTTCCTCCGAAGATTATAGACGCGTACTTGATGCCATGGCAGAACACGGAGATCAGTGGGTTACTCGGAAAAAAATCATTGCAGAATCCGGCGTTGCAGAGGCAAATGTCAACAACGCGCTTCAAGCCCTAAAGCTAAAACAGATTATTATTCAAGACGAAGCCAGAAGGGGTTTCTATAGGCTCCCTACGAATTCGTTTGCTGCTTGGATCAATGCAATTCGAGCAGCACGAGCGAAGAGTGACGCCCTACTAGGGGCTGGCTTTAATGGCTAGCTGTCGCTCTCTTATCCAGTCAGTCATCCATCGGCGTCCCTTCGACTCGCGCCTCACTCATCTCACCACACTCATCCCCCCTTATCCCGTGAGTCACCCACTAGCTTCCATTACGCTCCATTAGACTCGCGCCTCACTCATCTCACCACACTCATCCCCTTCTCCCGTGAGTCACCCACTAGCTTCCATTACGCTCCATTAGACTCGCGCCTCACTCATCCACACACTCCTCCCCCTTCTCCCGTGAGTCACCCACTAGCTTCCATTACGCTTCATTAGACTCGCGCCTCACTCATCAACAATCATTTCACCTTCGTCGCCCCGATCGAGAACGACAGCGGAATGCGCGGCAGTCCCGGTGCCTGTTCGAACTGGTCTTCGCCGGTCTCGATCATGCCGGGATAATGCCGCCAGACGAGGATCTCGTGCTCGTTGAGGAAATCGAGCGTCATTCCGGCCTTCAACAGCGCGTTGACGGTATCGCTGAGCGGGTGCAGCCATTCGTACATGCGCTGGTGGGTCAGCGGCCGTTCGTCGCCGGTATAGGTGTGGGTTTCCTCAAACAGAAGCGGTGCGTCGACCGGCGTGCGCCAGCCATGGGTGAGCGCCAGGCGGCCGTTCCCGGTACCTTCGTATTGGTACATCTGCGGATGTCCGTCGAGCAGGTAGAGCCGGCCACCCGGGCGCAGCAGGCTGGCAACGACTTTGGCCCATTCAAAAATATCCGGCAGCCAATGGATGGCACCCCAGGTGACGAAAACGATATCGTAGGTCCGGTGTTGCAGCGCCGCTGCCGCATCATAGACAGAGGCCTCGACGAAGGTTGCCTCCGTCCCAGCTCGTTCGGCAAAATCCCGCGCAGCAGTGATGGCAACCGGGGAAAAATCGAGCCCGGTGACCGAGCGCGCGCCCAGATGCTTGAGGCTCAGCGTATCCAGCCCGATATGGCATTGCAGATGGATGACGTCCTTGCCCGCAATATCGCCGATCTCGCCGGCTTCCAGCGCATGCAGCGACGAGCCGCCGGCAATCACCCGGTCGATCCGGTAGCTGCCCGTCGTGTCGGTCGCATGCAATCCCGCCCGGTCGTCCCAGTTCAGGCGGTTGGTTTCGATATAATCGTTCAACGTGTTCTTCCCCCAAAGAATTCCCCTGCCCAAAACAGAAAAAGGCGGCCCGAAGGCCGCCTTTTCAAAACAATCCCTGGGGATTGAAACTTATTCTGCTGCCGGCTCGGCGGCTGCGGCTGCAGCGGCGGCTTCTTCAGCGGCCTTGGCTGCGGCAGCTTCTGCTGCGGCGGCTTCAGCTGCTGCCTTTTCGGCGGCCAGCGCCTGTGCTGCTGCGATCTTTTCAGCTTCCAGACGTGCCTTTTCTTCGGCAACGGCGGCGCGTTCGGCATCGTTCAGCTTGCGGGCGCGAACGCCGGTGTCTTCAACGATACGAGCCGACTTGCCGCGACGATCGCGCAGGTAGTACAGCTTGGCGCGACGGACCTTACCGCGGCGAACGATCTCGACGCCTTCGACCATCGGCGAGTAAACCGGGAATACGCGCTCGACGCCTTCGCCGTAGGAAATCTTGCGGACCGTGAAGCTTTCGTTGATGCCACCGCCGGAACGGGCAATGCAAACGCCTTCATAGGCCTGGATACGGGTACGGGTACCTTCCGTCACGCGAACGTTGACGCGGAGGGTGTCGCCTGCCGAAAATTCCGGAAGCGTACGCTTGGCGGCAATCTTGGCGGCCTGTTCGGCTTCCAGCTGCTGGATGATGTTCATGGGTCTAACCTTCTCAAGTTCTTCTGCAACAGCCAGAGCGCTCGATCGAACCTGTTGGACCGGACCTCGCATGAGGCGCCTCAAGGTTTTGTTTCTCGTAAAGAGAAACAGGAGCGAATTCACCATTCTTTGTTTTCGGCTGACGGGATTTTTCCCGAACCGGTCGGGCGAATACACCAAAGAGCAGCGTTTGTCATCCCCGGACGACAAAAATTCTCCCTGCCGCAAGCCGTGGGACGATGATTTCCACGTCTTGCCGCCGGTGAACCTGCAGGCTATGTCCGATTCTTCCGCTGGAGGAGCGTCATGTCCATATCCACTGCCATCATGCTGTTTGTCGCAGGGTTCCTGTCGAGCGCCGTCAATGCGGTGGCCGGCGGCGGCACCTTTCTGACCTTCGGTGCCATGACGCTGGCGGGCCTGCCGCCGATCGTTGCCAATGCCACCTCCTCCATCGTCCAGTTTCCCGGCTACGTGACCTCGGCGCTCGCCTATCGCAAGGAGATCTGGGCGGATCGCCGTGAGGCGGCCATCCTCGGCGCACTCTCGCTGATCGGGGGCCTCGCGGGTGCATTGATCCTGCTGTCGCTGTCCAATCCGTCCTTCCGGGCCATGGTCCCCTGGTTGCTGATTGCGGCGACTGCTATTTTCGCCGCCGGCCCGCTATTGCGGCCGAAATCGGCTAGCGACGACGCGCCGATGGGGCCGCTTGGTCTCATCGGCCAGTTTGCCACCGCCATCTATGGTGGCTTCTTCGGCGCCGGCATGGGCATCATGATGCTGGCCGTACTCGGTATCGCCAAGGGCGGCGATTACCACCGGCTGAACGCGCTGAAGAACTTTCTTGCCATGGTCATCGCCGCCGTAGCCATCGTCGTGTTTGCCGGCGGCAATGTCGTCGGCTGGCTGCAGGCCGCCGTCATGATCCCCGGCGGCGCGCTCGGCGGTTATGCCGGCGTCTGGCTCGCCCGCCGCGTGCCGCAGGCGCTGATTCGCGGCCTGGTCGTCGCCGTCGGCCTGTTGCTGGCGGTCTATTACTTCGTCACGGGCTGAGGCGCGCGCCGCCGCGCCTACTTTACCCGCAACCCGTCCAGCAAGGTGCGAAACCCCTGAACCGCCCTTCTGGAGGTCTGCTGCGGGTCGTCGGAATTGGCGATCCACAGGGCGGCATTGCTGCTGGCGCCATTGATCAGGCGCGCGGTCACTTCCTCATCGACATCGATGATCACGCCGTCCTGCTTGAGTTCGCTGAGACTTTGCTTGAGCGCCGCGATACAGCCGTTCGTGGTTGGCCATTGCGAGATATCGCCCAGTACGGCCGGGCCGTCGCGAAACATGATCCTTTGGATTTCCGGCTCCAGCGCCATCTCGATATATGTCGAACACTCATCGACAAAACCCTGCCAGCGCGTCGGGGCACCGGCCGAAACCACGTGCAGACGCTCCGTCATCTCCGCGTCGATTTCCCGGATGACCGCCTGCAGCAATCCCTTCTTGTCACCGAAATGATGATACAGCGCACCCCGCGTCAGCCCCGCCGCCGCAGTGAAATCATCCATCGATGATTCCGCGTATCCAACCGTGCCAAAGGCATGGCGGGCAGCGGCCAGCAGTTTGGCGCGCGTCTCGGCGATCATTTCCGGGCGAGGCCTGATTATCCTCATAGAGATAAGCTCCTGATTCACATACGCAGCGTATTTATTTTTACATACGCCTCGTATTTTATTTGACATACGACGCGTACGCAACCATGTTATTTCATACGCCACGTATGTAAGTGGTCTGTCAGGATGATTGTAGGAGCATTCCATGTCCAACCCTTACAAGGAAATATTCAGCGTGCCGGGGGCCAAAGGCTTCTCCGCCGCCGGTTTCTTCGCCCGCCTGCCAATTGCCATGGCGCCGATCGGCATTGTCGCCATGCTGTCGCAGACACGCGGCGAGTACTGGATCGCCGGCGCAGTTTCGGCAACCTTCGCGCTCACCAACGCGCTCGTCGCACCGCAGGTCTCGCGCCTGGTGGACCGGTTCGGGCAAACAGCTGTCATTGTGCCGAGCACGGTTGTCTCGGTAATCGCCTTTGCCCTCCTCATCCTGTCGGCCAACCAGGGCTGGCCGGAATGGACCCTGTTCGCTGCAGCCCTTCTTGCCGCCGCCATGCCCAGCATGCCGGCCATGCTGCGGGCGCGCTGGACCGAAATCTTTCGCGGCCGCCCCGAGCTGAACACCGCCTTCGCCTTTGAATCGGCAGCCGATGAGCTGGTTTACATCGCCGGCGCCTCGCTGTCGGTCGGGCTGGCTGTCTCGCTGTTTCCCGAGGCCGGCATGCTGATCTCAACGGTTTTCCTGGCTATTGGAACTGCCGCCTTTGCCTTGCAACGCTCGACCGAACCGGCCGTGCGTCCGGGTGTAGCCGGAACGGTGCGGACATCCGCCATTCGCCTGCGGTCCGTGCAGATCATCACACTGGCGCTGATCTTCGTCGGCTCGATGTTTGCAACCGCCGAGGTCACCACCGTTGCCATGACCAAGGAGCTAGGCCAACCGGGCGCCGCCAGCTTGGTCATCGGCGTCTACGCGATCGGATCCTTCGTCGTTGGCCTTGTGCTGGGCGCGTTGAACCTGCGCACGCCGCTGCAAAAGCAGCTGCTGATCGCCGTCAGTGTCCTAGCCATCACTGCCTTGCCTCTGCTGATCGCCGGGACAGTTCCGTTTCTGGCTCTCGCCGTCTTTGTCAGCGGCATCGCCATCTCGCCCACCTTCATCACGGCCTTTGGTCTGATCGAACGCCGGGTGCCGGAATCGATGCTGACGGAAGGCATCACCTGGGTGACCACCGGCATCGGCATCGGCATGGCCCTGGGCGCGTTTCTGGCCGGCTGGGTCGTGGATAGTTTCGGCGCCCAGAATGGCTTCTGGCTGTCCGTGGCGGCCGGCGTAGCCGTGGTCGTTACCATCGGACTGGGCCAGAAGACACTCGCCGGCGGCAGACCGGACACCACCGGCAACGCGCTGCCACAGGCAGCGGAGTAAAGACGGAAACAGCATGGCACGCTGAACCAGCGTGCCATGCTGTTTGTGATGAAGCCTCAGGACAGGGCCTATTTCTTCAGGAGATCCGGCCTGCGTTCAACTGTCAGCCGCCTCGCCTCAGCCTCGCGCCATCTGGCGATATCGCCATGATGGCCAGAGGTCAGCACGGCCGGGATTTCCCGTCCCTCGAATATGGGTGGCCGCGTGTAATGCGGATGCTCCAGCAATCCGCCTTCGAAACTTTCATGAACGCCGGAAAGATCATTGCCCATCACGCCGGGCAGGATGCGCACGATGGCGTCGAGCAGGATCAGCGCCGCAGGCTCCCCGCCGGAGAGAATATAATCGCCGATCGAAACCTCTTCGAGCTTCCGCCCGTCGATCACCCGCTGGTCGACACCTTCGAACCGTCCGCAGACGATGATTGCGCCCGGACCATCAGCCAGTTCGCGCACCCGCTCCTGCGTCAACGGCTTGCCGCGCGGGCTCATCAATAGGCGTGGACGGTCGTCGCCATCAGACGCATGATCGATGGCTTTCGCCAGAATATCGGCCCGCAGCACCATGCCGGCGCCGCCGCCGGCCGGCGTATCGTCGACGGTGCGGTGCCTGTCCTCGGCAAAGTCGCGGATCTGCAGCGTATCGATCGCCCACTGGCCACGCTCCAGCGCCTTGCCGGCCAGCGAATGGCCAAGATGCCCCGGAAACATGTCCGGATAGAGCGTCAGGATGGTAGCGCGAAAGGGCAACGGTTTACTTCGCCTTCGGCTTGAACTGGCTGGTCGGGTCCTCGTCCTTGTCGTCGGTCAAACCGGCGGCGAGCGGATCGACCAGCATCGTGCCGCCTTCCAGATCGATTTCCAGCACCGACCATTCGGTAAAGGGGATCAGCACCGGCCGCTTGCCGGGGCCTTTCAGCTCGAGCAGATCGCCCGCGCCAAAATCAAAAACGCCGGTGACGGTGCCATAGCTTTTGCCGTCCGCATCGAGCGCTTCAAGGCCTTCGAGATCGGCATAGAAGAATTCATCTTCGTCGAGATCGTCGTCCGGCAGGTTGTCGCGTTCGACATAAAGTTCCAGCCCGTTCAGCGCTTCGGCCGCGTTGCGATCGTTGACGCCGCGAAACCGCACGACGACGACATTCTTCATCTCCCGCACTTCCAGGACCTCGAACGTGCGTCCGTCCTCGGCATGCAGATGGCCGTAATCGCCGATCGCAGTCGGTTCCTCGGCAAACGACTTGACGCGCACTTCGCCGCGCAACCCTTGCGCGCCGCCGATCGTTCCCATCAGCACAGGGTTTTTGAGTTTGCTCATTGCCGGGTCACTCTCCAGATCATGCCATTCGCATAAACGAAAACGGGCGGCATGAAAACGCCGCCCGCTTCAGAAATAGGCTATTGCCTGGCTTATTCGGCAGCAGCAGCGGCTGCGTCTTCAGCCTTCTGCTTGGCTTCGGCGATACGCTCGACAGCCTTCTTGCCCGGCAGGCCCTTGGTCGGGTTGACGCGTGCTTCGCGGGTTGCAACGCCGGCTTCGTTGAGGAAGCGCAGGACGCGGTCGGTCGGCAGCGCGCCATTCGACATCCAATACTGGATACGCTCGAGGTTCAGTTCAACGCGCTTTGCGTCTTCCTTCTTGAGCATCGGGTTCCACGAGCCGACCTTTTCCAGGAAACGGCCGTCGCGCGGCGAACGCACGTCAGCGATAACGATCTGGTAGAACGGGCGCTTCTTGGAACCACCGCGGGCGAGACGAATTTTCAGTGCCATGTCATGTACTCCTTGAGATATAAACCGCCTCTGGCGGCCTTTTTGTGTAATTTTTAAAGCTGATCAATCCTTGAGATCGGCAGCAATGGCTTCATGATGCCGGATGACTTCGTGGATGATGAAGTTCAGGAACTTCTCCGCGAAATCCGGATCCAGATTGGCATCCCGCGCCAGATGGCGAAGGCGTTCGATCTGGTATTCCTCGCGCGCCGGGTCCGCCGGCGGCAAATTGTATTTGGCCTTCAGCACGCCCACTGCCTTGGTGCAGCGGAAACGCTCGGCCAGCATGTGCACCAGCGCCGCGTCGATATTGTCGATCGACTGGCGGTAGCCCGAAAGTTCCTGTTTGACTGCTGGATCAATCATACCGGTCCAGTCCTCACTTCTTCTTCGGCAGGCCGGGAAGCCCCGGGAACCCGCCACCGAGACCGGGCAGCTTCAGTCCGCTACCGCCCAAACCAGGCAAACCGCCGCCGCGCCCCATCCCAGGCATGCCGCCCTTGCCGAGGCCAGCGGCCTCCGCCTGCTTCTGCAGGGCTTCGAGCTGCTTGGGGTCCATCTTCGACAGGTCGGGCATGCCGCCCATTCCGCCGCCCATGCCCCCAAGGCCCATCTTCCCGGCAAGGCCACCCATCATCTGCTTCATCATGCCGCCCTTCCCCTTGCCGCCCATCATTTTCATCATGTCGGCCATGGAACGGTGCATTTTCAGCAGCTTGTTGATTTCGGCCGCATCCGTGCCGGAACCGGCCGCGATGCGCTTCTTGCGGGAATGCTTGAGAATATCCGGGTTGGCGCGCTCGGCCTTGGTCATCGACGAGATGATCGCCATCTGGCGGCCAAACATCTTGTCGTCGAGACCGGCAGACGCCATCTTGTCCTTCATGCCGGCCATCCCGGGCATCATGCCCATGATGCCGCCCATGCCGCCCATCTTCTGCATCTGGCCGAGCTGATCGGCGAGATCGTTGAGATCGAACTTGCCGGTCTTCATCTTGGCGGCCATCGCCGCTGCCTTCTCGGCATCGATGTTTTCGGCAGCCTTCTCGACCAGCGAGACGATGTCGCCCATGCCGAGGATACGGTCGGCGACGCGGCGCGGGTGGAACTCTTCCAGCTCCGCCATCTTTTCGCCGACACCGATAAGCTTGATCGGCTTGCCGGTCACGGCGCGCATCGACAGCGCTGCACCGCCGCGGCCGTCGCCGTCCATGCGGGTCAGAACGAGGCCGGTAATGCCGACGCGCTCGTCGAAATTGCGGGCGAGATTGACGGCGTCCTGACCGGTCAGCGCATCGGCGACCAGCAGGATTTCGTGCGGGTTGGAGCGGCGCTTGATCTCTGCCATCTCGAGCATCAGCGGCTCGTCGATATGGGTACGGCCGGCGGTGTCGAGGATGACGATGTCGTGGCCGCCGAGCTTGGCAGCCTGCACGGCGCGCGCGGCGATATCGGTCGGCGACTGGCCTGCAATGATCGCCAGCGTATCGACGCCGGTCTGGACACCGAGCTGGCGCAACTGCTCCTGCGCTGCCGGACGGCGCGTGTCGAGCGACGCCATCAGCACCTTCTTCTTGTCCCGCGTCTTCAAACGAAGGGCGATCTTGCCCGTCGTCGTCGTCTTGCCCGAGCCCTGCAGACCAACCATCATGATGACGACGGGGGCAGCGGCATTGAGATCGATCGGCACGCCTTCGGAGCCGAGCATGTTGATCAGCTCGTCATGGACGATCTTGACGACCATCTGGCCAGGCTTGATCGACTTCAGGATTTCGGCGCCGACGGCCTTTTCGCGCACCTTGTCGGTGAACGAACGCACGACTTCGAGCGCGACGTCGGCTTCCAGGAGCGCACGGCGAACCTCGCGCAGGGCGGCCGTTACATCGGCTTCCGACAGCGCGCCACGGCCGGTCAATCCATTCAGGATTGACCCAAGGCGGTCCTGGAGACTTTCAAACATCGCTTCATCCTTGTCGTTTCGGATTTTGGTTTGCGCATATGCCTTACTTTCTCGGCTTCGCCTCGAAAGGGACATGCGCGATGCCCGAAACGTTGTGCTTTTCCTTGACGAAAACAAGACGCAAAGCCAAAAAGCACCCGAGGGCGCAACGCGCTGTCGGGTGTTGACCTCCGGGATCTCCGCAATGGGTCCGGGTCGGTGGCTACAAGTCTTGTTCTTGTCGCAGATTGCGGGCGGTAAACACGATATGTCCGGGAAAGTCAAGGCGAGGCGGCAATTTCACCGTTTCAGCCGCCCATCTGCAAGCCTTTCAGGCATCGCGGCCGAAATAGACTTCCACCGAAGCGATGCGATCTCCGTGAAACCGGATGACCTCGACATTGCGGAACGCGCCGCCATCCTGTTTTTCAGCCCGGTAGCGCACCAGCGCTTCATTGTCCTCCAGCGACACGCGTTCGATATGGATGGCACGGAAGGCCGGCGGCTGCGGCCAGCAACGTTCGAAATAGGCCGCCTTGTCGATATGGTCGTCGCGAGGACTGGAAAAGGTGAAATCCTCCGTGAGCATGTCGGAGACCTCGTCCTTCCGGTTGGCGAGATAAGCTGCGAAGAGCCCGCGCACGGTTGCTTCCCTATCCATGTCACCCTCCTATAACGGATTGTCATTGGAACTCAGTTATAGCCCAAACGACGTTCCGGCGCCAGAAATCGGCTCGAGCAATGGGGCATTAGCCTCGAAATTGGCGTGCTGCCGCCGGATTGAAGGGATGATGGCAGGCCCCCATGTTAAGGAGCGAAACCGGAATAATGAAAGAGCCGCGGTGAGTGAGATCCAAAACCCCTATTATACCGGCCCCATCTCCGACCATTTCGACGGCACCGTCTTCTTCAACCCCGAAGGCGAAGCGCCGCTCGGCTTTCGCGAGTTGATGCGCTGGCAATTCGGCGGCGGCCGCATGGCCTGGCCAAAAAGCGCGCCCAGTCCTTTCCCCCCGGCAAAACCGGACGATCGCGTCGATGGCGACGGCCTGCGAGTCACCATGGTTGGGCATGCCACGCTGCTGATCCAGGTCGCCGGGCTCAATATCCTCACCGACCCCGTCTGGTCGCCGCGCACCAGCCCGTTTTCCTTCGTCGGCCCCAAGCGCGTGGTCGCGCCCGGCATTGCCTTTAACGATCTGCCGCCGATCGATATCGTTGTTGTCACCCACAATCACTACGATCATCTCGATCTCGCCACCCTGAAGCGACTGCACGCGGAGCATGGTCCCCACATCATCACCCCGCTCGGCAATGACACGATCATCCACCGCGCCGTTCCCGATGCAAAAATTTCCGGCATGGACTGGGGCGAGCAGATCTCCTTTCGGGACGGCGTCACGATCGACTGCGAGCCCTGCCATCACTGGTCGGCGCGCAATGCCCGTGACCGCCGCATGGCGCTCTGGGCCGCCTTCGTGATCTCGACGTCATCAGGAAAGATCTACCATATCGGCGACACCGGCTTTCACGACGGCATCAACTACAAGGCCGCCGCAGCCAAACACGGCCCCTTCCGCCTCGCCAACCTGCCGATCGGCGCCTACGAACCACGCTGGTTCATGAAGGCCCAGCATCAAAACCCAAAGGAAGCCGTTGAGGGCATGCAGCTCTGCAACACCTCCTATGCAGCAGGCCATCATTTCGGGACGGTGCAGCTGACAGATGAGGCGATCGAAGCACCGGTCCGGGCGCTCGAGGTTGCCTTGAAGGATCAGAGCGTCGCGCCGGAGCGGTTTCGGGCGCTGCGGGCGGGCGAGGTGTTCGACGTGCCTGCGATGTAGCGCATCCTTTCCTCCGCCATTCCTGTGCTCGTCACAGGAACCCAGCCACGGCGCGTCGGCGCTGTGAAACGGCTCCCAGAGCGATACGAACAATCCTTTCACCACAAGGGCGAGGATGACGGGTTTTGAGGGACCTTCGTGCAGGACAAGCACGCCCATCACCCCTCCGGAAACTCCCGATACTGCGGCAGATCGTCGGTAATCTCGTACCACGGCGCCTTCGAGCCGACGAAAATATGTGCCGTCGGCCGGATCGCCGGTGCATCCACCAGCGTGCCCATTGGGACATGGGCATAGGCACCCTCGCGAACCACCGAATAGACCACTGACCCGCAGGTGCCGCAATGCACGTCATGGGTCTCATCGGGATTGCCGTAGATCAATATCGCTTCCGCGCCCTTGACGAGCTGAAACCGCTCACGCCTGATCCCGGCAATCGGCTTGAAGGCCGACCCGGTGGTGCGCCGGCACTTGGAACAATGGCAGTTCATCGCATATTCGAAGGCATCTTCGACTGCATATTCGACAGCGCCGCACATGCACTTTCCGGCAAGAAGGGACGGTGTTTCGGGCATGTCATGTCTCCGGAAGCGTCAGTGGCCAGCAATCAGCATGACCCGCGCCCGCCGGGACTGCAACGCCTCGACCCACACCTGCCAACGCAGCTTCCAACATTTTTTCGTCCCCGTTCATCCCCGCCCCCAAAACCTGTGCCATCATCATTGCCGTCCTGTCATCGGCGAGACCGCTAGGCGTAGCGGTGAGACAGGGCCGGTGCCGGGTGAAGGACAGACGTAAGCCTTTATCCGGTGGATGGTCAGAAAGTGGTTTCCCTCCCGTCTGCAAAATGGCGGGGCGTGCCTGTGAGGCACACATGAGGACCGGCGACGGGTGTGTCGAAAGACAGGCCTTTCGTGGCGCGGCGGTGAAAACCGTCAGCCCACCCCGTATCAAAAGGGCGCCGCCATCCCCGCAGAGAAACCGGAGTTGCCCATCGGCGAACACTGAACGGGGCGCTGGAAGGCGTCATATAAACTAACTTGTCTCGGCACTTTCCAGCGCCCCGGCCAAGTGAATGAAAGCAAGCAAACCCACGGCGGATTTTCCGGGCGTGGCTTGAGGTGTTGATATCTTGTACCTCCGCCTCAAGGGGCGGGTAACGCCCCACTGGTAATTTCAACCCATTTCCGCCATATACACCCCTACAAACGCAGGAAATGAACGTCATGAACACTACGGTCGAATTCGCAAGGATGAACGGGCTTGGCAACAAGATCCTGGTTGTCGATATGCGCGGCCGCAAGGACAAGGTGACGCCTGAAGCCGCGATCGCGCTCAACGGGCATCCGGACACCCAGTTCGACCAGATCATGGCGATCCACGATCCGAAGGCTGAGGGCACCGACGCCTGGATCGACATTCTCAACTCCGACGGTTCGAAGGCGCAGGCCTGTGGTAACGGCACGCGTTGCGTCGTCCAGGCGCTTTCGGCTGAAACCGGCAAGAAGGTGTTTACCTTCCAGACCGTCGCCGGCATCCTGAATGCGCAGGAACATGCGGATGGCACCATCTCCGTCGACATGGGCACGCCGGTCTTTGCGTGGAACAAGATTCCACTGTCGGAAGAATTCTACGACACCAGCCGCATCGAGCTGCAAATCGGTCCGATCGATGACCCGATCCTGCATTCGCCCTCGGTCATGTCGATGGGCAATCCGCATGCGATCTTCTGGGTGGACCGCGATGTCATGTCGTTCGATCTGGAGCGCTTTGGCCCGCTGCTCGAAAACCACCCGATGTTTCCCGAGCGTGCCAATATTACCCTTGCCCAGGTCACCTCGCCTTCGTCGCTGACCACCCGCACCTGGGAACGCGGCGCCGGCCTGACGCTTGCCTGCGGATCGGCCGCCTGTTCCGCCGCCGTCTCGGCTGCCCGCACGGGCCGCACGGGCCGCAATGTCGCCATCACGGTCGCCAGCGCCACCCCGCCCGGCATTCTCACAATCGAATGGCGCGAAAGCGACGACCACGTCGTCATGACCGGCCCGGCCGAATGGGAATGGGCCGGAGCCGTTGATCCCGTCACCGGCCTCTGGTCGCGCGAGGACGAACCGCAGACGGAAAGCGCCGCACTTTGAGCGGCGTCGATGTCATAACCTTCGGCTGCCGGCTCAACACCTATGAATCCGAAGTTATGCGGGCGCAGGCCGAGAAGGCGGGGCTGAACAACGCCATCCTCGTCAATACCTGCGCCGTCACCGGCGAGGCCGTGCGCCAGGCCCGCCAGGCGATCCGCCGCGCCCGGCGCGAAAACCCGCATGCCCGGATCATCGTCACCGGTTGTGCCGCCCAGACCGAGAAGCAGACCTTTGCTGAAATGCCCGAGGTCGATGCCGTGCTCGGCAACGAGGAAAAGCTGAAAAGCGCCTCCTACCGGTCGCTGCCCGATTTCGGCGTCTCGGCGGAAGAAAAGCTGCGCGTCAACGACATCATGAGCGTGCGCGAAACGGCACCGCAGATGGTCAAGCTGATCGAGGGCCATGTGCGCGCTTTCATTCAGGTACAGAACGGTTGCGACCACCGCTGCACCTTCTGCATCATCCCCTATGGCCGCGGCAATTCCCGCTCGGTGCCGATGGGCGCCGTTGTCGATCAGGCGCGAAAGCTGGCCGAGAGCGGCTACCGCGAGATCGTGCTGACCGGCGTCGATGCGACCAGCTACGGCAGCGATCTGCCGGGTGCCCCAACACTTGGCCTGCTGGCAAAAACTCTTCTGAAGCAGGTGCCGGAGATCCTGCGCCTGCGCCTTTCCTCCATCGACAGCATCGAGGCCGACAGCCATCTGATGGACCTGATCGCCGATGAGCCGCGCTTCATGCCGCATCTGCACCTGTCGCTGCAGCATGGCGACGACATGATCCTGAAGCGGATGAAGCGCCGGCACTCCCGCACCGATGCCTTGGCGTTCATTGAGGATGTGCGCCGCCTGCGGCCGGAAACAAGTTTTGGCGCTGACATGATCGCCGGTTTCCCGACCGAGACCGAAGAGATGTTTGCGAACGCGATGGGATTGGCCGAAGAGGCCAATATCGCCCATCTGCATGTCTTTCCCTATTCACCGCGCGAGGGAACGCCCGCCGCCCGCATGCCGCAGATCGACCGTGCGCTGGTCAAGGAACGGGCCGCCCGGCTGCGCGCCACTGGACTTCAGCTGCATCAGGCCCATCTTGACAGCATGATCGGAACGCAGCAAAGCCTGCTCGTCGAGAACAATGGCTTGGCACATACGGAAAATTTCACGCTTGTCGCCGTCCCCGGTCTGACGCCGCGCACGATCGTGCAGGCTGAGATCACCGGTCACAACGGCAAGCATCTCATGCCATCAGCCCAAAAGTGCGCAGCGGTTTTGGGATGACGGCACGCATAGACAAACTAACTGAAGTGCCACGCGCTTCAGTCATGCAACTGACGGCTGCCAACGCGGCCTGAGCTTACGGAATTCAAATGGCGCTCAGCTTTCTGAAAAAGGTCTTCACGTTCGGCAAGGACAAGCCGGCCGAAGGCGAGCCAGCCGTAACCCCAGTGACCGATGCGGTCATGGACCAGGCGGAATCGACGTTCAGCCCCGAGGAAACCCGGGCGATCGAAGCCGAGCTGGAGCCGCATTCCCGTACCGAAGATCTGCCGGTCGCTGCAGATCCAGTCCTGCCGGAAGAAATGGACACTGCGGGCGGACCGTCTGCCGATGAGGTTGATGCGCCGGAATTCCTGGATGAGATCTCTGTAGAAGAAGAGGACGAGACACCGGCCATTCTTCCTGCTGTCGAAGAGATCGGCGATATCGGCCTGATCCCGCTGTCTTTGCTGGAGGCGGAAGCCGAAGCGTCTGCGACTGAGGAAAACGTGACACCCCCCTCTGTCCCTTCGGGACATCTCCCCCTCAAGGGGGGAGATCAGATCGAGGCTGATGCTCCTTCAGCGCAATCTCTTTCAGTTGACGAAACGACAGAGGCTGAGGCCAGCATGATCTCCCCCCTTGAGGGGGAGATGCCCGACAGGGCAGAGGGGGGTGCCGAACGCTCCGCAAACGCGGACATCGAAGCAGTACCCGCAGCCCCCATCCTCCCCAAGGGCTTCGCCACCGGCCGCGCGATCGAGCCAGAACCCGAAGCGCCCAAGCAGAAACTCACCTGGTTCCAGCGCCTGCGCCAAGGTCTTTCCCGCACGTCGTCGCAGCTGACTGGCCAGATCACTGCTCTCTTCACCAAGCGCAAGCTCGATGACGAGACGCTGCAGGACCTGGAAGACCTGTTGATCCAGGCCGATCTGGGGGTCGAAACGGCGCTGCGCATCACCGACACATTGGCCTCCGAGCGTTATGGCAAGGACGTCAGCGGCGAGGACGTTTCCCGCATCATGGCTGCCGAAATTACCAAGGTGCTGGCGCCTGTTGCCAAGCCGCTGCAGCTCGACCTCAGCCACAAGCCGCATGTCATCCTCGTCGTCGGTGTCAACGGCACCGGCAAGACCACCACCATCGGCAAGCTCGCGGCCAAGCTTTCAGGCGCCGGCCTCAAGGTCATGCTTGCCGCCGGCGACACTTTTCGCGCCGCTGCCATCGAGCAGCTGAAAATCTGGGCCGAGCGCACCAAGTCCGATATCGTCTCCTCGAAACTCGGCGCCGATGCCGCAGGCTTGGCTTACGAGGCCTTCGAACAGGCACGGCTGAAAAAGAGCGACGTACTGATCATCGATACCGCCGGCCGCCTGCAGAACCGCACGGAGCTGATGGCGGAACTGGAAAAGATCGTCCGCGTGCTCGGCAAGCTCGATCCCGATGCGCCGCACACAGTGCTGCAAACGCTCGACGCCACCACCGGCCAGAATGCGCTCAACCAAGTGGAGATCTTCCGCAATATTGCCGGCGTCAACGGCCTGATCATGACCAAGCTCGACGGCACCGCCCGCGGCGGCATCCTCGTCGCTATCTCCGCCAAGCACAAGCTGCCGGTCTATTTCATCGGCGTCGGCGAGGGCGTGGACGATCTGGAACCGTTCGAGGCAAAAGACTTCGCCGAAGCCATCGCCGGGATTCCCCATTGACCCGGATATCATTTTGCCTTTTTGCTGATGTTATAGGGGCCACCCAGCACTCCGTCATCCTCGGGCTTGACCCGAGGACCCAGACGCTGTGCTGAAATACCGACGATCATACGTCGCACTGCGGATAGATCCTCGGGTCAAGCCCGAGGATGACGACGACAGAGACGAATAGCCCGCATACCGGGCATGTACGATAACCGCTTTAAGGACGTTACTATGTCATCGATCGAGGCGGTCAAGCCGCGCAAGGAAATCAGCCCGCTCCTGAAAATGGTGCTGGAGCTTGGACCGCTGGTGGTCTTCTTCTTCGCCAATTCGCGCGGCGAATGGCTGGCGCGGGAGTTCCCGGCTCTGACCGAACTCGGCGGACCGATCTTCATCGCCACCGGCCTGTTCATGGCCGCCACCGCGATTGCGCTCACCGCGTCCTGGATCCTCACCCGCATGCTGCCGATGATGCCGCTGATTTCCGGCATCGTCGTCTTCATCATGGGCGCGTTCACTCTCTGGCTGCAGAACGACACGTTCATCAAGATCAAGCCGACCATCATCAATACGCTGTTCGGCGTCATTCTGCTCGGCGGCCTGCTGTTTGGAAAGTCGCTGCTCGGTTATGTCTTCCATTCCGCCTTCAAGCTCGATAAGGAAGGCTGGCGCAAGCTGACCATTCGCTGGGGCATTTTCTTCCTGGTCCTCGCCGTCCTCAACGAAGTCGTTTGGCGCAATTTCTCGACCGATTTCTGGGTCGCCTTCAAGGTCTGGGGCACGATGCCGATCACGGTGCTGTTCACCCTGTCGCAGATGCCTGTTATCATGAAGCACTCGCTGGATCAGGATACCCCGAAGTGACCACTTTGGTACCGGCAGAAAGCCGTTCACCGCGCGCCGCCACCTTATGGCTTGCCGCCTGCGCTAGCGTTCTCATCCTGCAGATCGTCATCGAATACTGGATGGGCCGCACGCCGATCTGCGAGTGCGGCACCATCAAGCTGTTCGAGCCCAATGCCAACGGTCCGGGCAATTCGCAGCATCTGGCCGACTGGTATACCCCGTCGCACATCATCCACGGCTTCCTGTTCTACGGGCTTGCCCATCTCACCCTCCGCGGCAAGCCGCTGGCGGCAAAGCTGTTTTTGGCGCTGGTGATCGAATCCGGCTGGGAAATCCTCGAAAACTCCCCCATCATCATCGACCGCTACCGCACCGCCACCATCTCCCTCGATTATTACGGCGACAGCATCCTGAACTCGGCGATGGATACGGTCTTCATGGCTGTGGGCTTCTTCTTCGCCCGGCGCGCACCAATCGCCGTGACAGTCGCCATCGCTATCGTCTTCGAGATTTTCACCGGCTGGCTGATCCGCGATAATTTGACGCTCAACGTGCTGATGCTGGTTTATCCGTTGGACGCGGTGAAGGCGTGGCAAAGCGCGCTTTGAGAGAGTTCGAAAAGCAGGACTGAAGCGAAAGATTTCCCCGCGCCCACTCAGTTGAACCTTTGGATTGCGTGAGCGCGTCACGATCTCCCTCTTCTCCCCCGCGGGGAGAAGAGCCGAACGCAGTGAGGCGATGAGAGGTTTTTCCGCGAATCCGAAGCGACCCGCCTCCTCATCCGGCCCTGCGGGCCACCTTTGTAACTTCCCTTCTTCCGCATTTGGCGCTGTAATGCCAGTTGCGGTGGCGGATGGAAGACCGTCGCACCTTTGGGACACCAAGCCCGTGGGA
>NZ_JAFCTR010000019.1:0-90003 GCF_049896125.1 Pararhizobium sp. DWP1-1-3
GCCAGATGTTGGTTGGCCGTCTGCTCGAACAAGTGCCGGATATCGCGAAGCTGCATCTGCGATGTCGGCAGATCGTTCGACAGAAGCCATTTGTTCTCGCGCTCGATCAGAGTTTTGTCACCGAGCCCGCCCGGCGTCACTTCCCGTGTCGTCATCATGATGTGGGCATGATGATTGCGAACATCGCTCGCACCGTGTGGAGAGTGCACGGCAAAATCCACCGCTGCGCCATACCGGTTCGCCAGTTCCTGCACAAAGGCCCGTGTCAGTGCAATCCGCTCGCTTGCCTGCAGTTCATGGGGAAGAGCAACTTCGAATTCACGAGCGACGCGAGCGTCCTTGCGGTTCTCGGCTTTCTCGGCTGCATTCCACAAAGCCGATCGATCCCGCGCCCATTCGGCATCCACACCGTCAGGAAGCACAATCTCCACATGCTCGACGCCCTGCTTGGCTCGAAAATCGTGGGTCAGGCCATCTCGCTCATTCGTCAGCTTTTCTGCAGCACGATAGGCGGCCGAAGCAACCGCGCTACGGCCGCCGCTCCTTGCAATCGGCTTCATGCTGCAATGGTAAATCGCCAAACGCGGTTTGCCTTCCCGATATGCAGATCGGCGACTTGAGTTGCGCAGCAACTCGTAAGTGCGCCCTTGGAACTTCTTTCGCTTCGCTCTCTTCGTAAGGGATTGCACCAGGCGCACCATTGTAGGATCCAACAATGGTGCCGGTGCTGCGTTGTCTGTAGTCTTGCGACAAACAAGGAAGCGTCCATGACACAAACACGTCGAGCACCACTGGCGTTGCTGATTGACGACGCCGCCGCGCCCAGGATCATCCGCAGCCATTTGAGGGAGGTCACGCCGTTGGGATCACCCGTCGTCAAGCGGATCTACGGCGACTGGACCACGCCAAACTTTAAAGGCTGGAAACTGAGCCTGCGCGATTTCGCCATTCACCCCATCCAGCAGCTTGCCCAAACGCTCGGAAGGAACGCCACCGACGGTGCGATGATCATCGACACGATGCATATGCTTCATACCGCTCGTTTTTCCGGTTTCTGCATCGTCTCCAGCGATCACTATTTTTCGCGCCATGCCGACCCGAAAGAGCACGATGGGACGTAAACCGATTGTCCAGCGGATCGCAGAACTTGAGCAGCGCAAGAAGTCGCTTGTGGCCCGTCTCGGCAAACAGGAACGAGCACGCGACACAAGACGCAAAATTCTGCTGGGTGCCTTCGTGTTGCGTCAGCTCGAACACTCCAGAGATCCTGCCTTGTCTCACTGGCTTCGCGAGAGACTGTCCACCGAACTGTCCGGGTTTCTGGCTCGCGATGGCGATCGAGCTCTGTTCGACGACATCCTCCTGCCGGCATCATGGCTCGAAAGGTCGAGCCGTGGAAACCCGGAATGACGTGTTCGAGGCTCCTCCAATCGATCGTCAAGGCTCCGGTCCTGGCGGTCGGTTCCGCGATTATCTGCGTGCTGTTCGCGGCGCTGCTGTTCCTCGCCAGCTTTCTCATTCATCTGATCGCCGGCTTCCAGCCTGGGAGATCACCAACCTCGTCCAGGCCTTCGCAGGATATCTGCCACTTGTGTTCGCTGTCGGAGGTTTTCTCTCCGTGTTCATGACGAATGTGCCGATTTTTTCCGTGTTGTGGCTCCGCGCGTTGGGCGACGGCTTGGGAACTGCAAAAACTCTCCGCAACAGATGACGGTCTGATAATCGGTGGCGATCCGGAGACAATCAGGCTGCTGCGCTATGACGGGCCAGCACACCTTTTGACCATAGCGCCAACACGGACCGGCAAGGGTGTTGGCACCATCATTCCTAATCTGCTGAACGCCAAAGCTCGGTGATCTGCATAGACCTGAAGGGAGAGAACGCCAGGTTAGCAAGTCAGATCGCGAAGCGGGGGGCGTGCTGTCGGCGGCGCAACGTCAAACTCACTTCCTTGACAGTCCGCGCATGACCGCGGTGCTTGGCCGATCAGATTTTCGTTTTACCGATCTCAAGCGCAACAACGTCACGGTGTTTCTGGCCCTGTCGCCCGATCGGCTGTCGACCTGTTCGAGATGGCTACGACTACTGGTCACCCAAAGCCTGACTGACATGGTGCGCGACGCCGCGTCCGCTGCGCGGCCTATTCTCTACCTGCTCGACGAGTTCGCGGCTCTCGGTCACTTGGCGCCGATCGAACGCGCCATGGCCCTCATAGCCGGTTACGGCATTCAGCTCTGGCCAATCCTGCAGGATATCCATCAGCTGCGCGCCACCTATGGACAACGTGCAGGCACCTTCCTGTCGAATGCCGCCGTCCTACAGGTCTTTGGGGTCAACGATCACGACAGCGCCCGTCTGGTCTCCAATCTGCTCGGACACGAAACCGTCGTCTTCCAGACCATGGGGCGCGCGCTTGATTCCGAACAGTCGGGTATTTCTTATAGCGAGCAGCACGTCGCCCGTTCGCTTCTGACGCCGGACGAAGTGCGCAACCTTCCGGCGCACGCGCAGCTGCTGTTTCTTGCCGGACAACGTCCTGTCATAGGGGCCAAGCTGCGCTACTATTCGGACCCGGAGTTCAAGGGAATGTTCGATTAGGATCGGCAGACGGCGCTCAAGCGTCAAGGGCAAACGCAAACTCACCAGTGCAGCAACTTTAAGCGCCAAGCCCCGGGCGAACTCGAAGTGCATCCATAAACTTTGTGAATCGATTGGCGGCGATCGGTTCACAAGTCTCCTTGGACCGGGCACCCGCGATAATGCCGGAATGACCAATCAGACAGGGACACTCTGTATCAGGCGCATCGACCCGTCCCGCAAATTCGCACGCTGCCATTGCCTGAACGTTCAGCAGGGCCTGTCGCAGATGCGTCCGTGAAACGGACCTGCGACCGCATCGCGACTGCTGTGGCGACGAGCCAGAGGCGCGGACTTTTGGCGAGGCTTGCGGCGCAGAAACTGCGCAAAGGCTATCGCAAACACCGATAAGTCTGTTCGCCAACGATGGCATTTGTAAACCCATCGTCTTGCCAGGAGAGGAGGGCCCCGCCGTCGGCGGGGCCCTCGTTAGTGTTCAGTCCCGGTTCGTGCGGGACCAGATGAGGGAGAGGCCTTCCTCGCCTTCGACTTCGATCAGGGTTGCGTAGATCGGAGCCGGAAAGCTCGGGTCGTCGAGTGTGACCGAGAGGTAGTCGCGGCCCTCATTCGAGGTCTTCTTCCAGGCGGCGCCGAAAGCCACGCTTCCCGCAAGGATGCGGAAGTCTGGACCCTTCTCCGTGGTGCGTTCGACAGCGCGCACGGTTGCCTTGACGTTGAGGTTGAGGGTCTTGATGGTGCCGGAAAAGCCGTTGCCGGTAGCGGTGAAAGAGCCGATGGTCGCCATTGTCTTTATCCTTCCTAAGTCGTTCGAGCCGCGCCCATCGCGATCTCGATGGCTGTCGACCAGGCCGGGGACGAACGGTCCGCATCCGAAGGACCGAAACAAAGTGGAGGACGGTCATAGGTGAGGCTTTCTTGCCCCGCGAGGAATGGGCGCTTGCGGCCAGGGGAAGAAAACGAGCCGGCCGTTGCGGCTGCCGATCGAGCTGAGCTTGCGAGGCGATCCTCGGTCAGACATGCCCCATCGAGACCGCAATGGGCGCCAATGCCGGCAGATTAAGAAGGTGGGGCAATGGCATCATCTGGCAGCGATCGGCCAAAGCGTCCGGCGCCGTGCCCAAACCCCTGGCTCGTGCATGTCAGGCTTTGCTGTTTGCCTCAAACCACACCCCGACGGTGAAGCTCTGTCCCGCATACTCTCTCGGACGCGGCGATGAGGCACGCATCGAGGGGCCAAGCTCGGGGCGCATTATCGTGTACCCGTACAGCTCCACGAAACTGCAGGATCTCAGACAGTAAAAGTCACCAATCGCATAAGGTACGGGCTTTGCATATTTCGACATGGTCCAGCTGCCGGGTATCTGTGCACGCCGGCGTTGCTCGCCATGAACGGCGATGGGCGGCCGGGACTGATAAAACAAAAGCCCGTCAACTGGAAAAGTTGGCGGGCTTATTGCTGGGCAGACAGACTGGACCAGTGATCGCTGAACCGTAAACGAAACCTAACTAAACATGCCTAACAGATGGTTAATTCGCCGATGCGTGTCCATCTCAAATGAAAAAGACCCACTGAGAGGGTCAGTGGGTCTCAATTTCCGGGAAGTAACATGTTTTGCTTCGTCTTTCGTGGGCATGCACTGCACTGCGCTGCACTTTGGCGATCCGATAGTGACACTGCCTCGGACCAACCACAGGATGACTCCCCATCGTTAAGAAATAGTTAATGCTGTTTTAGCCTTTCGTGCCAAGACTGGGCGAACTGGCCTCTGGGAGCAGAGCCGCTCAAGAATGAGCGGAGTTTGTAGAATGTCCCTAAGGCGGTTTCGACTAAAATTGATGACGCAGAGCGACCTGACGAGCGGCCCACATCTGTCGATACACTACTTGATCACAGTCGCCCGATGTCCGACGTCCCGCTGCACGCGGGACACATGAAAAATGAGCATATCGGAGAACCGAGCATAGCGGTGGCTTAAGCCACGGTTCGGGAATTCGCGCATGCAACTTCGGTTCCCGGGGCAGCCGCAGGAGATTTAGCATCGCGCCGCCGGAACGGCGGAAATCGGGATCGACTGTCCCGAAGTTGCATTCTATATGCTGCTCTATTTTGGCCAGCAGCGAGATCGGTGCAAACGCATCGTGGCCGGCTGTAAGCAATGTTGCGCGCCAGAAACCTTCCTTCAGGCTAGCATCAGAAATGCAAGCCGGCGAAATCTACATAGCAAACAGAAGCGACTTGGGAGCGGAGCGGAGCATAGGCATACGTTGTGTCGTAGGTGCAAATTGTTGCCCGCTCGGTGCAGGAGGTGCGCAAGGCGGGTAGTGCCTATCTCGAATCGGAATTTGCGGGGCCGTTGTGCAGTGGACCACACGAAATTCGACCGGCAGTCCTGAGGCGCTACTATACCACGGCGGATACTACGGTGTGAAAAAGCGACGATAAAACCTCGTCGCAGTATCGATTTCGATGAAGACGGTAAAACCGGAGCCATCTTACTCCCAGAACAACCTGTGCGGTTACAACATTTCTTCTGGTTAAAACCGCCCTCGCCACATATGCTTTCCACATGGATTCGAGCTATCCCCCAAAGCGTCCCATATCTTTGCCCGCGCCTGTCATACCTGGGTGGGTCACGTCTCGCGGCGCGGTGAGCGATGTCGATGTGGCATTCAAGGCGGGAGCGGCTTTGAGTTCGCTAGATCAGCTGGTGCGACTGGAGCCTGTTTGGTCCGGTTCCTGGCGCCAGCGCCTCGGACTGAAATGTGCGGTGGCTGCGGTGCGGCTGATGGGCCGGACGGAGGACGAATCGGCGCTGCGTGATGCCGTTCTATTGCGTACGGCCGATGGCGACGCGGGACCGGCCGGCAATGTCTTTTTGGCCTATAAGAAATTGTCGGCGCATAGCACGCATAATTTTGAACCGCCGCATGCAAAAACACTGCGCGACATCGCAAATCTCTTCGCAATGAAATGGGACGATACGCTGGCGGATTTCTGTCAGCTCACCGGCGACTTGGCGCAGGATGGGCGCGCGGCACCTTTTGCCGTCGCTGAACTGGTGACGACAGTGTGCCGTCTTCGTCCGGACGCAGAAATTCTGGCCTGGTGGCTGGCGGACTGGGTTTTGGCGAAAAAACTCAACTGGCAAACGCCTGTTCCGCTCCTGATGGCGCAGCGTTATGATCCAGCGTTCCGGATGGCCGGGGGGAGGGGGCGCATAAAACCCGATGATGAGGCGTTTGCCCGATCAGTCTGCCTCGCTCTCGTTCAGGGGGCACGTGAGGCCTTGCGACAGGCGGTCGACATCAGTCGTCGTGCCGAGCAGTTCCTGGCCGTGGCACCAAAGGTACGGACCAAGGGCGCAGAAACAGTCATGCGGCAATTGTTGGCCGAGGATGCATTGTCGGCCTCCGCTACCAACGGCAACCTTTCACGTTGGGCCAGCCGCCGGTTGTTCGAGCGCCTGGAGATGCTGGGCGGTGTGCGGGAGCTGTCGGGACGCTCAACCTTCCGGATTTACGGCCTATGACCATGGCTGGATCGGATATTGCCAGGCCCGGGGGGCGCAGAAAGAAGGCGGCGGGGCAGGAGAACGTGTTGTTCGACCGCGAACTGGCTTCCCTGCCGCCGGCGCTCCGCTGGCGTGAGTGGATGAACCGCGTCGAGGCGGTGATTTTTGCCTCGGCTATTCCGGTTGATCGTGCGACACTTGCCCGGGTCGTTGGGCAGGAGTGTAATATCGACCTAATCATTGACGATATTCGCGAGGAATTGCGCGGCCGGCCGTTTGATCTGGTGGCTGTCGCGGGCGGTTGGCACCACAGGACAAGATCCTCCTATGCGCCTGCAATCCGGGCGTCAGGGACCACAACCCAGCCGATGGCGGGCTTCAATCAGCAAGAGGCCATAGTTCTAATCGCCATTGGCTACTTTCAGCCGGTCACGCGCGGCGAGTTGTCAACCATGTTTGGCAAGGAGGTCAGCCGCGACACAATTGCCAGTTTGCGCGAGGCCAAGCTGATAACCTCCGGCCCACGCAGCCCGACACCGGGCGCGCCTTATACATACGTCACGACGCCCGCATTCTTGTCGACGTTCGGCTTCGACACTCTGCGCGATCTGCCTGATATCGAGATGCTCGAGGACAGCGGATTGCTCAACCGGAAAAGAGTGGCTGATGATCCCGATATGAATGGCACAAGCCCCACCGAAGATGACGAAGATGATTGACCCCATTTTGGGTTCTTTTGCTCGGGAGCAAACTCGGTTCGCAGTCGCCACCCCCCATTGCGCGGCCTGCCCGCTGACCATGAACGATGTAACATCACTTTGAGAGAAGCCCGTGAAACCCATCCGTCTCCTGAGTTTGTTATTGGGCTGTGTGTCCCTTTTTCCGATCCCTGCACACGCAGACTGGCAGGCCGTCGAAAACGTTCAGGTTTACACCGTCGGCGGCAAGACGGGCGCGGAACTGTACGCCTCGATCGGCGGACGCGGGCCCAAGATTGGAAATGCCGGCCGCGCTGTTGCCGTTACCAATTTCAAGCTGACCTGGACCCGGAAATACGAGCCCAAGGGCAATTCTTGTGTTCTGGCTGTCGCGCGACCCAAGCTGATCATAACCTATGTTTTGCCAAAACCGGCCGAGCGCTTGCCGGGACCGGTTGCGAAAAAATGGGAAACTTTCATTTCAGGCGTGCATAAGCACGAGCTGGTGCATGGTGATCTCATCAAGGATATGGTGAAAAAGATCGAGGCCGTTTCCGTGGGCTTTACGGTAGCCGACGACCCGAAGTGCCAGAAGATCCGCACGGAACTGACCGCTCGCCTTGGTGAGCTATCGCGCTCCCAACGGCAACAGAGCCGGGATTTCGACCGGGCCGAACTCAGCAACGGCGGCAACATCCAGCAGCTCGTCCTTGCCTTGATCAACGGGCAATAGAAGCAGTCGAAAATAGGCCGCCTGCAAACAGTGCGGCGGTCATACTCCTGTTCGCGTAGAACGGTCGCTCTCGGGCACGACTGAAGACGTATTCCGTCGACGGAGCTCTTCGGCGTGCCCTCCCACGTGTTCACAACTCAAGGACACAGCGGGTCCGGTTATGGATTATTTTCCTTGTTGAGCGGTGATGCAATTGGGGTTTATGAAAATGAATTTCATAAAACTGATGATTTTGCGGATTCCGGTTGACGAGTTTGAAAATCTGCCTCAGTCTGAGAAAATAAATTACGACAATAAACGGGGAATACCAGAAGAATGAAAGTTGGCATTATCGGACTCGGATTCCGTCTTGGCTATCTGGGTTATGTCTTCAAGGCTATGGACGAAAACTTCGAGATCGCGGGTTACGTCGATCCGAATCCGGCCGGTTTGCCCGGCCTTCTGGAAAAAGGCGTCTCTGCTGGTACTGCCTATGCGACACCGCAAGACCTGTTCGCCAACGAGAAGCTCGATCTCCTGATGATCGGCTCGCCCAATCACATGCACCTCGATCATATTCGCATTGGCTTGGAATCCGGTCTAAAAGTCTTCAGCGAAAAGCCGATCGTCACCACAGTTGAAGCGAGCATCGAACTCGCCCGTTTGATGGCGAAATACGGCCATGAGCGGCTGATGGTCGGCCTCGTGCTGCGCTATGCGCCGATGTACCGCGACCTCCGTGCCGCTCAGGCTGCCGGCACACTTGGGCAGATCGTCTCGATCGAGGCGTCCGAACATATCGAACCCTATCATGGCGCCTTCTTCATGCGCGACTGGCGCCGCTACGAGCGCTATTCCGGCAGTTTCATGCTGGAAAAGTGCTGCCACGATCTCGATCTCTATAATGGCATTATCGGCGCACGGCCGGAGCGGGTCGCAAGCTTCGGAGGCCGCAAGAGCTTCACCCCCGAAAATGATCCGGCCCGCGAAGGCATCAATGACCTTGAGCTTTTCCATCGCAAGCCTAGCGGCTGGATGGGCTCCGACAAGGTGTTCGACAGTGATGGCGACATTATCGATTACCAGGTAGCGATCGTCGAATATGCCAACGGCGTCGGCATGAACTTCCACACCAATTTGAATGTGCCCGACCAGTTCCGCCGTTTCTGCATCATGGGATCCCGCGGCATGGCAGAAGGTGATTTCATCCGTGGCTATTTCGATGTTCACGAAATGCTGAGCGGAAAAAAGGTCGTCGAAAACAAATATGCCGCGACAGCGCTGTCACAGCATTACGGCGCCGACGAGCAGATGGCCACCGACATCATCGGGCATGTCCGCGATGGACGGGCGCTGCCAGTTTCGACGATCGATGCACTGGAAGCGGGCATTCTGGCGCTGTCCATGGACGAGGCGCGCCGCAAGCGCACCGTCGTCGATCTGCGGCCAGTCTGGGATCGCTTTGACGAGGCGCTCCACACCCGTGCGGCATAGGAAGGGCGCAAGATGAACGTTCAGCGCAGCACTCTCATCTTCGCCTGGATGCTTCTGCTGCCAGCCGTTCTCTATGTCGTCGTGATCGTTGCCTATCCGCTATTGGACACGTTCATCCTGTCGTTCACCGACGCTTCGTTGAAGAAGACGACCAACTGGGTCGGCTGGGTCAACTATGAGAAGATTTTCAACACCACCTTTGCCGAGGTCATCATCCGCACCTTCGTGTGGACCTTCTTCTCGGTGGCGATCAAGATGATCATCGGCGTCTTCGGCGCCTGCATGCTGAATGCCGCTGTTCCTGGCCGGGCCTTGTTCCGCGTGCTGACCATGCCGCCATGGATCGTCCCGATGGCTATCGGCATCTTCATGTGGGGCTGGATGTATAACGGCCAGTTCGGCATGATTTCCGGAGTCTTGCAGAACTGGGGCATCATCGACGGTCCCATCGCATTCCTTGCCCGTGGATCGACCGCATTCTGGGCGACGATCATCACCGACGTCTGGATCGGCGTACCGCTGGTGACGCTCTATATGCTGGCGGCGATGCAGGCCGTGCCGCAGGATCTCTATGAGGCTGCCTGGACCGATGGGGCAGGGCGCTTCTACCGCTTCCGCCGCATTACCCTGCCGCTGCTTATCCCCTCACTGATCACCATGTCGATGCTGTCGTTGATCGCCACGTTCAACTCGTTCGACATCATCTGGATCCTGACGCAGGGCGGGCCGAACGGTGAAACGACAACGATGATCATCGATACCTACCGTACGGCGATCGGTTCGAAGAAATATGGCGAAGGTGCTGCGCGGGCTGTGCTGATCTGCATCTTCCTGTCGATTTTCTGCCTGGCCTATTTCCGGGTGACCAGCCGGCTTTCCGCGGGAGAATCCAACCGATGAGCACACAACCCGCCATGATCAACCGTTACCGCTGGTACGAGCTGATAAGCATCTATGCCGGCATCTTCCTCTTCCTGACCTTTATCCTGGCGCCGTTCGTCGAAGGCTTTCTCGTATCGCTGAAACCGCTCGGACTTCTGTTTTCCTCTCCCTACAAGTTCTGGCCGGAAAACGGGTCGTTCGCCGCCTACCGGACGATGTGGGTGAGCGTGCCGGGTTTTGCTCGTTATATCTTCAACTCGTTCTTCATCTCGATCATCGTCACCGCGATCGTCCTGATCCTGGTCGTGCCTGCGTCTTACGCATTCGCCCGGTTCACCTTTCGCGGCAGCGGACTTCTGCTCGGCGCGTTTCTAGCGGTCAACATGTTTTCGGGCGCTGTCCTGCTCATCCCGCTGTTTCGCCTGATGCGCACGCTCGGTGTTCTGAACACCTATTTCGCCATGATCGTGCCGGGGGTTGCCTTCCTCATTCCGTCGGCCATCTGGCTGTTGCGCACCTACATGATGCGTATTCCACGCGAGCTGGACGAGGCGGCCTTCGTCGATGGTGCCAGCCATTTCTATACGCTGCGCCGGGTCATCCTCCCCATCGCCATGCCCGGCATCACCGTCGTAGCGATCACGACCTTCATCGGGTCCTACGCTCAGCAATTCATCTTCGCGCTGACCTTCAACTCAAAGACCGAATACATGCCGTTGCCGGTTGGGCTGTTTGCCTATTTCGGCCGGCAGGAAGTGATCTGGAACGAGTTGATGGCGGCGAGCTTCGTCGGCATCACCCCGGCCATCATCGTGATCTTCTTCCTACAACGCTATCTCGTCAGCGGGCTGACCGCCGGCGCGGTGAAACAATAAAAGCAATCAACCACCAGAGAAACGGGAGCTTCAAACGTGTCAATTCAACTTAAAACGGGGATTCTCGCCCTTGCGCTGCTCGGCTCGACCGCGCTGGGCGCCATGACCGCCCACGCGGCCGATCAGGAGATCAGCTGGATCTATTGCGGCGACGTGATGGACCCGGTTCACGAGAAGTACATCAAGCAGTGGGAAGAAAAGAATCCCGGCTGGAAGGTTACGCCTGAAGTTGTCGGCTGGGCGCAGTGCCAGGACAAGGCGACGACGCTTGCGGTTGCCGGCACGCCGGTCGCAATGGCCTACGTCGGCTCGCGCACGCTGAAGGAATTCGCCCAGAACGATCTCATCGTTCCGGTGCCGATGACCGAAGACGAGAAGAAGAGCTATTATCCTCACATTACCGATACCGTCACGTTCGACGATAATCAGTGGGGCGTTCCGGTCGCATTTTCGACGAAGGCACTCTACTGGAACAAGGACCTGTTCAAGCAGGCTGGCCTTGATCCTGAAACGCCGCCGAAGACCTGGGCCGAAGAGATCGCCTTCGCCAAGCAGATCAAGGAAAAGACCGGCATTGCCGGCTACGGTCTCCCAGCCAAGACCTTCGACAACACCATGCATCAGTTCATGCATTGGGTTTACACCAACAATGGCAAGGTCATCGACGGCGACAAGATCGTCATCGACAGCCCGGAAGTTCTTGCAGCCCTTCAGGCCTACAAGGACATCACGCCTTATTCGGTCGAAGGCGCCACGGCTTACGAGCAAAACGAGATGCGAGCGATCTTCCTCGACGGCAAGGTCGGCATGCTCCAGTCCGGTTCGGGTGCTGCTGTCCGTCTCAAGGAGACCAAGGTCAACTGGGGCGTTGCACCGCTGCCGCTCGGTCCGGCTGCCAAGGGTGAAGGTACTCTGCTGATCACCGACAGCCTGGCGATCTTCAAGGGCTCCGGCGTTGAGGAGAAGGCAATCGAATTTGCAAAATTCATCACGTCGCCCGGTCCGCAGGGCGAATATGAATTGCAGGGCGGCGCTGGCCTGACACCGTTGCGCCCATCGCCGATGGTCGATGAGTTTGTCAAGAAGGACCCCTACTGGAAGCCGTTCATCGATGGCATCACCTATGGTGGTCCGGAGCCGCTCTTCACCGACTACAAGGGTTTCCAGAACGTCATCATCGAAATGGTTCAGGCCGTTGTCACGGACAAGGCCGAACCCGCGGATGCCTTGAAGAAAGCTGCTGCCGATCTCGAGCAGTACAAGTAAGACCATCGGACCGCGAACCGGTATCTAGGTTCGCGGTCCACTCCTTTTCTGCTACGAACGGGCCGCTTTTCGCCGGCGGCCGGAGACAGTTTCTTGGGACAGCTCAATCTCAACAAGGTTCAGAAATTCTACGGGACGTTCGAAGTGCTGAAAGGCATCGAACTGGAGGTCCGCAACGGCGAATTCGTCGTTTTCGTTGGCCCATCCGGTTGCGGCAAGTCGACATTGCTGCGCATGATCGCCGGTCTTGACGAGACCAGCTCGGGCGACATCATGATTGATGGCAAGCGCGTCAACGACTTGGCGCCCGTCAAGCGTGGCATCGCCATGGTGTTTCAGTCCTACGCGCTCTATCCACATATGACCGTGTTCGAGAACATCGCCTTTCCGCTACGCGTCGAAAAGATGCAGGAAGACAAGCTGAAGGCGAAAGTCGAGAATGCCGCGCGCATTCTTCATCTCGATCAGCGGCTCCAGCAGAAGCCTGGAATGCTGTCCGGCGGCCAGCGCCAGCGCGTGGCCATCGGCCGGGCGATCGTGCGTGAGCCCAAGATCTTCCTGTTCGACGAGCCGCTCTCCAACCTCGACGCCGCCCTGCGCGCCGATATGCGCATCGAACTGGCGAAACTGCACAAGCAGTTGAAGGCGACGATGATCTACGTCACCCACGATCAGGTCGAGGCGATGACGATGGCGGACCGGATCGTCGTGCTCAATGCTGGGGAGATTTCGCAGACCGGGGCACCGCTGGAGCTCTATCACAAGCCGGCCAACACATTCGTTGCAGGCTTCATCGGCAATCCGCGCATGAACATGCTGCCCGTCATCTGCAAGGCTGTCAGCGATGCCGGCGTCGAGGTCGAATTCAAAGGGCAGTCGGCTACAATTCCTGTGAATGGCCGGGCGGATCTTGTCGGCCAGCCGCTGACGCTCGGTATTCGCCCGGAGCACATTCAGTTCGGTAAGGCCGATCTGTCGATGAGCTTGACGCCTTCAGTGATCGAACGGCTTGGCGCCCAGACTGTTGCCTATGCGTCGCTTGACGGTGAAAGCGAGAATTTCTGCGCGATGCTGCCAGGCAGCGCACCGATCCGGACTGACGAGACGGTTCCGATCGGTATTGGGGTTGCCGATTGCCATCTGTTCGAAGCTTCCGGCGTAGCGCTGGAGCGCCGGGTGGAACTCACCGATATCGACGTTGGCCTGTTGAAAATCGCCGGCGGCTGACGTCGCGGCGATCTACAAAGCTTCGTTGAAAGCAAACGGGACGCCGATGGGCGTCCCTTTTGGTTTTGCAGTTGGTTCACTGTTGGCGGAGGACGTGTTCGGCGAACTTACGCCGATCCCAGCTCCAGATTATGCGGGTTCTCTACCATCGGCCAGATATCGCGTGGTGCCCGGCGATAGGGCGTGCGGGCCGGATTGTTCGGGTATGGTGTTCCAGCCGAGCAATAGAGGATTTCGGCCGCAATCAGCGCGAAGGATGCGTAGAAGTGATTGGTCGACTTGATGACCAGGATTTTCTTCGATGTAGGGTCTATGCCCATAACCGAAAACAGGCTCGGGTCAAAGCTCTGCGCCCGGGTGGAGTTGAGGATGATGTCGATGCCATCAAGTTGGATATGTGCGGCGTCACCAAAGGGCGCGTAACTTTCGCCGAAACGCATTTCCGCGTTGCGCACCAGGTTGACGACCTTGACGACGCCGTCGATTGGATAGCCGGTGCCCGGTGCAGACTTTGCACCGAACCGCAGCCGAATTTCAGCACCTTCGCCGGCGGCCATGCAAATCTGCACTGCCATCGGATCCCAGATCGTGCCGACTGCCGTGTCCTTGGCACCCTGTGCCAGAAGCTCGGCCAACAGCACCGTCGCATCACCCGCCGTACCGCCGCCGGGATTGTCCCAGACATCCGCAATCACCACCGGCCCGCTGGTTGCGGCGAACGCGTGGGAAACGGCCTGTTTTTCATCAATCTGCGGCATGATGAACGTGCCACGCCTGGAGAAGAGTTCGAGGCCGAGTTCACGGGCAAGGGCTGTGCCCTTTTCCGGTTTGCCGTCGGTGACAACAAGCATTTTCGTTCCCATTTCCGGCACATCACCGGCCATGAAGCCGTGGATGACTGAGATGGACAGGATATCGGGGGCTTCGGCTTCCATCCGCATGATCTTGTCGACGAACGAGCGCATCGGGTCGCGCGAAGTCGGGTAGACGTCGATCATCCGGCAATCGAACACCGACATGACAGGCTTGACGCGGCCTGCCAGCGTATCCAGCGCGATGCGCCACAGGTCTTCGGCGCGATCGACAAAGTCCGTATGCGGAAATTCCTTGAAGTAGACGAAGAAATCCGCAGCTTCACGACGCTTGGCGGTCAAGTGACTGTGCGGATCGAGTTCGGCGCAGACGAGAATGTCAGGACCGACAATCTCGCGGACACGAGTTAGAAAATCGCCCTCGGTATCCTCATAGCCATCGGCGACCATCGCACCATGAAGTCCGAGCACCACGGCATCGACCGGCAGTGCTGCGCGCAGCTGGTCGAGGATTTCGTCGCGCAGGCCCTCATAGGTCAGGCGATTGACGAGACCGGCCGGATCGGCCCACGTAGCCGTGCCCTCGATCAGATCAAAGCCCTTTTCCGCAGCAAGCCGGCGGCCGACCGTGATCGGCGCTGAACAGAGCGTCGGTGTTTCCGGGTGCTCTCCAGGTGGGGCATAGAGCGACGCCTCGAAGGCGCGGCGATCGACGCAGATCGGTGAGAATGTATTGGTCTCGGTCGCCAGGACGGCGGTGAAAATGCGCAATGCCCTTGCCTCGTTCTTGCTGCTCAGACCGCGCCCATCGGATTGGGCAGATATCCCGTGAAGCCGCAGATCTTCCAATGCCCTTGATGCAGGCGGCAGTAATACAATGTCTGCCACTTGAGAATATCAACGCTGCCGTCCGACTTTTTCAGGCTACCGTCAAATTTCTTGCGGACGAGTGCCATGTCGCCTTCGATCTCGATGTCTTCGAGCGTCGTGGTGGTGAAAATGGCATTTCGGGTGTCTTCGGCGAAAGATTGCTGGGAAAAATCCTCGGCCTGGCGCAGCCACTCGTCGCGATAGGCCGTCAGGCAAGGAAAAGCCAGGCGCCATTTGTCGGGGCTGGTCTCACGCTTGGCATCAATGCCGATGAAGCCTTCCTCGACAAAATCACCGGCGACCTTCGTCCAGTCGGCGGCAAGAAAGGCATCAATGTCGCGCTCGACCAGCATCTGCCAGATCGCGTGACGGGCGGCATCGGAAGAAGGGAAAGGATTGCGGAAGGGATCGCGCACGATTGCTCCGTGGATTGAAATTCTTTTCATAAATAGCGATTTTCTCTGGTCAAATTCCGCTTTCTATGGTCATTTGTCAACGGATCAAGAAAACAATTTGCAAGGACGGGGCGAATGTCCATTACACGTTATGGCACCGTACAGGCGGGCGCAGGCGGCAAACCGCTGCCTTTCGCGCGCGCGGTAGAGGCGAATGGCTGGCTTTATGTATCCGGCCAGGTTGCAATGGATAGCGGCGAAATCATCGAGGGCGGCATCATCCCGCAGACGCACAGAACGATCGCCAATCTGCTGGCTATCCTGAAGGAGGCCAATTACGGAACCGAGCATATCGTTCGCGTCGGGGTCTGGCTTGATGATCCCCGCGACTTCTGGACCTTCAACAAGATTTATCAGGACTATTTCGGCGAGCATCCACCCGCACGCGCCTGCGTGCAGGCGTCGATGATGGTCGATTGCAAGGTCGAGATCGACTGCGTCGCCTACAAGGAAAAGACGTCCTAAGATTCAGACGATACGGAAACGGGTAGACACCAGGTGAGAATCGTATGCCAGATCGCAGCATTGCCGCGGTTTCAGGAAGCCTCTTCAAGGCGGCCTGGCGATTTCATTGAGGGTGCTGTCTGATGGATATTTTCTCGACACTTCAGGAAGAAAAAGGGCGACTTTCGCCGGCCGAAGGCCGCATTGCCGAAATATTGCTGACTGATTTCGAGTTTGCGGTGAATGCCTCGATCATCGAGCTGGCGGGCAAGGCGGATGTATCCCCGCCGACCGTCACACGCTTCTGCCGCCGGTTGGGCTGCGACAGCTTTTCCGACTTCAAGGTGCAACTGGCCCGCACCGCGTATGTCGGCATGCGCTACCTCAAGCCCGAACCGAAAAGCCGGGAGCCGGCCGATGTGGCGCAGGATATCGTCTCCAAGGCGCAGAATGCGCTGTTCATGCTGCATCGCAGCCTCGATCTTGCCGCGATCGAGCAGGCGACCGAAAAGCTGGCCGGCGCCAATATGATCTATGCGTTCGGCTCCGGCGGCAATTCCTCGATGATCGCCAGCGAATTGCAGAACCGCCTGTTTCGCCTGGGGCTGCGCATTACCGCAAGTTCCGATCACAGCATGCAGATGATGATGGCGGCTGCCGCCCGGCCCGGCGACGTCGTCATCGGGTCGTCGTTCTCCGGGCGCAACGCAGAACTCGTCCGATCCTTCACGCTCGCCCGCGACCAGAATGTGACGACCATCGCGCTGACGCAGACCGGCAGTCCCGTTGCTCGCGCCGCCGATATCACCGTACCGGTTGATCTGCCTGAAGGTACCAATATCTATCGCCCGACATCGACCCGCATCGCCTATGTCGCACTCCTCGATATCCTGGCCAGTCTTGTTGCCTACCACATCCAGCCACAGGCGACGGTGACGTTGCGGCGCATCAAGCAGCAGCTTGTCGCCCATCGCGACGGCGACGACCGCCAGCTTCTCGGGGATTGATTTCACCATGCTCACAAGGGGACCCGTCATGACTTCATCTGTTGCAATCGTAACGGGGGCTGCTGGAGACATCGGCCGGGCCATTGCCCGCCGTCTTGGCGAAGATCATGATGTCGTGCTGATGCCGGACCTGGATGGCGAAGCTGTTGAACGGGCAGCGGCAAGCCTTAGCAATCCCGCCAAGTTTGTTGCCCTGACCTGCGATATCACCGATGTGGCAAGTGTCGCCGCGATGGCGGCGCGGGCGGCGGAACTCGGCACGGTTCGAACGCTTGTCAACAATGCAGGTGCTGCGCGCGCTGTCAGCCTGCATGACACGACGCCGGAAATCTGGCGCATGGACAGTGTTCTCAACCTTGAGGCCGCCTTTCTCTGCTTTCGTGCTGTCGAAGATGCGTTGAAACAAAGCCATGGCTCGGTGATCAACATCGCCTCGGTCAACGGCACAAATGTCTTTGGTCATCCGGCCTACAGCGCCGCCAAGGCCGGTCTTCTGCACCTGACAAAACTGATCGCCGTCGAATACGGCAAGTACGGCATTCGTGCCAATTCGGTTTCTCCCGGTACTGTGCGCACCCAGGCATGGGAAGTCCGCGCCGCCGCCAATCCGAATGTATTCGAGGACGCACGCCGCTGGTATCCGCTGCAACGGATCGCCAGTCCGGACGACGTGGCCAATGCCGTCGGCTTTCTTGCCAGTCCGCTGGCGTCCGCCATCTCCGGCGTTTGCCTGCCGGTCGACTGCGGCCTGACGGCAGGGCAGACGGAGCTCGCCCGTACCTTCTCGCAATCCGAAAACTATTAGACATCAGAGGAACCGGCATGCAATTGGCGTCCTATCGTCTCGAAAGCGCGTGGCATACGCAGGGCGGTCCGCATGGCCGCTTCGTTTTCAGCCTGTTCAACCTGTCGGACACAGCCATTCACGGCTTTACCATCGTCTACACCGCGCTGACCCGGGTGATCGACAAGACCGCCTGCGAGAATGCCGTCTTCGTCAAGCGCAATGCCAACTACCATGAGTTTGCACCCCCGGCAGGGTTTGTGCTTGCGCCCGGTGCATCCTGGACTTTCACGGTCAGCGGCCTGCACCGCAAAGCCGTGCATTGCACCGACGGGGCGAAATCCGCCTATCTGACGCTCGCCGATGGCCGTCATGTGCCGGTTGCCGTTTCCGATCTCTTGCTCGAGGGGCGGACCAGCGAGCCGCCGCCGGTGCTGTTGCCGGAGGGCAAGCTCGACCTGCCGTTTGCGCTGCAGCCATGGCCCCGCCAGATCGATGCCGTGCCCGGCGATGCTTTCCCCGTTTGCCTCTATCCGGCGCCCGGCGCCTCGATCGACGACCTCAAGGCGATCGATACGGTAATAGGGTTGTTCCGCCGCCTATTCGAAGCCGACCATGCACCGCTCAGCCTGACGGGAAACAGCCAAGGCAGGGCGCTGCACTTGAAGCAGGATGCGGGCATTGCGGCGGAAGGCTATGCGCTGTCCTTTTCTACGGACGCCGTCACGCTCAATTATGGCGGAGCCGCCGGCCGGCAATACGGATTGACGTCGCTCGCGCAGCTTCTGAACGGCGCCCGCCGCGAGCCGGGAAAATTCCGGTTTCCGGTCTCAGGCACGATTTCGGACGCGCCGCGCTACAGCTGGCGCGGCTGTCATCTCGACGTCTCCCGGCAGTTCTATCCGGTCGCCGACGTGGCGCGGCTGATCGATATCCTTGCCTGGTTCAAACTCAACATTTTCCACTGGCACCTGACCGATGACGAGGCGTGGCGGCTTGAGATCAAGGCCTATCCGGAACTGACCACCGTCGGCGTTATCCGCAGCCCGGATGGTCCGCTCCTGCCGCAACTTGGCAACGGGGCCGAGCCTGTCGGTGGGTTCTATAGCCAGGATGATGTCCGCACGCTGGTCGCGCATGCGCAGACGCTGAATGTCGAGATCATCCCCGAGATCGATGTTCCCGGTCACAACTCGGCGACGTTGGTCGCCCTGCGTGACCTCTCCGATGGCCAGGAGGCACCGGAAAGCTATCATTCCGTCCAGGGTTATCCGAACAACGCGCTCAATCCGGCCGTGCCGTTCACCTATGAGTTTCTGGGCAAAGTCTTCGATGAAATGATCACGCTTTTCCCGTCAGCCTATATCCATATCGGCGGTGACGAAGTGGCGAGCGGGGCCTGGCTCGCGTCGCCGCTTGCCCGCAAGCTGATGGAAAGGGAAGGCATTGAGGGCACGTTTGCTCTGCAATCCTATTTCTTAAGGCAGATCAAAGAGATGCTGACAAAGCGCGGCGGGAAGCTTGGCGGCTGGAACGAGGTTGCCCACGGTGGCGGTGTCGACACAGTGGAAACGCTGCTGATGGCCTGGGAGAAGCCGGAAGTCGGTATCGAGCTTGCCCGCGAAGGCTATGACGTGGTGATGACACCCGGACAGGCCTATTATCTCGATATGGTCCAAGGCGAAGAATGGCAGGAGCCGGGCGCCAGCTGGGCCGGCACCGTACCGCCCGCCCATACCTATGGCTATGAGGCGGAAGGCGACTTCCCAGACGAGCTGAAAGACCGGATGAAGGGCGTGCAAGCCTGTATCTGGTCCGAGCATTACCTGTCGCGCGGTTATTTCAACCGTCTGGTCTTCCCACGTCTTCCGGCGATTGCCGAAGCTGCCTGGACGCCGAAAAGTCAAAAGAGCTGGCTGCGCTTTGCGGCCATCGTCCCGCTCAGTCCGAAGCTGTAACACCTGAAATAATGAGGAAAACAATGCGCATCGCCGTTGGTGGTATTCATACCGAATGCAGCACCTATTCGCCGGTCCTGATGACGGTTGAGGATTTTCGCGTGCTGCGCGATGCCGATCTGCTCGGCGCTGAATATTTCAATTTTCCTCAACGCGGCCGGTATCGAGCATGAACCGCTGCTGCACGCACGCGCGGTTCCGGGCGGTCCGGTATCTCGCAAGGCCTATGAGGCCTTCAAGGCGGAGTTCCTTGAAAAACTGCAGGCTGCACTGCCGATCGACGGGCTTTATCTGGCCATGCATGGTGCGATCAATGTCGAGGGTATGGACGACGCCGAGGGGGACTGGATCTTAGCCGCCCGCACGGTCGTCGGACCGGATTGCCCAGTCGCGGCAAGCTACGATCTTCACGGCAATGTCAGCCAGAGGGTCATCGATCAGCTCGATATCTTCGCTGCCTATCGCACCGCGCCGCATATCGATGTGCGCGAAACCATGGTGCGGGCTTGGTCGATGCTGGTGGAAACGCTGCGGACGGGCAATCGCCCGGGGGTCGCCTGGGCCAAGGTGCCACTGCTGCTGCCCGGCGAATGCACCTCGACGGAGGATGAGCCCGCCAAGTCGATCTATCTCGGACTTCCCGCATTCGATGCCCAGCCGGGCATTCTCGATGCCAACCTGATGATTGGCGATGTCTGGGCCGACGAGCCGAGGGCAACGGCATGCGCCGTCGTGACGGGCACCGACAGGCAAGCGGCGTGGAAGGCCGCCGAGGAAATCGCGCAAAAATACTGGAACGCGCGTGAAAATTTCGGCTTCGGCCCGGTCACGGGACCGCTGGAGGAGATGCTCGATATTGCTGCTTCTGCCACGACATCCCCGGTCATCCTTGCCGATTCCGCCGACAATCCGACTGGTGGCGGGGTTGGCGACCGTGCCGATGTGCTGCGTGCGCTGATCGCCCGTGATTGGCATGGTGCACTTCTCGCCGGGATCACCGACCGTCCGGCTGTGGAGGCCTGTTTTGCCGCCGGGGAGGGCGCTTCGCTTACCCTCCGGGTCGGCGGCAGCCTCGATCCAGCCAGCATTCCAGCCGAGGTGACCGCAGCGGTCCTGCGTCTTGATGACAGTGGGGCGGTCGCGGACCGTCAGGCCGTGGTCACAGTTGGTGGTATCACGATCGTGCTGGCTGCACGCCGCCGTCCCTATCACAATATCGAGGATTTCCGGCGGCTGGGGCTCGATCCGAAGGATGTGCGGCTGCTGGTGGTCAAGTCCGGCTATCTGTCGCCGGACCTTTCGCCGACTGCCAATCCGAACCTGATGGCGCTGACGGATGGCGTCGTCAATCAGGATATCGCCAATCTGGCGAGCAATCGCCGGGCGAGACCGGTCTTTCCCTTCGACCGTGATTTCGACTATGTCCCCGCAGCAGCATTGTCGGCGCGCTGGCGGGAATGACGCAGGGTTAGGATATTTGAACCTACCTCCTCGTCCGGATTTTCCGGACGGCCTTTGACCTCCTTTCCGGTGTTCTCATCATGACATCCACGCTGTCGATCGCCTTCCGCCACCCCGTGGTCCGGCTGAGCATGATCGCGATCTTCATGTTTGGCTTCACCGGGGCTGCGACTGCCCCCTATCAGTCGGTGATCGGCATCACCGAGCTCGGCTTGAGCAACGGCTTCTATTCCATCCTGATTTTCGCGGCTGCTGCCGTCAACGTCATTGTCAGCCTCTGGGTCGGCGTGCTTGCTGATCGTATCGGCAATTACCGGATCTTGCTGATGACAGTCATGTCGTTCGGGGTCTTCGGTTATGGCCTCGTCTTTGCCGTACCGGTCCCCGCCAGCTTCGTGTTCTGCACGCTGGTCATGCTGCCGGTCTACAATTCGATGACGTCGCTGTTGTTTGCCAACGTACGCGCCATTGCCAATGCGGAGGGCGGCCGCGATGCGGCGGCGATCAATTCCGGGGTGCGCGCCGGCATCTCGGTTGCCTGGGTTCTGGTACCGGGCCTCGTGGCTCTGGTTCTGGTCGGGCGCGGCAGCATGCTGCCGGCCTATCTGCTTGCCTGCCTCGGATGCATCGTCAATCTCGTGCTGGTTTTCTTCAAGTTGCCGGCCGCCGATGGGCCGCCGCCGGCAAAAAGCCATCGCCATTCCTATCTTGCATCATTTGGCGAAGTTCTCGCGCCAAGCGTCTTCGTCCGCCTGATGGCGATCTCGCTGATCACCTCGACCCTTCATGTCAACGCGGCAGTTCAGCCGCTGATCATAACAGGTGCCGCTGGTGGTAGCGTGACGGACATCGGCGTGGTCGTCGGCATCGTCGCGTTTCTCGAAGTCGTGTTCATTTTCGTCTGGGCTCGCATCCAGGTTCACATGCATGCGGTAACGGCGCTTGCAATCGGCGCTGGGCTTTATGCGGTCTATCTCACGCTCCTGGGTCTTGCCTCCGCCCCCTGGCATGTCTATGCCCTGACGCTGCTCAGCGCCTTTGCAGCGGCGGCCCTCATCAGTATCCCGATCACCTATATCCAGGACCTCATCGCCGACCGCCCGGGTCTCGGCAGTTCGCTCATCTCGGTGAACCTGTTCCTGAGCGGCGGATTGAGCGCCATCCTGTTTGCAATCGGCACCCGCTACAGCGACTATTCGGGCACGTCGATGCTCGGCGCGCTCGCAGGAACGATTGGTCTCGGCCTGATGCTCCATCTCGATGGTCGCAGGCGAGGCGCAAGCCCTAGCCCAAGGTAAGACGGGCGGCGACGATGCCGCCTCCGTCGTTTCCCGCGAACGCACAAAGGCTTTGCGCCCGCAGGTGCCGGGAGCTGCGGGACACATGACTTCCATCTCGTCATGTGTCGAGGTGCCGTTGTCGCAGAAGCCTACCTACGGCTCCGTGCATCATCGCGACTTAACTAACGGTTGGCACCGGGATGCCTTTTGCTTTCATCGCGCCCAGGCGCTACCCATCGAGATGACAGTCCTGATTTCGTGATGAAGAGGCATGGTAATGATCAATTTCCGGCAACTTGAAGTGCTCAAGACCCTGCTTGCGACGGGATCGACGATCGCAACGGCGAAAAGCATGGGATTGAGCCAGTCGGGCGTCAGCCGACTGCTTGCGCAGCTGGAATCCGACCTGTCGCTCAATCTCTTCGCGCGCGACAAGGGGCGGCTTATACCAACGCCGGAGGCGACCATTCTCGCCCGCGACGCCGAGAATATCCTGCTGGGGTTGAACCGGTTCTCCGGCCTGGCGGAAGACCTGCGAAGCGGTGCAACAGGCCCCGAGGTCGTCCGCATCGGGTTGCCGAGCAGCATGTGGGAAGATTTCGCGCCGGCGATGCTGATGGACTATGCAAAAGAATTTCCAAGCGTGCGCATCGAAACTTTCTTCGAAACGACGACCGCGATCACCCGGCTGGTCGAACAACGGGTGATCGATTTCGGCTTCCTGCGCTACGAAGGAGAGGTGGGGCCGGCCATCGAGATGGAGCCGGTGGCAAATGGCGTCAGCGTCTGCGTGATTCCGGAAAACCATGCACTGGCGGAACTCAAGCAAATTACCCCGAAGGACCTGCGCAACATTCCGCTGATCCTGATCGGCCGGCAGCGGCCGACACGCATGCTGCTCGACCAGACGTTCAAGCGGGCGGGCGTGACGCAGAACGTCAAGATCGAGACCCATACCAACAGCTCGGCTTGCGCCTACGCCGCCCACGGTCTCGGCATCGCCATCATCAGCAGTTTTTACGCCAATCTCTACCGGCATCTGCGAATCGTCCAGCGTCCTTTCATTCCGATCTCCAAGCAGGAGTTTGGTCTCGCAAAACCTGCGGGCGTTCCGCCCTCGCTTGCGGCGCAGGCTTTGATGGATGCGCTCAAGCGTCAAATCGCGCTGTCGCAGGCGCTACGCTAACTGGTTTTGCCCGTTGCGCTTTCCGGATATCAGGCGCAGAGCGGACGGCGCCGCATCTGCATAGGGCTATGACGAAATCGCATAATATTGCGCATATTTAGCAAAACCATCATAGTTCGGTCATAAACAAGCCGGCCAACGGTAGCGATCCCGCATCCAATCGTGTTCAGGGGAACCGATGCTCAGATTTATTTTGAACCGCCTGCTGATGGCGTTGCCGACAGTCGTGATCGTTTCGATCACTGTGTTCGCGCTGATCCGCTTCATTCCCGGCGATCCCGCCGCGTTGATGCTGGGCGATATGGCGCAGCCCGAGCAGATCGCCGAAATGCGCTCCGAGCTCGGCCTCGACAAGTCGATGCCCGAACAATTCCTGATCTGGGGCGGCAATGTGCTGACCGGTGATTTCGGCCGGTCGATCGTCAGCGGCGAGCCGGTCCGGCAACTCGTCGTTTCGCATTTTGCCGTTAGCGCCCAGATTGTGCTTGTCGCCGTGCTTTTGGCCAGCCTGATCGCCGTTCCCGCCGGAGTCATTGCGGCCTGGCGGCAAAACAGCCTGACCGATCTTGCACTTGTCGGCACCGCGACCGTGCTTTTGTCGATCCCGACATTCTGGCTCGGTCTATTGCTGCTTCTGTTCTTCGGGCTGCAGCTCGGCTGGCTGCCGGTGCTCGGTTACGTTTCGATCGGCGACAATCTCGTCGGCGGCCTGCTGTATCTGGTTCTACCGGTGATGACGCTGGTCATCCACGAGATGGGCGTGCTAATCCGCATGGCACGCGCCTCGACGCTGGAAGTGCTGAGGCTCGATTACATCACCCATGCACGGGCAAAGGGCCTGTCCGAAAGTGCTGTTCTTTGGAAGCACGCCTTCAAGAACGCTTTTGGTCCGACCTGGACGATGATCGGCCTGATCCTCGGCAATCTGCTGGGCGGCATCGCCGTCATCGAAACGGTCTTCACCATTCCGGGCCTTGGCCGGCTGATGGTCGATGCCATCTTCCAGCGCGATTACCCGGTCATCCAGGGCTGCCTGCTGTTTGTTGCGCTGTCCTACGTGCTCGTCAACCTGATCGTCGACCTGCTCTATCCCCTCTTCGATCCGCGCGTGGTAGCCGAATGAAAAACTATACATTGAACGGCCTCATCGGCGGCGTTCTCATTGCTCTCCTGCTTATTGTCGCAGTGCTCGGTCTCTTCTGGACGCCGTACGATCCGATGAAGCTGAGCTTCACCGCCCGCCTGGCAGCGCCCAGTGCAGAGCATTGGCTCGGAACCGACGAGTTCGGCCGCGACGTGCTGAGCCGCATCATCGTCGGCGCCCGCGCCAGTGTCTGGATCGGGGCCCTCACGGTCTCGCTTGCTGCGATTGCCGGCACGCTGATCGGTCTGGTCAGTGGTTATGCGCGCGGCTGGGTCGATGCCGTGATCATGGCCGTCAACAATGCGCTTCTGGCCTTTCCGGGCATTCTCTTGGCGCTCGGTCTGCTCGCCGTGTTCGGGGCAAACCAGTACGGCATCATCTTTGCACTCGGCATTGCCTACACGCCGTCGATGGCGCGTGTCGTTCGTGGCGCCGTGTTATCCCTGCGCGAACGCGAATTCATCGAAGCCTCGAAGATCATGGGCAACAGCGAAGTCTTCACGATGCTGCGGCACATCCTGCCCAATTGCCTAGCGCCGATCACCGTCCTGTCGACGTCGATGTTCGGCTGGGCGATCCTGTCGGAGAGCGCCCTGAGCTTCCTTGGCCTCGGCGTACCGCCACCGGCGCCCACTTGGGGCAACATGCTTGCGGCCGGGCGCCCGTTCATCGAGCAGGCCGTCTGGCTTGGTCTCTTCCCCGGTCTCTGCATCGCGCTGACTCTGCTTGGCATCAATCTTCTCGGCGACGCGCTCCGCGACAAGCTCGATCCCCGCATGCGAGGTCTGAAATGACACAGGAAAGACTTCTCAGCGTCCGTGACCTCTCGCTCGAGGTCGCCCAGCGCGGCGTCGAGGTGGTGAAGAAGGTCAGCTTCGACATTGAGCCGGGTGAAATCTTCGGCATCGTCGGCGAAAGCGGCTCCGGCAAATCATTGGCGACGCGGGCGATCATTTCGCTTCTGCCACCGGCCATTAAGGTGACGGGCGGGCAGGTGGTCTTCAAGGGGCGCGACGTCCTATCGATGAGCGAAGCCGGGCTTCGCGAATTGCGCGGCGCGGAAATCGGACTGGTCTTCCAGGAACCAATGACCTCGCTCAATCCGTCGATGACCATCGGCCGGCAGCTGGAGGAGGGGCTGACGCTTCACACAAACATGCCGCCGGCCACGCGGCGCGAGCGCATTCTTGCCATGCTCCAGCGCGTCGGTATCCGTGACCCGGACGGCGCGCTTTCCGCTTATCCGCACGAGTTTTCCGGCGGCATGCGGCAACGCATCATGCTGGCCTCGGTCATGCTGCTGAAGCCGGCACTGTTGATCGCCGACGAACCGACGACGGCGCTCGACGCCGTCATCCAGCGCGACGTCATGGAGCTGATGGTCGAGTTGACCAAGGCCGAAGGCACTGCCGTCCTCCTGATCAGCCACGATCTGCCGATGGTGGCGCGCTATACCAGCCGGATCGTGGTGATGGAAAAGGGCTCGCTGGTCGAACAGGGAACGACCGAGCAGATCCTCGAAAAGCCGCATCATCCGTATACGCGAAAACTGCTTTCATCGCTGCCGATCCGTGGCGAGGTCCGCACCATTGACACGATCTCGGCTCCGATGATTTCGGCACGCAATATTGTTGTCGATTACCCCGGCCGCAAATCGCTGTTCAAGAAGGGCACGCCGAAACGGGCGCTGCACGGCGTCAGCGTCGATATCCATGCCGGCGAAGTGGTGGCACTGGTCGGCGGCTCCGGCTCGGGCAAGACGACGCTTGGCCGCACCATCGCCGGGCTTGTCAACCAGAGCTCGGGGGACATTCTGTTTCAGGGCCGTGAACGGTCAGCGGATTGGCGCGACTACCGGCTGAACTGCCAGATGGTCTTCCAAGATCCCTATTCGTCGCTCGATCCGCGCATGACGATCCTTTCGCTGGCCGAGGAAGCCTTGCGGCTGGTGCCGGGTATTGACCGGGCTGCCAAGACGAAGCGGGCCTATGAAACGCTGGAGGAAGTCGGGCTCGGTGCCGAATATGCCCTGCGCTATCCGCACGAACTGTCCGGCGGCCAACGCCAGCGCGTTGCGATCGCCCGCGCCATTGCCCGGCGGCCAAAATTCCTGATCGCCGACGAACCGGTCTCCGCGCTCGACGTCACCGTCCGCGCGCAGGTCTTGACGCTCTTTTCCGATCTGCAGAAGCGCTACGGCTTTTCCTGCCTGTTCATCAGTCACGATCTCGGCGTCGTCGAGCAGGTGGCTGACCGCGTCATCGTCATGCAGGACGGCCGCATCATCGAACACGGCGACCGCAACACGATCTTCGACAAGCCGAAGGAGGCCTATACGCGGCGCCTTCTCTCGGCCATCCCCGCGCTCGATCTCAACGAGACCGGTGGGGTCAAACTGAAATGGCGTCTGGAGGCCTGATATGAACACGACAACTTCGAGCAAGGTGGCCGAGCGGCTGAACGCGATCTGCGACGCGCAATCCTTCGTCACCCGCTACTGCGTCCGCAATCTGCTGACCGGCGAAACGTTTGGGCGCGGCGCCGACGAGGAAACCCCGTCCGCCAGCACGCGCAAGACATCGATCATGATGGCCGCACTCAAGGCCATCGGCGAAGGCCGTCTCGATTTCGATGAGCAAATCGTCTACGAAGCGCGCTTTGCGGACGAAGTCGCAAGCGGCATCTTCCGTTATCTGACGCCCGGCATCGTCATCTCGCTGCGCGATGCGATCACCGGCATGATGGTTCTGAGCGACAATGTCTGCACCAAGATGGTGTTCGAGCGGCTGACGCTGGAAGAAGTCGATCTCTACTGCAAGTCGATCGGCATGAACGGCACCCATCACCGCTTCCTCATCCCGCCTTTGGCACTGTCGCCGGATCATGCGCTCGGTGCGGTGACGACGACGACGGCAAACGATCAGGTCATGCTGTTGCAGACCATTCTCGATGCGCAGACCTTGAGTGCTGCCGCCGCCAAGCTCGGTTGCCCGATGGAGCTTTGCCAATTTGCTCTGCAGACTTTGAAGAGCCAGGTGCTGCGCTACGGCATTCATTCGCGCCTGCCATTCGAAACCAAGGTCGCCAGCAAGGGCGGACGCGGCAAGCGCGGCCGCATGGACGCAGGCATCGTCTACCGCAACGGTTCGCCGTTCTACATCATCGCCGCCTATACCGACCAGGTGCCGCAGGCGATGCCGGACGGAACGCCCGGATACACGATGTCACTTGAAACCATCGGCAGGCTGTCGCGCGCCTGCTGGGATGAATTCCAGTCATAACCAAATCAAAAAAGAGGGTAGAACAATGAAGACAATTCTCCTGGCCGGCACCATGCTGGCAGCACTCGCCGGTACCGCCGCAGCCCGCGATATCGTCGTGGCGCAAAGCTCCGATCTGCGCAGCAACAATCCCGGTGTCAACCGCGACGGCAATACCGACAGCATCATCCTTCATATCGTCGAAGGCCTCGTCGGTTATGCCAACAATGGCGAGGTCAAGCCGCTCCTGGCAGAAAGCGTCGATATGGCGCCGGATGGCCTGAGCTACACATTCAAGCTGCGCAACGATGTGAAGTTTCACAACGGCAAGCCCCTGACGGCGGAAGACGTCGTCTGGAACTGGAACCGCTACATGGATCCGGCTACCAAATGGACCTGCCTCAAGGATTTCGACGGCAATGGCGCCACCCATGTCACCGGGATCAAGGCCGTTGACGCCTCGACCGTGACGATGACGCTCGAAAAGCCATCCGCCGTTTTCCTCGGCCTGATGTCGCGCCCCGAATGCGGCTATACCGGCATAATCTCGCCCGAATCCGTTGCTGCTGACGGCACGTTCGATAAGCCGATCGGCACCGGCCCATTCCAGTGGGACGTGTGGAAGAAGGGCGAATATCTGCACCTTGCCAAGTTCGACGGTTATATCTCGCCGAAGAATGACGGCAAGCCGGATGGCGTCGTTGGATCGAAGCGGCCGCTGGTCGATGGCATCAAGTTCATGGTCATTCCGGATGCCTCGACCGTTAAGGCTGGTCTGCAATCCGGCGTATTGGACACCGCTGAAATCTCGCCGGATCTCATTCCGGAATTCAAGGACAGCGAAACCACCCAGCTGATCATTGCCCGCAACAACGGCAAGAACCTGTTCTACATCCAGACCCGTGATCCGGTGCTCAGCAGACCTGCGATCCGCCGGGCCATGGCACAGGCGCTCGATCTCGACCAGCTGGTCGCCGCGGCATCGAACGGGACGGGCGAAGCGAACAGTTCGATGATCTCGTCTGATTCCGTCTACTACAGCGACGTGCAGAAGAAGCGTCTGCCCTATGATCTGGAGGCGGCGAAGAAGGAACTCGAGGCGTCCGGTTACAAGGGCGAACCGATCAGCATCATCGCCAACAAGCGCGGCAACGTGCCCAGCTTCCCGGCTGCCGTGATGGCGCAGGCGATGCTGCAGCAGATCGGGCTCAACGTGCAGATCGAGGTGCTCGACTATGCCACGCAGGTCGATCGCCGCCGCTCGGGCAACTACCAGATCATCTCGCAATCCGTCACGCCGCGTCTCGATCCGGCGCTGATGTACAGCTTCTATGTCGGCGACAAGGACAAGAACGCCTCGCTGATGTGGGACGATCCGAAGGCGCGCGACCTGATGAAGGCTGCCTATGCCGAGATCGACCCGAAGAAACGCCAGGCGATCTTCGACGAGTTCCATGAACTGATGCTGCAGGAAATGCCCGGCATCTTCCTCTACGACATGGTCGATGTGTGGGGCGCCACAAAGGCACTGAAGGGCCAGCCGGTCTGGCAGTCCAATGCCCGCCTCTGGGAAGTGTCACTCGACAAGTAAGCCTTAAGCGAACCACGCCGCTCTGGCGGCGTGTCTTTCCTTTTTTAACATGAACGCAGCCGGCGGAGACCCCTCCGCCGCCCGGATTTCCGACGCCGAAATGCGTCGACGCGAGGATACGCATGCCCGACAAATCTTCCCTGCTTTCTCTGGCGACTGCCATCGATGCCATGGCGCCGCAGTTCACAGCGCTCAGCGATCAAATCTGGGACTTCGCCGAACTGAAATTTGATGAACAGCGGTCGGCAGCGCTGTTGATCGCGATGTTGGAGCAGAACGGCTTTTCCGTGCGGAGAAACGTCGCGGATATGGAAACGGCGTTCATCGGCGAGTTTGGCAGCGGCAAGCCTGTCATCGCCTTTATCGGCGAATTCGATGCACTGGCTGGCATGAGCCAGATCGCGGGTGTCGACACTCCGCAGGCCGTGTCGCCGGATGGCACAGGCCATGGCTGCGGTCATAATCTGCTCGGCGCCGGCTCGTTGCTCGCAGCAATCTCGCTTGCCATACACTTGAAGGCCGAAGGTCTGCCGGGCACCGTTCGCTATTATGGCTGCCCGGGAGAAGAGGGCGGTTCTGGCAAGACATTCATGGTGCGCGCCGGCGCCTTCGACGATGTCGATGCAGCACTCACCTGGCACCCAGCCCCGTTTAACGGGGTGCGCTCGACCAACAATCTGGCGGTGCTCGAAACCTTTTACCGCTTCAAGGGCGTGGCCGCGCACGCTGCCAACAGCGCCCATCTCGGCCGTTCCGCCCTTGATGCGGTGGAATTGATGAATGTCGGCGTCAATTTTCTGCGCGAGCACATGCCGCAGGATTGCCGCGTCCATTATGCCATTACCGACGCAGGCGGCCGCGCGGCGAATGTGGTGCAGGCCAAGGCCGAAGTGCTGTACCTGATCCGTGCGCCGGACATGGCGCAGGCGCTGGCTCTGGCCGAGCGGGTGGGCAAGGTGGCGCAGGGTGCTGCCACAATGACGGAAACCGAAGTCGAGACCATCTTCGATACTGCCTCGACCAACCTGCTGCCCAATCTGACGCTCGAAAACGCTATCCATGACAACATGGTTGCGCTCGGGCCCGTGCCGTTCGATGACGATGATATCGCCTTTGCAAAAAAGATCCAGGCGACCTTTACCGACGAAGCGGTCAAAAGCAGCATCCGTCTGTACCAGATCAAGGGTGACGTCTTTTCCAACGACAAGATCGACGGCTCAACGGCGCTGCATCTGGGCTTGCGTGCCTTCGAAGGCCAGTCGCATTTTCGCGCGGGTTCGACCGATGTCGGGGATGTCAGCCGGGTGACGCCGACGGCGCAATGCTGGGCGCCCGCCTGGGCAATCGGCACCAATCCACACACATGGCAGGTTGTCGCGCAGGGCCGCAGTCCGGCGGCGCACAAGGCGATGGTGCATGCGGCAAAGGTTTTAGCAGCCACCGGCCTTGATCTGGCAACGTCGGAAAAGCTGCGTGACGAGGCAAGGGCCGAGTGGAACGACAAGATGGACGGCCAGCCCTATGTCTGCCCGATCCCGGCTGACGTCAAACCGGGACAGCACTAAGCCAACCGCCGTACCCGCCGATCAGAAGGTCGGCGGCGTGCAGGCGCTGATGATTTCACAAGCCACCGGCCCGACGCAGCGGAATCGGTGCGGGCGGCGGCTTTCGAAATAATAAGCATCGCCCGGCCCAAGGATCCGGCGTTCATCATCGACAGTGACTTCCAGCCGCCCGGACAGGATGATGCCGCCTTCCTCGCCGTCATGCACCAGCGGCACTTTGCCGGTGTCCGCGCCGGGCTGATAACATTCCTTGAGGATTTGCAGGCTGCGGCCGAACAGATTATCGCCGATCTGCCGGTAGGATATTGGCCCCTTGCCGATTTCGACGAGTTCGTCGCCCCGATAGAAAGCCTTCTTCGGGCGGTCCGGCTCGAAGGCAAAAAACTCCGCGAGCCCGATCGGAATGCCGTCGAGGATGCGCTTCAGCGCACCGACGGAGGGATTGGAGGAATTGGATTCGATCAGCGAAATCGTTGAGTTCGTCACGCCCGACCGCTTCGCCAGTTCCCGCTGCGACAAATTGTTGAGCAGGCGTACATGGCGCAACCGGTTTCCGATATCGACAGACATGCCCATCCCCCGTTTCTCATGTTCGAAATATCGCAACTATCACATTTCACGGCAAGCATTTTCAATAGCTTATTAAAGATCAGAAAAGGACTTGTTTCGGCATTTGAAATCGTGGCGTCATCGTGGTCTCACAGGAGGTCGCCATGAACCAGCACAGCAAACCAAACACCCCGGTACTCGACAGCTACTGGATGCCGTTTACCGCCAACCGGCAATTCAAGGCGGCGCCGCGCCTGCTCGCCTCGGCAGAGGGCATGCATTATACCAGCGTCGATGGACGCAAGATCCTTGATGGCACCGCCGGCCTCTGGTGCGTCAATGCGGGTCATGGCCGCCGCCAGATCGCGTCAGCGGTCGAGCGCCAGCTGCTGACGCTGGATTTCGCACCGTCCTTCCAGATGGGCCATCCGATCGCCTTTGATTTTGCCGAGCGGCTGGCCGAAATCGCGCCGGGCGGTAAGGGCGAAAAGCTCGACCGCGTGTTCTTCACAGGCTCCGGCTCGGAATCCGTCGATACAGCCCTCAAGATCGCTGTCGCCTACCAGCGGTCGATCGGGCAGGGCACACGCACACGGCTGATCGGCCGGGAGCGCGGCTATCATGGCGTCGGTTTCGGCGGCATTTCCGTTGGTGGCCTCGTCAACAATCGCCGGGTCTTTCCGCTCATTCCCGGCACGGACCATCTGCGCCATACGCATGATCTTGTAAAGAACGCCTTTGTCAAAGGCCAGCCCGAGCACGGCGCCGAGCTTGCCGATGATCTGGAAAGACTGGTCGCCCTGCATGGCGCCGAAACCATCGCGGCCTGCATTGTCGAACCCGTCGCTGGTTCAACCGGCGTACTGATCCCGCCAAAGGGCTATCTTGAGCGGCTGCGCAAGATCTGCTCGACCCACGGCATCCTGTTGATATTCGATGAGGTCATCACCGGTTTCGGCCGCCTCGGCGCGCCGTTTGCCACCGATTATTTCGGCGTGACGCCCGATCTCGTCACCACGGCGAAGGGCCTGACCAACGGCGCGATTCCGATGGGTGCCGTGTTTACCAGCCGCAAGGTGCACGACGCGCTGATGCATGGGCCGGACGGCCAGATCGAGCTGTTCCACGGCTACACCTATTCCGGCCATCCGGCAGCCTGCGCCGCGGGTATCGCGACGCTCGATATTTACCGCGACGAAGGTCTCTTGACACGGGCAGCCGAGCTGCAGGACGATTGGCATGATGCAATGCATTCGCTCAAAGGCCTGCCGCATGTCACCGATATTCGCACGATCGGCCTGATCGCCGGCATCGAGCTAGCCCCCCGCGACGGCGCGCCCGGTGCGCGCGCTTACGATGTCTTCGTCGATTGCTTCGAACGGGGCCTGCTGATCCGCGTCACCGGCGACATCATAGCCTTCTCGCCGCCGCTGATAGCTGAGAAATCCCATATCGAGGACATCGTCTCGATGCTCGGTGATGCCTTGAAGCTGGTGCAGTAGTCCGTATGATTGAGGCGTTCGGCTGTTAATCAAAAACATGCCGGGCGCCAAATTCGGAGGAAACATGGCATGGACCGATTGACCGGCGGTTGCCTGTGCGGCGAGGTCCGCTTTGTGGCGGCCGGCTCCCCATACCGGGTCGGCCTTTGTCACTGTCTCGACTGCCGCAAGCATCATGGCGCCCTTTTTCACGCTTCCGCAATCTTCCCTGAGGATGCGGTGACGATCGAGGGCGAAACGCGCGACTATGCCGGGCGGTTTTTTTGCCCCCGCTGTGGCTCTCCCGTTTTTGCACGCAGCGCCGACGAAATCGAAGTGAACCTCGGATCCTTGGATGCCCCAGACCAACTGATGCCGACCTACGAGCTCTGGACTTCCCGCCGCGAATCCTGGCTGCCGCAATTTCCGCTCGTGAAAGGATACAATCGCGATCGCGATGACACGAGCCGCTATGAGGCGTAGGTCACAGGATCAGCGCGAAGATGCCGTTATCGGGTAACAGAACTGTCAGAGGTTAACGGCGCGTCACTCCGGAAGCCCAGCCTTACGGAAACCCTCAACGAAATGCTCAAGCACCGTCGCTCGCGAAATGGCTCCGTCGCGGCCCAGTGGCGGGTGGTAAAATGCAGGTTGCCGACGAGGAATAGCTCGGCCTGCCGCACGGCCAATTTGCAGATAGGCTCAGGGAGGTGCCGGATGGACGCGTTCGCTATGATCTTTCTGTGATCGTGAACGCTGCAAGCTCTGGACTGATGACAAACTTATATTGTCCGCGATCCACTTGACCTGGCTTTAGTCACTCGGTGGCGTAGCCAGTCACCAATCTACGGTCGGTAACCTCGTGTTTGCCGAAGCAAAACTCCTCCAACTCCAAGTCAACTCGATCCTTGCTGCAAATGTGCTAGACGGCCGCGGTGGATATCACGCCTGATATTTTGACGAAGATACCAAAGTGTGCCGCGGAACCAGCATCTATCAGCCTCGGGAAACGTACAGCGCGTCGGTCGTTCGCACTCATTTCTGCGCCGCTTCTGAATGTAGCGAAGCGGACGCCGCTATGACTTGCTCCGTTTCAAATATGAGCCAGCGAGGATTGCACTGAGCCTTGAAAATAAGCGCAACTCCAGCAAAGTCACCTGATCAACGAACGAATTCGTTTTTCAAATTGAATGCGAAACAGCTTAATGCAACGGCGCTGGGCCGCAATCATAGCTTTCAGCGCGGCTCCTTGTCAGCAATCGCAGCGAAATTTATCGGATTTTGGGGTGAAGGTGAGTTGGCAAGGAAAGAGGAGATAGCGATTAGAACATCGGCGTAAGTGGCCTCAGTTTTTCTCTGGTCTAAGAGCCTAGCTGTCCTTTGCGGGACAGCGAAATCTTCTACCAAACGGGAGATGTAGAGCTTGCAGAACCACCGCTGTTGTGTCGCGATATCGGGCGAATGCGTCTCGCCCAGCTCGTCTTCGGCGTTCTCCCTTAACGAGCCGTAGAATTCGTTATCGTGTTGTGACCCCGAAATAGGTTCGTCAAGTGATTGCATAGATGAATGAACCGGAATGATGCGATACAGATATGGTTCTCTGAAAATCCGGCCAGCGTAAGCGGGATAATTCAATCGGCCTGCGCTGAACAATTGCATTTTTGAGTCTTCGTCGGCCACGGATGGCACAGCAACATTCCGCTCCTATTGAGCATTGGCGAAACGTTCTCAATCTCTACGAGGTCGGTTACCGCCAACATTCAATAAGATATCCTTTTGCCCCTTGCACCGGGTCTATCTTAGGGATCGGCAGCGACGATATTCGTGCCTTCATCTCGCTAGAGGGCGCTGACGTCTGGATGTCAGCCTGTTGTCCGACAGGATAAGCGCCGACGACCTCGAAGTCTGGAGAGCAGCCCAAGTTCTGGTGTCCCGTTCCCGCTGGCAGTATCAGGCAGTCGCCGGTGCCGGCTTCTATTGACTGGCCTCCCGGACCTCCGATTAGGAGAGTGGCAGAGCCACGGCCGACGCCCAGCACTTCGTGTGCGCCTGAGTGGTAATGCTGATAGTCAAAAACACCGTTTCTCCAGATACCGGTCCATCCGTTCGCGGCGAACATGGTTTCAAAATCTTTTGACGAGCCATTGTTGGGCAGGGCGTCGCTATAGAGGAGAACTGCGAGCCGCTAATTGTTTGGAACCCAGGCGCTGGGGGGGAATAGGATCTGTTCCTGTTTCATACATACCCTCCTTTCGAGCCATGCAGCTTGCCGAAAGCTGTCCTCGTCATTTGTCGGCAGCGTCGCCGTTAATGTCATTCAGCGACGGGAGAAACGTCTCGACGTCCCTCTTCTCACGATCTGATAGAGAAGCTATGCGCTTCTCCCAGAAATCGGCGGCTTCGGGTGGGTTGTTTTCCCAGTCCCGCGTCGAGCCGAGATTGTCGTCGATCACGGCGACGCGGCGGCCACCAAGGCGCCGGTATTCGTCGGCCAGACTTTTCGATTGGTTTTCCAAACTAAGCTCCTATGTTCAAACTTGCAGCCAGCTGTTCGCGACACAACGAACCGATCACAAATGAGTTCCGTATTACTTCCCCTTAAGCATGATGCGGGCTGGCATTTAAGGCACTACAGAGGCTAGGTACCCTCGATTTGCTGTCACGTTATCGGCGGGAGCGGTGGGAACAACGCCACTGCCAAAGGTTGATTAAAACGGGCACGAAGCGATCAGATTTGGCCGATTTCGCGGCTCAAAAAGACGATACGAGATTTATGACCCTATCCATGACCGCCGTTCGAAAGTCCTATACAACCGCCGAGGGGGTCATAGAGATCCTAAAGGGCATCGATCTCGACGTTGGAGCTGGCGAGAGTGTCGCGTTGACCGGTGAATCCGGAAGCGGCAAAAGTACGCTGCTCCATCTAGCCGGTGGTCTTGATCATGCGGACGGTGGCTCTGTTCTTATGCAGGGACAGGACCTTGCTCAATTCGGTGAGCGGGAAAGAGCCAACTACCGTCGAACTCAGGTCGGTCTCGTCTTTCAACAGTTCAACCTGATCCCGTCGTTAAACGTTGCCTCCAACATCTCATTTCATGCCAAGCTTGCTGGACGTCATGATGCAGCGTGGGAGGTTGACCTCACGGAACGCTTGGGTTTGGCAGCCTATCTTGCCCGCTATCCCGAACAACTGTCGGGCGGGCAACAACAACGCGTCGCGATTGGTCGAACCTTGGCAGCTCGTCCACCGCTCATTCTTGCTGACGAGCCGACAGGAAATCTGGACGAGGCGACTGGAGACGCGGTCCTCGATCTTATGGTCTCATTAGCGAAGAACGCCGGGTCCGCTCTTCTGCTGGTAACGCACTCAATGAGGCTCGCGGATCGCCTTGACCGGCAGGTCGTCCTTCGTGGCGGCAGGATCGTCGAATGACCTTTGCATTGGCGGCGCTGCTTTCACATTGGCGACGGAAGCCACTTCAGCTGCTAACACTGGTGATGGGGATCGCGCTCGCGACCGCGCTGTGGTCTGGCGTGCAGGCAATCAATGCCGAAGCCCGGGCAAGCTACGCCCGGGCGGCATCCGTTTTGGAGCAGGGGGCGCTTCGGCAAGTCGTTTCTAGGGACGGCAACGGGATTTCGATCCAGACGTACGGCAAGCTTCGTCGCGCGGGCTGGAATGTCTCACCGGTTATTGAAGGCACGTATCGGTTCGGAAATCTAAGGATCAAATTGATCGGTATCGACCCGACCAGCATGCCGAGGGAGGGGCAGGTGGCATCCATCACGGATGGATCTGATTTCTCAGACCTTCTGTCCGGCCCCGGCCAGCTTGTGGTTTCAGCTGCCACTGCCGAGAGGCTTCGTAGCGCCACGGAAATGCGGCTGAAAGTCTCCGAGAACGTCCCCGATGAGGCCGCCTTCGTAGATATCTCCGTTGCTGACAGGTTGCTTGCAGCTCATGGAAAGATCAATCGGCTAGTCGTCGCGTCCGAACAGCGTCCCGGACTGAAGCCGATCGACCAAGTTGCTCCGGAGATCACACTGCGGGAGACCTCAGACACGTCAGATGTCGCCCGGCTTACCGACAGCTTCCATCTCAACTTAACAGCTTTCGGGTTCCTCTCTTTTATCGTCGGACTTTTCATCGTGTATTCGGCGACCGGCCTAACGTTCGAGCAGCGGAGGGGAACCTTCCGCACGTTGCGATCGCTGGGAGTTTCGCTCCCGGCTCTGACCGCAATGCTCGTGATCGAGCTTGCGGCATTGGCACTGATCTCTGGTATTCTTGGTATCGTTCTGGGGTATTTCATCGCATCTGCGCTCATGCCGGGTGTCGCGACCACCCTTAAAGGCCTTTATGGCGCGAGCGTCCCAGGCTCGCTTTCGGTACGCCCGGAATGGTGGGTAGCGGGATTGGCTATTGCTCTCGGCGGGACGGCTATATCTTCCGTCCAAAGCCTGTGGCGGGTTTGGACGCTTCCCATATTGGCTGCCGCCCAGCCGCGTGAATGGGCGAGAGCGTCCGCCAAAACCCTTGCGTACCAAGCGTCCGCAGGCGGCGCACTCCTAGCGCTGGCCGTGATCCTGGCGATTGCAGGCTCAGGGCTCTTGATGGGTTTTGGCGTCCTTGGAGCACTGCTGCTTGGTTGTGCTCTTATGTTGCCTGGGCTTCTAGCCCTCAGCCTCGCACTCGCTGAACGAACCTCTCGCACAGCCCTGACCCAATGGTTCTGGGCGGACACACGTTTGCAACTCCCCGGGCTGTCGCTTGCGCTCATGGCACTCTTGCTTGCCCTATCTGCAAACATCGGCGTAGGGACAATGGTTTCCAGCTTTCGGCTGACCTTCCTTGGGTGGCTGGATCAAAGATTGGCCGCCGAATTGTACGTAACTGCGAAAGACGAGGAAGAGGCCAAGCGTTTGCGCGAATGGCTTCCGCAACACTCCACCGCGATCTTGCCGATTTGGAGTGTCGAAGGGGATGTTCTGGGCGAGCAGCTCCAGGTTTTCGGGGTGGCCGATGATCCGACGTACCGAGACAATTGGCCGTTGGTCGTCGCTGACAAAGACGCCTGGGATGAGGTGTCTTCTGGTAAAGGAGCGCTGATCAACGAGCAGATGTGGCGACGCGGCGCGGCGAAGCCGGGGCAGACCATCGCGATGCCGGGCGGGTGGGACGCAACAGTCGTGGGAATCTATTCCGACTACGGAAATCCTAAAGGACAGGTCATAATTGGGATAGATGCGTTGGTTGCCCATTACCCCAATGTTTCCAAACTCCGCTACGGCATTCGCGTGCCGCCGGAAAGCGCTCCGAAACTCAAGCAGCAGCTCGTGACCCAGTTCGGTCTGCCCGAAACCTCCATTGTCGATCAGAACTCGCTAAAAGCACAGTCGCGGGCGGTTTTTGAGCAAACCTTCGCCGTCACGGGAGCGCTCAATGTTCTGACGCTTGCGGTGGCGGGGTTCGCGATGTTTTCGAGTCTTCTGACACTCTCGGGTATAAGGTTGCCTCAGCTTGCGCCTGTGTGGGCGATGGGTATTAGGCGGCGGCATCTTGCGCTTTATGAGGTCGCTCGCACTTTAGCTCTCTGGCTTGCCACGTATGTCGCTGCCATCCCAGTCGGTCTTGGTCTGGCGTGGGTGCTGTTGGCCATCGTCAATGTCGAGGCGTTTGGATGGCGTTTGCCGATGACCGTGTTTCCTCTCGACTGGCTATGGTTAGGAGCTGTTGCTCTAGTGGCCGCGATTTTATCTGTTCTGGTGCCGGTTCGACGCCTAGCCACCATCAACCCAGCCGATTTGCTCAGGATATTCGCCAATGAGCGCTAAAATGGTGATGTGGATCTTCGCGGCGCTACTGTTGACCGCCTCAGCGGGACAGACCCAGACCCAAGGATTTGCAGGGCTCGGCTCGGACGCGAAGGGTTTCGCCATTCCACATACGGGATCAGCGTTATCATTCCCGGTCGATCACGGGGCTCACCCTGATTACCGGATTGAGTGGTGGTATGTGACGGCTAATCTTCAAGATGAGGATGGCAAGCACTATGGAGCGCAGTGGACCTTGTTCCGGTCCGCTTTGGCACCGGGCGTCAATCAAGGGTTCGCTGATCCGCAAATTTGGATAGGACATGCGGCCATCACCACGGACGACCACCATTACGTCGCAGAACGCCTTGGCAGGGGTGGGGTCGGGCAGGCGGATGTAGTCGCATCGCCGTTCGAGGCCTGGATCGACGATTGGCGGTTGGCGGCGGTGAACAAGACGGCACGAGACCAACTCAACGACCTTGCTGTCACCGCAAACGGGGGCGATTTCAATTACAGCTTGAATCTGAAGGCAACCGGTCCCTTGGTGCTTCAGGGCGATCGCGGATTCTCCGTCAAATCGGCGAGCGGGCAGGCGTCTTACTACTACTCGCAGCCCTTCTACCGGGTTTCTGGCACAATCAACGTTGCTGGTTCTGACGTCCAAGTGAGCGGCAAGGCGTGGCTTGACCGAGAGTGGTCTTCTCAGCCATTGGCGGAAAACCAGACCGGCTGGGATTGGTTTTCTCTGCACTTCGACACAGGGGACAAACTGATGGCGTTCAGACTTCGCGACGACACGGATGGGTTCATCTCGGCAAACTGGATTTCGGCGGATGGCAAGACCACCCCGATTTCAAAAGAAGACATACGACTGGACCCGATTCGCCAAGCAAAGGTGGAAGGGCGCGAGATGCCAGTGGGATGGCGCATTCAAATCCCCGCGAGATCCATAGATATCACAACGCAGGCTTTGAACGATCAATCATGGATGCGGACATCGACGCCATATTGGGAAGGTCCGATCTGGTTTAATGGCACCGCGACGGGGATAGGGTACTTGGAGATGACTGGATACTGACCCGTTTTCGTCGCTGGCATCGAAAATACCCCGCTTGCACACTTTGCTCAAGCTGCGGTCGCGGCGCTTGCCCGAGTGGGCGAACCTACTATGTCTTAAATAATCGTGGTCCCGGTCGGTTCCACGATTTCACACGAGGGGTGATGCGGGCCGAGTCACACATAGCCGACATGCTGACCAAACGGGACATCCTCGTCGAGGTTTCCCGAGCCGATACGTTCGCTCTCACCGGAAAGGAGTTCGGCACTCTCTTTATTCGTGGGAACAGCGTCTGATCCTTCGTCGTCAACATCGCGCCCGGGAACGCTATCAGCATCGGTTTCCGCAGGGCTCGCTCTCTCGTGGGCGGCGCCGTCATCTCGTTTGCGTTTCTCAATGGCTGCATTGATCGCAGATTGGCGGTGCGCGACCCAAGCTGCGTCCGGTTCCGCAAGCGAAAGGCTTGATTCGACGCGGGTAGCGGTAGATGGGGAGGAAGATGAGACTTTTGTGATCTTGTCGACCATGGCTTCCCCTTCAAATTTGATCTCACCTAAATATAGGCGCTTTCGGGCTACAAGCGAGCGGTTGCCTCAACGCTTGAACGAATAGATCAGAGCTAAGCAGGCCCGGCTCGTGACCTCATGCACCCAAGTTTCAGGAAGCTGTCGTTGCAACATCTTTGCTCACGCACACTCGCAACGAGAGAGCTAGTGCTATCTCTAAGCTCAGCAAGAATTCACACTGATACACAGACTTGCTGTTGTCGTAGGCGATCTGCTGCGGTGGCCACGTTGCCGATTGATTCCATTGGGTGGAACCCCCTCTGAAGCCCCGCGTTAGCTGGAGAGGTCGCAGCTTGTGTCAACCGGACGCGACAGGGATGGCGAACGCAGCGATTTTTCCGGTTCTCGCTGCGGGCAACGAAATGCCAGTCGAGCGCCCCACCTGTCCATGCCGCGATCTCGGCCTAGTCGGAGCGCGACAATATAGATAATCACGCTATCGTTGTTAGTGGCCTCAAACGGGCAGGCAACAGCGGACCGCTGACGCCATGGCCGACCTCTCCATGACGCGCCGGGAGCAAATGGTGCATTTCAAGCGCACACCCACGAGGCCATCAATCAATTGTTCCAGTTCCGACAAGTAAATCCAACCGAGCTCGAGGCGTTTAAGCCCAACTATGTTTTGATTCTAGGGATGCGGTGCGACCTGAACCACCCCGCCTGTTAGTTTGCGGGGTGGATCGCTGGGGTCGACTTTTGGGGCTATGTGAAAATCCTTCGAGACTTCTGTCGGTCCCACCCCGCTAAGACGGCGAAAGCTGAGCTTGTTTCACCAATCCGATGCCGCTGGTTTGGTATCAAGCCACCAAAGAGGGGTTTAGGCGAGGGCGGGGCCGCAGCAACGGTCTGACGGCGCTTTTGAGCGCAACCGGTTCAGCATTGCTCAAAGCAGATCGCGTTGCTTCGGTAAGACTAAGTGAGACGAAGTCCGCGTTGATTTCATCGGGCGCAATCTGGGCGGAACGTTCACTGTCCGCCATCGGGACCACAATACCAACCCGAAGAGACGGTTTCCGACGCTTTAGACGTCGGATAATCTGGCGAGCTTGTGATTTCGAGTTTCCGTTTAAGAAGGCGATTAGAACCGTGTCTGCATTAGAAGCTTCCAACGGGTCGGAGCCCTGCGGGTCGTTGAGGACGCGGTTGTCGGCGACGTGAGCACCTTGCACTGCAAGTATCTGTGCAAGCATTGACGCGACGGCATTGTCCATCGCGCCTCTGCCTCCAAGGCATAATATGGATCGTCCCCTGCCGTCTGGAAGGTCAAGTTCGTCGGCGGCCTCGGCAGCGTCAGTCTGTGCTTGCTCGAGCTCCTCGTCCTTCTCTTCTTCGTCCGCCATGTCGGCGAGATTGCCAATCAGCGTCTGCATGCTCGCCGCAACGAGTGCGATCTGCGTCTCGGTCATTACACCGCGCTGACGGTCCATTTCCCCCAGTAACAGCGCTGGAAGACCAACATTCTCGTAGTAGTCGATCAGATAACCCTCTTCGAGGAAATCCTCGGCATTATCGGTAGCCTCGCTTGGATCGCCAGCGAGCAAACGCTGATAAAGCTTCTCCTGCGGTTGTAGGACGGGTTCATTACCGAGAAGCACATCCAGGAAGCTGAATTGGGGTACATACCTGCCTAACACAACGAGGCATACGGTGAGGGGCGTCGACAGCATCAGTCCGAGCGGTCCCCACAGCCACGACCAGAAAATAGCTGAAATAATAATCGCCAACGGAGATAGCCCGGTATGACTACCGTACAGCCAAGGCTCTATGACGTTATTACTAATGACCTCGATCGTTATGAATAGCGCGGCGACCCATGCCACCAAGGACCAACCTGGCGAGATTGCCAATGCCAGCAATAATGGCAGGATCATTCCGATGACTGGGCCGATATAGGGAACAAACCGGAGTACCAGAGTGAACAAGCCCCAAAGGATAGCGTTTGGTATTCCGAGCAACCAAAGACCGAGCGTTATCGGGACGGCATAAAGAGAATTTACGACGAGCTGCATCAGAAGATATTTGCCGACCCTGGTTCCCGCGTCCTGAAGGGCCGCGGTTGTCCTGTGAAGGTCGCCGAGGCCGACCAGCCTAATGAAACGGTCGCGCAGGTCCTCACGCTCAAGCAACATGAATATCACAAGCACTATGACGAGACCCGCCGTTGCAAACGGGCTGATCAGTGGCAGGATAACGTTCACCAGTGTTTCGATCGGTTTCGAGGGGGTCACGATCTCAACAGGAAGAGGTTCGCGCTGCTGCGTTGACGAAGGTGTCTCATCCCGAGTTTCGGTTGCTCGATTTTGCATCTCGGCTCCGACACGCTCGACGACCTTGGTCAGGTGTTCGAATATGCCCGTCCCCGTTCCGGCCTCACGTAGTGCGTGTACCTTGTCGATGATATTGCGCTGATAAGTAGGGATGTTGTCTGCGAGGTTTGCAACCTGTCCTGCGACGATGAAACTGAACGTGGCGATCACAAGGAATGCGGAAGCCACAGTTAGGACTACCGCCGCGATTTTAGGAATGTATCGCTTTCTGAGGAATGTGACGATCGGCGCCAGCGTGAAAGTCAGGAGCAGCGACAAAGCCAGCGGCACGAAAATATCCTGGCCGACGCGCAGGAGCACGGCGGCCCCGATCAGGATCAGGATCATTCGTCCAGACAGCGTCGTATTTACGAATGTCCCGGAACTTGGCGCCGTGCCCCCCGTATCCGTTGTTGTCAGGTTGCTCATGAGCTCATCCTCGTTAAAGGCTTTCTCGCCAATGATCTGTTTGTTCTAAAGTATAACAGCACCGCGCTTTATCGAGGTGTATACTAAAATATACCCTCGGTGAGCCAGCACCCGTGCTAGCTCCGATCGGCCTCGTCGGGTATACCGATGTGCCCCGGGAAATTGACGTCTCTGATAGCGCGTTCGCCAGCTTCGGGTTCAGAAGCCCGGGGAGCCGAGATGGCCGAGCCAAAAGTTCAAGCTGGCGAGACGAAGTCCGCTGCCATAGAACACATTCACGGGCACGAACATTCGCGCCTCAGCCTAATCCGCTTGAGGCCTTTCGGTTACGTTTCAAGAGTGGACATGTCCTCCAAGGAGTCAGAATTCTGTTCGAAGGCCATCCGCCGCTTCCAGAGTATATCCCGCATTCCTTCAATAACCTCGAGCGTCGTATACCCAGCCTTTGAGAACTCGTCGATAACATCGCCCAGAATAGAATCTAGGTGCTTTTGGAGTTCGAGATGACGATCATCCGTGTTCGGTTCGTGCAGTGGACTTTCAACCATAGGACAACTCCCTTCGAGCGGCTAACTCGAAACCAAGCATTAGGTTGCACGCCGTAAGTTGTGAATGGCATCTGCAAAAATGTCATTGGCGCGCCTCGGGGGAATGAGCAGCCGAAGCAACAGATCCTGACCACGCACGGCGCAACACTGAAGCTGGCGTTGACCGTGAACGCCTTCGCGCCCTTAAGGCCAAGATTGCGAGCGCATTATGAGCCTTCGCCCGCCACACCATTGCCAATGCGGCACCCGTATCATTCCCCACGGTGAGCGTTGCTCTTGCCAGATCGCTGCGACCCGCGTCCGTAACGCACGCCACGATGCACGCCGCCCTTCGGCGCGGAAGCGCGGCTATGACGGCGAATGGCGCAAGGCCCGCACTGAATACCTCACGATGCACCCGCATGGCAGCATGTGCGCGCAGAGTGGCCATATCCGGCCCGCTACTGTGGTTGATCACATTAAGCCGCATCGTGGTGAACTCAATCAAGCAGCGGCAGGTGCGCAGCCGATGAGTTCATCGCTGAAGCCGGTTCCTTCGCTCCATAAGAAGCTCGTGTTCGACAAGTCGCTTTCCCGCGTCAGAAAGACCTGTTTCGTCGGTCAAGCCAAGCTCCCGACATTTCCGGTCGATTTCGTTCGGGAGGGTGGCGCTCTCGTGGTCGCAGAGGCGCACGAGACTGTCCCATTCGTTGTAAGTGAAGTCCCACCTAGTCGTCATAAAGTGCCTCCCACTGTCGAACCGATCAAAGATAGCACGCTTTTGCTTTTTTTGGCCTGCCGTACCTTCGATGTTTGCGAGACATGTTATTGTTAGAACGCGAGGCTGAACGACGAGAACGAACAGATTACCGATCTCCTGACCGGGCTGACGAGGGCATGTCGCACTTTCGTATGCTTATAAAAGCCAAAAGCTGATGTGACGTCGTTACTCGACCTTAAATCGAAAGTCGTGAGGTCTTCTTGGCAACCATCGTCGAAATTGACTTGATCAATCCACCACATAATGCAGCCCGCCGCCTTCCTGAAACGTGCCGGAAAACTCTACTCCCCGGCGATCCAAAATGCCCGGAGGCCGATACGCGCACAAGTCACCTGCGATCAGGTTGCATCGCGCTGGGTGCGCAGGTTGGAGACAACGCGGCGATTTTGCACCTTGCATGAGCGGTCGGTACAGTCGCGCACTTCGCGGTCGTTGCCGTAGCCCTTGGCCCACATGCGCCCGGGGTCAACACCCTTCGAAGCGAGATAGGCCATCGTCGCATCGGCGCGCTTTTGCGACAGCGCTTCCATTTTGGACGCTGACCCGGAATCATCGGCAAAACCTTGCAGCTTGAGCAACCAGGTTGGGTTCTTGTTGAGCCAATCGGCCTGGTTATCCAACGTTGCCTTGGCAACGGAATCGAGCGCGGCCGAGTCCTGCGTAAAGTAGATCCGCCGGCCGACATTGAGGATAAAATCCTGTTCGCTACCAGACGAGACGGTTTCGAAACCGGGCGCTGGATCGTTGGTCTGGCCGGTCATCGGCACCGCCGCAGGTTCTTCGACGGAGGCGATTTCGGTTGTGTTGCAGGCGGCGAGCACCAGGAGCATGGCCGCGGCTAATACGTGCCGCGTATATCCGATCATAGCAGGCATCAGGGAAATTCCTCATTCGACCGGGGTAGCGTCACTGACCTGGGGAGCCTGGTCGGCAATATGCGGCAGAACCTGCACTGCGGTGCCGATGGGACAACGCTGGTAAAGGTCGATGGCGTCTTCGTTGAACATGCGGATGCAGCCGCTGGAGGCATCCTTGCCGATGCTGCCCGGTTCCAGCGTGCCATGGAAGCGATAGCCGGTATCTACGCCGTCGCGATGCAGATACATGGCGCGGGGGCCGAGCGGGTTCTTGGGCGAGCCTCCATCGACAAATTCGGGCAGTTCGGGATGGCGTTTGCGCATATCCGCAGGCGGCGTCCAGCGCGGCCACAGCGATTTCTGGTCGATCGTGGCACGGCCAAACCACTTGAAGCCATCGCGGCCGACGCCAACGCCGTAGCGGATGGCCGTCTTGTTTTCCATGATCACGTAGAGAAAATGGTGCCTCGTATCGACAACAACCGTGCCGATCGGCTCGCTGCTGAAATATTTGACGACCTGGCGGCGCCACTGCTTATCGATCTTGGCAAAATTGGTCGTCCGGAACGTCACGCCATTATCCACGGCCGTACCGGCAAAGTAGGAAGCCGCTGCCGCCAATACCGGGTTCTGGACTGTTCCGGCGCCAAATAACGCCAAACCACCAAGTAGCATATCCCTGCGAGTCGACACCATCGGCAATTTCCCCCAAAGCCAATCATCGAAATGCCAGTAAATCAGATTTTTCATTTGCCACAACAGGAAATTCTTCGGCCTCGGTTCTTTCGTCGAACTTCTGAGATGCCAGTTGTGGCGTGCAGGCCAGCGGGAATGGACGTTTTGGGAGGTGGCTCAGCCGTCCAAAAGTACACCGAGGCATAATCAGCCGTATGCCGCAAAGACACCCTCTCTCGCTTGCGCTAAAGGCGCTCAAGGGAGCGGTCGCGATAGATGCTGCTTGAAGAAGTCAATGACTGCGCGCCGCATTGACGGTGTTTCCCGATGTCCGATGCCAGCCTCTTCCAATAGTGTGACGGCGGTTTCGGCATCAACGGTTTCGTAGACGGTCAGCGTCTCGATGAAAGCCCGATGAATCGCAAGCGGCGGCGTGAGCGGATCGTCGAGACCGGCACAGATGAGCTGTGGGCGCGGCGCGATCAGCCCGGCGATCTCGCCGGTCGAGGTCTCCGCGAGAAGGCCGGGGATGGTGAGATAATGGCCATGCAAATCATGAGCGCCGGTCTCGACCAACATGGCGAAATCGGCATAGCAGCAGAGATGGGCGGCCGCAGCAATGCGTGTGTCAATTGCGGCTAGATAATAGGTAAGGGTGGCGCCCATCGAGATACCTGTCATGCCGATCCGGCTGGAATCGACGTCCGCGCGTGCGGCAAGCCAAGTCAGGGCGGCTGCCTGTTCGCCAAGCATTTGGCCGAACAGGGTCTGGCCGTGCCAGAGGGCCGCCTTGGTTGCGGCGCTTTCGGTTACATCAGCGCGTCCGCCGAAGACCGGCATGTCGATGCAGAGCGCCACATAGCCTTTCCGCGCCAGAACGGGGCCGGGGGCGTCAAGGAGGGCAGGACGTCCATAAATCAGTTCGCTGGCGCCAATATCGTAGCGGGCCCCATGCGCATGGGCGTAGAGGATGGCAGGTCCGGGCTTGGTGTTGCCGGCCGGCCTGGTCAGTAAGCCGCGGATTTCCGTGCCGCCGGGCAAGCGGAACCGCAGGTGTTCGACGGTGTAACCGTCATGATCTTCGACAGTTGACGCCACCAGTTCCAGCGCTGGTTCCGTTACGCGAAGCAGGGATCTCAGCCGTTCGATAGAGATGGCCATTCGCGATCCCCGGCTTAGCGCACCAGCCAGCCGCCATCGACCGGGACGGTGATGCCGGTGACGTAGCTGGAGGCTGGAGAGGCAAGGAACAGTACTGATGTTGCAAGATCGTCCGGCGTACCCCAGCGGCCCATCGGTATGCGGGCGGAGATCTGGGCGTTGCGGGTGGGATCGTTGCGCAATGCCTCGGTATTGTCCGTCTCCATGTAGCCTGGAGCGATGGCGTTGACGGTGATGCCGTGCGGCGCAAGTTCGTTGGCCATGGCTTTCGTCAGGCCGGCAATACCGTGTTTGGACGCGGTATAGGCGGGCACGCGAATGCCGCCCTGGTAGGACAGTATCGATGCGACGTTGATGATCCGTCCCGCCCGCTTCGTCTCGACCAAGTGCCGGGCAACAGCCTGCGACAGCAGGAAGGCAGACTTGAGGTTGACGTCGATGACGGCGTCCCAATCCTCTTGCGAATGATCGAGCAGATCGGCGCGGCGGATGATGCCGGCATTGTTGACGAGGATATCGATACTGCCCAGCGCAGAGACCACCGACCCAATGACATCTTTTGCATTGAATTTCTGCGAGAGATCGACTTCGAGTTCGTGAAACCTGCGGCCGTTCTGGCGGATGGATTCGGCTGTTTCCGGCATCGGGCTGGAGCCAAGGGCAGCGATATCGGCACCGGCGCGGGCGAGCGCCAGCGCCATGCCCTGGCCGAGCCCCGTTCGGGCGCCGGTGACCAGCGCAACCTTGCCAGAAAGATCAAATAGCGTGCTCAAGGCGCAACCCCTTCTCGTTGAACAGATGCAGTGGGGCAGATGACAACGACAGGCGGATATCCGCACCCGGCGTCAGGTTATGCTGTCCTTGTACGACAACCAGAATTTTCTGGCCGGCGACGTCGGTATGGAGGATGGTTTCGGAACCGAGTGCTTCGACCAGCTTGATCTTGGCTGCGATACCGTCGGAACCATTGGCGATCGAAACGTGCTGGGGTCGGACGCCGAGCGTGATGGGCGCGCCCTTCGCAATGCTGCTTGCGGTCACCGGAAGCTCCAGCCGGTTACCGCCGGCGAAGGTGGCGACGGCCTTGCCGGAGGATGATGGTTCCACTGAGCCTTCGAGGAAGTTCATGTGCGGCGAGCCAATGAAGCCGGCGACGAAGCGATTTGCCGGCGTATTGTACAGCTCCATCGGCGTGCCGATCTGCTCGATGCGGCCGGCGCGCAGCACGACGATCCGGTCGGCAAGCGTCAAAGCCTCGACCTGATCGTGGGTGACGTAGATCATCGTCGCGGACAGACGGGCATGAAGGGCCGCCAGCTCGGCGCGGGTCGAGCCGCGCAGTTCGGCATCGAGGTTGGACAGCGGTTCATCGAGCAGGAAAGCGACCGGGCGGCGCACGATCGCCCGGCCGATGGCGACGCGCTGGCGCTGGCCGCCGGAGAGCTGGCCAGGACGCCGGTCGAGATAGTGCTCGATTTCCAGCATGCGGGCCGCTTCAGTGATGCGTGTGGCAATCTCGGCCTTCGGCATCTTGGTGTTTTCGAGCCCGAAGGCGAGGTTCTGGCGCACACTCATATGCGGGTAGAGCGCATAGGATTGGAACACCATGGCGAGCCCGCGATCGGCGGCGGGGATTGTGTTGACCACCTTGCCGTCGATGGCGAGTTCGCCGCCCGACGGCTTTTCAAGGCCGGCGATCATGCGCAGCAACGTGGACTTGCCGCAGCCGGACGGGCCGACGAAAACGACGAGTTCGCCGTCGGCAATCTCCAGATTGATGTCATGGATCACGTCGACTGCCCCGAAAGACTTTGCGACATTGGTGAGTTTGATATGTCCCATGATGAACCCCTATTTCAGGCCGGTTCCGGCAATGCCGGTGGTGATGAAACGCTGCAGGAAGAGGAAGACCAGAACCACGGGAATCATGGTCACGACCGTCATCGCCAGGATGAAGTGCCATTGCACGTTGAGCTCGCCGGAATAGATGCTGAGGCCGACCTGCAGGGTGTAGAGCTCCTTGCGCGACAGCACGATCAGCGGCCAGAGGAAGTCGTTCCAGCGCCAGACGACGGAGAAGATGGCGAGGACGGCGAGCGCCGGTGCGGACAAAGGCAGGATGATGCGCCAATAGATCTGCCATTCCGACGCCTTATCCATACGCGCGGCGTCCAGCAACTCGTCGGGGATCGTCAGCATGTACTGCCGCAGAATGAAGACGCCGGTCGGCGTCGCCACTGTCGGCAGGATAACACCCCAGAGATTGTTAAACAGACCGAGTGCCGAGACGATGGAGTAGAGCGGCACCATGATTACCGACAGCGGCACCATCAGCGTCGCGAGGATCAGAAGCATCGCAAAAGTGCGGCCGCGGAATTCGTATTTGCTGAGCGCAAACGCTGCCATGGAATTGACCACCAGCGTGATTAGCGTTGCGGTCACCGTGACGAAGACCGAGTTCCAGAGATAGCGGACGAAATCGAAATGGGTGAACGGCTCGGTGTAGTTCTCGGTTGCGAACGACATCTGCCGGACCGGCGTGCGCTTGGCGATGTTGACCTTGACGATCTCGGCGGGCTTTTCGGGATCGACCATCTGGCTGACGGTTCCGATCCGGCGAACTTCTGCGAGCGTCGCCGTGCCGCCATCTTCAAGCGTTGCGGTGTAGAGATCGAGCGGCTTGTCATAGCCTTCGACCGTCACCTTCTGGGTGACATAGGGCAGGATGGTCGGCGGGAACTCGGCGAGAGCGGCGGGTGACTTGAACGACGATGCCGTGAGCCACACTGCCGGACCGAACATCACGAACAGGCCCACGATCAGCCAGACCCAGGTGACGATATCCGTCCAGTGCCAGCCTTTGCCGCCCTTGCGGCGAAGCAGGAATTCGATCGCCCGGCTCATTTGCGGGCTCCCTTCTTTTCGCTGGAACGGCTGAGGCCGAGCTGCATCAGTGTGAGGACGACAAGCACGAGGCCCATCAGGATGGAGGCGGCGGCAGCAAGGCCGGGATTACGCAGCTGTGCTGCAAAACCGGTCTCGTAGATGTATTGCGTGACAAACAGGGTGCTGGTGCCGGGCCCACCGCCGGTCAGCACGTAGACTTCATCGAAGATCTGTACCGCGCGGATCAGCACCAGCACGATGACGACGAGCAGGTTCGGCATCAGGAGCGGCAGGGTGATGCGGCTAAAGACGCGCATGGCCCGGGTGCCGTCCATCTCGGCTGCCTCATAAAGGTCCTTCGGAATGGCCTGCAGGCCGGCGAGGATGATCAATGTGTAGAAGCCCATATGCGCCCAGATCGAGACGCCGACGGCGGCGGCAAAGGCCCAGTTGCGGTCGTTCAGCCAGACATGCGGTTCGAAGCCGAAGCCGTAGAGGCCGAAGTTCAACAGGCCTTGGCGTTGCAGGATCCATTTCCAGATCAGGCCGACGACGACCGGCGACAGCAGCACCGGAAAGAAGAACACCGCGCGCCAGAAGCTGCGCGCCATCAGGTTGCGGTTGAGGATCAGGGCGGTGATCAGCGACACGGCGATCATCAGCGTGACCTGCAGGATGACGAACCAGCCGGTATTTCCAACCGCCGTCCAGAACGTGTCCTCGGCGCAGGTATTGGGGTTCAAATAATTCGAGCAGTCGAACAGCCTCGTATACTGATCGGCCCCGACAAAGGTGCGGTCCGACAGGAAGAGCGCGGTGCCGCCGGTCATGGAATAGGCGAAATTGATGAAGAACGGCAGGAGTACGAAGACGCCGAAGATCAGCATGTTCGGCAAGAGGAAGAACGCCGCCATGCCGCCGAGACCAAACTTCTTCTGGACCCAGCGCAGGGGTGCATCGATGATGCCCATGGCAAGGCGCACCGGTACCATGGCGGTCTCGCCCAGGCTCTGGCTGGATATTTCTGCCATTATCGATCACTTTCCTCTTGCGCGTTGAATGGCGCTGCGGCTCGTCTTCCATAAAAGATGTAAAACGGGCGGCTGTGCGGGATTGGCCGCCGCCGCCCGCGTGTTCTCAGTTAGAGAGCTGAGTCCTTGACCTTGGCGGCGATATCCGCGTCGATGCGGCTATAGGCTTCGTCAAGCGTCATCTCGCCGGCAGCCGCCTGGCTGACGCGGGTAACGAGAGCGCCGTAGATCGTGTCGGACCAGGCCCAACCGGGCAGCTTGCGCGCGAGGTCGGCGAGCGACGTCGTTGCCGTCACGAAGATGCCGAGCGCCGTCTTGGCCTGTGCATCGTCCGTCTTGAAGTCCAATCCCTTTTCGATCACGCCCTTGTGCGCTGGCAGGAACAGGGTGCGCTCGGAAAACTCTTTCACGACCGGTTCGCTTGCCAGATAGTCCATGACCTTGGCAACGTCCTTGGGGTTCTTGGTGTACTTGACTGCTACCAGACCGGCGCCGCCCGGCATGCCGGTGCAGTTTGCCGGGCCGCAGGGGCTACCGGTCGCGACCCAATCGAAGTTCGTGCCGATTTTCGTCGAGAAGTTCGGCACTTGCCACGAGCCGGAATAATAGAACGCGACCTGGCCGTTAATGAAGTCGTCGGCGCCGGCGCGGTAGGTCGAGCCTGCGGCCGATACCCAGACGTCCTTGCTCATGGTGCCGTCTTCGATCCAGCCGATGAACTTGGAAATGAAGGCTTTCGAACCCTCGTCGAGCGGTGCCGGCTTCCCGTCTGCACCGATGTAATTGGCGCCGAAAGCTATGTCGGGTGCTGTTATGCGATGCCCAGATCTGTCCAGTGCCATCGGGAAGGGTATCTGCTGGCTTTCGGCGACCTGCTTGGAGGCCTTGGCCCAGTCATCCCAGGTTGCATCCTTGCCAGGCAGGGCAACGCCGGCCTGTTCGAACAGCGTCTTGTTGGCAAAGCCGCCGGTCAGCGTGATCTGCGTCATGAAGCCGGAAATCTGGTCAGTGCCGTCGGGGCGCATCCAGTCGGCCTGATCGCCGAAATTCGTGTCCCAATAGGCAGCGTCGGCCACGAGCGGGCGCAGGTCGAGCCAGTGCTTGCTCAGTGCCTTCAGATTGGTGACGCGGGCGATATCCGGGCCGTCGCCGGCCTCAAGCTGTACCGGCAATTGTTCGCGCACGACGCTGTAAGACACGTTGTCGATTGTGACCTTGATATCCGGATTGTCCTTCATGAAGCGGTCGATCAGGTCTTTCAGGACCTCGCCTTCGACGCCATCGGAATACCACATGATGCGTACGTCCCCGGCAAGTGCCGCCGTGGAGGTCAAAAGCCCGACGGCGAATGCCGCGAGCATCGTTCTGGTCCTGGTCATGTCTTCCTCCTCCTGTGGGTGCGGGCCTTCTCCTTGCCCGCATTTGAACGGGCGCCGGCTTCTCCTCGCCGGCGCTTCGCCTCTAGTGTGCGGTCAGCATGGCAACCTCGCCCGCGACCGTGAAATCCTTGGGAACGATCATCCGGCCCTCAGCCTCGACCGTTCCGTCCCTGCGGAAGGTGACCGTGCCGTAGTCAGGGTCCTCGATCACCAACGACCCGTCTGCCATCTCTGCTACGGACAACGAAGCGAACCGGCTTTCTACCACCTTAAGATCAGAAGCTTCGCAGACCCGGACGATCCAGCGGGTATTCTGGCCATATTGGCGCAGTTCCGCATTGGCTGAAGGGCCTGTCGTCACCGGTTGCAAATCCGTGCTGCCTAGAAGGATCGCCGCGCCGCCGCCGCTGCGGGCAATGGCAAGGCGTCCGCGAACAGTGCTTTCATTGAATTCGTCGACCGGGAACCAGGCGTGGGTAAAGTCGGGCTGTTCTTCGAAAGTCAAAAAATCGAGTACGGCCAGCCCTCGGTACTGGTGGGCGCGAGGGAGGGTGCCGCACCCGCCCCAGAAGGACGGTCGGCCGTACCCGAACTGAATTGTCTCACCCGGATGGTTGATCCAGATGGCGGCTTCGGGCCGCTTGCCCAGGCGCAGATGCAGGATGGTTTCCTGATAGCCCCATTCGTCCCAACGGTAATGGGCGGCGGATCCCATGGCGAAATCGCGGCCCTTGTAATGATAGAGCGCTGCAAACCGGTCCTGGCCCTGCGCAAACCGCCATTCCTGATGCTCGTCGGCCTGATGGCTGGCAACGGCGGCGAGCGTTTCGGGAATGACCAAGCCATGATCGCGCAGGCAGACAGCAAGCTGCGGCAGGGCATGGACGCGGCGGCCGTACCAGCCGGCACCCCAAAGCAAACGGGCAACACCCGAAAGCTCCAGCGAGCGGCCGGCGCAAAGCGTGTGCTCATAGGAACGCCCCTGCGCTGCCGTGACCATGCCGTGGTGGGCGGAGCGGGCGATCACTTCGCAGATGCGCACGATGCCTTTCTTTGCCCGCTCGGCGATATCGGCATCGGGCGATAGGGCGGCGAGTGCCGTCAGGCCCTTGAGATCGATCGGGAAGTAAGGTGCCGAGTTGAACTCCGCCATTTCCCACGCTTCGAAATGATCAAGCCAGGCGCGTACGCGGGCGGCTCCGATAGCGCTCTGCTCGGCACCCTTGCGGCCGGAGCGGGCGAAGATTTCACCGGCCAGCAGGTGTCCGGCGAGATAGGCAGAGGTATGGAAAAGCAGGGCATGGTTTTCGGAAAAATACCACTGAACATCGTTGCCGGGTTCGTCCATCCAATAGCGGAAATCGAGGATGGCGCGGTCGATGCGCGCGCGGGTCTTTTCACCAATGTCCTTGCCCCAGACGGTGCGCGACCAGATCAGCGGCACAAGCGAAAAGTCGGCGCAGTCATGGCAATCCTCGATCGACGGCAGGATTTCCTCGATCATCGCGTCGGTATCGGCGCCGCTCCGGTCGCTGGCGAGCCGTGCGAAAGCGCGGACAGTGTCGCGTTCGGATAATTCCGAGACTTCGGTCAGCGTCTCGGTGATGCGATCAGCAAGCGTCGCCGGTGCCTTGCCCTGGCGGCCGGTATGGCAGATTTCGATGCCGAGCGAGCGCGATGCGACGAATTCGCCGGCCTTGAGCGTAATGCGAAAATGGCGGAAATCGGCGGGTGCCGCTTCCGAAGGACCGATCACCAGACGCGCTTCGCCAGCCTTGAGGACAAAGTCATAATCGAAGCGTTCGGTCGACATGAAGTCGCCCTCGACGGTGACATTCACAGCGACATCCACCGGCAGGGCCTCGGCAAGCCGCAACGTGATGTCGCCTTCGAAGTAAGCGGTCCTGTCAAAATGCATGCTGTCGAGGGCGGTCTCGATCGTCTCTGCCACCTTGCCCTCGATGGGCACGGGAACGGCGACGCTGGCGACCGGGCCATTGAGGTAATCGAGCTGGAAGAAATAGCGGGCGTCGCGTTCGGCGAGATCGTCGAAGAAGATCGTGACCTCGTTTAGCCCTTCCTGCAGCGTCAGATCGAATTCCGCCTTTGCCTCAAGATTGCGGCTGTAGGGCGCCATCCAGCCGGCCTCATTGCCGTTTAGCCAGAGGACCGCGCCGCCGCAGGTGCCGAGCCGAAGCTTGGCGGTTCCGGGTTTCTCTGCGGCGATGAACGTGCGGGCAAAGGTGGCAAGCCGGGTCGGGCGGAACCAGAAGCCGGAAAGATCGAGCCGAGGCGATCCGAACGGCAGCCACCAGCGGGCGGCCTCGAAGGAGCCGCGCACGTCAGGGCGCTTACCACGATAGGTTTCGGCAAAGATCGTCCGGCAAGGATATTCGTGCGGAATGAAGTTCTTGTGTTTGGTGAGAAAGAAGAACGGATCCATCTCGCCTTTCATCGGCGCGTCCGGCACGTCGAAGCGCTCTTCGGCAATCGTTCCGAGCTGCCAGTAGCGGATGGCATCGCCGGCGTTCAATGTGCGGTTCATCAGGGATGTCATCGGGGTCATTTCAGCTCTGCCAGGGCCACCGGGGCCACGTCGTTATATTCCTGGTTCTCTCCGGTCATGCCCCAGACGAAGGCATAGGGACCGGTGCCGGCGCCCATGTGGATAGACCAGGCGGGTGACAGGACCGCGTCGCCGTTGGCGACGATCAGATGACGCGTCTCTTCGGGGCGACCCATCAGATGAATGATGCGATCTTCCGCCGCCATGTCGAAATAGCAATAGGCTTCCATGCGGCGCTCATGCAGATGCGGCGGCATGGTGTTCCAGACACTGCCCTCGGCCAGATCGGTGATTCCCATCAAAAGCAGGCAGGACGGCGTAACTTCCGGATGGATGTACATCGCGAGGCGGCGCTTGTTGGAGCGGCGGCCGTCGCCCAGATCGACGGCCTTCGATTCCGCCTTCTTAATCAGCTTGTGGGGAATATCGGCACCGGCCGGAACGGAGTTCATGTAGAAGCGGGCAGGGGTTTTGCCCAACAGGCTTTCCATCGAAATTTCTCGCGCACCACGGCCGAGATACAGAACATCACGGTTTTCCAGTGTGAAAGATTGCCCATCGACAGTTACAGTGCCCGTACCGCCAAGATTGGCGATGCCCATTTCGCGTGCGGACAGAAGATAGGGCGTGCCGATCTCGTCGCCGGAACCGAATCTCACGCTTCTGGAAACCGGCATTGCGCCGCCGAGCAGCAGGCGATCGACATGGGTATAGGTGAAACTGGCCGCGTCCGGCACGAACAGGTCGGTCATCAGGAAGGCACTGCGGAGTTTTTCCGTATCATAGCCTTTGACGTCTTGCGGGGCTGCGCCGTACAAAATCTTCATCGTCATGCTACTTGTCCTTCTTGTCCGACGTGCTGCAGGCCTTCGGAAAGACACAGGATGGCGAGTGCCTGGCCGTAGCCGGTCGGTTGAATGGGAATGTCCTTGTAGAACTGGAGATCGTGGCCCATGCGGGTGCCATAGGAGACGTTTCCGACGGTGCCGGTGTCGTCGATATTGTCCATCACCACCTGCAAGGCCCTGAGGCCTGCAGTGCGCCATGCCGGGGTGCCGAGGCCGAGGCGGTAACCTTTGAGCAGACCGTAGCCGATACCGGCCGTCGCCGAGATTTCCTCATAGGACGAGGCATCGTCGAGCAGAGTGCGCCATGCACCGGATGGAGCCTGTAGTGACAGTAGCGCATCGACCTGCGCGACGAGAACGCCTTGAAGGAAATACTTCACCGGCTTGGCGAGGTCGGCGAGATCGAAGAGATCGAGCAAGCCTGCCGTAATCCAGGCATTGCCACGCGCCCAGCGGGCCTGGGCGAAATTGTGACGTCCGTCAAAAGTCCAGCCATGGAACCAGAGGCCGGTATGGGTGTCAGCAAGGTAGCGGGTATGGACGAGGAACTGTCTCGAGGCTTCGTCGACCAGTTCGCGGCGGCCACTTGCCTGGCCATAGGATGCGAGGAACAGGGCGACCATATAGAGCGTGTCGTCCCACAGTTCGTCGTGATTGACCTTGTCGGAGACATGATGTTCGAAACCGCCTTCCGGGGTGCGGCCGAGCTCTGCCATCACCCGGTTTGCCCATTCATCGAGTACCGGCTGCCAGCGGGGATCGCGGGTCTTGGCCCAGAGCACCGACAGGCCGAGCATCGGTGCGGTGGTGTTGACGTTGAGTTGGGGCAGGCCGGCCTCGATACGCTGCTGATACCAGGCTTCGACAAGCTGGCGCAGATCGTCGCGGCCGGTGAACAGCCAAAGCTTGATGAGGCCATAGAGACCAACGCCCTGCGGCCATTCCCAACTGTCGAAGCTGATATAGTCGCCAGCGGTGCCATCGAGATTGGGCTCATGGAAACGGCCGTCGTGCTTGAGGCCGGTCGTTCCGGCGACAAGGCGATCGAGACCGTTGCTGATATCGCGGCCATTTGGACCCATGAATGCTCCTCCACATGCACCGCTCTTCGAGGCGGCTCGTTAAAGAAATAATGCACGTCGAATTTTGTTGCGCAATCTGAAAATTTTTCTCATGTTGATGCCACGGAGGTCGATATGGCTGTCAAACCCATCGCGGGCAAACGCGGAAAGAAGAGCAAACGCGTGCGCCTGGAGGATATTGCCGAGGCGTGCGGCGTGTCGCTGAGCACGGCCTCACGCGCCATTGCCGGCGAAAAAGGTGTCAGGCCAGAAATTCGCCAGCAGGTGCTCGAAGCGGCGAAGCTCGCCAATTATGTGATCCCGACGGCTGTCGCCGGTCAGAAAGTCATTCTGGCGGCATCCAGTGCGGCAATGATCGATTACGTGCGCAACCAGTTCACGCTCTATGTGCTTGAGGGCCTGAAGGAACGGGCGCAGGCGCTGGGGCTCGAGATCGTCACGCGGCCGATCGCCGACCGCAATGAGGAATTGGCGGTGTTGAAGGAGGCGCAGGATGATCCGCAGGTCGCAGGTCTCCTGTTCCTGACCGTCGATGACGAGGGCATGCTGGCCGCAACCCGCGGTTTCGACAAGCCGGTGGTGCTGCTGAACAGCGATGATCCGTTGATGCGGCTTTCCAGCGTCACGCCCTGCAACCGGTCCAGTGCGCGGCTGGCAGCCGATCATCTGATCGGGCTCGGCCACGAGCGAATCCTGTTCCTGATGCGTCCGGGTCGGCGCACCATCGAGCGGCGCTATGAGGGCTGGAAGGATGCGCTGTTGCATCATGGTCTTGCCGCGGATGCGGATCTGGTTGTTCCCGTCGAGGACTGGTTGCCGGAACTGGCAGCACAGGCCATCGCATCACGGATCGATGCGCGCGGGCTCGATTTTACCGCCGTGCTGGCCGCCGGCGATAGCTTGGCCGTCGGCGCGATGATGGGCGTCCAGCAACGGGGTTATACCGTGCCGGGCGATGTTTCTGTCATGGGCATGGACGACCTGCCGCAGGCGTCCTTCCTCAACCCACCGCTGACGACGATGCATATCCCGATGCGAGAAATCGGCTCGGTCGCGCTCGATCTCTTGCGTGACAGCCTGTCCGGTCTGCCGATGCCACCGCGCCGCGTAGAACTCGCCTGTCATCTGGTCGAGCGCGCATCGACGGCCACCTGCCGGTCGCTGCCGGTCACGTCGTTTTAACGCATCGGCCCGCTCGACAGCCATTGCCCGGCTTGTGATTCCTGGGCGGTCTCCGTTTCTCCGATTTACAGTCCATGCTTGATCGAAAAACGGATCCGTGCGCGGCGATAGGCGTCCGGGATCGACAGGGCCCAGACAAACAACCCGCCCGCATGCCGTCCGATAAAGGATTGGTCCGGCGTGGTGGTCATATAGGTCAGGAACGAAAACAACAGGACGAACAGCGCGAATGCCAGCCCGCGACGTGCCTCACCGATGGCGACATGGCCCGCACCGGGCAGGATGATCGACAGAAGAAGAACGAGATAAGGATTTACCGGTTTCGACACATGCAGCCTTCAAGCAACTTGCAAGACAGGTGGTCTGTCTGCTTCGGAGTAAATCGTACTTAGGACTGCCGCTAGCGAAACGGCCTTTGCGATCGTTGCGGCAGGAACCGTCTCGAGGGAAAATCGCGCCTGTCGTAGGAACATATGCGCCGCACGTTCACCTTGCGATGCCTGATAGACAAGCCGGGTTGCATTTGCGGTAATCACCGCTTCCTTGACCTTTTGGTCGACGAATAGCCGCTGAAAATGCCGGCCGGCGATCGCCGCCTGTTCAGAGCTAGCGCGCCCGTCGCCGCGCATCAGCAAGGACATGTCCATCTCGGGCGGCCGCATCCATTCCGCAAAGCCATGAACGAGCGAATAATATTCTGAACCGGTCGGACGGGCGAGCGCGCCGAGCGACGGGCAGTCGCGCAGCGCGCTTTCGAACAACGTCACCTTCAGCCAGAGCTGCGGCAGACGGCGCGTCACCATCGTATCGGCGATCAGCTCGAGCCTAACACGGCGGCCGTCGCCGATCCGTCCCGTAACGATAGGAAATTCATCCGGTGCCATGCCGATGCCGGGTTCGCTGAGCAGCCCGTGGGCTTCATCAAGCAAGCGGCGGCGCTGTCGCATGGCCTCCCGATGTCCACTTACCGCAGCGCGAATGAACCAGGCGACGGCCAAAAGGGCAAAGGCGAAGAGCAGATAGGTGATCGTCAACGCTGATCCCTCCAGATGGTGGACCCGCAGCCATTGATCAGGCTGCGGGCTGTGTTCAGATCAATACCCTTCGGGCCGCGGCCAGGGCATGGTGAACTGATCGCCACGGCGCACGAACCGGTAACGCCGGAAGTGGAACCACAGCGACGCGATAATATAGAAACTGACCATCGCGATGAGCTGTGTCCCGTATCCGAGGAAGACGGCGACATAGGCCGTGGCGCAGAGGATCAGGAGAACGATCGTCGGCAGGGGATGCATCGGATGGACATAGCCGCGCTTGATGGTGTCGAGCGGCCATTTCCTGCGGAACATGACCATATTGAAGGTCATGAACGTATAACCCAGCAAGCCGGATAGGATCGAGAATGTCACGACCTGGTCGAGCGGTGCGCCCAGTGCGAAGATCAAGGCGATCGGCACGAGGAAGATGATCGAACGGTAGGGCGTGCGATAAATCGGATGCACCGCGCCGAACCAAATCGGCAGATAGCGGTCACGGCCCATCGAGAACCAGGCGCGCGAAGCATCGTTGATGCAGCCGTTTGCCGAGGCAAGCGTGGAAAACATCGTGCCGATGAACAGCAGAACCATCAGGCCACGATTGCCCGTGACGCGGGCCGCATCAAACAGCGGCGTTCCGGCCTGGCCGAGATATTCCCACGGAATAAGACCGGAGCAGACATACCAAGTCATGGTCGCAGCGATCAGCAGCGTCATGATGCCGGCCATGGTGCCATAGGGCAGCGAGCGAGCAGGAGAACGGACTTCCTCGGCCGCCTGGCAGGTGCCCTCGATGCCGAGATAATACCAGAGACCGAAATGCAGGGAAGCGAGAATGCCAATCCAGCCATAGGGCATCGGATCCGTCGTCACCGCCGAGAAATCAAGCGGCACGCTGGATACACCAAACTGCACCGACAGGAACAGGGCGATGATGGCCATGAACGCGACTGCGGTGATCACGAGATTGAACGTCAGCGTCGCCAGCACGCCGCGATAGTTCAGCCATGCCAGAAACATTACGCAGAGGACGATGAACGGCTGCTGGTGCAAGCCCGTATGGCCTTGCATGCTTGCCACCGTGTCGAGCAGGAAGCCGATGGTGATGGCGTTGGCGGCCTCAAGCATCGTATAGGCCATGACCAGGAACAACCCGACATTGAAGGCCATCAGCGGACCGACGATGTGCTTGGCCTGCGCGTACTGGCCGCCGGCTGCGGCGACCGTCGAGGTCACCTCGGAATCGATCATCGCCACGCATGTATACAGCAGGCCGGCCACCCAGCAGGCAATCAGGCCGGCAATCATGCCGCCTTTGCCGATTGCGAAGTTCCATCCCATATATTCGCCGACGAGAACGATGCCGACGCCAAGTGCCCAGATATGAGCGGGGCCGAGAACGCGCAAAAGCTGCAACCGTTCAGGCTGGCCGGTGGTGGTTTTCGTGTCTACCATATCCGGCCCCTTACAGCGTGTGACGTTCGGCTGCCGCTTCGATCTCGCCTTCGCGGGATGATGTCAGCAGGTCGTTGTCATAGGTCGTGTCGATGCGCACCATGTCGGAGAGCATCAAAAAGGCGAAGAGCGCAGAAAGGGCCCAGGCCGCGTATTCCAGAACAGTCCAGATATCCATTGGTGCCCCCACTATTTCTTCTTGGCGCCGAAGCGCTCAGCGATGACGTCGCGATATTCCCTGTCCGACAATCGCACCACCAGCACGAAATACCCGATGACCAGGACTGCCATGATCACGAGGGCCATCCAGGAGAACGAATAGTCGAAACGGGCCGTGATGATGTCGTTCGCCGCCGCCGGATCAGTGATGCCAAGGGCTGCCCACTGTTGCTGCTCGGTGGCATTCTGGCCGAGCGCCTCCCATGTGGGATTGGCGATGGGTGCTGGGGTCTTTGCCGCTCCTGCGAGGCCAAGATAGAGCGGAAGATAGAGCGCGCCGACAGTCAGGACCAAGAGGGTGATAACGTCGAAAATCTGCCCGGCAAAGCTCTGTTTTGGTGGTTTGTAAGCCATGATCCCTCCTAGCGCCGGCGCCGGCGCATCTCGTCGAGATGCTTGAGGTCGAGCCCGTAAATGAAATGCTTGTCTTCGCTGTAGTGCTTCAGCATCGCGATGATGGCCGCGGTGTTGAACACCAGAACCAGGCCGCAGGCGGTCGTCAGGATGATCCGGATGGCGGGCACGGCGATGTAGGGCCAGATCGTCACCAGTGCGAAGACCATCGTGCACCACAACACGGTTATGAATATAATCAGGCCTGCCCTGTCGCGGGAATGCATCTTGTCGATGCGTGTCGCAAGATGCGCGTCGGCACCTGCCTCGTGGATTATCATGCGTTCCTCCCAGAATACGCTTTCAAGTCCGATATTGCCTTTAAGGCAATTTATTTTCCTCCAACGAATATTCCGACCTGGCCCGTTGGTCAAGCAGCCATGTGCCAAAATGCCGCATCGGGCAAAAAGAAGTCAATCAGGTCTTGCCGGCGGAACCTGCGGGGCAGCCAGGATTCCGATTTTCGGCACGTCAAAGGCCGGCTATTTAAACAGGGGATTGCGGGAAGACCGGGCATGCGCTGCCGGTTAAACACTGTGCAGGTAGCTGGCATATTCCAGGTCTGAAATATCGCGGTTGAATACGGCAAGTTCCTGGCGTTTGCAGGTCGAAAACATCTCGATCAGTTTCGGCTGGAAAATCCGTTTGACGATCTCGCTTTGCTCGAAGAGATCAAGGGCAGCCGGCCATGTTGCTGGAAGGGACTTAGCGCTACTTGTATAGGTGTTGCCGGCCGTTGGCATCGGCGGTTCGGCGCGCCGGGTGATCCCGTCGATGGCCGCACCCAGAATGGCTGCGATCACAAGATAGGGATTGGCGTCGATACCGGCGACGCGGTGTTCGATCCGCCGGGCAGCGGCAGGACCGCAGGGAATGCGGATCGCTGCCGTGCGGTTTTCATACCCCCAGGCCGCCGTGGTCGGCGCCAGGCTATCGGGGCACAGCCTGCGAAACGAGTTCAGATGCGGTGCAAACAAAGCGGTGCAATCCGGCATGGCATCGATCAGACCGGCAACGGCCTGCCGCATCAAAACAGTACCCTCAGGGCCGCCATTGTCAAAAACGTTGCGGCCTTGCGCATCGACGATGCTGAAATGCACATGCAGCCCGCTGCCGGAATGAGCGGGGTAGGGCTTGGCCATGAAGGTCGCGGCAAACCCATGCTTGCGCGCCATGTTGCGAACGATCTGCTTGAAGAAGACGGTATCGTCGGCCACCCTCAGCGCATCGGGACCGTGCACCAGGTTGAATTCGAACTGGCTCGGCCCGCTCTCCGACGTGGCGGCATCGACGGCAACGCCACACGCGGCAGCCATCGCGTAGACGTCGTCGAGGAAAGGCCCGACCTCGGCCAGCTCCTCCAGCGAGTAGATCGTATCCTTGGCATCCGCATGGCCGACCGGCATCCGGGTCAGCGGCTTGGCCCGCAGCGATTTGGGGTCGATCAGGTAGAATTCGACTTCCGTCGCCACGACTGGGGTCAGTTGAACGGCCCGGAACCTGTCGAGAATATCGGCCAATGTGCGGCGCGGATCACCGAAGAACGGCTCCCCGGTTTCCGCGCGCATCCACATCGGCACGAATTGCGCCTGCGTTGCGCTCCAGGCCAGAGGGATCGGCCCGCGCTCCGTCGGCTCACAAATGCCGTCCAGATCGCCCTGATCCAGCGTCAGGGAATTTGCAAAGACATCCGTGCCCCAGATATCGACGCCGATGGAGGACATCGGCATGCGGATGCCGTTCTTCAGAATCTTGTCGAGCGATGCCGCTTCCACGCGTTTGCCGCGAAAGCAGCCATTGAGATCACAGGTCGCGGCCAGAACGTAGGCACCACGCCCAGCCGACAAACCCTGCGTTTCATTAGACATGATCTACTCCGTGAGGGCGTGGGCGTCGCATGGGCTTCATTGCGATTTTCGAGACGAATATCGTGTGCCGCAAGCATCAGTACAGCGGCGGCGCAAGCCTTGCCAGTGTCGAGGAACGATCCGGGACGATGAAAGATACTGCAGTGTGCGCCTCACGCCGCTCTTATATCGGTTTTCGAAAAATCGTTGCCTTTGTAGAGTAGCGGCTCGCCGGTAAGTTCTGCGAGCGCATAGGAAAAGCAGTCGCCGAAGTTCAGCCCGGCCGGATGCCGGCCCTTGCCATAGCGGCGCCAGGCGCGGCGCGCATGGTCGGCATGATCGGGTTCGACGGCGACGATCTCAACGCCTATCTTGTGCAACCACAAGTCCAATTCGCTGCCACCAGCCTCGCCAAGACGCGCCTCGATAACCATCGCAGCCTCCAACAGGGTGGCGGCCGAGATCAAACGGACTGGATCATCCGCAATGCTTTGCTCGAACTTCGCAGCTTCCGGCTCGTTTTGAGCAATCGCCACGATGGCGGAGGTGTCAATAACCATCAGCTTGGCAAGCCGTTCTCGTCATAGCCAATGATCTCGTCATCAGAGCGACTATCCAGCACGGGCAATGCACTCCAGCGCCGGCGGCTGGCGGCCATATCATCGAGCAACGCAGCTTTACGGGCGTCAGAGCCGACGCGGCGAAGACGTTCTTCCAGGGCACGGCGCGTGGCGGTCGTAATGCTCTCTCCAGTGCGCTCGGCAAGAGCGCGGGCCAATTGTTCGGTCTTGGGGTCTTTAATACTGAGCGCCACGACAGGCTCCTAGGTTCCTGTTTTGCCATATTCTACCTAAATAGCACTACGTCGCGGCGGCAGCAAAGGGATATTGCTGATAATCGGTATCGAAACCCAAATACCAAGACCAACGAGGCTAATGCCCGCCGGCCTCCGCCATTGGGGATTAGATCCGGCGTCATGTAGATGATCTTGCCATCGCGCTTCGATGAAGCGATCCATAAGATGTTCTCACAAAGCCACCGGAACGCTTTTTTCGTGCATGCGTTTCGGCGTGCTCGGATCGATATGACATCGTTCCGCAGAGAGGCCCTCCTTCAGGCAGAGCCTCTCCTTGTCGCATTCAGGCAGCGTATTTCTGAACAGCGCCAGAGAGCTTGGACCATTCCGCATACCAGGCGTCGAACAAGGCGAGCTGGGCCTCGGCATAGCCGCGCTGGCTGGCAGACAGGGTGTCTGTCTCGTAGAAGTTCAATGCGTATTCGGCATGCCCCTTCAGGACCATCATATGCTTGAAGTAGAGCACGAGATCGGGACCTTCATCGAAGGAGGACAGCACGGCCAGCGCCGCTTCCAGCTCCAGCGCCCGCCGGCGCGCATCGACATCGCCTTTCGCTGCGGCTCGCGAAAGCGCCACCATATGCAGGACTTCCTTCGGAAGCACGTTGCCGATACCGGTGATTGCACCGGTCGCGCCGCAATTGACGAAACCGTGGAAGACTGCGGTGTCGACACCAATCATCAACGAGACGTTTTCATCCTGGCTGGTGATATTTTCAGCCGCATAGCGCATGTCGGCCGGTCCGCCGAATTCCTTGAAGCCAATCAGGTTCGGATGTTCGCTGCGCAGCGCAAAGAACAGATCGGCGCGGGTCGCAAAGCCGTAATACGGGCTGTTGTAGATAACGGCCGGCAGATCCGGTGCCGCGGACAGGATGGCCTTGAAGTGATGGCGCTGGGCTGCAATCGACGGGCCACGCGAGAGAACGCGGGGAATAACCATCAAACCCTGCGCGCCGACCTTCTGCGCGTGTGCGGCATGCGCCACAGCCTTGGCGGTGTTGACAGCACCGGTGCCGACAATAACCGGAATGCCGGCCTTGACGAGACGCTCGACGCCTTCCATCCGCTGTTCATCGCTGAGCAGGGGCCAATCGCCCATCGAGCCGCAATAGACGACCGACGCCATGCCAGCCGCAATCAGGTTCTGGGCGGTCTGCACCAGCATTTCGAAATCCGGGCTGCGGTCGGCCTTGCATGGCGTCATCAGCGCCGGGATGCAGCCGGAAAAAATGCCATTCTTCATGACGGTTCCCCTTTTGAGTAGGCTGCGCTCACAATCGCAAACCGCCAGCCCGGTTAATTCCTGACGCCAATAATACATCCTGTATTTTATTTGTCGACAAGAAAAATCGTCGCCCATGTGACGATCGAACTTACAGAGCGCGGCGCGGCCAGCCCCTCAAAGTGGAACGCTGACGCGCCGGTCGCTTGCGATCATCTGCTGTATCTGTTTGACGATCTGATCCGCATGGGCAGCGGCCAGCCGATCGGCCAGATCGATATCCCGCGCCTCGATCGCCGCGATCATATCCTCGTGTTCGACGACGTAGCGATGGGGCAGGCGGTCTTCGAATGACGAGTAGTAAATCCGCATGATACGGCGCCCTTCGTCAAGCAGGCGGCAGAAGAGCCCTGTGAAATAGGCGTTACGCCCCGCATCCGCGATGGCAGCGTGGAAGTCGCGATTGGTTGATATCATCGCCAGTGCATCCTGGGCAGCAACGGCCTCGGCGAAGTCGGTCTGTTTCCGGCGGATGATGTCGAGGTCGCCGGATTTGTAGTGTTGCGCGGCAAGGCGGGTCGTGACCCGATACATCAGCGTGATGGCATCGAAGAACGTATGAAGGTTCAGAAAGTCGATCGGCGATACGACCGTCGAGCGGTTGGGTAGGGTGGTCACCAGCCCTTCGCTCGCCAGCCGGACCAGCGCTTCGCGAATGGGCGTACGCGACATCGACAACCGCTGCGACAGCTGAATCTCGTCAATCGGGCTTCCCGGCTCAAGGACGAGGTCCAATATGTCGTCGCGCAGAATTTCGTAGACGAATTTTGCACCTTCGCCCCGTTTCCGTTCAACTGGAACCGGTTGCATGTCTTCACTCATCGCCGAATCCTTCATGTCGACATGATGGATAGTGCCTCCTGCCCAATCGGGCAACAGCCGGCGTGCGGGTCCAGACGAACCGCCAATGGATAAAGCGCCTCAGGCTGCCCGGCTTGACTTCGAACCGGGTTGGGCTAAACGCAATGGCATGATGTCGCGTATCGTGATCCACCTTCGGCGAGAGTCTAAACTCTCGAAAACCGGCACTTAGCCCGAACGTTGAAGAAGCCCTGGCTTGACGTTCGGGACGGCCAGGTTTCTGACATGATCATTCGACCGCCATTGCGCACCCGTTGCAGGTCTCCGGGATTTCGATACCCACCCACGTTTGATCGCGCGCTGCCTGTTGATTGGCTGCGCACCTGCAAACGATGTGGCGTGTCACAGCGCAGTCCAGGCAGCAAAGCTTCCGGAATACTTCGACTTGGCTAAACAGGCATTTGACAACGGCGCACGCGCAACCATCTGCCGTGCGCTTTCCAAACTTGGCTATTGTTCGCGCACGCAAGCCGAAACGCTGGTCGCCGAACGGCGCGTGACGCTGGGCGGGCGGGTGGTCACCGATATCCTCACATGGGCTGACGTGCATAAGGACATAATTGCGGTCGACGGCATCCGGCTGGTTCCGCAATCCAGCGTCTATCTCATGCTCAACAAGCCACGCGGCATGGTCACCACCAGGGTCGATCCGGAAGGGCGGCCAACAGTCTTCGATTGCCTGGCGCAGATGGACAATCCTTTTCTCTCCCCTGTCGGCCGGTTGGATAAGGCAAGTGAGGGATTGCTGCTGTTCACCAATGATACGGTGCTCGCCCAACGCCTGCTCGATCCGGTCACGAATGTCGGGAAGATCTATCACGTGCAGGTGAAGGGTACCCCGACAGACAACATGATCGCCCATATGCGCGGCGGCGTCTGCGAGGGCGGCGAGATGCTCAAGGCTTCCTCCGTCAACATCCTGCGTTCGGGAGGAAGAAGTACCTGGCTTGAAGTCGAGTTGCGCGAGGGCCGTTACCGGCAGATCAGGAGAATGCTCAAGGGCCTGGATATCGAATGCCTTCGATTGGTCCGCGTCGCGATCGACGATATCAAGCTGGGTGAGTTGGCGAAAGGGTCGGCCCGCGCTCTTGATCGGCACGAGATCGAGATCCTGCGGCAGCGGACGAAAACCGGGTAGCGCTGGTAATCACCGCTTCACAAAACACGTCAAAAAAAAGGCCTCCAGTAAACGGAGACCCTGAGTTTTGAAGGATCAACCTCCAGAGGGAACGGTTGAAAACGATGACCCGGGAGGAGAGGGCATCGAGAACTTCAACCGTCACCAGTATGCTCAATGCAACGGCTACAAACAACGAATGGCATCCTGCGAGGCCCCCGAAATTAAACGTTTTGCCCAAAGTCCGATCTCAAGTCGCACTTTTTTACCCGCCGTGAAACCCGCGTCCTCGGTTTCTGCGTATGACTGCTGGGGTAACCGTTTGCCGGTCGCCACTTCCCTTGAACGCTTGACGCCCATGTCACGCTGAAACGTCGAAAAGCACTTTTTCCGTGAAACTTTTCCGTCTCCTCAACGACCGGCAGGCCCGAATTTCCGCAATCGCGGTCACGGATAGTCTGCGGTTTCTTTTGTCTACTAAACTTATGGATAATAATGCTCACTCTGCCCGGATCGACAGGTCATGGGATTTGGCATTGCAGATGTGAGGACATGATGAGCTTGCGCAAACATTTCGACCGCCTTCAAAACATGAGGGACCAACTGGAAGCAAAGCTGGACCTGGATGACGCCGGATTTTCCGGAATGGGTTACCGGGCGCGGCGTGATCTGCGCGCGCGCATAGCCGAGATTTCACAGGAAATCTCGGCACTGGAACGGTCTCGCTCTTTCCAAAGCTGACAGCGTTAGACGGTGAGGAACAACCAAATGACAACTACCCTGATCCTGCCTGGGTTGAACGGGTCCGATGACGGGCATTGGCAGCGGTTCTGGCTCAAGGACGATGCAGAAAGCCGCTTGGTCGAGCAGGACGACTGGAAGTCCCCAAGAGTTGAAGCCTGGACAGACCGTCTTGAGGAGGTGCTTGTTCAGGAAGGGCCTGCCTACATCGTTGCGCACAGCCTTGGTTGTCTGCTGGCCGCGAAATGTGCGGACAGGCCATCGGCGAGATTGATCAAGGGCGCGTTGCTGGTTGCCCCCTGCGATCTATCGACCACGGAAAGACTTCATCCGGGCGCAATCCATTTCGGCCGGATGCCGACCCGCATTCTGCCTTTCCCAACCATCACGGTCGGAAGCCTGAACGATATCTACATGCCGCTGGAAAGCCTGTCGCTCTACAGCCGCCTCTGGAAGACGCAGGTTAGAAACCTCGGGCCGGCCGGTCATATCAATATCGAGAGTGGTTTCGGCCGGTGGAAGGGGGCCTACGAGTTGCTGTCCCTGCTGAAAATGAAAGCCAAGGCGCGCAGAAATTACGACCTGCCCCCGGGGCAGAATGGCGAGGCGCTTGCCGGACGGGCGATCAAATCCGGCATGTTGCACTGAGATAACAGCCCCGGATGATGCGGCAGGCTGGCTTGTGCATACAGTCTGCGAAGCATCGTTCAGGCGGCAGGTCGTTTTTGTGAACGCCACGGCGGGCATGCGAACTTGGAACGTTCTCCACTATTGCACCGGGCGGGCCACTGCGCCGGCGCGAGGGCGAATTGATCGATCCTCATCTTCGAGGCCACTCTCGAGACCTTGCAGGATCGGGCAATGCGGGCGGTGGTCACCGCTGCAAGTCTTGACCAGCGTTGTCAGCGTATTGGCCATGTCCTGAAGACCCTTGATCTTCTTATGGAGTTCGTCGATATGGCCCTGTGCTAGGCGCTTGACCTCGCCGCTCTGGCGGGCTTCGTCCCGCCAGAGGCCAAGAAGATCGCTGATCTCGGCTACCGAGAAACCGAGATCGCGCGCGCGGCGGATGAAGCGCAGCATGTGAACGTCGGTCTCGGAATAATCGCGGTAGCCGGACGACGTCCGGTCCGCTGCCGGAATGAGACCGGTCTGCTCGTAGTAGCGGATCATCTTTGCCGAAACGCCCGATGCTTTTGATGCCTGCCCGATGTTCATTCGTGTTCTCCTTGAAATGGCGCATCAGCCGGCCCGGATAGAGGGGCGGCTGATGCGGTTCGTCAGTTCACCATCTTGAACGTGCGCAACCGCAGTGCATTTCCGAGCACGAAGACGCTCGACAGTGCCATGGCGCCTGCCGCAAAGACGGGTGACAGCAAGATGCCGTAGGCCGGATAGAGCAGGCCAGCCGCGACCGGGATCAGCGCTGTGTTGTAGGCAAATGCCCAGAACAGGTTCTGCCGGATATTGCCGATCGTCGCATTTGACAGAGCGATGGCGTTGGGGACGCCCTGCAGGCTGCCAGACATCAGCACAACGTCCGCCGCCTCGATGGCGATGTCCGTGCCTGTGCCGATGGCCAGACCCACGTCCGCTTCCGCCAGCGCCGGGGCGTCGTTTATGCCGTCGCCAACGAAGGCGACCTTGCCGTATTTGGCTCTGAGGCGGCGGACCGCCTCGACCTTAGCGTCCGGCAGCACTTCCGCCACCACCTCGTCGATCCCCAGCCGGGAAGCGATGGCCCTGGCCGTGCGGGCATTGTCGCCGGTGATCATCGCGACCTTGAGACCAAGAGCATGCAAGGCCTTGATGGCCGCAGGCGTTGCCTCTTTGATCGGATCCGCCACGGCGATGATCGACGCGAGCTTTCCGTCGATCGCGGCATAAAGTGGCGACTTGCCCTCGTCGCCCAGACGTTCCGCAACCTTGGAGAACGCTGCCACGTCATGGCCGAGTTCGACCATGTAGCGGTCTGCACCAATCTCGACGTTCTTGCCGTCAACCTTGGCCTTGATGCCAAATCCTGTCACGGATTCGAAGTCCGAAACGGCGGGCAGAGAAATGCCTTCCGCAATGGCAGCGTCCACGATCGCACTGGCAATCGGGTGTTCCGACTTGGCCTCGACAGCCGCGACAAGACTGAGGACGGCCGGACGATCGAAGCCATCAGCCAGTTCCAGGTCGGTGAGGGTCGGCTTGCCCGCAGTTAGCGTGCCGGTCTTGTCGAGCGCCACGACCTTGGCGTCCTTCAGCAACTGGAGCGCTTCCCCCTTGCGGAAGAGAACGCCGAGTTCTGCGCCACGGCCGGTACCCACCATGATGGAGGTCGGCGTTGCCAGACCCATGGCGCAGGGGCAAGCGATGATCAGCACGGCGACCGCATTGACCAGCGCGAAGGTGAGCGCGGGCGACGGGCCGAGCGTGAGCCAGGCGGCAAAGGTCAGCGCCGCGACCGCAAAGACCGCCGGTACGAACCACATGGTGACCTTGTCGACCAGCGCCTGGATCGGCAGCTTGGAGCCCTGGGCTTCCTCGACCATGCGGATGATCTGCGACAGCACCGTATTGCCGCCGACCGCCGTGGCGCGGAAGGCGAACGCGCCCTTCTGGTTCACCGTGCCACCGACGACCGCACTGCCCATGGATTTTGAAACCGGGATTGGTTCGCCGGTGATCATCGACTCGTCGACATAGCTGGCGCCTTCGACCACCTCGCCATCGACGGGCAGACGTTCGCCGGGACGAACCTCGACGATATCGCCTGATAACACCGAGCCGATCGGCAGATCGACGGTCTTTCCGTCCCTTTGGACACGTGCCGTCTTGGCTTGCAGGCCGGCCAGGCGCTTGATCGCCTCGGATGTCCGGCCCTTGGCACGGGCCTCGAGCAGGCGGCCGAGCAGAATGAGCGTCACGATGACAGCGGCGGCTTCAAAATAGACATTGATCGTTCCGGGCGGCAGCAAGCCCGGGGCGAAGGTCGCGACCAGCGAATAGCTATAGGCGGCGAGCGAGCCGACGGCCACAAGCGAGTTCATGTCGGGGGCGAAACGCCAAAGCGCCGGCAGCCCCTTGTCGTAAAACCGAATGCCTGGAATAAACAGCACGAGCGTCGTCAGTGCAAACTGAATGTACCAGCTCCACTGCATGCCGATCGTCGATTCGATCAGTCCATGCCCGCCCGGGATAAGGTGCGACCCCATCTCGATGAGGAAGACCGGCGCCGTCAGCACCGCCGCGATAGTGAAGTCGCGGGTCAGTTCGCGGCGCTCTGCATCTTTTCTTTTCGCATGCTCCGCATTCTCGTCCTCGCTGCCAGTGCCGACCGCCGAGCCGATCACTTTTGCCGCGTAACCGACATCGGCGATCGCCGCAATCATACCCGCTTGATCGGCGGTTCCATGGATCGTGGCGCGCTCCGTCGCCAGGTTGACAGCAGCCTCCGTCACGCCGGGGACCGCTTTTAGCGCGCGCTCGACGCGGCCGACGCAGGATGCGCATGTCATGCCCTCGATCGCTAGCTCTGTGGGACCAACCGAACCGGCGGATTGTACCGGCACGAAATAACCGGCGTTTTCTATGGCCTCGACAAGCTTTTCGCGGGCAACAGGCGATTGGGTCGTGATGCTTGCGCGTTCCGTGCCCAGGTTGACCGACACGGTCTCAACGCCTGGAACGGCTTTTATGGCTCTTTCGATGCGGCCGACACAGGATGCGCAGGTCATACCCTCGATCGGTATCGATATCGCTCCAGAAAGGTCTTTTGCTCGAACAGGGGCATTCATAGCCGCCTCCTTTTCTCGTTCCGAAATTCAGGTTCGGACGGAAGATGGGGCTTCCAACCATGGGAAGGTCAATAGCAAATTTTCCGTCTCCGCACCACTTGACCTTCCCATGGTTGGAAGCCCCATCTTCACCGTCATAAGCAAACACGGAGAATTCCAATGGAACTGAGAATCGAGAACATGACCTGTGGAGGCTGCGCCAGATCTGTCACCAAGGCGATCCGGTCCGTCGATCCCAATGCCGGGATTGAGACCAACCCCGCCGCGCGCTTAGCCAAAGTCGAGACCACCGCGTCCTCAGTGGCCCTTCAAAAAGTTCTCGAAGACGCCGGCTATCCGGCGACCACAATCTGAACAGGAGAGACATCATGAACAAGCTCACCCCCATCTTCATCGCAGGCTCGCTCGTTATCAGCGCAGGCCTTGCGGTCGCGCAGAACCAAATGCACAAGGACGATCCGATGCAAGGACACGATATGACGGGGATGGAGATGCCGGCTTCCGACACTCCGTCCACCAAGGCTTACCTGGCCGTCAACGACCGCATGCATAAGGACATGACGGTCGCGTTCACCGGCGATGCCGACATCGACTTCATGCGCGGCATGATCCCGCACCATCAGGGCGCGATCGATATGGCAACAGTCGTGCTTAAGTACGGCAAGGATCCGCAGGTCCGCAAACTTGCCGAAGACGTGATCAAGGCCCAGGAAGGCGAGATCACCATGATGAAGACATGGCTCGCCGCTCGCGGCCAGTAGGAATAGGAGGCGGCTCTCCGGAGCCGCCGCCGCCAAAAGAAATCCTCAAGACCAAGTTAAGCGACCTCGGCGTTCTGTCAAACGACAAAGCGCATTAAGTGATTGATACGCCTATACTCATTCAGAACGGCACCAGCTTGAAACCCAATGGGTGAATATCGCTTTATTGCAACCGCTCGCCGCCTTCGTCGAAGAAGTGCAGTTTTTCGAAAGCCGCATAGACGGTCAGATTTTCATCCGGGGCAATGGTGGAACGGCCGGGCGCACGAAAGGTAATCGGTTGGCGGTTAGGCAGGATACCATGCACGAAGCTTTCTGCGCCGACGAGCTCCACCGCAAGAACAGTCAACCCGATTGCAAATTCATTTTCGGGCGCGCCCAGTTGCGGTAAATGCAGATCCTCCGGACGAACTCCAAGGGTGGCGGTACTCGTCGGTATCGGCAGTTTGCGGCCGCCATCCCAAATGTTTGAACCTTCGAGCGGCAATAGGTTCATTGAGGGAGACCCGATGAAGGTCGCCACGAATGTCGTCTGTGGCCGTTCATAAAGTTCGATGGGTGTCCCGACCTGCTCGATCCGGCCGGCGTTCAGGACAACGAGCCTATCGGCAAGTGTCATGGCTTCCATCTGATCGTGTGTGACGTAGACGCTGGTGGTGGCGAGCGACCGCTGAAGACGCTTGATCTCGACACGCATCTGGACGCGCAACTTGGCATCCAGGTTGGAAAGTGGTTCGTCGAACAGGTATGCCGCAGGTTCGCGAACGATGGCACGGCCCATTGCGACACGCTGGCGCTGTCCGCCGGACAATTGCCGTGGTTTCCGATCAAGGAAAGGTTCGATTTCCAGGGCTTTTGCCGCATCTGCGATCCGCCGGTCTATCTCGTCTTTCGGCGTATTGCGGTTCTTCAGGCCGTAAGCAAGGTTTTGGCGGACCGTCATGTGCGGATAAAGCGCATAATTCTGGAAGACCATGGCGATGTCGCGCTCGGATGGTTCGAGTTCGTTGACGACCCGGCCGCCAATCGAGATCGTGCCACCGGTTATGCTTTCGAGGCCGGCGATCATGCGCAGAAGTGTCGACTTCCCGCAGCCGGACGGGCCGACCAGCACCACCAATTCGCCGTCGGCGATATCGAGGGAAACGCCCTGAATGGCCTCCACCGAACCATACTTCTTGCGAACGTCATCTAAGATAATATTGGCCATTATTTCTCCGTATCCACGAGACCTTTGACGAACCAGCGCTGCATCAGCACCACGACGAGAATCGGCGGTATGATGGCGAGGATCGCGGTCACCATGACGTAGTTCCAGGGTGTCGAAGCGTCGGTGAAATCGACCATGCGCCGCAGCCCGATGATGATCGTATTCATCTTGGCGTCGTTGGTGACGAGCAATGGCCACAGGTATTGCGTCCAGCCGTAGATGAAGAGAATGACGAACAGCGCGGCGATATTGGTGCTCGACAGCGGCAAAAGGATATCGCGCATGAAGCGGAAAGGCCCGGCATTGTCGATGCGCGCGGCCTCAACCAATTCGCCCGGGATCGTAAGGAAGAACTGGCGAAATAGGAACGTTGCGGTGGCGGATGCCATCAGCGGCAGCGTCAATCCGGCGTAGGTATCGATCATGCCGAGATCGACGATGACCTTGTAGGTCGGCAGGATGCGCACCTCCACCGGCAGCATCAGCGTCACAAAGATCATCCAGAAAAACGCCATGCGGAAGGGAAAACGGAAGAAGACGATGGCAAATGCCGAGAGAAAGGAAATGACGATCTTGCCGACGGCGATGGCGATGGCCACCACGAAAGAGTTGAACAGCAATCTTTCCAAGCTGACGCCGACGACCCGCTCGACACCGCCGGCCATGGCTTCGGTGTAGTTTTCCACCATATGACCACCGGGCAGCAGAGACATTGGCGGCCGGATGATCGCCTCTGATGTCGTCGTCGAAGCGATGAACGTATAGTAGATTGGGAAAGCAACGATGATGATCCCGAGGATCAAAATCAGATGGCCGACCAGATTGGCGACAGGACGTTTTTCGATCATCTCTTGCCCTCAGCCATAATGGACCCGTTTCTCGACAAAACGGAATTGGAAGGCGGTCAGCCCGATGACGATCACCATCAGAATGACGGATTGGGCCGCCGAAGAGCCGAGGTTCAGATTGACGAAGCCGTCATTGTAAACCTTGTAGACCAGCGTTTCCGTCGCCTTGGCAGGACCACCGCCTGTCACCGCGTGGATGATGCCGAACGTATCGAAGAAGGCGTAGACCGTGTTGACGACCAGGAGGAAGAATGTGGTCGGGGCAAGCAACGGGAAGACGATGGTCCAGAAGCGCCTGCTGCCACGGGCGCCGTCGATGGAGGCAGCCTCGATCAGTGATTTCGGAATGGCCTGCAGGCCTGCCACGAAGAACAGGAAATTGTAGCTGATCTGCTTCCAGGCGGCGGCAACCACGACCAGCGCCATCGCCTGGTTGCCGTTCAAAAGCGGATCCCAGGCAAAGCCGTTGCGACGGAGAAGGTAAGCCAGCGTGCCCATGGCCGGATTGAACATGAAGAGCCAGAGCATGCCGGCAACAGCCGGGGCGACCGCATAAGGCCAGATCAGGAGTGTGCGATAGAAGCCCTGACCGCGCACGACTTTGTCCGCAGCGGTGGCGAGAAGCAGGGCTACGCCCATCGAGACAATGGCCGTCAACAGACTGAAGACGACCGTCACCTGCAGAGCGTGGATATAGTTGGGATCGGACAGAACCGCCTTGAAGTTTGCAAGGCCGACAAAGCCGCTTTTAAGGCCAAATGGATCCTGCCGGACCATGGACTGATACAGCGCCTGACTGGCAGGCCAGAAAAAGAAGATGATCGTCAGTATGATCTGCGGGGCGATCAGCAGATACGGCAGGATCTTGTTGGGAAACGCAACGTTGTGCACGGGTTCTCCTCCGGCAGTCAGACAGATCACAAGACGGCACCGCTGCCGCCCGCAACCGGATGCGAGCGGCGGAGGTGTTGTCGGGTTTAGTTGCCGACGGCTTCGGTGATCGCTGCGTTCCCACGTTCGACTGCCTTGTCGAGAGCGGCCTTGGCATCCTGTTGCCCTGCCAGCATGGCCTCGAACTCCTCATTCATGATGTCGCGAACCTGCGGCAGGTTGACGAGACGCACCCCCTTGGAGTTCTCGGTCGGTGCCTTGCCCATCATCTGCAAGATCGGCGTTTCACGGCCGGGGTTCTTGTCATAAAACCCGGATTTCTTGGTCTCCTCGTAAGCCGCATTCGTCACCGGCATATAGCCAGACACCTGATGCAGGCGGGCCTGGATCTGGGTCTGTGAGAGGAAGTTGAAAAACTGGGCGACCCCCTTGTATTCCTTGTCGCTCTTTCCGCCGAACACCCAAAGGCTGGCGCCGCCGGGAATCGTGTTCTGTGGGCCATGGCCTTCGTAATAGGGGAGCTGGCCGATGCCGTATTTCACGCCGGACTTGATGATATCGCCCAGTCCACCGGACGATTCAGTGAGGATTGCGCACTCTCCGGACATGAACAGCTGCTTGGCCTCTGACGTCCGGCCGCCATAACGGAAGGTGCCGTCCTTGGCGAGATCCGCGATCGACTGGAAATGCTGAACGAAGAGGGGAGAGTTGAACTCGAGCTTGACGTCGTTGCCGCCGAGGCCGTTTTCATGGGTGCCATAAGCAACATTGTTCCAGGCGGCAAAGTTCTCGGTCTGGATCCAGGTCAGCCAGGTCGATGTAAACCCGCAAGAGGCGGCACCGCTGGTCTTGATCTTCTTGGCCGCGTCGAACACTTCCGGCCATGTCTTCGGCGGATTATCGGCGTCAAGCCCCGCTTTCTGGAAAACATCCTTGTTATAGTACAGGATCGGCGAGGATGAATTGTAGGGGAATGACAGCATCGTGCCGTCCGGTTTTGCATAATAGGCCGCAATGCCTGCAAGATATTGCGACTTGTCGAACGTGTAGCCGCCCTTCTGCAGCACGTCGGCTGCCGGAACGATGGCGCCCTCTGCGCCCATCATTACGCCGCTACCTGCATCGAAAACCTGAATGATGGCGGGAGCCTGCTGCGAGCGGAAGGCCGCGATGCCGGCATTCAACGTTTCGGGATAGGTGCCTTTGAAAACCGGCGTAATCGTGTAGTCGGACTGGCTCTCGTTGAACTCTTTAGCCAGTTGATTGACGACTTCGTTGTTGGCACCTGTCATCGCATGCCACCACTGCAGGTCGGTCGCCGCATCGGCGCTTGCGGGCAAAAGAAGAGAGATGGCGAGAAAGGCCGTCGATGAGGCGAGCGAACGTTTAAACATGATTTCCTCCCGGTGATGTCAAAAACTGTACAACGAAACTTCCATGAAATCCGGCGTCAATCCTCCTCGATCGATACCAGATTTTCCAAAATCGGGCTTGCTGAGCCAGCCAGACCTGTCTTCTTTGTTATTTGCCCGTTGCAGACTCCATACATAGGCGCGAACTGCCTTTGTCCAGCCGTTCGATTGAAAGTTCGCGCTTTTTTTGGATCATTCGCTCTCACCACCGAGATCGGCGCGGGATACGGCTCGACCCTGTTACACGACGATGGTGTCGGGAAAAGCAACACGCATGTCAAATCCCCTGCCGCGGGTGAGTCAAAACAACGCTGCTTTTAAAAGCACTGTAATCAACAGGTTCTGAGCCGTGCCACCTAGACAAAATAGGTGACGATACGGTTTCCCTGAAGTTCGTGCACATCGAAAGCGGTGTCGTAGACCGCTTCAAACACATCCGGCCGAACGATGTCGTACGGGGTTCCCAAACGGCAGTCTTAGTCCCCGCAATCACCACCTGCTTCGCCTGACTAGCGCTTGTGTGGGGTCTCTTGTCCCCAACACGACGCAAGGCGTTCCAGATGGCCGACCATGGCCGTGCGCATGCCGTGCGTATCCCGCTTGGCTCGACAATCGAGATGGCGTTGCGGACGGGCCTGGTCATCGTTGTGGTTTGGGGATGCCTTCTGCGCGCGGCATTTCCCCGGCCTCGTTAAGGCAGGCGATTGCGTCGCGGTCTTCTTGGTGAGCGTGTGACGGCAGTGCCGCAGATCCAAATCGACCGGTAAGCGGCAACTCTCCATCTGGGATTTTTGGAATGGAGCGCTTTCTGACGCCCCGTTCCTTTGTCGGCCCTTTGCGATCACGGTGAGGGCAAACTCGGTCGCAATCACCGGTGGAGAGCGATGTGATCAACTAGTCTTGGCTAAAAGGGATAATGCTGGGCGGAATCCTCGATTGTGATCCAGCGCAGGTCGGTGAACTCGGCGATCGCCGCCTTGCCGCCGAAGCGGCCGTAGCCGCTACCCTTGACGCCGCCGAAGGGCATCTGCGCCTCGTCGTTCAGCGTCGGTCCATTGATGTGGCAGATACCAGATTCGATACGGGCGGCAACTGCCATAGCGCGCTGGACGTCGCGGCTGAACACAGCCGACGACAGGCCGTATTCGGTATCGTTGGCAACGCGGATGGCTTCTTCTTCATCGGCGACGCGGATGATCGGCTTGACCGGGCCGAAGGATTCCTCCGAGTAGACCCGCATTTCCGGGGTGACGTGATCGAGCAGCGTCGCCTCGACCACGGTGCCGGTGCGGATGCCACCCGCCACGAGCTTGGCGCCCTTGGCCGTTGCGTCGATTATCAAGTCTTCCATCTTTTTTGCCGCTTCCAGACTGATCAGCGAGCCAAGCACGACATGGCCGCGCGGATCACCGGCCGGAAGCTGCGCGGCGCGGTCGGCGAGTTTGGCGACGAATGTGTCGGCGATTGCCTGATCGACGATGATGCGTTCGGTCGACATGCAGATCTGGCCCTGGTGCATGAAGGCGCCGAAGATCGCCGCGTTGACGGCGCCGTCGATATCGGCGTCATCGAGAATGACCAGCGGTGCCTTGCCGCCGAGTTCCAACAGGGCGGGCTTCAGATGCTCGCCGCACAGTTTCGCAATGATTTTCCCGACCTTGGTGGAGCCGGTGAAATTGACGCGGCGGATGGCGGGATGGATAATCAGGCTGGCTACGATGCCGGCGGCATCTTCCGGTGCATTGGTAATGACGTTGATGACGCCTGGGGGAAGCCCCGCTTCCGTCAGCGCCGTGCCGATCAGGCGGTGCGTGCCCGGGCATTGTTCCGAGGCTTTCAAGATCACGGTGTTGCCGCAGGCGATCGGCATGGCGACGGCGCGGGTGGCGAGGATGACCGGCGCATTCCAGGGGGCAATCGCAAGGCAGACGCCTGCCGCCTGACGGACACCCATCGCCAGCGTACCCGGCTTGTCAGAGGGTATGATCTCTCCGGAAATCTGCGTCGTCATCGAGGCCGCTTCGCGCAGGATATTGGCGGCAAGCATGACGTTGAAGCCCGCCCAAGGCGCCGTCGCGCCGGTCTCCTCGATCATCAGCCGGGTGAACTCGCCCACCTTGGCGTCCATGATGTCGGCGGCCTTCATCAGCAGCGCGCGCCGCTGGTTGGGACCGGTCTTCGACCAGGCGGGAAAAGCATTCGAAGCGGCTTCAATGGCGGCCGTGACATCGTCGGGACCGGCGGCAGCGGCGCGGCTGGCTAGCTTTTCTGTGAAAGGATCAATCCGGTCATAGGTCCGGCCATTGCTTGCGGCGCGATCCGTGCCGTTGATAAGGAGCGAAATGTTCATGTGTGTCTCCTGAGGGAAGGATATTAGAAGCCGAGGACTTCGGCGTTGATCGAGGCTTCGAGGCCGCCATCGGTTGGAAGATTGGCGCCGTTGATCCAGCGCGCACCGTCCGATGCGAGGAACAGAACCGCAGGCGCAATATCGGCGGGTGTGCCGGCACGGCCGACGCGGGTGATATCGCTATCGACCCGGGCATCACCGAGTACGGCACGGAATTGCTTGAGGATCGGCGTTTCGACCGGGCCGGGGCTGACGGCGTTGACGCGGATGCCACGATCCCGAAACAGCGGCTGATGGGCAGCGTGCATGGTCCAGAGCAGCAACAGTTCCTTGGACAGGGGATAGCCTTCTTCATCCTTCAGTCCATGTTCGGCAACAATGGCTGCCACATCTGGAAAGCCCTGAATTCCGGTCAGCATCTTTGCCCGCTCCAGATTGGCGCGCCAGCCATAACCGGCGATCGATGCCACATTGACGATGGCACCACCTTCGCGGATGCGTGGGGCGACAGCTTCCGACAGGGCGCGCAGGCCGTAGAAATTCACCGATAGCGTCGAAGCCACGCCGGTATTGCCGGAAAGCCCGGCGACGTTGGCAAGTGCATCGATGCGGCTGGGCAGCTGCGTGACGATGTCGGCGACGCCAGCGGCGGTCGAAAGGTCGCCCTTGATGAAATTGGCCGTGTTGCCCGCAGGCTCACGAACGTCGATGCCGATGACATCGGCTCCCATCTGTCCAGCCAGTTCCGCCGTGCGCGCGCCGATGCCGGAGGCAACGCCGGTCACCAGGATGGTTTTACTAAAGAGCATGTGTTTACCTTTCGCAAGAGAGTCCGGGGAGCCGATATATTACTGGTTCCATTGAATTTTTGCCGGGCCGGGCAATTTGACGCGGTAGCCGACCGGCAGCAGCCGAAGGTCTAAGCGCCGCTCGATTTCGCCCCACAGGCCCTGCGGCAGGAACAACGAGAACAGCACCGCCGTTGCGCCAAGTCCGATCAGGTACCAGACGCCCATCGCCCCGAAGAAGGTCTCGATGACGAAGAACAGCACCGCGCCAAGGATCGCACCCTCGAACTTGCCGATACCGCCGACCAGCACCATGAAGATCATATAGGCGGTCCACTGGACGCTGAAATAGGTCTTTGGCTGGAAGGTCGTGGCGGTTGCCAGCCACAGCGCACCGGCGACAGCGATACCGAAGGCAGCGAGCACGAACAGCAAACGTTTGGTGGCGACGACGCGCACACCAAGCGATGTTGCAGCATCCTCGTTATCGCGGATGGCCTGGATGGCGGCTCCGGCCCGGCTGCGCAGCAGAGCAAACAGCGTGCCGAGCAGGGCCGCCATCGAGGCCAATGCCAGCCAGTAGATCATTACCCGGCGGGTGCTGCTGTCATAGACATTGAGCGAGATAAGCGATGTACCGGTTTCGCCCTGGATCAGCCGGTCGAGATTGACCAGCATGTGGGTGAGCGCCGAGATCACCCACATGCCGATGGCAAACTCGCCGCCTTTCAGCCGCAGCATGAGGAAGGACAGTAGCAGCGAGATTGCCCCGGTGATCAGCGCCGCTGCAAACAGCGACAGGAACGGATTGAGCCCGGCATCGGCCAGCCGGATGGTGAAATAGGCACCGAGGCCGAAAAACACCTGCTGGCCGACGGAGACGAGGCCGCCGAAACCGGCCAGCGCATTCCACATGGCAGCCTGGATGACGTAGATGAACAGTGCCGTCAGCCGGTCGATGGCACCGGCGCCGAGGCTCATCGGCGCGATGGCAAACAGCGCAATCGCAAGTGCGACACCGCCGAGTGCCAGCCGAGAGGAGCGCGTCCAGCGTTCGATTGAGATACCGTTGGATACGAGGGTCATGGTGTGCTCCGGAGGGCTGCGCGGATTTTGGTGAGGCCGGTTCTGCTGAAACCGATCCTGCCGAGGAAGGGCACGCCGGTGAGAAAGAGCCGGGCAAACAGCACAGCAAGGAAGACGGCGTGGCCGCCGATGAGAAAGCCCTGCGGATGGACCTGGGCGCCGAGCGACTGGGCAAGCCCAAGCACGATGCCGCCGATCAGCGTGCCCCAGAGCGAACCGGCGCCGCCGATCACCGCTGCCTCGAAGGCAAACAGCAGCTGTGGTCCGCCGGAATAGGGATCGAACGTGGCCCGCATTCCGAGGAACGCGCCAGCGATGCCAACCGTGACCATGGCGATGGCTGCGGCAAGCGCATTGACCTTGCGGGCGTCGATGCCGACGAGACCGGCGGTATCGGGGTCTTCCGCCGTGGCACGGATGGCGCGGCCGAGTGCGAAGCGGCTGAGGAAAAACTGCAGGCCGCCGAGAAGGGCAATGGCGGTCGCCATTGTCATCACCGCCAGCTTGCCGACATAGATGCCGCCCGGCAGTTCCCAGCTGTCATAGGACAGACTGCCGATGAATGGGGCGAGCGAACGGGTATCGGCGCCGAACTGTTCGAACATCAGATTGTCGATGACGATGGCGAGGCCGAAGGTTGTCAGGATCGGCAGCAGCGCGCCGCCACGGGCGCTTCGTTCCAAAAGGTAGCGCTGCAGCATCCAGCCGGCCGCGGCCATCACGGGAAGAACGATCATCAGCCCCGCGAATGGAGAGATGCCGAACTTCGAGGCCAGCAGCCAAAGGCCGTAGGCAGCGGCGACCGCCAAACTGCCATGGGCGAGATTGATGATCCGCATGACGGAGAACATGAAGGACAGGCCACAGGCGATGACGGCATAATAACCGCCGAGCAGGATGCCCTGAATGAGGATGTCGATCACGATGCCGCCCTCCCGGTGCTGTCGCGGTGCAGACCGAAATAGGCCTGTGTCACCTGATCGCGGGTGACGCTTTTCGCGGGGCTGTCGAGCACGATACGACCCTCAAGCATGCAGATGACGCGGCTGGCGACAGCCATGGCGCGGCCGAGATCCTGCTCGACCAGGATGATTGTGGTGCCGGAGGTGAGCAGGGTCTGCAGCTGCGCATAGACCCGGTCGACCACCAGCGGCGACAGACCCAGCGAGACTTCGTCGAGCAACAGAATGTCGGGATTGCTCATCAGCGCCCTACCGATCGCCGTTGCCTGTTGTTCGCCACCGGAGAGATGGCCGGTCCTGGCATGGCGACGGGGGACGAGATTGGGGAAGGCTTCGAAAACACGATCGACGGTCCATTCGCCTGTCCTGCCCGAGCTTTTCCCGAGCTGCAAGTTTTCCTCAACGGTCATTTGCGAAAACAGCCGACGGCCTTCCGGCACCAGTGCGATGCCTCTGGCGATACGCTGGTGCGAAGGCACAGCCGTCATATCGTCGCCGTTCAAAGTAATGCGGCCCGAAGCGGGAAGATGGGCGCCGGCAAGCGAGCGGAGCAGCGTCGTCTTGCCAGCCCCGTTGGCACCGACCAGCGCCAGAACATCGCCCTTGGCAAGTTCGAAGCTGACATCGCGGACTGCCTGCAGCAGGCCATGGCGGACATTGAGGTTTTCAATGGAAAGCATGGTCATGCGGGTGTGCCCCCGAGATAGGCTTTGACGACGCCGGCATCGGCCATGACGGCGCGCGGCTCTCCATCGGCGATGATCCGGCCGGCATCCATGCAGATCAGCCGTTCGGCCACCTGCAAAAGGATATGAACGATATGCTCGATCCAGACGATGCCGATACCGCGGCGGCGCAGCTCGAGGATGGTCGTTACCAGTTCGCTGGCCTCGGCATCGGTTAGCCCGCCACCGATTTCGTCGAGCAGCATCAGTTTCGGCCTGGTCGCCAGAGCTCGGGCAAGTTCAAGCCGCTTGCGGTCGAGCAGGCCCAGCGTATCGGCCTGACGGTTGGCGACGCCAAGCATGCCGCAAAGCGTCAGGCTGTCGATAACGCGCTCATAGGCTTCGTCACGGCTGACCGCATCGCCGTGCGCGGCGGCGACGAAGACATTTTCGAAGGTCGTCATGCCGCTGAAAGGTTTGGGAACCTGATGGGTGCGCACCAGCCCGGAGCGGCAGCGCTCCGCAGCCGACAGCGCGGTGACATCGCGGCCATCGAAGGTGATGGTGCCGGCATTGGGCGGAAATGCGCCGGCAAGTGTGCTCAGCAGCGTCGTCTTGCCAGCGCCGTTCGGACCGACAATGCCGACGGCGTCGCTCTGGCCCATGGTAAAGTCGATGTTGTCGAGAACCACAAGCGCACCGAAGCGCTTGTGGATCCCTTTTGCCGAGAGAAAAGCGTCTCCCGGCGCTTGCTGGTGAGTTGCGATCTGCACTATGTTCTTATCCGTGATAGGCATTGAGCTTGGCGGCAACCGGAACGTTTGGATCGGTGGCGTTCTCGGTGACGACATAGTCGAGCGGGAATTTCGAGCCCTCGGGCGCCTTAATCCATTGCGTCCCGATAATCGGACCCGGAGAGACGTTGGGGACCGGGCCAGCGGTGAAATCGACTTTTCCGGCGATGGTCGTCGTCTTAAGGGTCGAAATAGCCTTGGCGACGGCTTCCTTGCTCTTGGCGTCAGCTGCCGTTTTCAAGGCCTCGAAGCCGGCATCGAGCAGCGACAGACTGGCGCCGAGCTGCTGGGTCCATTGCTTGCCGCTTTCTGCCTCATATCCATCGGCCAGCTCAGGGCCGGAAACACCGGTCAACGACGACTTGTAGGGGAACGCCTTGTGCCAATAGGCGGCGCTGGAAATGTTGACGCCGAGATCACCGAGCGCCTCGATATCGGAGGGGAAGAGACCGGTTTTTGCCACCTGGCAAATCTTGATCTGGCGAGTGAGGCCCTGCTGGGCGGCTTGGCGCCAGAAGGCGGCGAAATCCGGCGGGATCGGGAAGGAGGAGAAGATTTCGACACCTTCCTGCTTGAACAGGGCGATCTGGGCCGAGAAGTCGGTGGTGCCGGTTTCATAGGCGCCGGGATCGATGATGGTAAAACCTTCCTTGGCCAACAGCGGCGCGAGATTGGCGCGGATGGCATTGCCGTCAGCGTCGTTCGGATACATCACGCCGACCTTCTTGTTGGTCTCGATCAGGTTCCATTGCGACACATAGGTCTTGTGGAACTCGCCGACACCGAAGCCGAAATGATAGGTCCACTTGAACGGCGAGGGCGCGCCGGGCTTGGCGCCACGGCCGAAATACCAAGCCTCCCAGGGCATGACGGTGGAGAGGCAGGGCATACCGGCTGCCTCGCAGGCATCGGCCACCGGATTGATGGTCTCCGGCGTAGAAACAGCAAGCATCAGGTCGATGCCCTGATTGTTGATCAGGTCCTTTGCCAGCTGACCGGCCCGCGACGGATCGGACTGGGTGTCCCGGTCGAGGATTTCGACCTGAAATGTCTTGCCGTTTGCCTGGAAGCCATTGGCCAATGCCTTGCGGGCAAGGTCCAGCACATAGCCATCGGTCTGGCCGAAGCCTGCGAGTGGTCCGGTGCGCGGGCTGATGAAGCCGACTTTCAATGTGTCGCCGCTTTGCGCGAAAGCCGTGCCGCCGGTGAATGCCAACGCCGCGCCACCCGCTGCAGCCGTTGCGATGAAGGACCGTCGCGTTAGCGCTGCCGGGTCGAATTTTCCGTTGCGGAAAGTGCCGTTCATGAAGTTCTTCCTCCCAGTTTGCGAGCCTCCCAGCCCGTCATGTTTCAAATTTTATCCGTCTGCCGCTGCATCCCATAGGTCAGATGGGATAGTCCCGTTTCCCGGATGCGAGCGTAATCCAGCGCAGTTCGGTGAATTCTTCGATCGCGGCCTTGCCGCCGAAGCGCCCGTAGCCACTCGACTTGACGCCGCCGAAGGGCATTTGCGGTTCATCGGAGACGGTTGCCTCGTTGATGTGGCAAATGCCGGATTCCAGCCGTTTTGCGACGCCAAGGGCTGCGTTGATGTCGCGGCTGAACACCGCCGACGACAGGCCGTATTCGCTGTCGTTGGCGACGGTCACCGCCTCGTCTGTACTGCCGACGCGAATGATGGCGGCGACAGGTCCGAAGCTTTCCTCTCGATAGATGCGCATGGCGGGCGTGACATGATCGACCACCGTCGCATCCATCAAGGTGCCGTGGGCGACACCGCCGCAGACGAGCTCAGCGCCTTTCTGCACGGCATCGTCGATCAGCGCCCTGACGCGCCGCGCAGCCTCGGCATTGATCAGCGCGCCAAGGGGCGGGTTACCGTCCTGTGGATTACCGGCAACGAGGGTGGCGGCTTTGACCTTGAATTTGCCAACGAACTCATCGGCGATCTCGTCCATCAGGATGATCCGCTCGGTCGACATGCAGATCTGCCCCTGGTTCATGAAGGCGCCGAAGGCGGCAGCGCGGACCGCCTCGTCGATATCGGCATCGGCAAGAACGATGAACGGCGCCTTGCCGCCAAGCTCGAGCAGGCAGCGTTTCAGATGCCGGGCGGAAGATTCCGCGATGATGCGGCCGACGCGCGTGGAGCCGGTAAAATTGATGCGGCGGACGGCCGGATGGGCGATCAGGGCCTCGACGACAGCGGCTGCATCCTTCGGCGCGTTGCTGACGACATTGACGACGCCGCGCGGAAAACCGGCTTCGCGCATCACATCGCCGATCAGGCTATGGGTTTGCGGGCAGAGTTCGGAGGCCTTGAGCACGACGGTATTGCCGCAGGCGAGCGGCATGGCGATGGCGCGGGTGCCAAGGATGATCGGCGCATTCCAGGGCGCGATGCCGACGCAGACGCCGGCTGGCTGGCGAAAGGCCATGGCGAGGTTTCCCGGAATGCCGGATGGGACGATTTCGCCGTTGACTTGCGTGGTCATGGCCGCAGCTTCGCGAAGAATATCGACGCCGAGAGCGCAGTTGATCGCTGCCCATTGCGCTGTTGCACCGGTCTCGGTAATCATCGCAACAATAAAGTCAGGCGTGCGGCGGCTGAGAATATTGGCGGCGGCATTGAGCAAGCTGCGGCGTTCGCCGGGGCCGGTTTCCGACCAGGCTGGAAAGGCTGCGGCGGCAGCGCTGGCCGCCCTTGCCATGTCGGCAACGGAACCTGCAGGGGCGATCGTCGCCACATCTCCCGTCAGCGGATCAATACGTTCGAAGGTCGACGCATCGGATGCATCCACCGCCTCATCGTTGATCATCAGCTTTACCACATACACTGTCGTCACCCATTGAGCTGCAGGCTAAGCCCGCGTTTTCCGATGGGAGACAGACACATGTCAGGGCCGGGCCGGTAAGGCCGCGGGTCCTGCAGGGATATGTTAAAGGCCTCCTCCCAAAGGCTGGTGACGAAAGAGTACGCCGTTCTTGAAAGGATGGAATGTGAATTATAGGGTTAATATTGTAATTATTTGGCGTATTCTCCGTATTGTTTAATGGGGAGGAATGAGTGGCGACGGACGGGGGTATTCATCACCATGCACGCGGCGAGTGGCGGGAGCCTTCGCTGTCACATCGGCGCATCCGGTTCCAAAAAGGACTCTATGCCGACTTCCATCATTTCGTCCTGCTAAGCGAAGGCGAGGGGGGACTGCATTTCGACGATGGCGAGCATCGTATATTGCACGGTCCGGCACTGGCTTTCCTGCCACCACAGGTCCGCTGCGACGTTTCGATTGCGGCAGGATCCGAGGCCTATCTGATCGGTGCATCAGCGCAGATCATGGTCGATGCGATCGGCAACAAGGTAGAATCCTATTCTTTGCGCATCTTCATCGAGCAGATGAAACTGATCGAAGGGGCCGATGCAGTGTCCGTGAACGAGGTCAGTCCGCTGATCGCCGGCTTCGTGCGCGAACTTGCCGATCCCGCCCGGGCGTCCTGGATGGCGGTTTCGGCCTATATGCGGCTTATCCTGATGACGGTCTGGCGTGGTTCCGGCGGCGAAAAAGCCGAACAGCGCGGCAGCGGCGAAAGCGGCTCTATCCTGCAGCGCTACCGGCAACTGGTCGAGGTCTGGTTCCGCCAGCATCGGCCGGTCAGCAACTATGCCGACGAACTCGGGGTGACGGCCGACCGCCTGCACGCCATCTGTCACCGTACGCTCGGCCGATCGCCCATCCAGCTGCTGCATGAGCGGCTGGTGCAGGAGGCAAAACTGCGGCTGGAGAGATCGGCCCGCAATATCCAGGAGATTTCCGACAGCTTGGGCTTTCGCGATCCGACCTATTTCAGCCATTTCTTCAAACGCAAGACGGGACTGTCACCGGCCAGCTACAGACAGGCGGCTCGTGCCTCTGACGGCACGAACCGCGATACTCTGTCTTCCGGCTACGCAGATTGGCCCTAAAGCGCTTTGCATCTATTCCGCCTCATATCCTGCTGCTTTGAAGAAGTTCTGGCATTCTGTGATGGAGAAGAGATCGCAGATGTCCCCAAGAGCGCTTGAGAGGGCATCAAAGGTACGTGCTGCGCGTTCGCAACAGGGCCTTGAGTTTGGAAAAGGCCATTTCGATGGGATTGAGGTCCGGCGAATAGGCGGCAGGAAGAGAAGCCAGGCGCCTTTGGCCTTGACTAGTTCGTCGGCTCTCCGGCTTTTGTGGAAGGCGACATTGTCGAGGATCACGACGTCGCCCGGCGACAGGCTCGGTGCGAGCTGGGTTTCGACCCAGGTTTCGAAGATCTTGCTGTTCATGGGCCTGTTGACGATCCAAGGTGCCGTCAAACCATGGCAGCGCAGGCCGGCAATGAAGGTCTGGGTCTTCCACGAGCCGAACGGTGCATGGGTACGATAGCGCTTTCCCCTTGGCGACCATCCCGTTCGCTTGGTCAACTTCGTATTGGTCGAGGTCTCGTCGATAAAGATCAACTGCCCCAATGCTTTGTTGAAGAACCGCTTGCGCCGGGTGATCCAGAGATCACGCGCGCGGGCGATCTGCGGCCGCAACTGCTCGGCTGCCTGCAGGCTTTTTTTATGGCTGAGCCCCAGCCGATGCAGAAGACGGCTGACTGTCGAGCGATCGACCAAGACACCACGCCCTGCCAAAGCGACGCACAATTCGTTCAGCGTCAGATCGCCGTTCTCTGCCAGGCGTGAACGAACCCATTCTTCATGTCCCGCCAGCTTGCCGCCGCCCAGATGCCCCTGCCGAGCAGGCGCAAGCGCACCGGACGCCCGCTTCAGGATCACCATATTGTTCACAAATCTCGGCGAAACCCGGAAATGTCGGGCGGCTTCCCGATGACTATTACCTTCCTCGACAAACGCAACAACACGCCCACGCAACTCGATCGGATGCGGCTTGCCCATGGTCGTTCTCCTTCCATGGGCCACTTGAATCACAAATCACCAACTTTGAGAATCCTGAATCAGGTAAACCGCAACCTGCTTTAAAAGGCGGGGGCGCATTCGCATTATCAGGGACAAGTTGCAGTGCGGCTTTCATGCTGCGTATGCGGTGACCGAGCCGCAGATCGTAGTCCCGTGAAAAGAGTATCTACCGGGGTGGAGCTCAGAAACGAAGAAACCGAGATGAGAACCCAGGAGGCCGACGAGGCAATTGCCGACGGTGCAAGTCGATAGCGGACATTTCACGTTCGCGAACGCAGCAAAGCCCGCCTCCGTTTCCGGATGGCGGGCTTTTTGTGTGTTTTTCGTATCGATTTGGTTGCGGGGGCAGGATTTGAACCTGCGGCCTTCAGGTTATGAGCCTGACGAGCTACCGGGCTGCTCCACCCCGCGTTATCCGTGCAAATCCCTGTGGGATTTGTCGCGTTACCAGCGTTTTGCGTTAGCAAAATCGCGTCTGTGTATCTCTGCATTCTGCGCGGCAGAATGTCAGAACCGTGCAAATCCCTTTCGGGATTTGTCGCGTTATCAGCGTTTTGCGCCAGCAAAATCGCGCTGGCGAAAGTCCGAAGGGCTTTTGCCCTTTGCAGCGCATTCGGCTTTGCCGAATGTCGCTTACGCAGGGAGTTGCCTGCGTATTGTTTTCTTGGAACGCTTAGCTCATTTTGAGCAGCGACGTCCCTTCATTTCAGTTTCCGGTTTATCTTACCGAAGCAAAAAGGCCGCTTGAGGGCGGCCTGTTTTATCGGCTGGGCCGGCGTTTGTTCGGAGAAGAGTGTGTATTTGGTATTTTTCTTGCCTTTAGCAGACCTGGCAGCGACCTACTCTCCCGCGTCTTAAGACGGAGTACCATTGGCGCAGGGGCGTTTCACGGCCGTGTTCGGAATGGGAACGGGTGCAGCCACCCCGCAATAACCACCAGGTCAACTAAGGGCAAGATTTACACCTGCAGTGCAGGTGTAAATCTCGCTCTTAGTTTGCACGGCTAGCTTATCCTTCTCGCTCGTCGCTCGAAGGGCAGCCGTGCTGGCCATACGGACACCTCCAAAAGGAGGCGACACCGGCCAGAGCGATTTTAACACCGCAGATGCGGGGTAAAACCAAAATGAGAAGCTGGCGAGGGAAACCCCCTTTCTTATATTTTTGAACACGTTTTGTTGCTCGCGTTCCGGCCACAGGCCGCAAGCGCAGAGCGCGTCGCCAATCGTTTGGCGCGCCGTCCGCAGCGCAGCCGCCTTGCGGCGACAGCGTGAGGACAAAACAGATGGCTTATGGTTCATCTTCGATGAACATAAGCAATGAGAACAATCAAGCCAATCGAACGATTAGTACCGGTAAGCTTCATGCATTGCTGCACTTCCACACCCGGCCTATCAACGTGGTAGTCTTCCACGGTTCTCAAGGGAATACTCG